>NZ_JAUYRO010000019.1 GCF_030696805.1 Methyloversatilis sp. | reverse complement strand
CGCAGCCTTACTTGCGCACGAAATCCAGCAGGTCCTGGTTGAGCCGATCCTTGTGCGTATCGGTGATGCCGTGCGGCGCACCCGGATAGACGATCAGTTCGGCGTTGCGGATCAGCGCCGAAAAAAATAACAAATGGGATCAGACCTCATTTATTTCCCAATATCGCACCCACCCGCCCAGGCACGCGACAGCCTTTCGCGACGACACCGGGCGACATAACCCTGGCCCAGGCATCGTTCGCGACAGCCGAGACCCCTCAATGCCAGCCCGGCGGCGTGTTCGCTGGCATAGCCGACGGGGCGTCTTTGCCGGACCGAGCCCGCCGTTCGATGTCGTCAAGACGTCCACAAGAAGCGCAGTTCTCCCGCACTCCGCCGGTTGGCTATAATCATCCCGATAGAAACATTAATAAATTATAAGCAGTCTTATCGGGACACTTGATATGGAAATCCCAATTCCTCTGCCAGTCGAGCGGGCGATCCGGAAGCTTGGCAGCGACATCTCCCTTGCCCGCCGTCGGCGGCACATTTCGCAGGCCTCGCTCGCCGAGCGCATGGGTGCGTCCCTATCCACGGTGCGGCGCATGGAGCAAGGCGACCTGCGGGTGCCCATTCACTTCTTCGCCCGAGCGCTTCACGTCTTCGGCGAAATACAGTCGCTGGAAAACCTGCTGGACACGGCGAAAGACGACATCGGCCTGACCTTGATGGACGAAAACCTGCCCAAGCGCGTGCGCAGCAAGGCCGGTACGTCGGGGGCGCTCTGATGACGGTGTCCGCGCCAACCCGCCGACAGATTCAGATATGCATCGGCAAAGCCGGTCTGCCTGTTGGCTCGCTCGTCTATGTGCGCCAAGGCCGGCGCGAGCACAGCACCTTTGCTTATGAGCCATCCTGGCTGGGCACCACGGCGCGCTTCAATGTGTCGGCCGACCTGCAACTGACGCCGGGCTACCAACCGCACAAGGCGCGCTCGCTGCACGATTCCGTATTTCATGGCGCCATCGCCGATACCGCGCCAGACGCCTGGGGGCGGCGCGTCATCGCCCGCGCCCACGCCAAGCGCCGCAAGACCGATCCGCAACTGCCGACCCTTACCGAACTGGATTACCTGCTGGCGGTGGATGACTTCAGCCGCGTCGGCGCGCTGCGCCTGCGCGATGCGGATGGAGACTGGCACCGAACGACGCCCGAAGGACGGCGCAGTACTCCGCCCTTGATCGAACTGCAGCGCATCTACCAGGCCAGCCGCGCCGTCGAGCGCGGACAGGAGACGGCCGAGGACTTGCGCTACCTGCAGGGCAAGGGCACCTCGCTCGGCGGCATGCGACCCAAGTGCACCCTGGTGGACGAAGACGGCCGGCTCGCCATCGGCAAGTTTCCCAGTGTCAGCGATACGCGCAGCGTCACCCGCGGCGAGGTACTGGCGCTGAAGCTCGCAGTGCGCGCGGGCATCGACACCGCGCCCGCGCGGATCGTTCTGCTGGGCGACGAGGGAAACGAAGTGCCTGTGGCCGTGATCGGCCGCTTCGATCGCGATGGCGCCGACGGCCGCATCCCCTACCAGTCGGCGGCATCCCTGCTGCAGGCCTCGCGCGAGGAGGATCGCAGTTACACCGAGATCGCCGACGCCATCCGCACCCACGGCCACGCGCCCACGCATGACTTGCAGCAGCTCTGGCGCCGCATGGCGTTCAATCTGCTCATCACCAACGTGGACGACCACCTGCAGAACCACGGCTTCCTGCACGTGGCCCACGGTCAATGGCGTCTCGCGCCTGCTTTCGACATCAACCCGTTTCCGGACAAGGAGCGGGAATCCAAAACCTGGTTGTCGGAGCAGGACGGACCGATCACCGACGTGCAGATGTTGTTGGCCCGCTCGTCGTACTTCGCACTGAGCGCGGAACAGGCCTTGTCGGTGCTGAAAGAGGTCCATGCGGCGGTCTGTCGATGGCGGCAAGTTGCGCTGGCCCCGGAAATCGGACTGCAGGAAAGCGAGCTGGACGATTTCGCGCCGGCCTTCGAGCACGCCCAGATGGAAGCAAGCGCCGCGCTGTTCGGCCGGTAGGCCCCGGCGATGCGCGAAAAGTGACGCGGAGAGGCACTGTCCGTGGACGTGGTGACGGGTCGCGCGTCGAAGGTACAACGAAGAACAATAGGGGACGCACCACGAATGCCGAACGAATATTCCGAGGTGTCTTCTCTTCTACTGATGCCTGATCCGGTTGTCGTGCGAGGAAACCTCAGGGACGTACCACCGTTTCCTCTTCCAGCTTCCGCCCTCGACTTTTTAGCTCAAAACGCCCCTTAGCATGTCCAAGGGCAAGCGGTGCTGATTCAATTTGATTCAGTAGACGTAAAAAGCCCCACCCACCCGCAGTGCGGGTCGGTGGGGCTTCTCTTCAGTTGCTCAGGTTGTTGCGCTGCGATGGTCTCAGCGCAGCGCCTGAGCGATCTCGATATCGCGCTTGAGCATTTCGTTAGCGAGTTCCGAGACATTAATGCCTTTCTTCTGGGCAGCGGCGGTGAGTACCGCCAGTACCGCCTCCTCCAGATACACCGGCATATGAAGCCGGGCATCGGGGCTATGGAACTTGCCGCGCACGCCCTTCGAGAAATCAATCTCAGCGGGCATATCGTCGTCCTGATCCAGTGTCTGTGACATGGTCGTTTCCTCTATCGTGCGAGCAGCCTACCGCTCATCCTCATACTGCTGACGCTCAAAGCGGGTTGCCTCGCGCGCCGAAATAATCCGTACCTGAGCCCGGTCCGGGCCGGTCATCACAAACGTATGCGAAACCGCCAGCAACTTGCCAGGGCGTGTCTGTCCCACCGTGAACCAGCGCTCCTCGGTTTCGCCATAGGGGTGGCTATGCCGCGCTCCCATCGGTTGTAAACACGAAGGTCGATTTCCAGCAAGGCCGCCAAGCGCGCCTGGGGCATCTTGCGGGTCTCGCGCAGTGTGCGCAATCGTTCAGCAAGTGCGGCCATATCCTGATCGGGCAACCAGATAAGTGACGCAGCCATTGTAGACGCTGGTGCGGGAAGGCCACATGAACGGTCGGGGACACCACGAATACCAGGTTGCATCCGTCACGACTGCGGTTCACCCGCCACTGAACAACAAAACCCGGCGCGCGTCGCGGGACCGGGTTTCCCGCAGCCTTACTTGCGCACGAAATCCAGCAGGTCCTGGTTGAGCCGATCCTTGTGCGTGTCGGTGATGCCGTGCGGCGCACCCGGATAGACGATCAGTTCGGCGTTGCGGATCAACGCGGCCGATGCCTTGCCGGACAGGTCGATCGGCACGATCTGGTCATCGTCGCCGTGGATCACCAGCGTAGGCACGTCGAACTTCTTCAGGTCGGCGCGGAAATCGGTGGCCGAGAACGCCGCGATCGAGTCGTAGGTGTTCTTGTGCCCGGCCTGCATGCCCTGCGCCCGGAAGGACTGGATCAGCCCCTGCGACGGCGTGGCACCCGGACAGTTGTAGCCGTAGAACGGACCCGAGGCGATGTCCAGATAGAGCTGCGAGCGGTTTGCCTGCGAGCGCTTGCGGATGCCGTCGAACACCTCGATCGGCAGGCCGCCCGGGTTGTCGGCGATCTTCGGCATCATCGGCGGCACCGAACTGACCAGCACCGCCTTCTTCACACGGGCAGTTCCATGGCGACCGATGGGGGTCCGCTGACACTCGATTCGCGTGCCGCGTGGGCGACGGTGCCTCTCCGTGAGGTGTCAGTCAGCGATGACCAGGGTCACGTCGATGTTGCCGTGGGTGGCGTTCGAGTACGGGCACACGATGTGCGCCTTCGCGACCAGCGCTTCGACCTGATCTCGCGGCAGGCCGGGCACGGCGATGGTCAGCTCGACCTCGATGCCGAAGCCGGTCGGGATGGCGCCGATGCCGACGCGGCCGGTGATCTGCGTGTCGGCCGGCAGTTCGACCTTGTCCTGCGCGGCGACGAACTTCAGCGCGCCGAGGAAGCAGGCCGAATAACCGGCGGCGAACAGTTGTTCGGGATTGGTGCCGGCACCGCCGGCGCCGCCCAGTTCGCGCGGGGTCGACAACTGCAGGTCGAGCACGCCGTCGGACGACTTGGCGCGGCCTTCACGGCCTCCGGTGGCGGTGGCTTGAGCGGTGTAGAGGACTTTTTCGATGGACATGGTTAACTCCTGTGCGTTGAGCGGGTGAGGCAATGCCGGTTGGCAGGACAAACTTTGCGCCCGCATTCGATACCGAATGCAACGTATAGTCCTGAAAACTTGTCTCGTCGTATCAAAACGCACCATGCTGGACAGACTCGATACCTTGCTCGCGCACTTTTCGGTCAGCGCCCGCGTGTTCAACACCGGCGCGCTGTGCGGCATCACCGAACTGGACGCCGGTGACAGCGGACGCATGCACCTGATCCGCGCAGGCGAAGCCGACGTGCATCATCCAGGCGGCATCGAGCGCGTGACCCGGCCCAGCCTGCTGCTGTTTCCACGCCCGGTTGCCTACCGTTTCGTCACCGACCCGACATGCGGCGCCGACTTTGCGTGTGCGCGGCTGCACTTTTCCGGCGGCGTGACCAATCCGATTGCTTCGGCGCTGCCGGATTTCACCTGTCTGGCGCTGGACGACATCCTCGGTGCGGGACCGGTGCTGGATCTGCTTTTCGACGAGGCTTCAAATCAGCACTGCGGCCGTCAGACCGTGCTGGATCGATTGTTCGAAGTGGTGCTGGTGCAGGTGCTCAGGCACCTGATGGAAGGGGGTAAGACCGGCGCAGGCATGCTGACCGGACTGTCACACCCTCGCTTGCGCCTCGCGCTGGTGGCGATGCACGAGAATCCGGCGCACGGCTGGACGCTGGACACCCTCGCTGCGCGCGCCGGCATGTCGCGCAGCGTGTTTGCCAATGCGTTTCGCGACACCGTGGGCTGCACGCCTGGCGCTTACCTTCAGCGCTGGCGCATCGGACTTGCCGAGCTGGCATTGCGTCGCGGGCGAACGCTGGCGCTGATCGCCGATGAAGTCGGTTATGGAGGAGAGGCCGCGCTGTCTCGTGCCTTCAAGGCACAGACCGGGCTGTCACCGCGGCAATGGCGCGAGGCGCACAAGCGGTGACGGGAGGGGGCTGGACATGCGTCGGCGCACGTCCTGATGCGGCATTCGCGACGCACCAATGAAAAAAGCGGGCAATGCCCGCTTTTTTCATTGTCGCAATACCGGGATCAGCGGTTGGCGATGTACATCGTGATTTCAAAGCCAAAACGCAGGTCGGTCGCCTTCGGGGTTTGCCAGTTCATGTGTGTCTCCTCGATGATTTCGCTTCGCTTCACAGCAACGCGCTGTGCATGGATCGAATACTGCGCCGACCGCCGGCGCGTCACCTCGGGCCGGTCACGAAAGAAGGCTCACGATTTTCATGAGAGCAATGCGCGGAAGTCGTCCGGCAGCATGCAGGTCTGCAGGCTGCGCTGCGTGAACAGGAAGCGCCCGTCGCACACGAAGCCCAGTTCTTCCCAGTCGACCGCATCGTTGAGCAGGCTCGCGGCGCGCGCGACGTCGAGCAGTGGTGAGCGCGCGAACAGGGCGAGCACGGCGCCGTCGTAATGCGGGCAATCATGCAGGAAGAACGGACGCGGCTTGCGCGTCTTGCCATTCACGTAGATGCGCGCAGCGTCCGAGCGGTGATGCAGCCGGCCCCAGCACCACCAGTTGTGTTCATCGAACGGCCGTACGCGGCGCGCCAGCAATCGGGCCTTGTGCTGTTCCAGCCAGTCGTTGCGCACATCGAAGAAGGCGCGCCGAGTACGGCCGGTGTCGACGGTGCTGGAACAGACGAATTCCATATTGCCTTCCGGATGCACGAACACCTCGTCGGCACCGGATACGGCGCCCACGCGCACGTCGAACAGTGCCGACAGCGGCACGCCGTAGTCGCCGCGCAGGAACATCAGCTGTCCCTGTTCGCAATGAAAGCGCCGGCCGTCGTGCATGCGGCGGTCCGCGCGTCCCTTCTCGAAGCGGAACACCGCGCAGTTCGGCACATACGCACCGAACACGCGTGCATCGCCGGTTTCGATGAAGTCGGTGATGCTGCCCTGCTCGAACAGCCAGGCATTCAGCCGACGGGCGGCGGTCAGTTTGATGAATTCGCGCGGCACGATGAAGATCAGTTCGCCGCCCGGATTCAGGTGGCGCACGCACTTTTCGATGAAGAACAGGTAGAGGTTGCTGCGCAGGTCGAACAGCGCGCTGGCCAGCCGGACGCGCGTCGCCGGCAGGATGTCCTGGTGCCGCACATAGGGCGGATTGCCGATGATGGTGTCGAAGCGCTCAGTCAGCGGGTAGTCGAAGAAATCCATGACCTGCGCGCCGGCCGGCGCAACCGACGGATCGAGCTCGATTGCGGTGCAACCGGGCAGGCGCGACGAGAACGCGCCGTCGCCGGCCGAAGGTTCGAGCACCCGCCCGGCATTGCGACGCAGCGCAAGCATCTGCGCCACGACATCGTCGCGGGTGAACACCTGCCCGTACTGTTCCACCCGATGATTGCGGTCGTCCATGGTGCGATTGTCACATGGCACGGTGTCGTGCAGGCATGCATGGGCTAACATCGACGCCCGATCGATTCGCCCGACCACGCGCCGCCCATGCTGCATCCTCCGACAGAACCGTACGACACCGGCTGGCTCGACGTCGGACACGGCCATCGCATCTACTACGAACAATGCGGCAATCCGGACGGCCTGCCCGCACTGTATGTACACGGCGGCCCGGGTTCGGGCTGCTCGCCGCGCCAGCGCCGCTTCTTCGATCCGGAGCGCGATCGCGTCGTGCTGTTCGACCAGCGCGGCTGCGGCCGCAGCACACCGGCCGGCGACATCGCCCACAACCACACCGATGCGCTGGTGGCCGACATCGAGGCGCTGCGCGCCCGCCTGGGCATCGAACGCTGGCTGGTGTTCGGCGGCTCCTGGGGTTCGACGCTTGCAGTCGTCTGGGCGGCTCGCCACCGCGCAGCCTGCAGCGGGCTCATCCTGCGTGGTGTGTTCCTCGCCGGGCGCGCTGATCTCGACTGGTTCTTCCACGGCGCGGCGGCACTCGCCCCCGAGGCGCACGGCGCGCTGATGCAGGCCGTACCGGCGCGCTGGCGCGACCGCATCGTCGTGTGGCTGGATCGCGCGCTGTCGTCGGGCGATGCGGCGCGCGTCGATCACGCCGTACTGGCCTGGCGCAACTGGGAATACGCGCTCGGCAGCTGGCCGCACAGCGCACTGCCTGCTGCGCCCACCGACGACGAATGGCCGGGGCTGCGCAACCGCTACCGCGTGCAGGCGCACTACCTCGCCCACCGCTGCTTTCTCGGTGAGGCAAAGGTGCTCGATGCCATTGCGCATGTGCACGGTGTGCCGTTGGCCATCGTGCATGGCAGCCACGATCTGGTGTGCCGACCGCAGAACGCCTGGCGCGCACATCGCACCGCGCATGGCAGCAAACTGGCCTGGGCGCAGGGTGCGGGGCACGATCCCTTCCATCCGGCGAGCGTCGCGCTGCTGGTGTCGGCGATCGATGCGCACGCGCGCGACGGCGACTTCGCGGCCTGGCCCGGAGCCTCCGCGTGAGCCTGCGACTGAAACTGAATCTGCTGATCGCACTGGTCATCCTGACCTTCACCAGCACCATGCTGATGCTGGAACTGATGGGCACGCGCCGTGCGGTGAGCGAGGAAATCGAGGCGGCGAACAGGGTGGCCACGCAACTGCTGTCGCGTGTCACGCTGGTCTATGCCAATACCGGGTCGCCCGCCCTGGTCGACTTCCTGCACCGGCTCGGGCGGGTGCGGGCGACCGAAATCCGTCTGGTCGATGGCGACGGCGTTCAACTGTATGCGTCGCCGCCGACGCCCTACAAGGCCGGAAGGGACGCGCCGGACTGGTATTCGGATGCCATCCTGCCGCGCAATCCGCGGCAGGAAATCACGCTGGCCGATGGCGCAAAACTGGTGGTCGAAGCCGACGCCTCGCGCGCGATTCTCGACGGCTGGGATGAAGCCGTGCGCCTGCTGATCGCGGGCACGATCGCGCTGATATTGGGCAATGCGCTCGTATTCTGGCTGGTCGGGCGCGCGACGCGGCCGTTCAACCGCATCGTTCGCGGGCTGGAACAGATGCGCGCAGGCGATTACCACACGCGGCTGGAAGAGCTGCCCGGACGCGAAGCGGGCTCGATGGCACAGGCGTTCAACCGCATGGCGCAATCGATCGAAGACAACATGACGGCGCGACAGGAAGCGCTCGAGGCGCGCAGCCATCTGGAAGAAAACCGCGAACTGACGCAATTCATCCAGAGCCGCATCGAAGAAGAGCGACGCGACATCGCGCGCGAGCTGCACGACGAAATGGGCCAGGCGGTCACGGCCATCAAGAGCATGGGCCTGTCGATCGCGCGTCGTGATGTGCAAAGCGACCCGCGCAGTGCCGAGGCGGCGCAACTCATCGTCGACACGGCCGACCATCTGTACGACGTCATGCACAGCATCATTCCGCGCCTGCGTCCGCTGGCGCTGGACAATCTCGGGCTGGAAGATGCGCTGGACGATCTGGTGGCCGAGTGGCGCCGCCACCACCCGCACATGCAGTTCGAACTGCGGATGTCGGATCTGCCTGAAGCGCCCGGCGATTCCTTCAAGCTTGCCGCCTACCGCATCGTGCAGGAAGCGGTGACCAATGCGCTGAAACACGCCAGTGCAGGGAAAATCATGATTTCGCTGCGGGGTACTGAACAGTTCCTGCATCTGACAGTCGAGGATGACGGGAGCGGACTGGCCGAAGGCTGGGCGCACAAGCGCGGTCATCACGGCGTGCGCGGCATGCGCGAACGCGCACAGGCGCTCGGCGGCGAACTGGACGTGACGGCGCGTGACGGCGGCGGCACCCAGGTCGTGGCCCGACTGCCACTCGAATAAGACAGGGGAGACAACAGGATGGGTCCGATCAAGGTGATGCTGGTCGATGACCATGCGGTGGTGCGCATGGGCTTCAAGCTGCTGCTGGCCGCGTGCGAGGACATCGAGGTGGTCGGTGAGGCGGACAGCGGCGAAACCGCCTATGTGCGCTATGCCGAACTGAAGCCGGACGTGGTGGTGATGGACCTGTCGATGCCCGGCATGGGCGGTATCGAGGCGGTGCGCCGCCTGACGGCGCGCGACAAGGGCGTACGCATCCTCGCGCTGTCGGCGCACGAAGACACGGCGCATCCGAAGCGCGTGCTCAAGGCAGGCGCGACCGGCTATCTGTCGAAGCGGGGTGCGCCGGAAGCGTTGATCGACGCGGTGCGCACGGTGGCGTCCGGCCGCATGTATCTGGACGCAGAGATTGCGCAGAAGCTGGCGATGCAGGACGTGACCGGCGCACAGAATCCGGTCGAGGCCCTCTCGGAACGCGAATTCGAAGTGTTCATCCACCTCGCGCGTGGTCAGTCGGTGAACCAGATCGCAGAAACCCTGCATCTGTCGACCTCGACCATCGGCACCCACCTGTACAACGTGAAGCAGAAGCTCGGCGCGTCGAACCAGGCCGAGCTGACGCTGATTGCGCTGCGCAACGGGCTGATCGAAGCCTGAGTTCAGCCCGACGCGGCACTCGCACCACAACGGGGCACCCTGCATCACGGTGCAGCGCCCGCTGCACCGGTGACCGCCCGTACAGAGTGGCAATCTGCAACGTCGGCGGGTTGGGTGTCGCAGACTTCAACGCTTCCGCAGCGCCCTCGTCGTCTGTTGCCCGACGCGCCAATCATGCGGCACCGCACAAAACCGGCTGCGATGCGCCCTTTGACGTCATTTCCGCCGCAAAGACCGTGTGTACAAGGCCCGGAAGTGGGTGTTCTCCCGTACAGACAGCAGGGTCTGGCACGATTTACGCTTAGAGTTGTGCACTGCACCACGCAGAACAAACCCACAAGGTTCCACCCCATGTTCCGTTAGTCGATTCATCACCGCCGGGCTTCATCCACTGCCCGACGGTCCGCAAGGAGATCATCATGCGCATCCCGGGATTGCTGTTGATGCTGTTGTTTGCCACCGGCGCCCAGGCGAGCGCCGAGCGCTACATACAGCTTTCGATGCACATGGTGAAAATCCTTGCCGCGGCACCTGATGGCCGCATCAACAGCGGCACCGGCGTGCAGCTGGACGCGAAACACGTGATCACCAACTGCCATGTCGTCGGCCGCGCGCAGAACGTCATCGTCGCGCGCGGCAGCACTGGCGTGCCGGCGCAGGCGCGGTCGGTCGATACCCGGCACGACCTGTGCTTGCTGAGCATCGCCCAGCCGATTGCGCGCCCGGTCGAAGTGTCGTCGTCGCGCACGCTGAAGGTCGGCGACGAGGTGCATGCCATGGGATTTTCAGGCGGCAAGGCGCTGTCGATGAGCGTCGGGCGGGTGACCGCACTGCACGAGATGGACAACGCGGCGGTAATCGAAACCGACGCCCAGTTCCAGCAGGGCGCATCCGGCGGCGCACTGTTCGACGCCGAAGGCCGACTGGTTGGCGTGCTGACCTTCTTCATTCCGGGCATGAAGCGCCATTTCGCCGTGCCGACCGAATGGATGCAGGCCGGACTGGACAATGCACAGGACGTCGAGTTGCCGGTCGCCGCCACGACGCCGCCCTTCTGGGCCGCAGCCGAAGCGGACAAGCCCTTCTTCCTGCGCGCCATCCAGCACGAGAACGATCAGGAATGGGACCGCCTGCAGGCCGTCACCCAGGAATGGGTTGAAGCCGAGCCGCGCAATGGTGCGGCGATCGAAGCCGCGGTGCGCGCCAGTCGTCTGCCGCCGCGCTGACTGCATACGAAAAAATCATCAGGTTAAGCGGGGAGAACCAGTGGTTGGCGATTCGGAGGCCGGTGCAGGTCGTCGACGCTGTCCACCCGCGGTTCCCCCGCGGTTCCCCGTTTCGTAGCCCTTGCGCGACATCGCCTCACCCAAGCTTTCTAGCGACGCGACGTCCTGGAAAACCCTGGGCCGCCACACGACAGGCCCTTGTCGTGGATGCGGAAGATCAGCACCTTCTACGGGTCGGCCAGCGCCTCCGCCCCCGTGACGCGACCGACCCCGACCATCGCGCCCAGCTCGCTTTCCGACGGCATCCGGCTGTGCCGCGGCCAGGTGACATCGAAGATGCGCTGGCGCAGATGCCCGGTCAGCTGCGCATGGAGCGGCGACGGTGCATCGGGCCGCAGGCCTGCCAGACCTGACGTGCCCTGCCTCCTGAATCTGGCTCGAATGGCAGGTACTGACGGTCAGCTCAACGCCGCCAGCGCTGCCTCCGGCGCCTTGTCCAGCACCTTCAGCAAGGCCTTTGCCGCCCCGGTCGGGCTGCGCTTGCCTTGCTCCCAGTTTCTTATCGTTTCGAGCGGCACATTGATGCTCGCGGAGAACTCGGCCTGGCTCAGACCGAGACGTTTGCGCACGCGGCGGACAAACCTGCCAGCATCCTGCAGTGACAGCGCGTCGTCGACCGCAGCCTGCGCAGTGATGTCGCCCTCGGTTGTTGCATCCACCCGCTCGGCATCAATGCGCCCCTGCTTCAGCGACTCAGGCTCGGCAGGGTCAATCGTCACTCGTATTGTCTTCATAGCGTCGAACTTCCCTCTGATTGGCCTTGCGGGCGGAGATGATGCGGACTGCCGCGCCACGCGGCGTGTAGATGACGATGAATATGCGCGACCCGACCTTGCCCATCAACTGAAAGCGCGCCTCGCCATAGCTGTAGCGGGTGTCAGCCTCGACCCTGCGATCCGGATCGAAAAATGCCCTCGCGGCGTAAGCAAAATCAAACCCGCGCTCCCGAAAACAGGCATTGTTTTTGGCTTCGTCCCACTCAAACTCCATGGGCCGATGGTAGTTCATTGGCCGACCCAGGACAAGGATATTCAGGCCATGTTTACGGCAGTCCCGCTTGGGTTAGCCGCATTCTTCACCTACACGTACGAACCCACCCTTGATGGCGACGATTCAGGCCTTCGGGGAACGGGGGCAGTTATCTATTGCTCGTCGTACATGTCGGAGCACTACGAAGAGCTGTTCGGCCACGGCGTGGCCTGCGTGTTCGGTCCGGGGGCACGCCGATCCCGAACGCGGCGAAGGACACGCGGGACGCGATCCGGGCGAAACTTGCTGTGCCATCGCCTGCGGGGCAGGCTCCTACGAACAACAGTGCGGTTTTGCCTTTCGCAGGAGCCTGCCCCGCAGGCGATCGAATCGACGACCGCGCACCAACCGTGAGCAGGACAGGAACACCTTCCCGTAGCGGAAGGCGGCGCCGATGAATTCGGCGGCACGCCGCCCGAAGCATCCAGGGCAGACAATCTCCGACCAGGCGAAGGCGCGACGAACCAAAAAAAAGCCGTGCCGGATCTCCGGCACGGCTTTTTCAGTTCATTGAATGCTCAGCGTGCCTGTTCGACCTGCTGCACCTGAGCTACCGATACCGTCGGGTTGGCGGCACTGACCGCGGAACCGGTCGCCGACGGCAGCAGCGGCACGATCAGCAGCGCGACGATGTTGATGATCTTGATCAGCGGATTGACCGCCGGACCGGCCGTGTCCTTGTACGGGTCACCCACCGTGTCGCCGGTCACCGCGGCCTTGTGCGCCTCGGATCCCTTGCCGCCGAAGTGACCGTCCTCGATGTACTTCTTCGCGTTGTCCCACGCACCGCCACCGGTGGTCATGGAAATCGCGACGAACAGACCGGTCACGATGGTGCCCATCAACAGACCGCCCAGCGCCTGCACGCCGGCTTCCGGCCCCATCAGGAAGGCCATGCCGAAGGCCACGATGACCGGCACCAGCACCGGCAGCAGCGACGGGATCATCATTTCCTTGATCGCCGCCGCAGTCAGCATGTCGACCGCCTTCGAATAGTCCGGCTTGGCCGTGCCTTCCATGATGCCGGGGATTTCCTTGAACTGGCGGCGCACTTCGACCACCACCGCTCCGGCCGAACGACCCACCGCCTCCATCGCCATGGCGCCGAACAGGTAGGGAATCAGGCCGCCGATGAACAGGCCGATGATGACCGCCGGGTTGGCCAGATCGAAGGTGACGCTGTGACCGACCGCCTCAAGCGCGTGCGTATAGTCGGCGAACAGCACCAGTGCGGCCAGACCGGCCGAGCCGATGGCATAACCTTTGGTGACCGCCTTGGTCGTATTGCCCACGGCATCCAGCGGATCGGTCACCGCACGCACCGAAGCAGGCAGATCGGACATTTCGGCGATGCCGCCGGCGTTGTCGGTGATCGGACCGTAGGCATCGAGTGCGACGATGATGCCGGACATGCTGAGCATGGACGTCGCGGCGATCGCGATGCCGTAAAGACCGCCCAGCGTGTAGGCGGCCCAGATCGCAGCGCACACCGACAGCACCGGCCAGGCGCACGACTTCATCGACACGCCGAGGCCGGCGATGATGTTGGTGCCGTGACCCGTGGTCGACGCTTCCGCGATGTGGCGCACCGGCTTGAATTCGGTGCTGGTGTAGTACTCGGTGATCACCACCATCAGCCCGGTCAGCGCCAGACCCACCAGGGCCGCGAGGTAGAGCCGCATATGCGCGCCACCGTCGATGCCCATGACGGCGTTCAGCGCGTCGTCGGGAATCAGCGCGGCGGTCAGCGGATAGAAGGCGATGGTCGCCAGCACCCCGGCCACGATCAGGCCGCGGTACAGCGCGCCCATGATCTTCTGCCCCGGCTTCGCCTTGACGAAGATGCAGCCGATGATGGACGCGATGATCGAAAAGCCGCCCAGCGCCAGCGGGTAGATCACTGCCGCCTCGGCATTGGATTTGAGCAGCAGCGAGCCGAGCAGCATGGTGGCCACGATGGTCACCGCATAGGTTTCGAACAGGTCGGCCGCCATGCCTGCGCAATCACCGACGTTGTCGCCCACGTTATCGGCGATCACCGCCGGGTTGCGCGGGTCGTCTTCCGGGATGCCGGCTTCGACCTTGCCCACCAGATCGGCGCCGACATCGGCACCCTTGGTGAAGATGCCGCCACCGAGACGCGCGAAGATCGAAATGAGCGACGAACCGAAGCCCAGCCCGATCAGCGGATGGATGATCTGATCGATCGTCGCGTCGTGCGCGGCCGAGCCTTTCAGGATCGCGTAGTAGCCTGCCACCCCCAGCAGGCCCATGCCGACCACCAGCATGCCGGTGATGGCGCCGCCGCGGAAGGCGACGTCGAACGCTTCGGAAATGCCCTTGCGCGCGGCTTCCGCCGTACGCACATTGGCGCGCACCGACACGTTCATGCCGATATAGCCGGCCGCGCCCGACAGCACTGCGCCGATGACGAATCCGGCGGCGGTCGAGGTGCCGAGCGTGAGCCACAGGACAACGGTGAGGACGGCGCCGACGATGGCAATCGTCCGGTACTGCCGGTTCAGATAGGCCTGGGCGCCCACCTGCACTGCATCGGCAATTTCGCGCATGCGCTCGTTGCCGCTGGGTTGAGCAAGAATCCACTTGCTGGATACGGCGCCATACGCAATGGCGACCACGGAACACACGAGCGCGAATATCAGACCGGACGACAACATCACCCCTCCCCCCTTGTTTTACTGCGCCAGATGGACATCCCGCCGAAGCAGGACATCCGAAAGCTGCAGCGATCTTGTGGATCGCCGGGCGCCGCCTCCCCGGCTGCTGCCCTGGTAAATCGGCAGCCCGCGGGTGAGCGGGCTGCAACAAGCGGTTGCACGTGGTCTGTGTCAGCCTCCGAATGCGGGCAGCACAGCCGCCACACTTTCGTTCTTCAGGCTCACGTAGGCCGGCAGGCCGTCGACATAGGGCGGATAGTCCTCGCCCGCAATCAGCGGCTGCAGGTATTTCCGGCAGGCGTCGGTGATGCCGAAGCCGTCTTCGGAAATGAAATCCCTGGGCATCATCTTTTCGTGGTTGGCCACATCCGCGAGCTGCACGACGCCGATCTCCCATTGGTAGGGACTGTCGGCGGTGCGCACGATGGCAGGCATCACGGCATTGCGTCCTTCGAGCGCCAGTTCGACTGCGCGGCGACCCAGTGCATGGGCTTGCGCAGCATCGGTAGCAGACGCGATGTGGCGGCCGCTGCGCTGCAGGTAGTCGGGCAGCGCCCAGTGATACTTGTGACCGAGTTGCGCCTTGATCAACTCGGCCACCTGCTGGCCGACGCCACCCAACTGGGCATGGCCGAACGCGTCACGCGTGCCCGATTCGGCCAGCAGCTTGCCGTCAGGCCCACGCAGGCCTTCCGACACCGCGATGGCGCAGAACTGGTGTTCGCGCACGCAGGCATCGACACGTGCCATGAAGGCGGCTTGATCGAAGGGGATTTCGGGAAACAGCAGGAGGTGCGGCGCATCGCCTGCATTGCGCGCAGCCAGTCCGGCTGCCGCGGTGATCCAGCCGGCGTGCCGGCCCATCACTTCCATGACGAATATCTTGGTCGACGTGCGCGCCATCGACGCGACATCGAGTCCGGCTTCCATCATCGACACGGCGACGTATTTCGCCACCGAACCGAAGCCGGGACAGTTGTCGGTGCCGACCAGATCGTTGTCGACCGTTTTCGGCACACCGACGCACACCAGCGGGTAATTCAGGCGCTCGGCGATCTGCGACACCTTCCATGCGGTGTCCATCGAGTCGTTGCCGCCGTTGTACAGGAAGTAGCGGATGTCATGCGCCCGGAACACATCGATCAGCCGCTCGTAGTGCGCACGGCTTTCGTCCAGTCCCTTCAGCTTGTAGCGGCAGGAGCCGAAGGCGCCGCCCGGCGTGTGACGCAGGGCAGCGATGGCCGAGTCGCTTTCGAACGATGTGTCGATCAGGTCTTCGTGCAGCGCACCGAGTATGCCGTTGCGCCCGGCAAATACCTTGCCGATGCGACCGCCCTGCTCGCGGGCAGCCTGGATGACACCGCAGGCGGTGGCGTTGATGACGGCGGTGACGCCACCGGACTGCGCGTAAAACAGGTTTGCGGGCATCAGTGTCAGCGCAGTGCCTCAAGTGCGCGCTTCATCACCTCGTCCACCGGACCGACGCCCGAGATGGCGCGGTACTGTGGTGCGCCCGGCTCGCCGCGCTGGGCCCAGCCGGAGTAGTAATCGACCAGCGGACGCGTCTGCGAGTGGTACACCTCGAGACGCTTCTTCACCACTTCTTCGCGGTCGTCATCGCGCTGTACAAGCGGCTCGCCGGTTACGTCGTCGATGCCTTCGACCTTCGGCGGGTTGAACACCACATGATAGGTGCGGCCCGACGCCAGATGGGCGCGGCGGCCGCTCATGCGGGTGATGATGTCCGAATCGGGCACCTGGATTTCCAGCACGAAGTCGATCGCCACGCTGGCCTGTTTCATCGCGTCGGCTTGCGGAATGGTGCGCGGGAAGCCATCGAACATGTAGCCGGCCTTGCAGTCGTCGGCCAGCAGGCGGTCCTTGACCAGCCCGATGATGAGGTCGTCCGACACCAGGCCACCGGAATCCATCACCTTCTTGGCTTCGATGCCGAGCGGTGTGCCGGCCTTCACCGCGGCACGCAGCATGTCACCGGTCGAAATCTGCGGAATGCTGAAGCGTTCCTTGATGAAGGTGGCCTGAGTACCTTTGCCGGCGCCCGGCGGGCCCAGAAGAATGAGGCGCATGTCCGCTCCTGATGTGGTGTTGTTGTCGGGGTTGATGTGATGTCCGGATTATTCTTTTGCAGGCCGCACCGGCTTCTTTACCGTCTGATGTCAGCGGGCGCGAACTTACCGCCAATGTGCGGCGCGGTCAAACCGCAGTGCGTCACGCAACGCCGCTGGCGAACAGCGCACGCATGCGCGCCAGATCGTCTTCGGTATCGACGCCGGCGTGTGGCATGGCGACATTGCCGACGACGCGGATGCGGTGACCGTGCCACAGGGCGCGCAACTGTTCCAGCGCCTCGCACTGCTCGGCTGCCGCCGGCGAGAGGCGGGCGTTCTTCTGCAGGAAGCGCACCCGGTACGCGTAGATGCCGATGTGGCGCTGCGCATCCAGACCGGGTGGCAGCACGTCGCGCGAGACGGCAAATTCGTCGCGCGCCCACGGGATCGGTGCGCGCGAAAAATACATCGCGCGGCCCTGCGCATCGCACACCACCTTCACCACGCCGGGACTGAAGAAATCAGCCGCCTCCGTGATGGCGCTGCTGGCGGTCGCGATCGATGATTCGGGATCCTGATCGAGCGCCAGTGCGACGGCACGGATCAGGTCCGGATCGATCAAAGGTTCGTCGCCCTGCACATTGACCACCACGGTCGCGGGTGACCAGCCCAGTTGCTCCGCGACTTCGGCGATGCGGTCGGTGCCGGTCGAGTGGTCGCTGCGTGTCATCACCGCCTGGAAACCGTGCGCCGTGACCGCGGCGGCGATGCCTTCATGATCGGTCGCCACCACCAGCGCGTCGGCGCCGCTGCGCGCCGCCTGCTGCGCGACACGCACGACCATCGGCATGCCACCGATGTCGAGCAGGGGCTTGCCGGGAAGGCGGGTCGAGGCGAAGCGGGCGGGAATCACCACCTTGAACATGATGAGCGCCTCAGATCGACGCCGTACCGCGACCCGGCGCCGCGTCGCGCAATGCGGCCACTTCGTCCTCGGTCATTTCGCGCGCTTCGTCTTCCAGCATGACCGGAATGCCGTCGCGGATCGGGTAGGCAAGGCGGCTCGCCTTGCACTGCAGCTCGTTGCGCGCACGGTCAAGCACCAGTGGTCCCTTGGTGACCGGGCAGACGAGAATTTCAAGTAGTCGGGGGTCCATTCTTCAGCTCCGCAAGGCGGTCGGATACCCGGGCCGCCAGATCAGGATCGAGGTGTGCCTCGACCGGCAATACCCACACAGGGGTGTCCGACAATCCGTAACATTTTACCGCGTCCTTCTCGGTCAGCAGCAAGGCATCGCAGTCCTCAAACGTCAGGTCCCGGGCCGAATACGCGTGATGATCGGGAAACGGATGCGCAACGAACGTCAGTCCGAGTGCGCGAAGGTGGTCGAAGAAGCGCGCCGGCTCGCCGATGCCGGCCACGGCGTGCAGACGCAGACCTTGCAGGTCGGCGACACCTGCGCTGTCCCCGGGATGGCCGAGACGATGGAAGCGTTCACCCTTCAGATGCATCGAAAAACGCGGCGGGCCGGTCACCGGTGCATCCGGCGTGCCATTGAGCACCTGCGCAAACACCTGTGCCAGACGCGATGGCGGTTCGCGCAGCGGGCCGGCCGGCAGATGAAATCCGTTCATGACGCCGCGCCGGTCAAACACCGCGATCTCGATATCGCGCGCCAGTGCGTAGTGCTGCAGACCGTCGTCGCACAGCACGACGTCGCACTGCGGATGACGGGCAATTGCCGCGCGGGCGACCTCCGCACGGCGACGTCCGACCCACACCGGCACGCCGCTGCGCCGTGCCAGCAACAGGGCTTCATCGCCGCAGCGCGCCGGGTCATCGTCGGGCGCCACCTCATGCACACCGTGCACCGCCCCGCCGTAGCCGCGCGACACGATGAGCGGCCGGTGACCGCGAGCCGTCAGCGCCCGGGCGAGGTAGAGGGTGAGCGGGGTCTTGCCGGCACCGCCGGCAATGATGTTGCCGATGACCACCACGGGTACCGGCAGCCGGTCGGCGCGAAACACGCCGGCGCGAAAGCCGGCCCGGCGCAGCGTGGTGACCAGCCGGTACAGAAGGGACAGCGGCCACAGCAGCCAGGCCAGCCACCCGCGCCGTTGCCAGGCTTCGGGCAGCGCCCGCGCTGCGCTCATCGACCGGCCGGCGCGTCGGACTGGGTGGCGAAGGAAATACCGGCGATGCCGGCTTTCTGCGCAGCCTGCATGACATCGATCGACGACTGCAGCCGGGCGTCGCGGTCCGACGAAATGATCACCACCGGATCGTCCTTGCCCGACGCAGCACCCGCCAGGGCACTGCGCAGCCGTTCGATGTCTCCGGCAGGCACCGGCTGACGATCGACCAGAATGTCGCCACGCGCAGTGATCATCACATTGATTTCGCGCGCTACCGGCTCGGCCTCCGGCGCCTGCGCGCTGGGCAGCGTGATTTCGAGGCCGGCCGTTTTCGAATACGTCGTGGACACCATCAGGAAGATGAGGATGACCAACAGTACGTCGATCAGCGGAATCAGGTTGATTTCCAGCTCTTCGCGTGCCCGTCCGCGTCGGAAGTTCATCTGGGCGCCCTACTTCGCCGAACGCTCGCCATGTACGACTTCGACCAGCTTGATCGCAAGCTGCTCCATCTCGACCACGAAGTCATCGACCAGACCGCGAAAATAGCGGTGGAAGATCAGTGCCGGTATCGCCACCAGCAGGCCGAATCCGGTGTTGTACAGCGCGATCGAAATGCCACTGGCGAGCTGTTGCGGATTGCTGCCGGTCGCCGTCTGCGAAGCGAAGATTTCGATCATGCCGACGACCGTTCCGAACAGCCCCATCAGCGGTGCGGCTGCGGCGATGGTGCCCAGCGTGGTCAGATAGCGCTCGAGGTGATGCACCACCGAACGCCCTTCTTCCTCGATCGCTTCCTTCATGATTTCGCGCGGGTTGCGCACGTTGCGCAGGCCGGCTGCCAGCACGCGGCCGAGCGGCGAGTGGGCAGCGACGCGGCGTATCATGTCGGCGTTCGGCAGACCGCCCTTCAGGTCGGCCAGCACCGAATCGAGTAGCGCCGGAGGCACCACCTTGCTGCGTCGCAGGCTTGCCAGACGTTCGAATATCAGCGCCAGGGCAATGATGGACGACGCAATCAGCGGCCAGATGGGCCAGCCGGCCGCCCGGATGATGTCAAACACGTGCGCTCCCCTCGTCAGCAAGCGGCGAACTGTAGCCTGCGACATCAGCCGGGGCAACCCTGACCCGATGTGTTTGCGCATCGCAGCATGCCGTCGGACGGGGTTATCCACAGAACTTGTGGATAACCGTGTGGGTAGCGGCTGGCCGACGGCGACAAAGCGCGCCCGGTACAGGCGTTTTTCTTGCAGCGATCAAAAATTAAGCTTCGATGACAGCGTGGTGAACGATGGTTTCTGAATCACCGATGCCGGGCAACGGCTCCGGCATGCCGGTTTCCGAACTGGTGCGACGCGCCCGGCTGACGCTGGAGCGCAGCTTTCCGGTGCTCTGGGTCAGCGGCGAACTGTCGGGGGTGACGCGGGCTGCATCGGGGCACCTTTATTTTTCGCTGAAGGACGAACTGGCCCAGGTGCGCTGCGTCATGTTCCGCAACCGCAGCCAGTTGCTGCCGTTCGAAGTGCGCGCCGGACTGCGCGTCGAGGTACGCGCACAGGTGTCGCTGTACGAGGCGCGCGGCGACTTCCAGCTGACCGTCGATGCGATGCGCCCGGCCGGCCCGGGGGCGCTGCACGACGCCTTTCTGCGCCTGAAGGCAAAGCTGGAACAGGAAGGCCTGTTCGACGCCGCGCGCAAGCGGCCGCTGCCAGCGCTGCCAGCCCGGCTGGCCGTGGTCACCTCGGCGTCGGGTGCCGCACTGCGCGACGTGCTGATCACGCTGGCACGGCGCGCCCGACATGTCGAGGTGACGGTGCTGCCCTGTCTTGTGCAGGGCGCGGATGCGCCAGCGCAGATCGCCGCCGCCATCACGCGGGCCGGGCGCCTCGGTTGCGACGTCCTGCTGCTGGTGCGCGGCGGCGGATCGGCGGAAGACCTGGCCGCCTTCAACGACGAGGCGGTGGCGCGCGCCATCGCCGCCTGCCCGATGCCGGTCGTCACCGGGGTCGGGCACGAAACGGACTTTTCAATCGCCGACTTCGTGGCGGACATGCGTGCCGCCACGCCGACCGCCGCCGCCGAGCTGGTCAGCGCCGGCCACGTCGAGGCGGCCGCCCGGCTGATCGGACTGGCGCAGCGGCTGGCCCGGGCCATGCGCGCCCGTGTCGAGCGACGCGGCCAGCGGCTCGACGACCTGTCGTCGAGACTGCATGCGCCGGCACGACAACTGACGCGGGCAGGTGAGCGTCTGCATGCGCTGCACGCGCGCATGCGCCGCGCCCGCGAGGTCAGCCTGGCGCAGCAGCGCCGCCACACCGATGCCCTGACGCAGCGCCTGCACGACAGACGCCCCGATCTCGCGCGCCGTCAGGCCGCACTGCTGCGGCTCACCGAGCGGCTGCGCACTTCGGCGCGCTGGCTGCTTGAAACCGCACGCCACCGCAGTGGTCTCAACGCGGCGCAATTGGCTCAACTCGATCCAGGTGCCGTGCTGGCGCGCGGCTTCGCCATCGTGCGCGACAGCGAAGGTCGCATCGTGCGCGACGCCGCTACGCTTGCAGCCGGGCAAGGTCTCGAACTGCAACTGGGACGTGGCGCGGCCGGCGTGACGGTCAATCGCGTCGACGCACCGGCTGCCGCCGATGAAACACCGCGCACCTGAGACCCGGCACCTGAGGGAGCCCTTCTGCCTGCAAGCTTTGCCTTGTGCTGGGACTTGGGCAACCCTAAACTTGATAACCTGATTTTGAACTGACACGACTGGGAGACACCATGGAACACACGCTGCCCCCGCTGCCTTACGCGCTCGACGCTCTGGCTCCGCACATTTCGCGCGAAACCCTCGAATTTCATTACGGCAAGCACCATCAGACCTACGCCACCAACCTGAACAACCTGATCAAGGGCACCGAGTTCGAAAACCTCGATCTGGAAGCCATCGTCAAGAAGGCACCGGCTGGCGGCGTATTCAACAACTCCGCACAGGTGTGGAACCACAGCTTCTTCTGGAGCAGCATGAAACCCGCAGGCGGCGGTGCGCCGACCGGCGCGCTGGCGGCAGCCATCGATGTCAAGTGGGGCAGCTTCGACGAATTCAAGAAGGCGTTCAAGGCGTCGGCGGTCGGCAACTTCGGCTCCGGCTGGACCTGGCTGGTCAGAAAGCCGGACGGCTCGCTGGACATCGTCAACACCAGCGGTGCCGGCACGCCGCTCAATTCCGACGCCAAGCCGTTGCTGACGCTCGACGTGTGGGAACACGCCTACTACATCGACTACCGCAACCGCCGCCCGGACTTCGTCGATACTTTCCTCGCCAGTCTCGCAAACTGGGACTTCGCTGCGAAGAACTTCGCGGCCTGACCGCCCGCCGGAGCTTGCCTCCGGCATGCGACGCCGATGCGCGCTGCCTCGTCCGGCCCTGGCCGGGCGGGACAGCGCGTTTTTCATGGCTTCACCCATCCACCCGAGGAGCAACAACATGACGCAGTGGAGAACAGCCGGGCCGAACGAGGCCTTCACGCCGGAAGAAATCGACGCCCGCCTGAAGGGCGAGCTGCCGAAGTGGTATTACGAGGACGGCTGGATACGCCGCAAGTACAAGACCAGCGGCTGGAAGGGCACATTGATGGTCGTGAATACGGTCGGTCATCTGGCCGAAGCGGCTTTTCACCACCCGGATCTCGCGGTGTCCTACGCCTTCGTGATCGTCAAGCTGATGAACCACGAAGCCAAGGGTGTGACCGAGCGCGACTTCCAGCTGGCGAGGAAGATCGAAGAGGTCGTCATGTGGCAGCCCGCGCTGACGGAAGGCTCGGCGCTGGCCGGCACGCCTGACGACCCGCGCTTCAAGTACATCAAGTACGACTGAGTGAGCGGACCGGTTCTGCGCGTCGAGCGCCATGACGCGATCGCCGAGCTCGACGCGGCGCAGTGGGACGCACTGACCGGCGGCCACGCCACGCTGTCGCACGCGCTGCTGGACGCTTTCGAAAGTTCCGGTTGCGTCAGCGAAGCATCCGGCTGGCAGCCGGACCACCTTTCGATCCACGAGGGCGGGCGACTGATCGCCGCGCTGCCCGGCTACCGCAAGTTGCACAGCTATGGCGAGTACGTGTTCGATTGGTCATGGGCCGAAGCGCTTGAACGGACCGGGCGCCCCTACTACCCCAAGCTGCTGAGCGCCATTCCGTTCACGCCGGTGCCCGGCCCGCGGCTGCTGGCGCGCGACACGACGGCGCGCACCGCGCTGCTCGACGCCTGGCTGGCCCATGCGCGCGACAGCGACGTGTCGTCCGCCCACCTGCTGTTCCCGGATGCTGACTCATTGGCCGCGCTCCGGCATACGTCGCTGCTGTTGCGCCAGTCGGTGCAGTTTCATTGGTACAACGCCGGCTACGACAGCTACGAAACCTTCCTGTCGTCGCTGGCGCGCGACAAGCGAAAGAAGATCCGGCAGGAGCGGCGCCGCGTGGCCGACGCCGGCGTGACGCTGCGGCGCATCGACGGACCGGACATCCGCGACGCCGACCTTGCGCTGTTCTTCAAGTGCTACAGCAATACCTATCGCGTGCGCGGCCAGCGCCCCTATCTGAACTTCCGCTTTTTTGAGTTGCTGCGCGAACGTGTGCCGCATGCGCTGATGCTGGTTGTGGCAGCTGCAGGCGGGCGCGACATCGCCTGTGCACTGAACCTGCGCGACGACAGGCGGCTGTATGGTCGTTACTGGGGCGAGCTCGAACATCGGCCCTGCCTGCACTTCGAGGCCTGCTACCACCAGGGCATCGAATATGCGATCGAGCGCAAGCTTGAGGTGTTCGAAGGCGGCGCCCAGGGCGAACACAAGATGGCACGCGGTTTTGTGCCGGAAACTACCTGGTCGGCGCACTGGCTGCGCGACGCGGATTTTGCCGAAGCCGTGGCGCGCTACCTGGAACGGGAGCGCGCCGGCGTGGCGCTGCACATCGACGAACTCGAAGAGCGCACGCCCTACCGACAGGCGGTGTGAGCGTGCGTTGGGCGACCGGGGTGAGCCGACATCGAATCGCAAGCCGCCTTCGATTCAAAGTCGGCCGATACTAGAACGCCGGCTTGTCTGCCGCTGTCTGGTAGGCGTCGACACCCGACATGATTTCGCGCTTGGCATCTTCGATGTCGCCCCAGCCCTGAACCTTGACGAACTTGCCGGGTTCCAGATCCTTGTAGTGCTCGAAGAAGTGCGAAATCTGGTCCAGCAGGATCTGCGGCAGATCGCGCGGGCTCTGCACCGAGCGGTACATGGGCGTGAGCTTGTCCACCGGCACCGCCAGCAGCTTGGCATCTTCGCCGGCTTCGTCGACCATCTTCAACATGCCGATCGGGCGGCAGCGAACCACCACGCCAGGCGGCAGCGCGAACTGCGCCAGTACGAGCACGTCGACCGGATCGCCGTCGCCGGCGATGGTGTGCGGGATGTAGCCGTAGTTGCACGGGTAGTGCATCGCGGTCGACATGAAGCGGTCGACGAAGACGGCACCGGACTCTTTGTCCACTTCGTACTTGACCGGGTCCGAATGCATCGGGATTTCGATGACCACGTTGAAATCGTTGGGCAGATCCTTGCCCGACGGAACTCGTTCCAGACCCATGTCTCGCTCCTTTTGAAAAGCCCGCGATTATAACGATTGTTGCGGCGCAACAGAAGATACCTCCCGCGACACGACATCCAGTGTCACATGGGCCAGCGTCGCCATGGCACCCAGTTCATGCCGCAAACGGTCAGCATCCAGCTCCGGCGCGCCCGCGAGCGTCAGCAGCAGCGCATGGCGCCCCGGGGCAAGCAGCCAAAGGTGCAGGTCGAGCGCGCGCACGCCGTGTCGTGCGAGGCAGGCGTGGATGTCGTGCATCAGATGACTGTCAATCTGACGATCCAGCAGCACGCCGGCACTCTCGCCGGCCAGTCGCCAGGCCCAGCGCAGGATGAGCACGCCGCCGAGCGCCGCCATGACCGGGTCCAGCCAGGCCATGCCGGCCCACTTGCCGGCAATCAGCGCCACGATGGCGGCGACCGACGTGATCGCGTCGGCCACCACGTGAATATAGGCGGCGCGCAGATTCTGGTCTGCGTGCCCGTGCGCTTGCTCGTCTCCGTCATGGTCATGGTCGTGGTCGTGGTCATGATCGTGGCCGTGCAAAAGCCATGCGCTGAGGAGATTGACGACCAGCCCGAGCACCGCGACCGCGAGCGCTTCGTCGTAATGGATGACATGCGGCGCCTGCAGCCGCGACGCCGCCTCGTACAGCATGGCAAGCGCAACACCGGCGAGCAGCAGGCTGGACGAGTAGGCCGCCAGATAGGACACCTTGCCCGGTCCGAAACTGTAGTGCGCCTGACCGGCATGCCTGCGCATATACATGTACGCAAATGCGCTGATGCCCATGGCGGCCACATGCGTCGCCATATGCCAGCCGTCGGCCAGCAACGCCATCGACCCGGTCAGATGGCCGGCGACGATTTCCGTCAACATGGCGATCGCACTCAGCCACAGCACATGGCCGACCGCCCTTTCAGCCTGACGTTGCGAAACCAGGAAGTCGGGCTGACGTGTCGGGCAGGACGACACGTTCGTGTCCTGTACGTCGCGGTGAGGTGTGTTCATCGGGCGATTGTAGGGTGCGACGCTGACCCTGTGACATCGCGCTGATGCGATTGCTGCCCGGCGTGGTGAGCACGCAGTGCAAACCGGTTGGCCGGGTGTGTCGCACGCGCGCGCAGCGAACGCTTGACACAGGAACGGCGTTCTGTATTAATACGAACCATTCTCATTCTTATTTGTTTGTTGGCACATGAATACGCCTGCACTTCCGCTGCCGCAGACACCCGCCAACGCATCCGTCGCGTCACCCGATCCGTCGCCGACGCTCGATTCGGCAACGCTGCTGGGTGGCCGCAAGCAGGTTGCCATCAGTCACGGTGGCGAGCTTTACTCATTGCGCCTCACGCGCAACGGCAAGTTGATACTTACCAAATAGGGTCGCCATGTACATCTGTCTGTGCGAACCGGTCACCGACCGGGACATCAAGGCCGCGGTCAGCACCGGTTGCCGCAGCGTGCGGGACGTGGCAGGACAGCTTGGCTGCTGCCGGGATTGCGGCAAGTGCGTGCGCGCCGCAAAGGAAGTGATCGACGCCGCCCGGGCAGATCTGAGAGCGCTTGTTGCGCACACGCCGCTGGCGTCTGCCTGCGCCGCCTGAAATTGATGCTGTGCAACACAATCGTTCGTGTGGCCTAGAATACGATCAGGCGTCACGCCAGTGACACCGCCTGAACAGGAGACGGCACATGAAGGGCGACAAAAAGGTTCTGCAGTATCTGAACAAGCAGCTGGTGAATGAACTGACGGCGATCAACCAGTATTTCCTGCACGCTAAAATGTACAAGAGCTGGGGCCTGAAGCAGCTTGGCGACCACGAACACCACGAGTCGATCGAGGAAATGAAGCATGCGGATGCGTTGATTGAACGCATTCTTCTGCTCGAAGGCCTGCCCAACCTGCAGGATCTGCACAAGCTGCTGATCGGCGAGAACGTGCCGGAAATGCTGGGCTGTGACCTGAAGATCGAGCACATATCGCACACGACGCTGAAGGAAGCGATCGCCTGCAGCGAAACGGTTGGTGATTACGTGTCGCGCGACCTGTTCCGTTCGATCCTGGCGGATACCGAAGAACATATCGACTGGCTGGAAACCCAGATTGATCTGATCGACAAGATGGGATTGCAGAATTACACGCAGGCCGCGATGGGAGAAATCGGCAGCTGAGCTGCCTTTCAGAGGGGCGGGATGGGTAATAGCAGCCCGCCGCTCCCTTCCCGTCACGACTACGGCCCTCAACCGACGTTGAAGTAGCACTGATGTTCCTTCCCACAATGCCTGCCGTGACGTTGCCCGCCCGCCCCTTGATGGCCCCTGTCCGCCGGTCGTCACCCGTATGCGCGCCATGAGCAGCGCAGCGCTTGCGGGTGGTGCCGGAACGCTGCCACCGCATCTGCCACCCGCCTTCCGCCTTGCTGCGACGCCGGATACCCGGTCGGGCCGGTGGTCCGGCCTGCCCGATGCCGGCGCGCCGGCGCGCATCTTTTCATTCGGCACCGTACTGCTGCTGCATGCCCTCGCGCTGTTCTGGCTGATGCACGTCCAGCTGCCGCTGCCCAGCGCGCCCGCCACCCTCATGCTGGCGACGCTGATTGCGCCGGAACCGCTGCCGATGGCTGAGATCGAACCGGTGCGCGAGCAACCGAAGGTGGAGCCCGAGCCGCCGAAGCCGGTCACCAGACCGGTGCCCCGGCGCAAGGAAGTCGTACTGCCGAAGCTGACTGCAGCAGCAGATTCGCCGAGCGCCGAGAGCGCCCCGGTACAGGAACCTGCGCCGCCGGAACCGGTTGCGATCGACGCCGTACCCGCGGCCGCGCCGGCGCCCGCCGCAGTCACGGCAGCACCAGTGGCCGCCGCTCCACCATCGGAACCGCCGCGCTTCGACGCCGCCTACCTGTCGAACCCGAAACCGGCCTACCCGATGCTTTCGCGCCGTAGCGGAGAAGAAGGCCGGGTGATGCTACGGGTGATGGTCGAGGCAAACGGCCTGCCATCGAAGGTCGATATCGAAAAATCGAGCGGCTACCCCCGACTGGATGAGGCTGCGCTGGAAGCGGTGCGCAAGTGGAAGTTCGTGCCGGCACGGCGCGGTACCGAAGCCGTTGCAGAATCGGTTCTGGTGCCGCTCAGCTTCGGCCTGCCGCGATGATTTGACCGGCGCAACCGCTGGCGTACACTGCGCGGCGATCCTTTTTTGCACTATGGCTTTGAATCTGGCTTCACATGGAGAGTCTTGATGAATGAATCACTGGGTTTTGCGCACTTCCTGTCGAACGCGGATGCTGTCGCAATCACCATCGTCGTGCTGATGGCGCTCGCCTCCATCGGCACCTGGTTCCTGATCGTGCTCAAGGGCATCGTCGCACTGCGCCAGCGCAGTGCCAGCGGCCAGTTCATGGACCGCTTCTGGAACGCATCGTCACTGGAAGACGTGGCGCGCGACATGCGTTCCAATGGCGTCACCGACCCTTTTTCGCATCTGGTGCATGAGGGTTTCAGCGCAATCGAAACGCTGCGCAACGGCAAGGCAGGCGCGCGCGGCCTGATCGCCACCGGCAGCGCCGACGAATTCCTGACCCGTGCGCTGAAGCGTTCGATCGAACGCGACCGCAGTCGCATGGAGTACGGCCAGACCTTTCTCGCATCGGTCGCGTCAAGCGCGCCCTTCATCGGTCTGCTGGGCACGGTGTGGGGGATCTATCACGCGCTGCTGGCGATCGGCATGTCCGGTCAGGGCACGCTGGACAAGGTGGCCGGCCCGGTCGGCGAGGCGCTCATCATGACCGCCATCGGTCTGGCCACCGCCATCCCGGCGGCGCTGGCATTCAACTTTTTCGCCCGTTCGACGCGCAATGTCATGGCCGAACTGAACAGCTTCGCGCACGACGTGTTCGTCATGCTGTCCACGGGCATCAAGGACGTCGGCACGAATGATCCGAAAGCCACCGGCGACCGCGTGCTGTCGCTGGTCGAGCACGGCCGCGACGCCGCGCGTCCGGCGCACTGAGCGGGAGCACGGTCATGGCCTTTGCAAGTTTCGAACAGGAAGACGACGGGCCGATGGCGGAAATCAACATGATTCCGCTGATCGACGTGATGCTGGTGCTGCTGATCATCTTCATGGTGACCGCACCGCTGCTGACCCACGCGGTGAAAGTCGACCTGCCCAAGGAATCGACCTCCGCGAACGAACTGCCACCGGAGAACATCCAGATTGCGATCGGTGCCGACGAGCAGCTGTTCTGGTCGGGCGAGAAGATCGACAAGGAAACGCTGAAGGTGAAGCTGCAGGAGGCGGCTGCGCGCGACAAGAGCGCAGAGATCCAGCTGCGTGCCGACCAGAACGTACCCTACCGCTCGGTGGCATACGTCATGAGCGAGGCGGCACGGCTCGGCCTCACCCGCATCGGCTTCGTGACGGATCCTTCCAGCGCGAAGTAAGGCGTCTGCGCCCTGAAAGAAACCGCCCTGACCGGCGGTTTTTTTTCGTCGCGACCGGCCGGCTGCCGACACATTGCTTCACCGGCTGCACGCACGGCGACGCTTGACACGCCGCAACCTGCGTGATTGAATGCGAATCATTCCTATTCATTACCGAACAGGACATGCGCCAGCCTGCTGCCCCGGCAGCCACCCGCCAGCCACCCCGTGCACCGCACGCCCAACCGCCGGAGGATGCAGGTATGACGACCGAACACAGTGCCACTGGCGACGCCAGTCCGAACATGCTGGCCGCGGCCACGCTGTTCGTCATGACCCGGTTTGCGGAACGTCCGTGCCCGGAAGTCGCCCAGATGGTGATCCGCCATCTCGAAGTGGTGGCCGAGGACGAGCGCGCCGATCCCCTGATGCGAGAGGTGTGCGACGCACTCATCGGCCGCTGGAGCCTGCATGCCGTCGGCGATGCCGGCCGGCGCGCCGCCCACTGATCCGGAGAACCCCGAACATGTCCCGCTACACCGGCCCCCGCCTGCGCGTGCTGCGCGCACTGGGCACCGACCTGCCCGGTCTGACCCGCAAGAACATCGAAAACCGCACCTCGCCGCCCGGCCAGCATGGCGCCCGTCCGAACCGCCGCAAATCGGAATTCGGCGCCCAGCTGATGGAAAAGCAGAAGCTGCGCTACAACTACGGCCTCAACGAAACGCAACTACGCGGCGTGTTCCGTGAAGCCGAACGCTCGAAACTGCCGACCGGCGAAAAACTGGTCGAACTGCTCGAGCGTCGGATCGACAACATCGTGTTCCGCGGCGGCCTGGCACCGACGATTCCGGCGGCACGCCAGCTGGTACGCCACAAGCATGTCCTGCTCAACGGACGGCGCGTGAACATTCCGTCAATCCGGCTGCGCGTCGGCGACACCATCACCCTGACCGACAGGGGTCGCACCGTCCAGAGCGTGGTCGATGCGCTGCAGACACCGCCGCTCGAACGGGCTGAATGGATCGCCTTCGACGCCGCAACGCTGAGCCTGCGCCTCGTTCATCTGCCGCCGGGCGATGCGACGCCCTTCGCATTCGAAGCTCAGAAGGTGGTCGAGTTCTACGCCCTGCGCGTCTGATCTCGCGCCTGGCCAAGGTTGATCGGGCGCCCTGCCCCGATCCGCCTGCCGTGGCTTTCCAGCTGCTGCTTGTTCTTCGCTGCTGCTTTCCCTTTCCCCCGCCCGCGCCGCGGCCGGGGCTGCCAGCCAGATCCGCTCACGCGATCCAGCCAGTCACGCATCTTCAGGAGACGCTGACATGTCGCTGTTCGCTTCATCGATCTGCATCACCGGTTCCCATCGCTGTCCTGCGGCAACCGGGAGCGTCACCTGTCAACGGCCGCGCATCCGCGCCGGCTCCACATCTTCAACCCGCTTCGAGAGGTCAACCATGATCACGTCACGCCTGCCCAGCGCAGCCCTCACCACCGCCGCCGTACTCTCCTTTGCATTCGCCGGTCAGTCGGTCGCGGCCACCGCGCACGAATCCTTCACCTCACTGGCCGATTCGGTCGCCAGCGACGGTTTCAACAATCTGACGGCTGGCCGCATCACGACCGCGCAACTGATCGCCGGCCTGGTCGCCAACGTCGACGGCAGCGCGGGCGACACGATATTCCGCAAGATGTCGGGTGGTGCCTACCCGGCGTCGGCCGGGCTCTATCAGTTCAGCGGCGCAGGTTCGAGCTTCGAAATGAAGGTCGCCGACGCGGTCGAAGGACTGACCAGCATCGTGTTCCAGAGCTATATCAACATCAGCCGTGGCGCCAATGGCGTCGATGGCCTGTTCGAACCCGGTTACGAGCCCCGCCTGAGCTACAACAACGGCACTCAGTTCCTGACTGCCTCGCTGGTGGAAACCGAAAACCTCAGCTACACCGACTTCTTCACCGGTCAGGTCGTGGCTTCGGACCCGAACAACCCGAACCACGCCACCTTCACGTGGAATCTCGCGGCATTGGGCGTCGCCGTGCCGGTCGACAGCTTCCGCATCACCTTCGGGACCGACACCCACTCGCAGACCGAAGCCTTTCAACTGGACCAGCTGGTGACGGCACCGGTGCCCGAACCGGAAACCTGGGCGCTGATGCTGGGCGGTCTGGGGCTGATCACGCTGAGCGCGCGTCGCCGCATCACGAAAGGCTGATCGCCGCCCACCGCCGGACGATCAGGTCCGGCGGCCCACCCTGCGGCGCGCGCTGCGCGCCGCATCCGTTGCAGACCTCCCGTGACACCCCAGCCCTCCACAGCCGCAAGGCGAATCTTCCGCCGCTCCGCCTCCTGGCCTGCCGCCGGACTGTGCGCGTTCGCCTGTCTCGCCGCGTCGGCGGCCGGTGCACAGGGCACGAGCGCACCCGACCGCGTCACCCGGGAACAGAGTGCCCGATCGACTGCACCGTCCGCTGCGCTGCCCGACGTACGGAAAGTCGCCGAGGCAATCAGCGACGACCCGACCGTGCTGCCCGAAGTCGAGGTGACCGACGAACGCGAGCTGCAGCGCCCGGTCGAGATAGAACTGCCGCCGGACCGCCCGGTCACCGTCATCAATGCCGCCGCAATCGAGCGGCGCCAGGCCAGCACCATTTTCGACATCCTCAAGGACATACCCGGCGTGGCAGTCGATGGCGGACCGCGCGCCAGCGGCATGAAATTCAATCTGCGCGGCTTTTCCGACAACGAGGACGTGCTGTTCAAGGTCGACGGCGCGGTCAAGGGCTTCGAAAAGTACCGCTTCGGAAGCGGTGTGTTCATCGAGCCTGAACTGCTCAAGGCACTGCAGGTCGAGCGCGGCCCGTCAGTTACCGCCGGGTCGGGCGCACTTGGCGGCACTGTATCGGCCACCACCAAATCGGCGTCTGACTTCCTGAAGCCGGGCCAGACCTTCGGCAGCGAGGTGAAATACGGCTACAACTGGAACAGCCGCGAGCGGTTGCGCATGGTGACCGTCTATGGCCGGCCGAACGCCCACCTCGACCTCATCGTGTCGGTCGCGCGGCGCGATTCCGATGACTTCCGCCTGCCCGACGGCGAGCGCCTCGACCTGACCGCCACATCGTCGGAAAGCCGCTTTGTCAAGGCGAGTTTCTACGCCACCGACGATCTGCTGATCGAACTGAGCCAGACGCGCTACACCGGAGGGCCCGAGCGCGCGCCATACGACGCGACCGCAAGCGGTGCCGGCGGCTTCGGCATCGTCCAGCGCAGCATCGACGACACCACGACCAATCTGTCGCTGCGCTATCTGCCGCCGGATTCATGGATCGCACTGCGCGGCACGCTGGCCTACGAAACGACCGAACTGGCCGACCTGCACCTGATCGGCCAGAGCCGCATCTGCGTGTCACCGTCGCGACTGCTGCCGGCCGCCTTCCGGGTCGACCGCTGCAACGACGACTGGCGCTATGCCATCTGGACCGGCGAACTGTTCAATGACCTGCGCTACACGCTGGGCGAGCTGCGCGGCGTGCTGACCGTGGGTTACCAGGGCATCCGCAACAGCCGCGACATCGTGCGCGTGACGTCGAACGCCAACACCAATGCGAATAATTATCCTGGCGGTTTCAACGAAGCACAGCCGCCCGGCGACAAGGTGTCCGACGCGCTGATCATCGAGAACGCGATGACCTACGGCGCGTTCACGCTGACGCCGGGTGCGCGCATCGACCGCTACCACGTGAGCGCCGAAGGCCAGACGCGCACCAACATGATTGCCGCCGGCCAGTCGCCCGACCTGCGCTTTGTCAAGGTGTCGCCAGCGCTCGCGCTGACCTGGCGCATACCGGCCAGTGATGTATCGCTCACCGCACGCTACAACGAAGCCTTCCGGCCGCCATTGGTCGACGAATATTTCGCGCGCGGCAGTTTTGCCAGCCGCTGCGCGAAAAGCACCCCTCTTGACCTGGGCCCCGCCAACAGCCCGGTCACGGCCGCTAATCCGCTGTATGACCCGTCGGGCATTGGCCTTCCTTACAACGCGGCGCTCGATCTGGCGCCGGCAAACGAAATCTGCGGCGGGCTCTATCGGCCGCAGGAATCGTCCAACCACGAACTGACGATCGCGTGGTCGCCGCAGCCGACGAGTGCCGCCGACGGGCGCTGGCAGGCACGCGCGACCTGGTACGACATCCACACCCGTCATCTGCTGCAATCCATCTCGAATATTGGCGGCAGTGTGGGTCAGCCAGGTCGCGAACGACGCAAGGGCAGCGAACTCGAGGTGTCCTACGACGGACTGCGCAGCTTCGCCACACTCGCCTGGTCGCAGATCGACGGCCGCATCACGAACCCGGTCGCCGGCACCGACTACGCGATCTATGGTGTGCCAGGCGACACGCTGAGCGCCAGCGCCGGCGTGCGCGGCTTCGACGGACGGGTCGAAGCCGGTCTGCGCATGCGCGACATCGGCGAGCGGCGCGCCAGCGCAGGCACCGAACCCACCGTGTGCTCACGCCCGGGCACGCTGTTCATCGAAGGCATCGGTCGTATCGGTACCCAGTTTGGTGCGCGGGTGTTCGACCTGTTCGCCAGTTGGCGTGTGACACCTGACGCCGTGCTGCGGCTCAACATCGACAATCTGACCGACGAGGTGTATTGCCTGCAGGACGGCTTCGCCGGCGCGGTCGGCGTGCAGGCGCCGGGCCGCAGCGCGAAGCTGTCGCTGACGCTGCGCTTCTGATCATGCCGATGCCTCGTCATCGCACAAACCGGAACTGTTTTTCATATTCCGACTATCGTGCGAGGCTGACAAAATCCGCGCATTTACTGGTATTTCAGCAGGGTGACGTTTCAGCCATGGACAGTCCGGTGCACCGTTACTGGACACCCGCGCAAACGGCCATCCGGAGAATTCCGCAGTTTTCCTTTCCCGCCCGTATCCTGCAGCGCATCGCCTGACATGGCGCAGGATTTGCTGATTCAACCGTCGTGTGAGCCGGCCTGCAGGTGCGACGCACACGAACCATTGCACATGACCCACACGTCGCGCCTCGACATCCGCACATGCCACATTCCTCCGACCCTGAATGCTCGCCCCACGGTGCCGGTCATGTTCCGGTCGTATCGCTGACCGCCAGCATTGACGCCGTCATGCTCATCATCCGGCTGTCTGCGCGCTACGGCCCGCTGATGTTCCGCCACGGTGCGATGGCCGAAAGCGTGCAGCCGCTGTGTCGGCCAATCGGCTCGATCGCGCTCGGCGACTCCGACGTGAAGCTGGGCGAGATCGCCGGTTGCGAATACTGGCTCGACGCATCGACTTTTGCGCGACTGGGCGAAGGCGCGTATCTGCTCGACGTGCTCAACCCCTCGGTCACGCCGCACGGCACGCCCGCCCTGACCGACCGCTTCGTGTTGCGTCCGCACGCCAGTTGAGCCTGCGCACTGCGCGCCGGTGGGACAAGCTCCCGCCGCCCTCCAGCTGTTTCGCTTGACACCGAACTGAGAATCATTATTATTTGAACCGGTTCAACACAGCGCGGCGCTGCCGCGACGGACATTCCGGTCACCATGCACGACGCCACGTCAGGTCTGAACGCTTCATCTTCAGACGCCCTGAAATCCCGACTTGCCGGCCTGCTCGACGAGCTGATACGGCATGACGGATTCGGGTCGCTCAGCGTGGAAGTGCGCCTGCTCAAACGCGGGCAGAAGGAAGTGATCATCGATTGCGGCAAGCAGTACCGCTACGTGATCGATTTCGCCGCCGGCTGAACGGAACCGTTCGTGCAGCACAGTCCGGCGGCGCGGGGCCGCGGACTCACATCATCCGAAACAACACCTGAGCAGTCGCCTTCGCGGGGAAGGGATGCATGGCTCTGAACGAGGCCCATCATGTCTTTCCGTCGTCTGTGCTCGACCGGCGCGCTGTGCGTGCTGTCTTCTTCTTCCGTGTTCGCCGCCGGAGCGGTCTGGGATACCCCACTGGCCGGTTTTGACGGCAACGGTGCCACCTCCGCCACGCCCTGGGCCAGCGCCGACGTTTATGCCGAATGGAATGTATTCGACAACATCAGCGTTGACGCTACCCCCGACATCGCCGGCAGCGGCTCGCTGAGCCAGACCAATCCGGCTGCCGGATCCTTCCTGACCGGCAGCGGCAACCTGTACAGCAGTGGCGGCGCTGCGAACTTCATCGTCGATCTCGCCGCCCCGGCCGCGGGCACGTACGACGTGTGGCTGCGCATCGCCACCCAGGGCACTGCGGCCAACGACATCGCAACGCTCAATGGCGTTGCAGCCAGCAAGGTGGTGTCGTTCAGCGCCACGCTGGGCGGCTTCGGTGGCAGCGAGGAAGAAGCCTGGTGGCGCTGGACGGTGACCGATCCGCTCGCCCTGCAATTCGCCTTCGCCAGCCCGGCGGCCCACCTGAGCCTCGACCAGCTGGCCGTGCTCGCCGCACCGGTGCCCGAACCCGCCACCTGGCTGTCGCTGCTGGCCGGCCTCGGCCTGCTTGGCACCCTCGCCCGCCGCCGCGCCTGACGCGCCGCCCCGCCCACCCCGAACCGGAGATTTCCATGACCCGCACTGCCGATCCCGAAAGCCTTTACCACACCTTCCACGCCCTGAAAGCCGAACGGCGCCTGCGCAACCGCGACGCCGCGGCAGCACTGGGCGTCAGCGAAGGGGAAGCCATTGCCTGCGGCGTCGGTCGCGATGCCATACGCCTGCACGGTCCGTTCGATGCCCTGTTCCAGCGCATGCCGCAACTGGGCGAAGTCATGGTGCTGACCCGCAATGAATCCGCCGTGCATGAAAAGACCGGCAGCTTCGAACAGATGTCAGGCAACGCCCATGTCGGGCTGGCACTGGGCAGCGTGATCGACCTGCGCATCTTCTACGGTCAATGGACGCATGGTTATGCCGTGACCGACGAAACGCCGCGCGGCACCTCGCTCAGCTTCCAGTTCTACGACCGCCACGGCGACGCCGTGCACAAGGTGTTCTCGCGCGCCGGCACGAAGCTCGACGCCTGGCACGCACTGGTGGCGACCTACACGGCTGACGACCAGCAGGCAGGTGAACAGGTCGAACTGCGCAACGCAGCGCCGGAAGCGGAAACGCCCCTGGCCGACATCGACGCCGACGCCTTCCGTCGCGACTGGCTGGCCATGCAGGACACGCACGACTTCTTCCCGCTGCTGCGCCGTCACAAGGTGTCGCGCCGACAGGCCATGCAGCTGGCACCGGACGGCCATGCCGAACGGCTGGACAACGCGCTGTCGCGCCCGCTGCTGGAACAGGCGGCGGCGCAGTCGGTATCCATCATGTGCTTCGTCGGCAACCCGGGCATGATCCAGATACATACCGGGCCGGTGCATCGCATCGAAGTCATGGGCGACTGGCTGAACGTGCTCGACCCCGGATTCAACCTGCACTTGCGGCACGATCTGGTGGCGGAAACCTGGCTGGTGCGCAAGCCGACGGCAGATGGCATCGTCACTTCGGTCGAATTGCTCGACGCCAGTGGCGAAACGATTGCGCTGTTCTTCGGCGAACGCAAACCGGGCAAGCCGGAACGCGAGGACTGGCGTGCGCTGGTGGGTCAGGTCTGCCAGTCGTCCGACACTGTCGCCGCATGAAGCGTCTCGCCCTGCTGAGTGTTGTGGCCGCTTTGTGCGGCCCGGCGCTGGCCGACAGCGCACAGCGTCTGGTCACGGTCGGCGGTGCGGTGACCGAAATCGTCTACGCGCTCGGCGCCGGTGCCCGCGTGGTCGCGACCGACACCACCAGCACCTTTCCCGCGGCGGCGCAGGCACTGCCCCGGGTCGGCTACCAGCGTGCGCTGGCGGCCGAAGGCGTGTTGTCGATGCGCCCGACGCTGCTGATCGCCACCGCCGACGCCGGTCCGCCGGTTGCGCTGACCCAGCTGCAGGGCGCCGGCGTGCGCGTGCTGCAGCTCGACGCCGGCCACCGTGCCGATCAGGTCGGTCGCACCATCCGCGCCATCGCGGCCTCGCTCGCGCTGGACGACGCCGGCCGCACGCTGGCCGAGCGCTTCGACGCCGACTGGGCGGCGGCGCGGCAACGGGTCGCGGCCTTGCCGGGGCGCCCGCGTGCGCTGTTCATTCTCGATCATGGTGGTGCCAGCCCGATGGTCGCCGGCGACGGCACGGCCGCCGCAGCCATGATCGACTATGCAGGTGCGGTCAATGTCATGGCCGGCCGCTTCAACGGCTACCGCCCGCTGACGCTGGAAGCGGCCCTGGCGGCGGCCCCCGACCTCATCGTCACGACCGACGAAGCGATCGCCACCGCCGGTGGACGCAACGCCTTCCTCGCCCGACCCGGTCTGGCCGCCCTGCCCGCGGCGCGAGCCGGCCGGCTGGTGACACTGGATGCGCTGCGTCTGCTCGGTTTCGGGCCACGTCTGCCGGCTGCGGTGCTCGATCTGGCGCAGCGGATGCGCACGCCATGAACCTGCGCAGTGTCGAGTTGCCGCGCATCGGCCCGCCCGCCGGCATGACGCTCTGGCTGCTGGCGGTCGCGCTGATCGGCGCCGTCGTCCATGCGCTGGGCAGTGGTGCGGTGGACCTGCCGGCGGCGACCGTCGTCAGCGCACTGCTCGGGCAGCAGGTCGGGTCGGACGCCGATCTGGTGATCTGGACGCTACGTCTGCCGCGCGTGCTGCTCGGCGTAATCGCCGGCGCCGGCATGGGCATCGCCGGTGCCGCCATGCAGGGCCTGATGCGCAACCCGCTCGCCGACCCCGGTCTGGTCGGCGTCAGCAGTGGCGCTGCACTGGCCGCAGCCGCCGTCGTCATCCTTGGCGAGCGCGCCATGAGCACGGGGGGCTGGGCCGCCAGTGCGTTGCTGCCGCTGACCGCCTTCGCTGGCGCGGCGCTGACCACGGCGCTGGTCTATGCCGCCTCGCGCCGCAATGGCCGCAGTTCGGTCACGCTGATGCTGCTGTCGGGCATCGCCATCAACGCGCTCGCCATGTCGGGCATCGGCCTGCTGCTGTTCATGGGCAGCGACGCCCAGGTTCGACAATTCACGTTCTGGACGCTGGGCAGCCTGGCCGGCGCCACCTGGCCGGGCGTCATCGCCGCCGCCGTCGCAGTCGGCGTGGCACTCGCGCTGCTGCTTCGCAAGGCCGGGCCACTCGATGCGCTGGCGCTGGGCGAAGCCCAGGCGGCGCACCTGGGCGTGGCGGTCGGCACGCTGAATCGCGCCTGTGTGGTGTTGATCGCACTGTCGGTCGGCGCCACCACTGCGCTGACCGGCACCATCGGTTTCATCGGCCTGATTGCGCCCCATCTGGCGCGCCGTCTGGCCGGGCCGTCGCACCACATGCTGCTGCCGGCCAGTGCGCTGGCCGGCGCCTTGCTGGTCGTGCTGGCCGACAGTGCGGCACGCACCTGGGTCAGTCCGGCTGAGCTGCCGATCGGCGTCTTGACCGCGCTGTTCGGCGCGCCCTTTTTCATGCTGCTGCTGCGCCGGCGCGCCGCGCAGGAACACTGACATGCTGAGCGCCCGCCACCTCACTGTCATGGCCGGTCAGCGCAGACTGATCGACGACGTGTCGATCGACGTGCGACCCGGCGAAATGCTGGCGCTGATCGGCCCGAATGGCGCTGGCAAGACCACACTGCTGCGCGCGCTGTCCGGCGACATCGACGCCGCCTGCGATGCCGTGTCGTGCAACGGCCGGCCGTTGCGCCACATTCCGGCGGCCGAACTGGCCACGCTGCGCGCGGTGCACGCCCAGCACCAGCGCAGCGATCTCGACTACACCGCGCAGCAGGTGGTCGCCCTCGGCCGATTTCCGCATCACGGCGGGCGACCGGGCGCCGACGACCGCGCCATCGCGCGCGCCGCCATGGCGCTGACCGGCTGCGAAGCGATGGCCGATCGGCTGTGCAGCACGCTGTCCGGCGGCGAACAGGCGCGCGTGCATCTGGCGCGCGCGCTGGCACAGATCTGGCGCGGCACACCCGGCGCGCACTTCCTGCTGCTCGATGAACCGGTCGCCGCCCTCGACATCGCCTGGCAGCACCGCGTGCTGGCCTGCGCGCGCGATCGCGCACACAGCCGCATGACCGGCGTGCTGGCCATCGTGCACGACCTCAATCTTGCGGCCCGCTATGCCGACCGGCTGGTGCTGCTGGCCGACGGCCGAATCCGGGCCGACGGTGCGCCGTTCGAAGTGCTGCAATCGGCCGCGCTGGCCGATGCCTTCGGACTGGATTGCCGCGTCTGGATCGACCCGCACACGTCGCGCCCGCTGCTGATGGCCGAGCCGGCCGCCTGAGGCACGGCGCGCGCTCAGCGGCGCGACGCGCGCCCGGCGCACTGGCGGCAATCGCTGCAGCCATCATCGCTTCCATCCTTGCCCGCGTCTGCATCCGACTTGCTTCCCGGATTGCTTCCCGACACGCCAGGCGGACGCAGCCGCGCCCGGGCGACGCGCATCACCTTCCATGCGGCCAGGCCGACGATGACCAGTGCCAGCAGATCGGTAACGGAAAGGATCATGTGCAGCAGGCCAGCGCAATGCGGTAGGTGACGAACGACGCTGCATACGCCAGCGCGAACAGATAGCCGGCCATCAAGAGCGGCGCGCTCCAGCCGCCGGTTTCGCGCCGTACCGTGGCGAGTGTCGACAGGCACTGCGGCGCGAACACATACCAGGCGAGCAGCGACAGCGCGGTCGGCAGACTCCAGCCGGCAACGATCAACGGTACCAGCGCCTGCGCGGTATCGTCGGCCGTGGCCGACAACGCATACACCGTGCCGAGTGCGCTCACCGCGACCTCACGCGCCGCCATGCCGGGTACCAGCGCCACCGCGATCTGCCAGTTGAAACCGATGGGCTCGAACAGTGGCAGCAGGAAATGCCCGAGCCGGCCGGCGAAGCTGTATTCGATCGGCGCGCCTGCGAAATCAGCGGGCGCGGCCGGGAAGCTGGCCAGAAACCACAGCAGCACGGTGAGCGCGAGAATGATGCCGCCGACCCGCCGCAGGAAAATGAGCACGCGCTGCCACAGGCCGATCGCCAGATTGCGCAACGACGGCCAGTGGTAGTCCGGCAATTCCATCAGCAGCGTGTGCTGGCGGCCTTTCGAGCCCAGCCGCTTGAGCAGCCAGGCCACTGCCACCGCCGACACGATGCCGGCGAGATAGAGCGCGAACAGCACCAGCCCCTGCAGTTCCAGTCCGCCGGCCACGCGGCGCGCCGGAATGAAGGCGCCGATCAGCAGCGCGTAAACGGGCAGCCGGGCGGAACAGGTCATCAGCGGCGCAATCATGATGGTCACCCAGCGGTCGCGCGGATTCTGGATGGTGCGCGTGGCCATGATGCCGGGAATCGCGCAGGCAAAGCTCGACAGCAGCGGGATGAAGGCGCGCCCGGACAGCCCGACGCCGCCCATCAGCCGGTCGAGCAGGAAGGCGGCACGCGGCAGGTAGCCGGACTCTTCGAGCAGCAGGATGAAGAAGAACAGGATGACGATCTGCGGCAGGAACACCAGCACGCCGCCCAGACCTGCGATCAGGCCGTCGGTCAGCAGGCTGCGCAGCAGACCGTCCGGCAATATCCGGCCCACCGCATCGCCGAGCAGCGCCGTCGCCGCTTCGATCCAGCCCATCGGCGCCTCTGCCCACGCGAACACCGCCTGGAAAATCAGGAACAGCAGCGCGAACAGCAGCAGCGGACCGGCCAGTGGATGCAGCAGCACGCGGTCGGCACGGTCGGTGAACGCATGCGCTGGCAGGCGATCGAGGCCCAGCGTCGCGAGGATGTGCTTCACCTGCCGGTGGTCATCGACCATGCTGCCGGCCGATTCTGCAGGCGGCACCGGAGGCAGTGCCGCATCCAGCAATCCGAACAGCGCATCGGCACCGCCGCCGCGTACCGCGACGGTCGATACGACCGGGACGCCAAGCGCGTGCGCCAGCGCCTCGACGTCGATGTCGACGCCGCGCGCTCGCGCGAGGTCGGCCATGTTGAGCACGACGACCAGCGGCAGACCGAGCCGCTTCAGGCCCAGCACCAGTCGCAGCTGGCGCGCCAGCTGGGTCGCATCGACCACCGCCAGCACCAGATCGGGGCGACGCTCACCTGGCAGCCGGCCGGCGAGCACGTCGCAGGTCACCTGTTCGTCGGGCGAATTCGGCGCCAGGCTGTAGGTACCGGGCAGATCGAGCACGGCCAGGCGTGTGCCGGCCGGCGTGCGCAGCCAGCCTTCCTTGCGCTCGACCGTGACACCGGCGTAATTGGCCACCTTCTGGTGACTGCCCGTCAGCAGATTGAACAGCGCCGTCTTGCCGCAATTCGGATTGCCCACCAGCGCCAGCATCGGCGGTGCGAGGCGGCGGCTTTCGATGGGTATTGCGGTCATCACTTGACTGGCCTGGCAGCGACGCGCACACAGGCCGCCTCGATGCGGCGCAGTGCAAAGGTCGACACGCCGATACGCACCGCCAGCGGCTCGCCGCCGGGCTGCCCGCGACGCAGTACGCACACCGCTTCACCCTCCATGAAGCCCAGCTCGCGCAGGCGCATCTGCAGATCCGGCAGTCCGGCACGGTCATCGAGACCGATCACCACCATGGGTGCGCCGGTTTCCGCATCGCTCAGCCGCATTTCATTGTCAGGCAGGGTCATTCAAGGTGTCCGTGATCCGGTAGCAGAGGCAAGGCGCAGGTTGTGAAGTGTGCGGCGAAGCGCGCCATTCTCGCGCGACCGCAGGGCTGCCGCACAAATCGCGCAAGCGAACGAGCCGGGTGAGGCGCGGCTACCCATCCGCCGCAGGTCGGCCCGAGTTGCGTTCACGCATCAGATGATTACAGCACTAATTTTAACAAGAATCATTCTCGATTATAGTCCGCCTCGCGTCGCTGCCGGTGTTCTCACCGGACAGACCGCGGACGAGCCAGCCTCTCTGCAAGCCAGTCCCGACAACTTCACTCCAGGACTGACTCAGATGACCCGCACTCCCCCACAGCAGCCGCTGTCGCTGGCGGCCGCCATGCTGATGGCGCTGTCGACCGGCAATCCCGCCCAGGCGCAACAGACGCCGCCCGCCGGCACGACGCCCGTACTGCCTGAAGTCAAGGTGATCGACGCGCGCGAACGCGCGAATTCACCGAACAACGGCTACCAGTCGGGCATCGTCCGTTCAGCCAGGACGAATCAGCTGTCCAAGGACATCCCGCAGGCGATCACCACCGTCACCGAACAGCTCATGCTGGACAGCAACTCCGACACGATGAAGAACGCGCTGCGTCACGTCGCCGGCCTCACGTTCAATTCGGGCGAAGGCGGGCGCATCGGCGACAACATCATGCTGCGTGGCTTCTATTCGTTCGGCGACCTGTATATGGACGGCATCCGCGACGTCGCCCAGTACAACCGCGAGGTGTTCCACGTCGAGCAGATCGACGTGCTGCGCGGATCTGCCGCCATGCTGTTCGGTCGCGGTCAGGCCGGTGGCGTCATCAACCGCGTCAGCAAGCAGCCGGGTCTGGTCGATCGCACCGAAGTGTCGGCCACCGTCGGCAGCTACGATTACGGCCGGGTCACCGCGGATGTGAACAAGGTCGTCGGCGAAAACGCCGCACTGCGGATCAGCGCGATGAAAACCGACGCCGAAAGCTCGCGCAACGGAGTTGAAACCAAGCGCGAAGGTATCGCACCCACCTTGCGCTGGGGCATCGGTACGGCGAATGAATTTTCGATCGGCCATCTTTATCTCTCGACTGATGACGTTCCTGACTTCGGTGTCCCCTTCATCAGCCGTGCAGGTACGGTAACCCGCCCGCAAGTCACGCGCCGTCCGCTCGATGTGCCGGTCAGCCGCTTCTATGGCACGCCGTCCGATTACGAACGTAACGACACCAATATCAGCACCGGTATGTGGACCCATCGTTTCTCGCAGGACACTGAAATACGCACGGTGCTGCGCGTGGCTGACTACAAGCGTGCGCTTTGGGCCACACAGCCCACATTGGGCGGCAGCGTCAACACGACGAATGTCTCGGATGCCACTGCGGTCACCCGCCGAACCCATGCGCGCGGCGCGCATGAGCAGACCGTTACACTGCAGAGCGATCTGACCACAAAGTTCCAGGCCGCAGGGATGAAGCATGAACTGCTGATGGGCATTGAACTCCTGAACGAGAAGCAAGACCGCTGGAACTACGTCGCCGCTGCTGCGCCTGCCACCACCGTGGGCAATGCCAACCCGGACCCCGCCCTTCCGGCGAACTATGGCAACCGCACCCGTACCAACCGGGCCGGCTACGAAGGCGACTCGCTCGGCGTGTATGCGCAGGACCAGATCGAATTCATGCCGCACTGGAAGCTTCTGCTCGGTCTGCGCCACGACCGCATGGACGCCGATTACTACACGGCGACCAATCCTGAGTTCCGCTTGAAGTACAACGAATGGAGCTATCGAAGCGGCCTGCTTTTCCAGCCGAACGACACCTCGACCTATTACTTCGCGTGGAGCGACTCGTTCAACCCGACTGCTGACCTGTACCAACTCAATAACGGCACGCGCTACGATGCCGAACGCAGCCGCACGGTGGAGCTGGGCTCGAAGTGGGAATTGCTGGACGGGGCGCTGTCGCTGCGCACCGCGGCTTACCGCGCAACCAAGTTCAACGAGCGCAATACGGATCTCGAGCAGGCGAACACTTCAGTCCTGTCGAAGGAACGCCACACTGACGGACTCGAGTTCGAGGCAGCAGGCCGTATTACTTCGAAGTGGGATGTGTTCGGCGGTATCGCGCTGATGCGGGCCGAAATCGACGAAGTGTTTGCTGCCAATAACCCGAACATCGTAGGGTTGCGCCCACGTAACACGCCACGCTACACAGGCAATTTGTGGACCACCTATCGCCTTGCTCCATCCTGGCGCATTGGTGGTGGCATTGAAGCCAAGGGCAATCGCCTTGCCTACAGCACCGGCGGCACCAACCAGGCTATCGCCATGGCACCAAGCTATGTGCGCACTGACCTGATGCTGGCTTACGAACAGCGGAACTACGATGTACGTCTGAACGTCCTCAACTTGTTCGACAAGCGTTACTACGATGGCATCTACGAAAACGGCAGCATGGTGGTTCCAGGCACCGAACGCGCCGTCCAGCTGACGGTGGCGGTGAGGTACTGAGCTGTCGGCCCAGTGAAGGCCGGGCCGGTGGTCTTTCGACTGCCGGCCCGGCTTTTTTTCGTTCAACGACCGGACAACGTGCGCCAGCCCGCCATCGTCCGTTCGACCAGCGCCCATCCGGAGCCGCTCTCGCACAATCCATAGCGGAACGGCAGGTTGTCGCGCCCCGGGGTTTCGAAGCGCAGGTCGCGAAAGCTGATGCAGGCGCCACCCGCTGCGCCGCCGACGCTGTCGAGCACCGGAAACATCGCGAACCAGCGGAATACTGCGAAGTCCGGCGCCGACCAGACGGCGCGCACCTGTTCCTGCACGGCGCCGTAGTCGCCATTGCCAAAGCGCTCGCGCACCTGCCACTGCGCCATCGCCACCGGCCGGTAATGCGACGAGAAGCGACGGATCAGGTTGTCGTCCGGCCCGGCCTCCAGGATTCCCGTTCGCCGCGTGTTGATGTGTGCGGTATGGAAGCGCTCGCCGTCGTCGATCACTGCGGTCCAGTTGAAAGGCGAAGCCGGGCGGGGAATCGCGTCAACCGCGACCGCGACGATGCCCTGCTCCACCGCATGGTGCCGCGCGGCATCGATGGCTTCCGACTTTCCGACTGCGCCGACGCCGACCCACGCGCACACCGCCACCAGCCCGATTGCGGCCGGAGCGCGGCGACGTCGCCACAGTGCGCTCGCTGCCAGACCTGCAATCAGCAGCCCGGTCAGCGGCAGATCGATGATGAAGGTGGTGCCCCAGCCGAAGCGACGATCCGAGAAGGGCGCCAGGATCATCGTGCCGAACTGCGTGATCAGGTCGCCGAGGATGTGGATGCCGATGCCGGCACACACCACGACATAAAAGGAACGCCAGTCGACGCCTTGCGCGCGCATTTTCGGCACCCGCGCCAGCAGCCAGGCGATCAGCAGCCCCCACAGCGGCAGCAGCACAAAGGAATGCGTCACGCCGCGGTGGCCGCGCAGATAGGTCAGCTCCGACACATAGCCGAGCACGAAATCGAGATCGGGAAAGGTCGCGGCCGCTGCGCCGGCGACCACCATCTGCCAAGGTTCCGGCCCCGGTTTTGCGGGGTCCGGGGGGCGGGCGATCAGGCGTCCGAGCAGTGCGCCGGACAGGGCGTGAGTAAGGGTATCCAAGAAACATCCTGAAGTTGAAGTGAAGCGGCGAACCGGCGAAAGTCCGGTGCGGGCGGGAATGCGGACTGCCGGTGGACGGTTATCGGCGCATATCGTTTCCAGTCTGGCGCAGTGCACAACCGACGGACGTATAATGCGTCCCCGAACCTCTACACGGCTTGTTGATGGAATCCGCTACCGCGCTCATCGATTTGCAAGTTTCGCGCGAACCTACCCGACTGCGCGAAATACCGTACAACTACACGTCGCTGTCCGATCGCGAAATCGTGATCCGGCTGCTCGGTGCGCCGCTGTGGGACATACTCGCCAGCCTGCGCGGCGAACGTCTGACCGGCCGCTCGGCGCGCATGTTGTACGAAGTCCTGGGCGACATCTGGGTCGTGCAGCGCAATCCCTACCTCGAAGACGACCTGCTCGACAATCCGAAGCGGCAGGCCGCGCTGGTCGGTGCGATGCACCATCGACTGGGCGAAATCGAGCAGCGCCGCCAGCGCAGCGGTGATGCGGCAGCGCTGGAACGCGACCGCAAGGTCGGCGAGTTGCTGCTCGGCGCGCGCGCAGCGGTAGACGCCTTCGCTGCCCACTTCGCCACCGTGCGCGCGATGCGCCGGCGCATCGTCAAGGTGCTCGGCCGCCACACGCGCGAAACGAACATCGCCTTCGACGGCCTGGCGCGCGTGTCGCACGTGACCGACGCCACCGACTGGCGGGTCGAATACCCGATGGTCGTGCTGTACCCGGATACCGAGGATGAAATCGCACCGCTGGTACGCGGCTGCATCGAACTCGGGCTGACCATCATCCCGCGCGGCGGCGGCACCGGCTACACGGGCAGCGCCGTGCCGCTGACCGCGACGTCGGCCGTCATCAACACCGAAAAACTGATCGACATCGGGCCGGTTGAATCGACCGTGTTGCCCGGTCTGGCAACGCCCTACGCCTCCATCCGCACCGGTGCCGGCGTGGTGACGCGGCGAGTGATGGATGCGGCGGAGCACGCCGGACTGGTGTTCGCCTGTGATCCGACGTCAGCCGACGCCTCGTGCATCGGCGGCAACATCGCGACCAATGCCGGTGGCAAGAAGGCCGTGTTGTGGGGCACAGCGCTCGACAATCTGGCGAGCTGGCGCATGGTCGATGCCGACGGCTTTCCGCTCGAAGTGACCCGGCTCGACCACAACCTCGGCAAGATCCACGATGCGGCGCTGGTGCGCTTTTCCATCCAGCACTTCGAGGCCGATGGCAGGACGCCGCGCGGCGACGCCGAAACGCTTGAAGTGCCAGGCGCGCGTTTTCGCAAGGAAGGTCTGGGCAAAGACGTCACCGACAAGTTCCTGTCCGGCCTGCCCGGCGTGCAGAAGGAAGGTTGCGACGGTCTGATCACGAGCGCGCGCTGGATACTGCACAAGCTCCCACCGGTCACCCGCACCGTCTGTCTCGAGTTCTTCGGTCAGGTGCGCGAGGCGGTGCCGGCCATCGTCGAAATCAAGGATTACCTCGACGCCCTGCCCAAGGCCGGAAACGCGCGCGTGCTGCTCGCCGGCCTGGAACACCTGGACGAGCGCTATGTGCGCGCGGTCGGCTACGCCACCAAGGCGCGCCGCCACGGCCGGCCGAAGATGGTGCTGATCGGCGACATCGTCGGCGACGACGAAACGACGGTGATGGCCGCCGCATCGGACGTCGTACGCCTGTGCAACCAGCGCGGCGCCGAAGGCTTCATCGCGGTGTCTGCCGAGTCGCGCAAGACCTTCTGGCTCGACCGCGCACGCACCGCAGCCATCGCGCGCCACACCAACGCGTTCAAGATCAACGAAGACGTGGTGATTCCGCTGCCGCGCATGGGCGACTACTGCGACGGCATCGAACACATCAACATCGAACTGTCGATCGCCAGCAAGCTGCGCTTGTGCGATGCGCTGGTGACGCTGCTGCGCGGCGAGCTGCCGCTGCACGCCGGCGACGCCAACATCGACGCCGACCAGCTGCTCGGCGACCGCCGCACGCAGGCGCTGCAGCAGGTGGCCGCGGTACGCGGTCGCTGGCAGTGGCTGCGCGACAACCTCGACATGCCGCTGGAGCGGGCCGAGGCAGTCGCCCGCTCGCTCGGTGTCGAAGTCGGTCCGCTGGTGAACCGCGCCGCCTCGCCGACGCTGTTCCACCGGCTGCAGGACTACTCGGTGCGCGTGTCGTGGAAGCGCGAACTCAAGCCGCTGCTGGAAGAGATTTTCGACGGCGCGATGTACCGGCCCACCCTCGAGCGCATCGAGGCCGAGCAGAAGGCGGTGCTGCGCAGCCGGGTGTTTGTCGCGCTGCACATGCATGCGGGCGACGGAAACGTTCACACCAACATCCCGGTGAATTCCGACAACTACGACATGCTGCAGGAAGCCAATGCGGCGGTCGCCCGCATCATGGCGCTGGCGCGTTCGCTCGGCGGTGTCATTTCGGGCGAGCACGGCATCGGCATCACCAAGCTGGAATTCCTGACCGACGAAGAACTCGCTCCTTTCATCGATTACAAGCGGCGGGTCGATCCGGACGGCCATTTCAACGCCGGCAAGCTGCTGCCCGGTGGCGATCTCGCGCGCGCCTACACGCCGTCATTCTCGCTGCTCGGCACCGAATCGCTGATCATGGAAATGAGCGACGTCGGCCAGATCGCCACGTCGATCAAGGACTGCCTGCGTTGCGGCAAGTGCAAGCCGGTCTGTTCGACCCATGTGCCGCGCGCCAATCTGCTCTACTCACCTCGCAACAAGATCCTCGCCACGTCGCTGCTGATCGAGGCCTTCCTGTACGAAGAACAGACGCGGCGCGGCGTGTCGCTGCGCCACTTCGACGAATTCAGCGACGTCGCCGACCATTGCACGGTGTGCCACAAGTGCGCCAACCCCTGTCCGGTCGACATCGATTTCGGCGACGTGTCGATCGCCATGCGCAACGCCTTGCGCAAGCAGGGCAAGCGCAAGTTCAATCCGGGTACGGCGGCGTCGATGGCCTTCCTGAATGCGACCGACCCGGCCACCATCAAGGCGCTGCGCGTGGCGATGATGGGCGTGGGCTACAAGGCACAGCGGCTCGGCCATGCGGTTGGCAAGGCACTCGGCCTGATCGACCGGCAGACGAAGAACCCGCCGCCGACGCTCGGCCGACCGCCCATCAAGGCGCAGGTGATCCACTTCATCAACAAGCCGATGCCGGGCAAGTTGCCGAAACGCACTTCGCGCGCGCTGCTCGACATCGAGGATGCCGCCATCGTGCCGGTCATCCGCAATCCGAAGCGCGCGTCGGAAGAGCAGGAAGCGGTGTTCTACTTCCCGGGCTGCGGTTCGGAACGGCTGTTTTCGCAGGTTGGTCTGGCCACGCAGGCCATGCTGTACCACGTCGGTGCGCAGACCGTGCTGCCGCCAGGCTATCTGTGCTGCGGTTACCCGCAGACGGCCGGCGGCGAAGCCGAAAAGGGCCAGCAGATCAGCACGTCGAACCGAGTGCTGTTCCACCGCGTGGCCAACACGCTGAATTACCTCGACATCAAGACGGTCATCGTGTCCTGCGGCACCTGCATGGACCAGCTGCAGAAGTACGAATTCGACAAGATCTTCCCCGGCTGCCGGCTGCTCGACATCCACGAGTACCTGATGGAAAAGGGCATCAAGCTCGAGGGCGTCGAAGGCGTGCGCTATATGTATCACGACCCCTGCCACACGCCGATGAAGACCCACGCGCCGCTCAAGGTGGTCAATCAGCTGATCGGCACGGCGGACGGTTCCAAGGTCGCGCTGAACGAGCGCTGCTGCGGCGAGAGCGGCACGCTGGCCGTCAGCCGGCCGGACATTTCCACCCAGGTGCGCTTCCGCAAGGAAGAAGAAATGCGCAAGGGTGCGGGCGCGCTGCGCGCCGACGGCTACACCGGCGAAGTGAAAGTGCTGACGTCGTGTCCGTCCTGCCTGCAGGGCCTGTCACGCTACGACAACGACAGCGCGACGCAGGCCGATTACATCGTGGTCGAAATGGCGCGCCACCTGCTCGGTGGCGACTGGGCCGAACGCTACATCGAGCAGGCCAACAACGGCGGCATCGAGCGCGTACTGCTGTGACGCCGCCGGTCGACCGTCACCGGCGCTGCGCCGGTGACGCGTCGCGCCGGCTCAGGTCCTGCATGAAGGCTTCGAGCGCCTGTTCATCACGCGGGCCGGCGGGTGCCATTTCGAGCTTCATGGTGCCGCTGCCGCCCGGCTGATCCGCCGCACACACACGGTGGGCAAGCATGCCGCCATGCCGTTCCGGGCGCCCCTCGCGGTCCAGATAGATGTTCTGCACGCGGTAGGCTTCACGCTCGGAACGCAGCGTGGCCATGCAGTCCTGCTGATAAGCTGCCCCCTTGAGGCGCGCTTCGAGCACATGGACAAACTCGTGCACCAGGAAGGAGTTGTCGGCCGCGTCCTGCAGGTCGAGATCCGAGCGCATCAGCACCTGATGGCGTTCGCGGTCGTACAGCGCAACCAGCTCTTCGCAGTCCGACGGCGCATCCGGGCAAACTTCTTCGACCAGAGCCGCGGGCGTCATCAGCCTCAGCAGCGGTCGATCCGGTTCGGCTATCGCCGGGTAACCCGACAGGGCTGCCGCCACGCTGAACAGGTGGGCAATGATTGCGCTGTCGACCATGTCAAAGTCCTTCGAGGCGCGTTGGGCGCCCGGTCCGGGCAATCAGCGCAATGTCTGGAAAGATATCCGGGCATTTCGACATCGCCGCGCGAAATCGTTCCGTTCCGGAAGAACTCGGGCACGGCGCCCGTGTCGGAAAACGCAGCGATGGCGACAATGCGTCATCCAGCCGATCACCCTTACGCCCCCGCACGGAGTCCGCCATGCCCTCACCTTCCCTGAAGTGCGCCTGTCTGCTGTCCCTGAGCCTGTTTGCCGCACAGACCGCGCAGGCCGTCCCGGCCGATGCCGAGCGCGCCGCATCGCCCGTGCCGCAGCTCACCGGCGCATGGAGCTGGACCGATCCGGCGCAGTGCAGCGAAACCTACGAGTACCGCGTCGATGGCAGCGGTTCGGTGCAGAGCGGCGAAGAGCGCAGCGAAATGGCCTATGTGTTCGATCCGAAAGGTTCGGACACGGGCTTCTACAAGCTGGAGGCGACCATCCTGAAGGACCACGGCGGCACCGACTGTGCCGGCTCGAAGGAAGACGACACGAACAAGCTTTACACCGTGTACGTAAAATTCAACCCGGAAGGTGACCAGCACGTCGTGTGCGTGGCGCCGGAGCTTAAACACTGCTTCGGACCGCTGCGCCGCACCGGCGTAGCGCGCTGACGGTCAGCGCAGCAGCAGGTCGACGCGGTCGAATTCTTCCGGCGTGGCGACCAGCTTCACGACTTCCCGCAGGTCGGCACGCTCGATGAAGTGATGCGCGCGGCGCGCCACGATGTCGCGTCGCACGACACCGCCGAAGCCGATCACCGTCGCGCCGGCGTCGCCAGCTTCCAGATCGGTGATGCCGTCACCCACCATGACGACGCTGTCTACCTCGCCCAGCACCGCCCGGCACACATCGGCCTTGCCGCCGCTGCGCGCCAGCGGCGATGAGCGATCGAAACCGGCGTATGCACCGGCGTCGTCGAACTGCAGGTCGACCGCATGCACCCGCTCATCCGGCACGCCAAGGTGGCGCGCCAGCGCCAGCACCGCCTGACGGATGCCACCACTGACCACATGCACCTGCCAGCCCAACGCACGAAGTGCGGCCACCGCCTTGCACGCCCCCTCCACCCGCGTATCGATGTAGCGCTGGCCGAGCGCCTCGATGGCCGCAGCGTCCGGCCGGATCAGGTCCAGCCGCGCCGCGTAGGCGTCTTCGAGCTTCAGTCGGCCGTCCATCGCCGCGGTGGTCAGCGGCACGACCTGATCGACCACACCGGCCTGCTCGGCCAGCACGTCGATGCCTTCTATCGTCGACAGCGTGCTGTCACAGTCGAACAGGATGGCGCGGTTCATTCGGAGGATTCCTGCTTCACGGTTTCATAGGCCCAGTCCAGCCAGGGCGTCAGGGCGGCGACATCCGCAGCGTCGACCGTGGCGCCGCACCAGATGCGGAAGCCCGGTGGCGCATCGCGGTAGGCCGCAACGTCGAAGGCGGCCTCTTCCTGTTCGAGCAGCGCGCACATGCGGCGCACCCGCGCCCACTGCGTGGCTGGCGGCTGCATGGTGAACCAAGGATCAACAATCTTCATGCAGACCGAGGTATTCGAGCGGGTCACCGGATCCTCGGCAAGGAAAGCCGCCCAGTGACTGCCATCGATCCAGCGCGCCAGCACGTCGAAGCTGGCCATGCTGCGCGCAATCAGACCCGGCAGACCGCCGACGGACGCCGCCCAGCGCAGCGCATCGATCTGATCTTCGACACACAGCATCGACGGCGTATTGATCGTGCTGCCGGCAAACAGGTCTTCGATCAGGCCCGCCTTGTTGGTCATGCGGAACAGCTTGGGCACCGGCCACGACGGCGCGTGACGTTCAAGTCGCTCGACTGCGCGCGGGCTGAGCACGATCATGCCGTGCGCGGCTTCGCCACCCAGCACCTTCTGCCACGACCACGTTGTCACGTCGAGCTTCGGCCACGGCAGCTCCATCGCAAAGGCGGCCGACGTGGCGTCGCAGATCGACAGGCCGCTGCGGTCGTCGGCAATCCAGTCGCCATCGGGTACGCGCACGCCACCGCTCGTGCCATTCCACGTGAACACGACATCGTGATCCCAGCTGACGGCGTTCAGGTCGGGCAGGCTGCCGAACGGTGCGACAAACGTACGGGCGCCGGCCAGTTTCAACACGCTGTCGACGTCCGTCACCCAGCTCTGGCCGAAGGTTTCCCACGCCAGACAATCGACTATGCGATCGCCGAGCAGCGACCACAAAGCCATTTCGACCGCGCCGGTATCCGAACCGGGCACGATGGCGATCCGGTAGTCGTCCGGCACGCCGAGCACCGCGCGGCTGAGGTCGATGACTTCTTTAAGTTTGGCGAGGCCGTGCGGTGCGCGGTGCGAACGCCCGATGAACGCATCGCCCAGCGCCGCCAGTGTCCAGCCAGGACGCTTCACGCAAGGCCCGGAGGAAAACGAGGGCCGCAACGGGCGGATCAGGGGCTTCTCGGCAGTCATGGTGTCACGGTCACTCGATGTTGAACGGTGAATTGGCGCGGACATTCCGGCCTGCCCGGCGCCTGAATGCGCCGGGTACGCATAAATCGCGGCGAAGTATAGCGGCAGCGTCGCTGCAACGCCGAACGGGCAAGGCCAGTGCTCGAAGGTGTTGTGCGAGCATGCGCTGCCGCGCCGGACAACTGCGCCTGCACCCTGAACGGAAGGCCCGTTGTAACAATAGTTGGCATTCCCGCAGACCTGCACGACGACGGGTGTGACGGGTGTCCTGCCTTCCGGCAGACACATAACTTAAGTTGTATTACATAATCGGTCTGAAACGCAGTCATGGCGCAGTAACGCACGCGTCCGATGCTGCAGGACTTCGCCCAATCCGGACACTACAGTCATGAAAAAATCACTCTCGTCATTGCTGGCGACGGCCTTGGCGGCACCGCTTGCCGCCTTCGCCGTCGACCTGGCCCCTGCACTGCCCGGAAGTTATGGCACCGGTGGCGGCTCGGATGCGCTGTTCGTCAAAATCGATGACAACTGGCAGGGCAGCACCGTGCTGTGGGATGAAGCCACACTCACCTACGGCAGTGGACAACCGATATCCGACTTTGCCTGGGGCACCGGCATCTGGGGCATCGCCGACTGGCATGCGCTGATCGACCAGCCGCAGGGCCAGTCCGGTGTCATCGAGCGCTGGACCGGCATCGCGAGCCAGGTGAATTTCGGCAATACGCTTTACAACGCGATGTATTCGTCTCAGTGGGGCAGCGCATTGCCGCTGCCGCTGAGCGCGCCACAGACCAACTGGCTGTCGCGCTTCGATGGCTACATCCGCATCACCGAAAAAAGTCTCTACAACTTCGGCGTGCTGTATGACGACGGATTCTTCTTCAACCTGTACGGTGCAGACGGCGCGGTGCTGTCGCTGGCCAAGGACGGCGTGAATCCCCGCGACCGGCTCGGCTTCGAGCAGGACATCCTGCTCGACGTCGGCCTGTATCGCTTCCAGCTTGGTGCCTACAACCGGCTTGAGGCCGGCGTCGTCGACCTGCGCTGGTCGCGTGAAGGCGCTGCCGACTGGACGCTCGTGCCGACCGAAAACCTGCTCAGCCTGACCCAGCCGCTGCCGGTACCCGAACCTGCGACCTGGTGGATGCTGCTGGGTGGGCTGGGCCTGATCGCCGTCGCAGCCCGGCGACGTGCCTGATGCGCCGTGAGCCCCTGCGCGGCGCGGGTCAGCGACTGGTGCATGTCGTCGTCGTCGCTGCGGGGTGGTTCCTGTTCGGATGGGCCTGGCTGCTGGTCGGTCGCGACCTGCCCGACTACGGCGTACTGGCCTGGATGATCGTTGCCACACTGGTCATCAGCCCGGCGGTGACGCTTTATTGGGTGCTGCACAATCTGGCGATTTTCAAGCTTAAGGGTCCCCGGCGCCAGCTGCCGGACGTAAAGGCCGACTACCTGCATGACTGGGCCGGGCGGCCGGTAGTGGCCGACTGGGACACGCTGCGCACCGCAAATATCACGGTGATCGGCGTCGTCGATTCCCGAAAGCTGTACCGCTGTCTCGCGCCGCGCAGCGTCGATCCAGGAGTGTCGCGACTGTTCGGCAAGGGCTGACCCGCAGTCATGCACGCGCTTGAAGGACTGCTGATCGGCATTCAGTACACCGGGACCTACTCGGTTGCGCTGTTCTTCTTCGCGGCCTACCCCATCATTTCCAGCCTGGTGTGGATCACCACGTCGCTGTTTTTCGTGTTCCGCTGGGAACGCGACGAGCCGGGTGCGGCGCCGCCCGAGCGCAACTTCGCTCCGCCGGTCAGCATCCTCATTCCGGCGCACAACGAAGACGCGGTGATCGCACGCTCACTGGTCGCGGTGTGCGCCGTCGACTACCCGGACTACGAAATCGTGGTGGTCAATGACGGCTCCAGCGACAGCACGGTGCGCCAGGTGCTGCCCTTCGTGCAGACGGGCCGGGTGCGCCTGATCGACAAGCGCATCAACGAAGGCAAGGCGATGGCGCTGAACGACGCGCTGCCGATGCTGCGCGGCGACATCGTGCTCATCATGGATGCGGATGCCGAACCCGAACCCGACATCCTGTGGCACCTGGTCCCGCACTTCATGAGCGCCCGCGTCGCAGCCGTCACGGGCAACCCGCGGGTGCGCAACGTCGACAACTTCCTGAGCCGCCTGCAGGCGATCGAATTCACGTCCATCGTCAGCCTGCTGCGACGCTCGCAGCGCATCTGGGGCCGCATCGTGACGGTGTCAGGCGTGGTGGCCGCCTTCCGCAAGAGCGCCGTGCAGTCGGTCGGCGGTTTTTCGCCCGACATGCCGACCGAAGACATCGAACTGACGTGGAAGCTGCAGCGCCACTTTCACGACATCCGCTACGAGCCGCACGCCATCGTGTGGATGACGGTGCCGACGCACTTCCGGGCGCTGTTCCGGCAGCGGCTGCGCTGGGCACGCGGCCTGATGCAGGTGCTGCGCCGCCATCACGACGTCATCCTGCACTGGCGTTACCGTCGCATGTGGCCGATGTTCATCGAGTCGGTGCTGTCGATCTGCTGGGCCATTGTGTTCGTGGCGATGACGATGTTGTGGATCGCATCGTGGGCGATCGGCTTTCCACCGGTCGGCGCGTCGCCACTGCCCAATCTGTGGGGCATGGTGATCGCCACCCTGTGCCTGGTGCAGCTGGCCCTGGGCACGCTGATCGACCACCGGTATGACCGCGGAATCTGGCGCTACTTTCCATACGCCGTGTTCTATCCCCTTGTTTACTGGGCCTTCCTTGCCGTCACCACCTGCATGTCGCTGCACCACCTGTTTGTTGCGCCTGCGCGACAGTCGATCACGTGGAACACGCCGCGCACCGGGCGCGAGGCCTGATACTTTTGTTATACGAATCCCCCGCAGCATCCTCTTTTATGACGCGTGCACTGCCTGCCCTGACGCTCGCCCTGACGCTGACACTTTCGCTGGTCGCAGCGCAGCCCGCTTTCGCGGTCCATCCGCAGCGCGACGAAGCGCGCCGGCTGGTCGAGGCGCGTGACTATGCGCCGGCGATCGAGCTCTACCGCGGGCTGGTGAGCCAGTTTCCGGACGACACGGACCTGTTGATCGAAGCCGCCCGGGTCGAAGGGTTTGCCGACCGCAACGAGGCGGCTGCGGAACTGTACGAGCGCGCGCTGCGCAGTGCACCGGCCCGGCAGGCAGACATCCTCCCTTCACTCGCCTGGCAGTCGTTATGGGCGGGCCGCTTCGAACGCGCCGCGACGCTGTTCCGGCAGCGGATGAATGGCTGGTCCAACGCGACATCAGTCAGCGACAGCCGGCGCGGCCTGATCGAATCCCTGCTCGGCCTGGCGCGTTCGCGTACTGCAGCGCAGGACTACGCCGGTGCGCTCGACACCTATGCACAACTGGCACAGGTCGACCGTGCGGATGCGACGCGCACGGCGGAGGTGGCGCGCGTGCTGGGTTATGCCGACCGCAACGCCGAGTCGGCGGTGACGTATCGGCTGGCGCTGCAGCTTGCGCCTGAACGACGCACCGAGTGGTTGCTTCCGATGGCCTGGCAGACCTTGTGGTCGGGCGATGCCGCGGGCGCCCGTACGCTGTTCTCGCAAGCGCATGCCGAAGGGATTGGCCTGCCCGAAATCTGGCGTGGTCTTGCGCAGGCCTGTGCCGCGCTGGACCGCCATCCCTGCGCTGCCGAAGCGTGGCGCAAGCTGCTCGCCAACCAGCCGGACGACCGCGGAGCACAGCGCGGCCTTGCACGCGCGCTGCTTTGGTCGGACGACCCGGCCGGTGCGCGGGCGATCTACGCTGCCCTGCTGCAGGCCGATCCGGGCGATGCCGATGCGCAGCTCGGTCTGGCGCAGTCCGAAAACTTCTCCGGTCGGCATCGCGCAGCGGTCGGCGAATTCGACCGGCTGGATACGTCTACAGATCCCGGCATGAACGTGGCGAAGGCGCGCGCCCTCTACTGGGCCGGCTATGCCGACGAAGCCATGCCGCTGCTGACCGATGTCACTGACGAGGGCGCGCAGTGGCTGCGCGATTACCGCATCCGGCGCGATACGCAGCACTACGCCTCGGCCGGCATTGACTGGTCGGACGACGCCGACCGGTTGCGCATCGTCACGCCGTTCGCGCTGGCCGGCTGGCGACGTTCGCCGACCGAACTGTTCGAGGTCGGCGTGCGCCTGCCGCAGATCAGCGGCTACGAAACCGGAACACGTTCGCCGCGCCGCACGGTCAGCGGCAGCGAAATCAGCGCAACCTACGGCTTGCGTCTGGGCGAGGTGCGCGGCGGCCGCGGCACGCTGTGGCCCGGTTTCACGCTCGGCCGACGCGACTATGACGGTTGGCAGAGCACGGTGTGGCGAGCACGTGTGCGCTACGTTCCCGCGGATCTGTGGCGCATCGACGCGGAAACCGGCAGCGGCATCATCGACACCATCAGTGCCCTGCGCAACGAAGTGAATTTCCGCGACATTTCGGTCGGTGCGACCTATACGCCGACGCCGCGCTGGAGCTTCGCCGGCAGCGTCGCGCGGCTAGAATTCGATGACGACAACCAGCGCTCCCGCATCGCCTGGCGTGGCGACTACGCGCTGTGGACGCGTCCGCAGATCCGGCTGGGTATCGAAGGCAACCGGTTCGAAAACAGCCGGCCCTGGGACGTCAGCCGCGCCAATCGCGGCTACTACAACCCGGATCGCTATCTCGAATACCGGGCCTTCATGTCGATCTACGACGACGTCCGCCCGTGGAGCTACTACGCGAAGGCCGCGTTCGGCCGCTACGACGAAACCGACGGCGATGGCAACGGCGCATCCGGCCGCAACTATCTGCTCGAAGGTTGGGTGGCCTACGACATCGGGCCCGGCTGGCAGCTGCGTGCGGCAGCCGGCATTTCCGACAGCGAAGCAGGCTCGCCGGGCGGCGGAAGCGGCTACTGGCGCCGCTTCGGCAGCGTCACGCTCAACGCCTGGTTCTGATCATCCTAACCCAGCCCGGATTACGACTCGCGCGTGTGGATGTTCCCCGATCCGACCATGCGGTGGGCACCGGTGCGCGCCCGATTACCTGGCATCCGGTGCAAATTCCGACTTCGGCTCCGCACCGCGCTTCTTTCGGACGGATGACGACCATCCGTTGTGGATACACCCCGCTCATTGCCGACACGCATCGGGGTGCCTTCCGAGACGGCCACCCGAATCGCGTCCAGCTCACCCTGCGCTCGAATCGCCGACGACCAGCACATCACAGTCGGATTCCGAAAGGACATGACGGGTCACGCTGCCCAGCAGCATTTCCTTGATGCGGTTGCGACCCTGCTTGCCGAGCGCAATCAGATCACAGTGTTCCTGCTGCTGTACTTCGCGAATGAGTGAACACGCATCTCCGTGGCGAACGATGATGCGCGACTGGTCGGCAATCCCGGCGCTTGCCTGCAGCGCTTCCATGTGCTGGAAAGCCGAGCTGCGCTCGGCAATCCGCAGCGCATGTATTGCCGCGTCGTCGATGCCTGCATAACGCAGCTTGCCTTCGAATGGCAGTTCGAAGGCGTGCAGCAGAATGATTTCGGCGCGCGGAGCGAGCACGTGTACAGCCTGCAACGACGGTTCCGAAGCCATCGAGAAATCAACCGGCACGAGCACGCGCCGGTACGCCGCATGAGGTGGCTGGCGAACCACCAGCACCGGCTTTGTCATCACCCCGAGCATGCGCTCTGCGGTCGAACCCAGCATCAGGTGGCGCATGAAATCCTCACCGCGCGCGCCCAGCACCAGCAGATCGGCGTCAAGCTCATCGAGCTGGCCGATGATTTCCTGCACGACGGCGCCGGTCGATATCCGCACAGCGGCGGATACCCCATGCGCCCGCCCCAGTTCGTCGGCGAGGTCACGCAGCGTGTTGCAGGCATCATCGACGATGCGCTGTTCGACCGTCGGCGCGCTCGTGCCGAGCAACTCATGCAACGTCGCCATCACCCCGCTGCTGACTGCATGCATCAGCGTCAGCCGGGCACCCGTCTCCGCAGCGAGCTGGAATGCACGGGCAAGCGCCTCCCGGGCCGGGGCTGAAAGATCAGTTGCCGCGAGAATGTTACGGATTGGCTTCATGTCGCTCCTCCTTCTTGCGTATCAATTCGGACAGGTGCTCCGCAACATAATCCACCGCATTGCGGAACGGATACAGCACGATCGGGGCACCCGCGCGCTTGAGCTGCTCACCCTGCCCATCGTCACGCGCCACGATCGCCACCTCGCCGGCAAACTGGCGCGCCCTCAGCGCCGCCAGCCACTCGCGGTTCGATTCGAAATCAGGCAGCGTGCTGATCGCCCACTGGACTGTGTCGAGCGGCAGGCTGTCGAGGAAATGGGGATCCTGCGCATCGCCGAAATCCACCTGTACTCCGCGCCCGCGCAACTCAAGCACCACCTCCGGATCGAAGTCGATGCCGCGCACGGTCAAGCCTGCGTCGGCAAGTTGCAGCGCAAGCCGTTTGCCGTAGCGCCCGAGCCCGAACACCATCACGTCAGTCGTACCGGAGCGCTCGACCCCGCTTTCGACTGTCACCTCGCGATATGGATGCTTGCGCTCGAATATCGACAGCCAGGGTGACAGCCTCTCGAACAGCGGCTGTGCATGAATGATCATGTAGGTAGACAGCGCGATGGTGACCAGCCCGACCAGCGTCGTCAGCCCCAGCGCCTCGCGGCCGATGTGGCCCAGCGTGATGCCCATGGCAACGAACACGATTGAAAACTCGCTGATCTGTGCAACGGTCAGACCGGCCAGAAAGCCGGTGCGCTTTCTGTAGCCCATATACCCCATGATGGCCATCACGATCAGCGGGTTACCGATCAGTACGAAGGCGCTGAGCACAAGCGCCGGCACAACTTCATCGCCCAGCGTCGACAGATCGAGCCGGGCGCCGAGATCGATGAAGAAGAACAACAGCAGGAAGTCGCGCACGCCGGTCAGGCGGGCGCTCATGGCTTCACGGTAAGGGGTCGACGCCAGCGAAAAGCCCGCGACGAAGGCGCCGGCCTCTTTCGAGAAGCCGGCCCACTCGCCCAGTGCGGCAAGGCCGGTTCCCCAGGCAATCGCAAACAGCAGCAACAGTTCCTGCGAGCGCGCCATGGTGCGCACCAGCGGCGGCAGGATGTAGCGCATCAGCACGAAGATTATCAGCGCGGCGCCGGACACCCGCGCGAGCAGCGACAGCACGACTTCCGTTGCGCCCGCATCGCCGGCACCGCGCAGCGCGCTCATGGCCATCATGGCGAGCACGACGGCGATGTCCTGCACGATCAGGAAGCCGACCGCGATGCGCCCGTGCAGCGAATCGAGCTCCCGTTTATCGGACAGCAGCTTGACGATGATGATGGTGCTGGAGAAAGTCAGTGCAACCGCGACATAAAGCGCTTCCATCGCGCCCCTGCCGAGCAGCAGCACCAGGATGAATCCGAAGAATATCGTGAAGCACAGCTGACCCAGGCCGGTCGCCAGCGCAACGGGACCGATACGCCTGACATGCGAAAGATCCAGCTTGAGTCCGACCACGAACAACAGCACCGCCACACCGATCTGCGCCAGCAGATCGATCTGGTCATGCGCCTGGACAAATCCGAATGCCGCCGGCCCGGCCAGTATGCCGACCACGATGTAGGCGATCAGCACGGGCTGGCGCAGACGTACGGCCAGCGCACCGGCAGCCGTGGTCAGCCCGAGCAGCAGCGCCATTTCGGCAAACACGCTGGATTGCATCCCTTCAGTCACCATGAAACATCTTCTCCCGCATCACTGACTCCCTGTCGATCCGGCATCCGGCAGACGGAATCGCCGACGGAAACGACCCTCTTCAACGCGCCACGACGACGCCTGCATGCTGCCTCATTCGGCAATCAGATGCATCCGGCTTTCATCCGGACTTATTGCATCGTCATTCATCTCGATCCGGTGCAGGAGCTGCAGCGCCTTTCCGGCCTGTTCCGCTGCAAGCCGCATGGCGCGTGCGCGCTCCAGCAGGGCATCCATGCGGGCAATATCGAGTGCGTCGGCGGCGGCGGCACGCAGAATCGCGTCCTTCAGGGCAGCATAGCCGGCAACCAGCGCATCGGGCAGCACTGCGGCAGCTGGCAGACTCGCCGCATCCCCCGCGGGCAGCACCAACGCGAGCCAGTCGCGTACCTGTGTGCGAAAGTGCGTCTCGCAGCGGACCACGTCGTCCGGAAGCGGTCCCGAAGGAACCGGTTCAGCGATCACGGCTCCCATGCGGGCGACCGTTTCGTAGTACCGCAACTCGCGCAGGACGCGCGGCAGGCGCTCGCCGCTGGCTGCACTCATCGTGCTGCGGTGGATGCTGACGACAAATCCTGCGACTGCCCGGGTGAGCCGGTCGAATGCGTCACGCTGATGGGCGATCGATTCGGGTGCGGCGCCATCCAGCGCCGACAGCACCATCCCCCTGGCCATCGCGCCGACCCGGCGCGCCTCCAGCGCCAGTGCATCAAGCGCGAGCGTCGGTACCGAAAGCACGTTCGCGTCGAGGTGCTGCGGACGTCCGGCGTCTTCGTCGGGTGTAACGAAGCGCGCCGACAGGGCCCGCTCCAGCCGCATGGACAGGGGCCACATCAGCAACACGCCGAGCACATTGAACGTGGTGTGAAACGTCGCGAGAACGGTGGTCGCCGTCGGCTCGAGTTCCAGCACATCCGTCATCCATGCGACCAGCGCAAGCAATACCGGAAGGCACAGCAGGGCAACGACTGCGGTGATCAGATTGAACGCCACATGCGCCGCAGCGGTGCGTCGGGCATTCGGTGTCGCGCCCAGTGCGGCGATGATCGCCGTGATGGTGGTACCGAGGTTGACGCCTATCACGCCGGCAGCGGCCACCGACAAGGGCACCACGCCACCCGCCACGGCCGTCAGCACGACGGCCATCGCGGCACTCGATGACTGCATGAGTGTGGTCAATACGATCCCGACGAGTACGGCGGACAGCACACCGCCGGCTCCACCGGCTGCCCAGGCGTCGAAATTGACAGCGGATCCGAGACCTCCGAATGCCTCCCGCAACACATCGATACCCAGAAACAGCGCCCCGAAGCCGGCGATCGTCATGCCGATCGCCGCCCGGCGCGACCCTTCGCCGGTCAGACGCAGCAGCATGCCGACCCCGATGAGCGGCAGCGCGAACAGCTCGATCGGCATCTTGAAACCGACCAGCGCAACCAGCCAGCCGGTCATCGTCGTGCCTACATTGCTGCCGAAAATGACCCACATTGACTGACCGAGTGTCAGCAGGCCCGCATTGACGAAGCCGATGGTGGCGACCGTCACAGCGCTCGACGATTGCACCAGCCCGGTCACCAGCACGCCGGACAGCAGCGCGCGCAGTCGGGTGCGCGTCCAGTCCGACAGAATGCGCTCCAGCGCGGGGCCGGCAGCCAGTTTGAGTCCGTCCGTCATGAAGCCCATGCCGAGCAGGAACAGGCCGAGACCGCCAAGGAGGTGAAAGAGCGGTTCCATGAGGTCAGCCGCTCTGCTGCCGGCGGCGTGCCCAGGAGCGAACCGCCAGCTTTTCCAGTTCGATGATGACCAACAGGAGGGCGCCGAACACCAGAACCGGCCACCAGTCGCTCATCTGCGGAGGAGCGGTGCCGAACAGCATCTGTGCTGCTGGCAGATAGTTGAACAGCCCCTGCAGCACCAGCAGCAAAAGAATGGCGAGCAGCACATAGCGGTTGCCCGTGACACCTTCGACGGTCAGCGAACTTGCGGTGAGGTGGCGCACATTGAACAGATAGACCATTTCACCGAACACCAGCGTGTTTACGGCGACCGTGCGCGCCAGTTCCATTGAGCCCCCTTCATCGAGTGTGCGCAGGAACAGGGTCAGACCGCCGGTCACCAGCAGCAGCGACACGAACGCTATGCGCCACAGCAGGAACCCGGTCAGCAGCGGTTCGTCCGGGCTTCTCGGCGGGCGGCGCATGATGTCCGATTCCGGTGTTTCGAACGCCAGTGCGAGCGACAGGGTGACGGCAGTCACCATGTTCACCCACAGAATTTGCGCGGGCGTGATCGGCAGCGTCAGGCCGAGCAGGATGGCCGTGACCAGGATGCCGGCCTGCCCGCCCCCGGTCGGCAGGATGAAAATGACCGCCTTGCGGATATTGTCGAATACCGTGCGGCCCTCTTCCACCGCGGCGGCAATCGACGCGAAATTGTCGTCGGCCAGTACCATTTCGGCCGCCTCCTTGGCGGCTTCGGTGCCCTTGTCACCCATGGCCACGCCGACGTCGGCACGTTTCAGCGCAGGTGCGTCATTGACGCCGTCGCCGGTCATCGCCACCACTTCGCCATTGGCCTGCAGCGCCTGAACGATGCGCAGCTTGTGCTCCGGGCTGGCGCGCGCAAAGATTTCGGTGTCGGCCACTGCGACGCGCAGCTGCAAGTCATCCATCCGTTCGATCTGCGGGCCGGCCAGCACGCGTACCGTGTCACCCAGACCCAGCTGTTCGCCGATCGCGCGGGCGGTGACGGCATGATCTCCGGTGATCATGCGCACGGAGATGCCGGCACCGCGGCAGCGCGCCACTGCGGCAACCGCCTCCTCACGCGGCGGATCGGCAAGGCCGAGCAGCGCAAGCAGTGTGAAGCCGCCGGCCTCGACGTCGGCAAATGTCAGCGCGCTCAACGACGTGTCCATCGGCTTGATTGCCAGCGCGAGCAGACGCATGCCCTCGCTCGCCACGGCTTCGCTGCAGGCATGCCAGTAGGCCGGCTGAAGCGGCTGCGCATCACCGCCCTCGCGCTGTTCGCGACACAGTTCGAACACGCGCTCGGGCGCGCCCTTGAGCAGCATGAATGCGCGGCCCTGATGATCGTGATGGAGGGTAGCCATGAAGCGGTGTTCGGATTCGAACGGAATGGTGTCGATGCGCGGCAGCATGTCCGCTTCGCGATGCGCATCGAGACCGACCTTGAGCGCCAGCGTGATCAGCGCACCTTCGGTCGGATCGCCCGCCAGCACCCATCTGCCTTCCGCATCCCGGTTCAGCGCGGCGTCATTGCACAGCAGCGCGGTACGGCCGATCTCGACCAGTTCGGGGCAATCGATCAGTTCGCATTCGCCGTCGTCGCGCGAAAACCCGCCTTGCGGTGCATAACCGGCACCGCTTACCCGGAAGGTGTCGCGCGCTGTCGTCACGCGCTGCACGGTCATTTCGTTTCGCGTCAGCGTGCCCGTCTTGTCCGAACAGATGACCGTGACCGAACCCAGCGCTTCGACTGCCGGCAGGCGCCGGATGATCGCGTGACGCTTCGCCATGCGCTGGACGCCGATGGCCAGCGTCACGGTCATGATGGCGGGCAGCCCTTCCGGGATTGCCGCGACGGCGATACCCACCGCGGCGAGGAACATGTCTGCGATTGAAAAATCATGGACCAGGATGCCGAAGGCAAACGCCACGGCAGCCACGCCGAGGATGGTCCAGGTCAGCCATGCACTGAAGGCTGCCATCCTGCGCGTCAGCGGCGTGGCCAGTTCCTGCACCCCGGCAAGCAGGGTGCTGATGTGGCCGATCTCGGTGCTTGCGCCGGTCGCGACCACAACGCCTGTGCCCTGGCCGTAGGTCACCAGCGTGCCGGAAAAAGCCATCGACCGGCGATCGCCGAGCGCCGCCTCGTCGGCACAGATCTCCGTGTGCTTGTCGACCGCCACCGACTCGCCGGTGAGCGCAGACTCGTCGATGCGCAGGTTGCGCACGTCCAGCAGTCGCAGATCGGCTGGAACGCGGTCGCCGGACGCGAGAAACACGATGTCGCCCCGGACCAGTTCCGCAGCCGGCAGATCGATCCGGCGTCCGCCGCGCAGCACCTGCGCGCGCGGCGAAAGCATCTTCCGTATGGCGTCGAGCGCCGCTTCGGCCTTGCCCTCCTGCAGAAAGCCGATCAAAGCATTGATGAGCACCACGCCAGCGATGACTGCGCTGTCCAGCAGGTGCCCGAGCAGCGCCGTCACCACGGCGGCGGCGATCAGTACGCGAATGAGCACGTTCTCGAATTGCGCAAGCATGCGTTGCAAAACACTGCGCCCCGCCGGCACGGGCAGGCTATTGGCGCCATCGGCCAAGAGTCGGCGCGCCGCCTCGTCGGCTGTCAGTCCGGCATCGCGTACGCTGCCGACCGAAGTCAGCGTCGCTGCGCCGGTGAGCGCGTGCCAGCTTTCCGGCCGCACCGGATTGTCCGTCTGATGCCGCATTTCAAGACTCCTTCGGGTTCAACCTGAAAACCTCGGATGACCGCTTGCCATCGCGCAAAAAGCCCTGCGCATCAAGGAGATCGGCACTTTTTGCTCGCTTGCCGTCCAGGCGACACCGCTTCGACCTCGCGTGCACGGCCGGCGGGCGCCCGGCTGCGTTGCTCGTCCTTGCAGGGTGCCATCCTGCCGCGTCCTCGCGCCTTGCCGTACACCCCGCCCACCATGCCCACGAAGCCGATCAACTGAGGTTTTCAGGTTCAATGCAATGCTAAACGCGGTACGCGACGATTTCATTTGCACGCTCAGCAAATGCACGCAAGCTTGAGGGGGGTCAAGAAAGGGCTGAAAACCAGGGAACCACGACGGCGGCCTGCGCACCCCGATACACGTATCAGTGTGTACCCGTGAGCGGCAGGTTGAGCAGCAGATTCTGCGGCTTCATCCGTACCAGACCATCTTCATCCATGGCCAGCGCCAGCCAGACCGGACGCGCCGTACCGTCACGGCGCAATTCGGCGCGCATGTCGCGCGCATCGAGGAAGTCGAGCCGGAACAGCGCGACGATGCGCGACAGGCGGTCCGGCGCCAGTTCGCCGCCTTCATACAGCGTGTTCAGAAGGTCCATCGCCTCGCGGTCAAGTCCGATGTGCCACGCCCACTGTTCGTCGCGGATGTCCTGCTGCGGCGTGATGCGGACGGCCGAGCCGTAAAAGTGGGCGATCCAGCGCTCCATCACACGACACAGCGCCTCGAGCGCCGGCTGGCCGAAATTCAGCGGCAGCACGGCCCGACGCCCGGTGCGCGCATACAGTTCAGCGGCGTTGCCGGCATCGAGCACGTCGAGCTCGGCCGCGCGCGGTATCGCCCCGGCCTGCCGGATCAGGCGGCCGATATTGCCGAAACCACCGGTTTCGGCGTAGTCGCCGAGCGTTTCGGCGTCGGCCATCAGGATGCGACCGGCGTGCGGCGTCGCGCGCTGGTTGCGGAAGAACAGTTCGGCTGCCCGCCACATCAGCGCGCCGTCATTGCCGGTGCAGTCTTCGAGCAGGCCGTGCAGGATGAGCTGCGTGAGTTGTGGCAAGAACAGCGGCGCGATGCCGCTCGGGCCGTCGAGAAACAGCTCAAGCCAGGCCGACTCGATGTCCGGTCGGGCGAGCACGCGGTCGCGCAAGGCGATGAAGGCAAACCAGTTGTCGCGCGCGTCTTCGTCGGCAATCGATGCGATGTCGTCATGGGCGACAATGCGCGCCGGCTCATCGAGCAGGCGCGAAACCAGCGCGCGCTCGGCGTTGCAGCTGTCCGCCACGAGCGCCAGTTCGGGCCGTGCCAGCCAGTCGCGCAGCAGTGCGTCGGTCACGACGAGGCGCCCGGCTGCGTTGCGCCTGACCCGCCCGAAGGCCGAGTCAGGCCACCAGCCGGCCGCCGGCATCAGCCGCGGACGAGCAGTTCGCCGCGTCCGCTGACCGCCATGTCGCCCATGTAGCGGCGTACGGTGCAGGCGCCGGCATCAAGCGCGCCGAACGGTCCGGGCAGGCCTTTCCAGCTCGCGTACAGCAGGCTGAGGAAGCCAAGCCGGTGCGCGCCGCAGTCGACGACGGTGGGCAGCATCCGCGCCGGCAGGGCACTGAGGATCAGCGTGCCGCGCTTCATGCCGTATGCCGGATACGCGCCCGGCATGCCGGCCACCGCGATGGTGCCGGCGATCATGCGGGTGCCGCAGTAGTCGCCAGCGTTGCCGCTGACGAGTATCTGGCCGCGCCGCATGCGATCGCCCAGACGGTCGCCGGCGTTGCCGCCGACCAGCAGCAGGCCGCCGGCCATGCCTTTCATCTCGCCCGGGATGGCGCCGCCAGCCGATTCGCCAACGTCACCGGCGATGTCGATGCGACCGCCCTTCATGCCGGTCGCGCAGAAGGCCCCGGTCGAACCAGCGACCGTGATCGTGCCGCCGAGCAGTCCCTGACCGACATACGGTCCGGCGTCGCCTTCGACGGTGATGCGGCCGGACTTCATGCCGGCGCCGATGCGTTCGAGCTTGCTGCAGTCGCCGCGGAACACGATGTCGGTCGTATCGTCGCCGGCAATCTCGAACAGTTGGTCTGCGCGCACGGCGCGCTTGCCGACGTGAAGCACGATGGCCGCAATGTCGGACACTGCCCCACCCGCGAGTGCAGCGGGACTCAGCGCGCCGACATCGACGCGCTGGGCCGGTGCGCTACGCAACGTGAATGTCAGGGCGCTCATTTCAGGATCTCCCGCAGGTGGTACTGGTACTGGCCGAGCTTGCCGCCGTAATTGCCCGCCGACAGGCGGCGGATGCCGCCGGCGGCACCAATCCGGCACACCGCGCGCATGCCGACCTCCATCGCCTTCTTGACCGACGCGTCGGTCAGGCCGTCGATGACGATTTCGAGCACCGCACCGATGCGTTCGTCCAGCTCGGACTTGGTCGCACCGCGCAGCGTCGGGCAGAAGGCGTCATTGGTCGAGGCCGACAGCGCCTTGTATTTCGAGCCCACCTTGGAGCCGGAACGCACGACGCCACCCGGGAAGGGCATGACGATTTCGCGCAGCTTGCGCATGTCGGCAATGGCCGCCTCGCAGGCTTCGAGCGCCTGCACCTGGGTATCGGCGAGCACCAGGAAATTGCCGCCACCGATCGCCTTTACCATGCGCGCGGTATCCTGCACCAGGAATTCGCCATCCATGACCGGGATGCGCCAGTAGCGCTTGCCGGCAATCTGCTTCGAGGTCTGGAAGCCGTCGCCAAAATAGCGCAGCGTCTTGCCCATGGGCACCGGATCGCCTTCGTCCAGCCCGGCGAAGATGGCGCTGGTCGGGCTGGTCAGCACGCACTGGCCGACGCGCCGCTCGATCTGCTTGATCATTTCCTTGCTCGACACTGCGAACAGCAGCACCGACACGCCCGGACGTCCGTCCGGCGTTTCTTCCGGTGACATCATGCGTTCGATGCCCGCCTCGGCTCCGCAGGCGATGACCGAGGTCGCGAAGCCGGTCAGCGCATTGGCCGAATGCAGCGCCCAGGTTTCGTTGTAGGCGGTGATGATGAGACGGATGCCGCGCATGCCGAATGCTTCGGCAAAGGTATCGTCGATTGCTACGCCATTGATGATCATCGCCTCAACCCCGCTTCCTGCAGGCATGGGCCATCAGCCTGGAGCCGCCGCCACACTCGCACAGTTCATCGTCACTGATCTTGAAATTATTCATGCGCATCGAATGGAAACGTTCGAAATAGGGTTTGATCTTCTTTTCGATACCGATATCGAATTCGGGCTTCACGGCATGCGTGCCGCCGCGCACCACCTTGACGATACGGCCGTCACGCACCACCAGTTCGCCGTCCTTGAACACCAGTTCCGGTTTTTCGAACATGCGCTCGCGGTCGGCGTCTTCCTTGTAGACCACGATGTCGGCAGCAGCGCCCGGCGCCAGATGGCCGCGATCCGCCAGGCCGATCAGCTTCGCCGGACCGGCGCGCGTCATGATTGCGATCTCGTACAGCGAATATTCGCGGTCGAGACCCGCCAGATTGCTCATCGCGCGCGCATCCGGGTTGATCGTGTCGAGCATCGCGCTGCGGAAGCTGCGGTCCATCAGCAGCTTGATCAGGTGCGGATAGGTCGTGAACGGTGCGCCATTCGGGTGATCGGTGGTCAGGAAAATGCGCCACGGGTCATCGACCATCAGGAAGATTTCCAGGCCGATGGCCCACTGTAGTGCATTGACGAAGTTCTGGTCCTTGTACTTGAACGGCACGACGCCGCAGCCGGCGTCGCACTCGATGTCCATGATGACCGACTTCTTCGGCGAGCCGTGACCGGCATTGCGGTACTGCACCATGTTGTCGCCGGACGCGGTCACCGTCTGGCCGAACAGGATCTGGCCGACGTCGGCCGACACGTTCTTCTTCTGGTTGATCGCCTCGGCGATGCGCGCGGCGGCGCTGGAAAACTTGCGCTCGCCCTCGGTGCCGTAGCTGTGGAACTGGATGTGCGTCAGATGGACGGGCAGGCCTTCCGCAGCATCCATGGTGCCCAGCGTGGTATCCACATTGCCCGGCACGCCCAGATTGCTGGCATGCACGTGCAGCGGCTTGGCCACCCCGAGGTCATGCACCGCGCGCGACAGCACCTTCACGATCTCGCGCGGCGTGATGCCGTAGAAGGCGTTCTGCTCGTCGAGGTCGAGCTTGCGCTGGTTGAACTTGAAGGCGGAGATCGCACCCGGGTTCACCACCTTGATGCCGACCGTCTGCGTCGCGTGCAGCGTCCATGCCACGTAGTCGTTGATCGCCTGCTGGTCTTCCTTTGCCGCCAGCATTCGCAGCAGGAAGTCGTCGCTGCCGAGCATGGCGTAGCCGCCGGTGTCCAGCATCGGCGTGTCGCCCATTTCCATGTGGGCCTGGCGCGCATTGACCGGCAGCAACGCCGGTTCAAACGCCGCGGTGTAGCCCATTTCGGCATAACGGTAGCCGGCCGCCAGCGTGCCCGGTGCGGCGTGACCGCAGCTTGAACGCGTCAAGTCGGTGCGCTCGACCGGGTCGCCACCATGGTCTTCCGGCAGCATTTCGCGTGCGATGTTCACCTTTCCGCCGCCGATGTGGCTGTGCATGTCGATCGCGCCCGACATGACGATGCGGCCGGAAATGTTGTACTCGGCGCTGATCCTGTCGTGTGCATCCGGCGCGGCGATCAACCGGCCGTCGCGGATGTAGAGGTCGCGCACCTGGTCGTCGACGCCATTTGCCGGATCGATCACCCGGCCGCCGGTCAGCTTGATGACGCTCACGACTGCACCTCCTTCATACGGGTTGCGATGGCAACCGCCACTTCGCCGGCTGCCGGCAGCGCGCTCTTGCGCAGCGCCTGCAGCGGCAGCGTCACGACCTTGTCGGTACGCACAAAATGACCGGTGTGATGCATGCCCGGCGTGGCGACCGGAATGTAGACCTGCGGTTCGCTCGCCAGCTTCAGCGATGGTGGGGCAATCACGATGGTCGGCATGCCGGTGACCGGAGGCGCCTGCAGGTCATTCAGGCTGGACAGCCACACCAGTGCATCCGCTTCACCGGTCGCCAGCAGGCGCTCGATGCCGTTGTGCAGCGGGTCGAACTTCGGCGCGCCGCTGGCGTAACTGGTGCGCATCGGATAGCCGGTCTGCCAGATATGCACGGCCGCCATCGACAGGTCGCCATCGTTGCCGGCCAGCGGCAGGCTGTTGCAGCGGGTGATGACATTGAGCCGACGCACCAGCGACCCGATGGCGCCCACGTTGAGATCGAGCTGCGACATGTCGAACGTCGAACCCTCCCACACGACCACGCTGTACTTCGCGCCCAGCAACGCGTCGGCAAGCTCCTGCCAGCGCGCCAGCGCGATGCCCAGCGGTGCGTCACCGTCCACCGGCTGCTGCGCCACCAGCGCGTTGAGCACCGACAGCGCCTCGGGCATGCGACTGCAGTCGAAGTCGAACACATCGGGCGCACGCCCATCCGGCGAGCGACCCGGCGTCGTATCAAGTGCGCCGCCGAGATAGACGATGCGCCGACTGGCCGGCTGCAGGTCGAACATGGTTTCCTTTACCCACACGCAGCGCTCGAAGAAGCGCGGCTGCACGCTGACCGCATCGGTGCCGACCAGCAGGATCAGGTCGGCGCGATTCTTCACTTCGGCCAGCGTGGTGATGATGCCGCCGCCGTCCTGGACCACGCGGCTGGCGCGCCAGCCGAATTCATTGTTCATGTGGTCGATGACACCACCGGCCTGATCGACCAGTTCCATCGCACCGCGCGCGCCGCTCACATCGAGCGCCATGCCGCCGAACACCGGCTGGGCCGACGCGGCGAGCAGACGGGCCGCTTCGGCACAGGCTTCGTCCAGCGAGGCCGCACGCCCGGCAATGCGCGGCGTCGCGGCGCTCGATTCCGCGCTCAGGCGAGCAAAACCGCTTACCGCCCGATCGCAGCCATGGGCCACCACCGCCAGCGCAGCGCCGGCGGTATCGACGCTCAGGTCGTCGCAGGCATGTCCGCACAGCGGACACGCCACCTCGGTGACGACAGTCGAAGTCGCTTCATGGGTCATGAATCATCCGTTTCATCAGTTGGGTCGTACGCAGCACTCGTCACGATACAACATGCAAAAAGCCGTTGCGGACCGACCTTCCGGTGCCGCAGTGCAGCATCGGAGCCACGACGAACGCGTGAGATCAGTCTGTTTCACATGCGATACAGCACGATCCGAAAACGACGTCGCCCGGCAGCACCAGACTCCGCTGCTGCACCACATCATCCAAGCCTTCCCTGTGTTGCGGGCGAATTTGGGATAATCGGTGCTCTCCGGACCATGATTGACGCGATGAACCCAAGAAATGCAACCGCCGCCGCCCTGACCGTCCGGGCCCCCGCGCGTCTGCACCTGGGCTTCATCGATCTCGATGGCAGCATGGGGCGGCGCTTCGGCAGCGTCGGCCTGACGCTGAACGGGCTGAGCACCGTGGTCGAGATCGAGCCCTCCGACACGCTTCAGGTGATTGGCCACGATGCCGAACGCGCCCACCGCTACGCTCTTGACCTGAGCACGCGCTTCGACCTGCCGCCGGCACGCATCACGCTTACCGATGCCATTCCGTCGCATTCGGGCCTGGGCTCCGGCACCCAGCTTGCCCTCGCGGTCGGCATGGCACTGGCGCGGCTGTACGGTCTCAACCTGGATTCACGCGAAATCGCCAGCCTGCTAGACCGCGGCGCGCGCTCGGGCATCGGTATCGGTAGTTTCGATGGCGGCGGCTTCATCGTCGATGGCGGTCGCGGCGCCGTGGATGCGCCGCCGCCTATCATTGCGCAGATGCGCTTTCCCGCCGCTTGGCGCATGGTGCTGATTTTCGATCACGCTTGCAGCGGCCTGCACGGCAGTGCCGAAAAGGAAGCATTCCGCGTGCTGCCGCCCTACGCGCCCGGCGTGGCTGACCGGCTCAGCCGGCTGGTGCTGATGCGCGCACTGCCGGCGCTGGCGGAAGAAGACATCGACCTGTTCGGCGCAGCAATCAACGAACTGCAGCACTGCGTGGGTGATTATTTCTCGCCGGCACAGGGTGGCCGATACACCAGCAAGCAGGCCGGCGAGGTTGCGCTGACGCTGCAGGAACTGGGCGCGACCTGCATCGGCCAGAGTTCATGGGGGCCGACCGGCTTCGCACTGGCCGCATCGGAAGCTGATGCGCAGGCCATGGTCAAGGCGGTCCGCGAACGCTACGCGGATGCGCCCGGGCTCGAACTGATGATTTGTGCTGCACGCAACGAAGGCGCGCAATGGACATCACGACAGACTTCAACTGCTGCCGCGACCAGCCGTGAATAAGTACCGGGCTCGCTTATGGCCCACGCAAGCACGCACCTGACAACGACGTAACCAGAGTACGCAGCCTTCGGGCGGAAAGAGTGAGACAGACCATGGAAAACCCCTACATCCTTCACATGTTCAGCCCGACCAACAACATCAGCCCGTTCGACGTGAACATGGCGTGCGATGCGGGCTACCAGGTTCTGATGCCCTACTCCGGCGTCGGCCTCGACCAGATCTACGGCCTGACGCAGGACGCGATCTTTTCGCGCGGCCCCAATGGCGTGAAGCGCACCGGCCTGTTCATCGGTGGCCGTGACATCGGTCTGGCGGCCGACATGCTGGACGCCTGCCGCAATGCGATGGTGCCGCCGTTCGAAGTGTCGGTGTTTGCCGACCCGAGTGGCGCCTTCACCACCGCCGCCGCGCTGGTCGCCTGTGTCGAACGGCAGCTGCGCAAGGCGCACAACACCGAACTCGAAGGCAAGACCGTGCTGGTCCTGGGCGGAACGGGCCCGGTGGGTACCGCTGCAGCCGTACTCGCCTCGAGCGCCGGCGCCAAGGTGCTGGTCGGCAGCCATTCGAGCGCCATGCGCGCCCGCGTCGCCTCCGAAGTGGTGAATACCCGCTACGGTTCGTCGGTGCTGCCGGTCGAGGCAGGTTCGAACGAACAGAAGGAAAACCTGATGCCGCAGGCCAACATCATCCTGTGTACGGCGAAGGCCGGCATCCAGGTGCTGAGCAAGGCGCAGCTGATGTCCGCGACCTCGCTGCTGGTGGCCGCCGACGTCAACGCGGTGCCGCCGGCTGGCGTCGAAGGTCTGGGCGTGATGGACGACGGCAAGCCGCTGGAATCCGGTTCGGGCAAGGCGGTCGGCATCGGGGCACTGGCCATCGGCAACGTGAAGTACCTGTGCCAGCGCGGACTGTTCCAGCGCATGATCAATACCGACAAGCCGGTCTATCTCGACTTCCGCGACGCCTTCGCCACCGCCCGCGAGCTGGTGGCCTGACCGGGCCGGGCTGGAAGCGTCGCCGGTGCCGCACTGGCTCATCGTGTCGGGCAGCGCGCGCGCGCTGGCGCAATCGTGCGTCGCTGCGGGCTCGACCTGCGACGTGATTGACCCGTTTGCTGACACCGACACGGTGGCGCTTGCCCGACGGACCGTCCGGGCCGGTTTTCACGATGGCGCCTTCGGTGACGACCTGCCGTCTCTGATCGCCGGGATGGCTGGACACTGGGACGGCATCATTGCCGGTTCGGGCTTCGAACGACGACCGGACCTGCTGTCTGCGCTGGACTTCGTACTCCCCGCATCGGCCCCGCGCATCGGCAACACTGCGGTGACCGTACAACGCTGCAAGACGCCGGACACGCTGACCGTCGGCCTGCAGCAAGCGGGCGTGCGCTTTGCGACGATGCGCAGCAAAGGCCGGGCGCCCGACGGCTGGCTGATGAAACAGACCGGTGCCTGCGGCGGCGCGCATGTTCGCCCGGCGCGCAGCGGCGAAACGATATCGGTGGGCTGGCACGCGCAGGCGTATGTCGCAGGTGTTCCGGCTTCGGTGCTGTTTCTCGCCGACGGCCATTGCTGCCGCATCGTCGGTGTCAGCCGGCAGTTTCCCGGGGCGATTGCCGGGCCGCATGCCTGGTGCGAAGCGGTGAGTGACCTGCCGCTCGACGATGTGCAGCAGGCCGCGCTGGAACGTGACGTCGATGCCATCGTGCGGGCGTTCGGACTGCGCGGTCTGAACGGAGCCGATCTGGTGCTGGAGGGTGGCCGGCATGTGTTGCTGGAGATCAACCCGCGGCCGACCGCGACCCTTGCTCTGTACGAGGACCGGGTTGAAGGCGGCCTGTTCGCGGCCCATGTCGCCGCCTGTGCCGGGCAACTCGACGACCTGGCCATGTCGCCGGCACGCACCCTGCGCGGCCTGCGCGTGGTCTATGCGCCGCACGACCTGATGGTCGGCGACGGCGTCCGTTGGCCCGAGGACTGCACCGATCTGCCGGCCGCCGGCAGCTTCGTTGCGAAGGCAACGCCGGTCTGCACCGCTTACGCGGCGGGCCATGACGAAAACAGCGTTCGCGCGCAGTTGCAGCGACGCGAGAGTGAAGTGCTGCATCGGATCGCTCCACTCACCAGAGCGGTCGCAACAGACCATAACAAAGATCTTGTACTCCCGAGGAGAAGCGCATGAGCACTGCAGAACACGGACCGGTACTGACCGGCGCCCAGCCCAGCGTGGGCCGATACGTGATGGATCTGGTGGAAGGCCTGGTGCGCGACGCCGACGCGCTGCGCGTCAAGGTTGACCCGCTGCCCGGCGGCGGCCGCGTCATCGACGCCGGCATTCACTGCCACGGTGGCATCGAAGCCGGTCGCCGCATCACTGAAATCTGCATGGGCGGACTGGGCACTGCGACCTTCAACACGCGCGATGCGCACTGGCCGCTGACCATCAACGTGCATTCCACGCATCCGGTCGTCGCCTGCCTGGCCAGCCAGTACGCCGGCTGGAGCCTTTCGCACGGCGAAGGCAAGGACGCCTTCCATGCGCTCGGTTCAGGCCCCGGTCGCGCACTGGCGGTCAAGGAGCCCTTGTTTGCCGAGCTCGGCTACAAGGACGACGCGAAGCACGCCGTACTGGTGCTCGAAGTCGATCGCCAGCCGCCGACCGAAGTGCTGGCCAAGATCCGCCGCGACTGTGGTGTCGCCGACGATGCCGTCACGCTCATCCTGACGCCGACGCGCAGCCTGGCCGGCACGGTGCAGGTGGTCGGCCGCGTACTCGAAGTGGCGCTGCACAAGGTGCATGCGCTGGGCTTCCCGCTGTCCCAGGTGGTCGATGGTTCGGCGAGCGCACCGGTCGCGCCGCCGGCGCCCGATTTCCTCAACGCGATGGGCCGCACCAACGACGCCATCCTGTTCGGTGGCGTGGCACAACTCTATGTGGACAGCGACGACGATTCGGCCGCCGATCTGGCGCACAGGCTGCCGTCTTCATCGTCGCGCGACTACGGCCGTCCGTTCGCCGAAGTGTTCAAGGAAGTGAAGTACGACTTCTACAAGATCGACCCGATGTTGTTCGCCCCAGCGCGTGTCATCGTCAGCAACCTGCGCACCGGCAAGAGCTTCCGCGCCGGCCAGATCAACGCCGAACTGCTCGCCCGTTCGTTCGGCGAGGGCAAGTAAGCGTCATGGGTGCGCAGCAGGCCGACATCGCCATCGTCACCGACGAGCCGGGCTGGCACGGCAAGCGCCTGGTCGAGGCTTTCCGGGCGCGCGGCCTGCTGGCGCGCTATGTCAGTCTGGGCGAATGCCACATCGACCTGCAGCGCGGCGTGTCGGGTGTCGTCATGCCCGGCTTCGAACAGACGTTGCCGCAGGCCGTGTTCGTGCGCGGTGTGGCCGGCGGCACGCTGCAGCAGGTGGTGTTGCGCATGGATTTCCTGCACTACCTGGGCGAACTGGGCATTCCGGTCTACAACCACGCCCGCGCCATCGAAAAAAGCGTCGACAAGGCGATGACCAGCGTGCTGCTGCACCACGCCGGCATCCCGACGCCGCCGACCTGGGTGGCCGAGGGCGAAAGCGAGGCGCGCGCGGTGCTGATGCGCGAATTCGCCGCCGGTCACGACGTGCTGGTCAAGCCGCTGTTCGGCTCGCAGGGTGAAGGCATCGTGCGTCTGACGGCCGGCGACGCGCTGCCCGACGCCGAAAGCGTCGGCCACGTGTGGTACATGCAGCGCTACAGCGCTCGCACGCGCGACGCACTTGGCGAGTGGAGCGACTGGCGCGTCATGGTGATCGACGGCAAGCCGGTTGCCGGCATGCTGCGCAAGGGCCGCAGCTGGCTGAACAATGTGTCGCAGGGCGGACGCTGCGAAGCCATTCCGCCGGACGAAGCGCTGACCCGCCTGGCCGTCGACGCGGCCCGTGCCACCGGCATGGACTACGCCGGCGTCGATATCCTGCGCGACGACCACGGCCGGCTCACCGTGCTTGAAGTCAACAGCATCCCGGCCTGGAAGGGGCTGCAGGGCGTCACCAGCCTGAACATCGCGCAGGCGCTGGCGGACGACCTGCTGCGCCGCTGCCCGGCAGCGGGCGAGATCGCATGCTGATGACGCCGCCGCCTGACACCGTCCGGATTGCGCTTCAGACGGAACTGGAAAGTGCCTTCGTGCACGCCTGCCGGCTGGACGTCGAGGCGCTGAAACCGGGCAATGTCGGCCACCATGGTTCCGGTCACCGCATGCAGGTGGCCGATTTCATCGCCAGCGCCGAAGCAGCCGCCGGGCCGATCTGTCGCGCGGACGCGACGGTCGGCGAACGCATCGAGGATGCGATGCGCGCGACCTGGCAGGCGGTCGGCTGCAACACCAATCTGGGCATCGTGCTGGGCTGCGCGCCGATCGCCCATGCTGCGTTGCACCGCGAGCCGGACGAGGGTTTGTGGGCGTCGCTGCAACGCACGCTGTCCGGCCTCACTGTCACCGACGCGTCACACGCTTATGAGGCAATCCGTCTGGCACGACCGGCCGGACTGGGCCGGCGAAACGATCACGATGTGGCGGGCGATGCGCGGATCACGCTGATGCAGGCGATGCAGCTTGCTGCACACCGCGACAGCATCGCTTCGCTGTACGCAAACCGATACGAACTGGTGCGCCGCCACCTGCTGCCGGTCCATCTGGCGGCGCGTGAACGATGGTGCAGTGAAGCATGGGCAGCGGCCACAGTGTTCATGTTCTGTCTCGCATTGATTCCCGACACCCACATCATGCGCAAACATGGTCCGGAAACGGCGCTATCGATACGCAACACGGCGATACGCCTGCTGGACGGGTTTGAACGGGCGGATGATCCGGTTATGATGCAAAACACGCTGATGGAATGGGATGAACGTCTGAAAACCGCAGGCATCAATCCCGGAACGAGCGCAGACCTGACGGTTGTGACGGCCTTCCTGGCCAGCGCGCTGGAACTGGCGGGCGCATGACGAAGCCAGGGCGCAACTAAAGGCTGGAAAGCATCACAAAGGCACCGGAAGTGCACCACAACGAAGTTTTTATCCTGTGTTTCGTACCCCGGAACGCGGGCTACCACAGGGGGTAAACCCCTATAACTTGCCTAGTAATGAGGAGATTCGATATGGCGAAGATTAATGGTCTGTGTGTTGGTGAATCCCTGGTTGGTGACGGCAATGAAGTCGCTCACATCGACCTGATCATGGGCCCGCGTGGCAGCGCTGCTGAATCCGCTTTCGCCAACGCCCTGGTCAACAACAAGGACGGTTTCACGTCCCTGCTGGCCGTCGTTGCACCGAACCTGCTGTGCAAGCCGGCAACGGTCATGTTCAACAAGGTCACCATCAAGGGCGCCAAGCAGGCTGTCCAGATGTTTGGCCCGGCACAGCGCGGCGTTGCAATGGCCGTCGCCGACAGCGTTGCTGACGGCACGATCCCGGCTGACGAAGCCGACAACCTGTTCATCTGCGTTGGCGTGTTCATCCACTGGATGGCCGAAGACGACGCAAAGATTCAGGATTACAACTACCGCGCGGTCAAGGAATCGATCGCTCGCGCTGTTGCCGGTACCCCGACCGCTGCTGAAGTGGTTGCCAAGAAGGGTTCGGCCACGCACCCGTTCGCCGCAAACTAAGCTTCACGGCTTCGTTGCGAAAAACGCCTCCGGCCTTGCGGCCGGAGGCGTTTTTTTTGGCCGGGGCAAAAGAAGGTCATCGGATCGCCCCGGCACATAGTGGAGGCTACACTGCGGCGCAGAGGCTGCCCGCAGGTCAGCGATTCCAACGAAGGGAACTTCATGATCGATCTCTACACCGCGGCCACACCCAACGGCCACAAGGTTTCCATCGCGCTGGAAGAACTTGCGCTGCCCTACACGGTGCATGCGCTGTCGCTGTCGGCGCGCGACCAGAAGGAACCGTGGTTCCTTGCAATCAATCCGAACGGTCGCATTCCCGCCATCATCGATCGTGCGGAGGACGACTTCGCGGTATTCGAATCGGGCGCCATCCTGATCTATCTGGCGGAAAAAACCGGCCGGCTGATGCCGTCGGACATGAAGGGCCGTTCGCGCGTGCTGCAGTGGTTGATGTTCCAGATGGGTGGTGTCGGCCCGATGATGGGTCAGGCCAACGTATTCTTCCGTTATTTTCCGGAAAAGCTTCAGCAGGTCATCGACCGCTACCAGGGTGAGTCGATGCGGTTGTTCCGCGTGCTGGACGGCCATCTGAAGGATCACGAGTTCCTGGCTGGCGACTATTCGATCGCCGACATCGCGAACTGGGCGTGGGTGCGCACCTATCCGTGGTCGGGCCTGAACGTCGACGAACTGCCGCACCTCAAGCGCTGGCTCGATGTCATCGACGCGCGCCCCGCGGCGCAGCGCGGCGTGGTGATTCCGCCGTCCGACATTGATCTGGCAAAGCCCGAGGGCGACAAGGCGGACGCCTTCGTTCAGGGCGCGCGAAACATGGTCGAAACCGGGAAATCGAGGAAGGACGGGGTCTGACCGGCGTACCGCGAGCGGTGCCCGGCGGACACCTGTGCCTCAGGTATCCGCCGTCGTGCCGCGACGTCAGGCGAAGGTGTCGTCGAACAGGCGTTCTGCCCACTTGAACATCTGTTCGAAGTTCTTCGTCGAATGCCGTTCCGCTTCGCCGAAGGCAGCATCGACGCGCTTCATCAGCCCGCTGCCGGCGTCGTAGGCGAACACCGCGTTCAGCCACGAGGCCGTCGTGTAGGTGATGGGGCTGTAACAGGCCGAATTGAGCACCAGGCTGGACAGCCTCGCCGGCTCATCGATCGGCCAGCCGTTGAGCAGGCGCACGACCGCGTCGGCGCACACCTTGGCTTCACCGTTGGCGATGTGGCCGGCCTTCGGCAAACCGCTGCCCTGCGCATCGCCGATGACGTGAATACCGGGGGCGACCTCGGATTCGAAAGACAGCGGATCCACGCCGGCCCAGCGCCCGCCGACGTTGGCCAGACCGAGTTGATGCACGATCGGTGCCGCGGTATTGCGTGGAATGTGGTTGAGCACGTCGCAGCGGTAGGCGACTTCGCTGCTGCCGTTGCGCACCCACGCCACGCGCCGGTTGCCCTCGAAGCTGACCCGCACCACTTCCGCATTCGGCACATATTGGAGCCGGCCGGCGTACAGCACGTTGAAGGCATTCAGGAAAGCCGCAGGCTCGGCCTGGATGACCGGGTTCGCGTCCAGCACGATGATTTTCGAGCGCGGCTTCTTGCGCTGCAGATAATCCGCAATGACACAGGCCCGCTCGTAAGGGCCGGGCGGGCAGCGGTACGGTGCTTTCGGAATCGTCAGGATGACGGTCGCGCCGTTCGCCATCTTCATAAGCTGGTCGCGCAGCGTGAGCGTCTGGCTGCCGGCAATCCAGGCGTGCGGCACCATGGCCTGCAGGGCCGGCGTGCCCAGGCCGGGTACCGGATCGAAGCCGATACCGGGCGCAACGATGAGGCGATCGAAGGCCAGGGTCGAACCGCTGGCCAGATCGAGTTTGCCGGCGACCGGATCAGCGGCGACCGCCCGGTCGCGCACCAGTTCGACGCCATAGCGCTGATGCAGCGTCGAGTGGTTGAAACCCAGCGCCGAATACTTGACGCGATCGTTCAGCACCAGATTGCTGAGGATGCACGACACATGCGTTGCGTCGGGCTCGACCAGGCTGACCGACACACCTGGGCCGCCCCACTGCGCAACGTATTTGGCTGCGGTTGCGCCGGCGAAACCACCGCCGACCACCACGACCCGCGAGGTCGCGGCACGCGCGTTGCGCACATGGCCCAGCAAGGGCAATGCGGTTGCTCCGGAGGCTGCCTTGAGGAAGGTTCTGCGATTGAAATTCATGGACATGTTCTCCCTCAGCGACGCGTGGTCGACGACACGCGCCGACCGCTGGCCGACTTCACCTTGGCGCGATGCTCGGACTCGTCTTCGTCGTCATCACTGCTGCCACCGCTGACCGGCGAACCGGCATTGATGGCAAACCATTGCGCAATGCGCTGGATCTGCGCGTCGTCGTAGCCACGTGCCTGCAGATGCATGATGTTCTTCGCGCCGGCCTTGGCCCGCATCTCGAGCATCTCTTCGGCGATTTCGGCCGCGGTTTCACCGGTCAGGCGGTCGAATCCGCCCCGACCGGTGCGGTCGGCGGCATGACAACCGAGGCATTGCGACGCCAGGAGCCTGTCGTCCTCGGGTGCAGCCAGCGCAAGCGCTGACCATGCATACAGCGCCAGCGCCACACTTTTTCCCATCTTCTGCATTGCGTCTCTCCTCGGTTGGAACAAGGGAAACGGTCTCACGCAGCTAAAGACCCTTCATTAAGTAGGGGTTATCGCAAGATTAAATCTTGTCCAGACGGAATCTCTGGAAGCGGCAGCACTGCATACGTCGACGATGAAGACACGCAGCACGATCGGCCGGTGCGTGAAGAAACGTCAAAACGGCGCTGATCCGGCTTGAGCGGCGCGCTTGCGGGTTCAGGCGCAGGCCCACGCAACCGTTACAAGCTCAACCACGCACAAGAACGTGCTGGCGCGGATTCCCCGGGCACCGGCCCGAGGCCGGACCGAAGCGGGGGCGACCATGAACCAGGCCAGTCGCAGCAGAAACAGACGCACCGCAGAACACCCGATCCAGGACCGCAACACGGCGGTCCTTTCCGCAGTGAATGCAGGCGTGCGCCACCCCGATCCGCTGACGACGATAGCCATGCGCAACGTGGCGCCGGACGACCACGTCGCCGACGTGATCGCCACGGCAAGGCGCGAAAATCTGATCATCGTCACCAACGGTCAGCGATTCGCGCTGTGTTCGGTGATTCCGGCAGGTTGGCGGTCCTTCGGGCCGCGCGAGTACGCACCGCCCCTGATGCCCTGAACCGCTGCACGGATCTGAGCGGCCGACGGTGATCGAGGCTTGAGCAGATTGTCCTATTCGCTAACCGGGTGGCGCGGCGCCCGGCGTATTGCCCGCATCCGGTCTGCCGGTGCCCGCCGCGCCGCCGTTGCGCGCCACCATGTGCCGCGCCACTGTTTCGTAAAGCGGCTGGCTGAAGATGCGCGACACCCCCGATGACAGCAGCGATACCGCCATCAGGCCAATCACCACCGAGTAGCCGTCGACCATTTCCATCACGATGATGAAAGAGGTGATCGGCGACTGGGTCACCGCGGCGAGAAAGCCGGCCATGCACAGCACCAGCAGCATGCCGGGCGCGTCCTGCTGGCCGATCAGCGGCGCGAGGTCGTGGCCGATGCCGGCACCGATCGCAAGGCTTGGCGCAAAGATGCCGCCCGGCAGGCCGGACAGGTAGGCGATCAGCGTGGCGAGGAATTTGGCCGGGCCGTAGTACCACTCGAGCGACGTGTCGCCTTCGAGCAGCGCCCGTGTTTCGCCGTAGCCGCTGCCGAAGCTGCTGCCGCCGGTGACGTAGCCCAGTGCGGCGACCAGCAGGCCGCAGGCGGCGGCAAAGCGGATCGGATGATCGCGCCGATAATCCGCCATCCGTCCCTTCCACGACGTCGAACTGATGATGAGCATGCGCGAGAAAAGGCCGCCCGCCACACCGCACACCAGCGCGGTGATGGCCACGGCAAGCGCCATTTCACGGTCGGTACCGGCGATGGCGATCTGGCCGAAGTAGCTCGCCTTGCCGAGAAAGGCCTGCGACACGATGCCGGCTAGCACAATGGCGGTGATGATCAGACCGCTCATGCGCGACTCGACATTGCGCGACAGCGTTTCGATGGCGAACACGATTCCGGCCAGCGGCGTGTTGAACGCCGCAGCGATGCCGGCCGCACCGCCGGCGACCAGCATGTGGGTACGCGGAATGTGCAGGCCGCCCGGCAGCAGCCGGTGCATCGCATTGAGCATCGATGCGCCGATCTGTACCGTCGGGCCTTCCCGGCCCAAAGAGAATCCGCTGCCGACAGCCGCCGTGCCGATGACGATCTTGCCGAGGATGATGCGCAGCGACAGCAGCGGCTTCCAGCTTCGATCTTCCGGGCGCGACATTTCGGCAATGGTCTGCGGAATGCCGCTGCCTTCGGCTCCGGGAAACCAGCGCCGCGTCGCCCACACGCACAGCGCACCGCCGAGCGGCGTCAGCAGGAAGGGCCACCAGGGGTTTTCGCTTGCCATGGCCCGGAAGTGGTGGATGGCCAGGTCCGACAACTGCGCAAAGCCGACCGCCAGCATGCCCACCACGACGGCACCACCCCACAGCACGAGACGGCCGAGCCATACCTTGAAATAGGCCTGGTTGCGCCGGCGCAGCGCCGGGTACCTGAAATCGAGCCAGGCAAGCCGCAGTCGGGCGCGCAAGGCAGACAGCGATAACCACAGCGAAGACTTCTGACGCATCGTTTGAATCCGTAAGCAGGGTAAGGCGCAGCGCGGCACGGGGGATGCCTGCAGAACGCAAGATGCATGCCGCCGGCCGCGACGCCTGCATAGCGACTGTAACCGCGTTGAAGCGGCGGAATGGCCACGAATATGCCGGAAAGCCGCGCAAGCGATGCAGCTTGATGCACCATACGGGGGCATTCGAACCCGCCGCAGCGGCCACCCATGGAGATGCCCAGATGAAATCCACCGCCCGCGGCATCGCGGTCGCACCCCATCACCTGGCCAGCGAATCGGCGCGCGACGTGCTGCGCGAAGGCGGCAACGCAATCGAAGCCATGATCGCAGCCGCCGCGACCATCGCCGTCGTCTATCCGCACATGAACGCGCTCGGCGGCGACGGTTTCTGGCTGATCGCCGAACCGGGCCAGGCCCCGCGCGCGATCGACGCCTGCGGCGCTGCCGCCGTCATTGCCAGCCGCACCTGGTACGCCGATCACGACGTGCGCGACCGCCTGCCGACACGCGGCCCGCTGGCTGCGCTGACGATGGCCGGCACGGTGTCGGGCTGGCAGCTGGCGCTTGAAGCGGCGGCTCAGGCGGGCGGGCACCTGCCACTGTCGCGCCTGCTGCGCGATGCCGAACACCATGCGCGGACCGGCACGCACGTTTCGCGCAGCCTGGCAAACGGCCTGCGCACGAAACAGGACGAACTGCGCCACCAGCCCGGCTTCGCCGCGCATTTCATGACGCACAAAACGGTGCCACAGGCCGGCGACCTGCTGTACCAGCCACGCCTTGCCGACACACTCGCCCAACTGGCGCGCGCCGGACTTGAAGATTTCTACCGCGGCGACCTGGCGCGACGCATGGCCGCCGCGCTGGGGGCGGCTGGAAGCCCGCTGCGCCTGTCCGACTTCCTGACCCATCGCGCGCAGTGGCGCACGCCCTTGAAGCTCGAGCACAGCCTGGGCCACGTCTACAACACACCGCCGCCCACCCAGGGTCTTCTGTCGCTGCTGATACTCGGCCAGCTCGACCGCCTCGGACTCGACGGCCTGCATGGCCAGTCAGCCGAATTCATCCATCGCGCGGTCGAGGCGACGCGCCAGGCGTTCGTGATCCGCGACCGTCACCTGACCGATCCGGCGCGCATGCGTACGGACGCGCAGTCGCTGCTGTCGGACGAATGCCTCGACATGCTGGCCGACGGCATCGACCTGCAGCGCGCCGGTGGCTGGGTCAGCGGTGCGCCGGGCGATACGGTGTGGATGGGTGTGGTCGACGCTGAAGGTCGTGCAGTGAGCTTCATCCAGAGCATCTACCACGAGTTCGGCAGCGGCGTGATCGCCGGCGACACCGGCGTGCTGTGGCAGAACCGGGGCATCAGCTTTTCGCTGGCGATCGGCGCGCTCAACGCGCTGGAACCCTGCCGCAAGCCGTTCCACACGCTCAACCCGCCGATCGCCCAGCTGGCTGACGGGCGCACGGTGGTCTACGGTTCGATGGGTGGCGACGGACAGCCGCAGTTCCAGGCCGCCGTGCTGCTGCGCCACCTGCTGTTCGGTGACAGCGTGACCGCCGCAGTCGCCGCGCCGCGCTGGCTGCTGGGCCGCACCTGGGGTTCGGACAGCGACACCCTGAAACTGGAGTCGCGCTTTGCGCCCGAGGTGTTCGACGCGCTGCGCAAGCGGGGTCATGTGGTCGAGTCGCTGCTCGAGTTCGATGAAAGCGCCGGCCACGCCGGCCTCATCGTGCGCCACCCCGACGGCCGCATCGAAGGCGCCGCCGACCCGCGCTCGGATGGTTCGGTCGAGTACGCCTGAGGCAAACGCCCGGTAAGGACAGCCGACCGAAACCGGTCGTCTGCGCATGTCCAACCGCCGGAGTGCGTTCATGTCGCTGCGCCTTGCCACCCTCACCCTGCTCGCCGCCACCCTCGCGCCGATCGCACGCGCCGAGACGACACCGGTTGCCCAGACCTGCCAGGTCACCCGCAACTGGGTGCCGGTGGTCGAGCTGTACACCTCGCAAGGCTGCAGCAGTTGCCCGCCGGCCGACGACTGGCTGCGTTCGCTGAAGCAGGCGGCCGACGCGCAGCAGGTCGTGCCACTGGCCTTCCATGTCGATTACTGGGACTACCTCGGCTGGCGCGATCCGTACTCGTCCGGCGCGCATTCGGCGCGACAGCGACGGCTGGCGCGCGCCGAGGGCGGCAGCGTGGTCTACACACCGCAGGTCAGGCTGTCGGGCGAGGATTTTCGCGGCTGGCGCTCGGCTGACGCGGTGCAATCGATGCTGGCGCGCAAGGTGCCGCCACCGGCCGCTGACGTGATGCTGTCGATCGATGTGCGCGGCAACCTGCTCAAGGTCGATGCACGCACCGCTCTGCCCGGCGACACGGTGGGCTACGTCGCCGTGTATGAACGCATGCTGGGATCGAAGATTTCAGGCGGCGAGAATGCGGGTCGCACATTGCAGCACGACTTCGTCGTGCGCACCCTGATCGGCCCGTTCACGCCTGACGCACAGGGGCAGTTCAATCTGGTGCGCGACATCGCGCTCGACCCGGCCTGGAAGCGCGCCGATCTTGGCGTGGCGCTGTTGCAGGCCGATGCCGACTCCGGCGCTGCGTTGCTCGGTGCTTCGCTTGCGCTGTGCGGAGCGCCAGCTTCAGCGCGTTGACTTCCAGCGCGCCACGCCGATGAGCGCGTGAAACAGCGCTTCGACCGACATCGGGCTGGACGCGGCTGGCCTGGATCAGTCGGACGAGCATCGATTTCTCCTCGGGTCGCGTTGCCGGTTTGTGTATAAGGATTCTCGCAGTTCGCGCGGCCGTACGATGAACGATTGTGCAGCGCCACGCCCGCAGCCGGTCGACCGGTAGAATGGCGGCCTTATTCCGTTGTCCGTCTCACATGTCCATCCAGTGGTTCCCCGGTCACATGACCGCCGCGCGCAAGCACGCGACCGACGCGATGAAATCGGTCGACGTGGTGGTCGAGGTGCTCGATGCACGCCTGCCCGACGCGAGCAGCAATCCGCTGATCCACGCCATCCGCACCCACCGCAATCGGCCCTGCCTGAAGCTGCTGAACAAGGCCGACCTTGCCGACCCGGAGGCGACGGCAGCCTGGCTGAAGCACTTCAACGCCCAGCCGAACACGAAGGCGGTGTCGATTTCGGCGCGCAAGCCCGGCGACGCGAAGCGCATCGAACAGCTTGCGCAGTCGCTCGCGCCGCACCGCGACGACAACCTCAAACCGCTGCGCCTCATCATCATGGGCATCCCCAACGTCGGCAAATCGACGCTGATGAATGCGCTGGTGAAGAAGCATGTGGCCGCGACCGGCGACGAGCCGGCGATCACCAAGAGCATCCAGCGCATCCATCTGACACCGCGGCTCACGCTGTACGACACGCCCGGCCTGATGTGGCCGAAGATCGAGCACGAAAGCGACGGTCTGATGCTGGCGGCCAGCCATGCCATCGGCCGCAACGCCATCATCGACGAAGAGGTCGCGACCTTTCTCGGCAATCTGCTGCAGGCGAAGTACCCGGCACTGATGACGGCCCGGTACGGCTGCACGCCCGACATGGACGGCGTGTCGGTCATCCAGCACATCGCCGCCCGGCGCGGCTACCGCATCAAGGGCGGCGCGCCCGACTACGAAAAGGCGTCGTTCACCCTGCTGCAGGACTACCGAGACGGCGCCATCGGCCGCGTCAGCCTCGAAACTCCGGAATCGCGCGCCCGGATGCTGGCGGCCGACCGCGCGGCCAAGGCAGAAAAGGCACGGCAGAAGGCGCCGGACGACACGGCATCGCCGGAACCGTAGGAGCGAGCCCTGTCCGCGATGCGTTCGTAATCAAGCGACATGGCAGGCGCGAAGACCTGATCGCGGACAGGGTCCGCTCCTACGAGAAGCAACACCGTCGCGGTTTTCTTAGGAGCCTGCCCAGCAGGCGATGCGGTCTTCGGACACGCGACAGCGCTTGATCAGCGTGCGGATCGCGGACAGGGTCCGCTCCTTGTATGTTTAATCCTGTAGCCGAATGGCTGCACAGAGATTGATCACCGGGGAGGCCGTCCGCTCCTTGAGGCAGCCTTTGGCTGACCTCGTTCGTAGATTGGCCCCCCGCCCCATTGCTG
>NZ_JAUYRO010000013.1 GCF_030696805.1 Methyloversatilis sp. | reverse complement strand
TCGCGGACAGGGTCCGCTCCTTGTATGTTTAATCCTGTAGCCGAATGGCTGCACAGAGATTGATCACCGGGGAGGCCGTCCGCTCCTTGAGGCAGCCTTTGGCTGACCTCGTTCGTAGATTGGCCCCCCGCCCCATTGCTGACCTCGAGGAGTATCCGGAAGCCGGCATTGACCGGACTTCGCGTCACAAGGTCGAGGCTGCATCAAGTGCGGGGTCGGGGAACCGCTGGTGATTGTGTCCGAACTGCTTCGAGGAGTGAAGACGATGAAACCGATTTATGTGGGCGTTGATATCGCCGCGCGCAGCTTCGATCTGGTCGTACGCCAGGACGCTCGTAACGCCCGGGCGCGCACGTTCAAGCAAACGGGCGCCGATCACGCCCGTGTGGTGCGCGAGCTGCTCGCGCTCAACCCCGAGCGTGTCGTGATGGAAGCCAGCGGCATCTATCACCTGGATCTGGCCGTGGCCCTGCATCGGGCAGGCCTGCCGGTCTCGGTGATCAACCCGCGCAGCTTCCGTCACTTTGCACACATCAAGCTCGTGGGCAGCAAGACCGATCCGATCGACAGCGCCTTGCTGGCCGAGTACGCCGAGCGCATCGCCCCCTCGCTGTGGCAGTGCCCGACAGACGCACAGCTTGCGCTGCGCGACCTGGGCCGCCAGATCAACCGCCTGGGCGGGGCGCGCACCCAGGCAAAGAACCGTCTGCACGCGCTGCGCGCCAAGGCGATGACGCTGCCGCTGCTCATCGAGGACGAAGAAGAGGGGATCGCGCGACTTGATCAACGCATCGAACGCTTGCAGCGCGCCGCCCTTGATCTGATCGCCGGGAGCGCACAACTGAGCGCTCATCTTGCCAACCTGTGTGAGGCCAAGGGCATCGGCCAGGCCAGCGCCATCGCCTTGCTGGCTGAACTGTGCGTGCTGCCCGAGGACTTGCGCGCGAATCAGGTCAGCCGCTTTGCCGGGCTCGACGTGCGTCTGACCCAGTCGGGCACCAGCGTGAGCAGTCCGGGGCGACTGTCAAAGGCCGGCAACGCCTACCTGCGTGCCGCCTTGTTCATGCCTGCACTGAGCGCGTCCCTGCACGATGAACACGCGCGTGCCTTCTATCAGCGACTGATCGCGCGTGGAAAAAAGAAGATCCAGGCGCAGTGTGCGCTCATGCGCAAAATGCTCACCGGCATCTGGGCTTGCATCCGCAACAACACACCCTTCAATTCCGCGTCACTGTTCTCAA
>NZ_JAUYRO010000078.1 GCF_030696805.1 Methyloversatilis sp. | reverse complement strand
TGTTGATGTTCTTCTTCGACCACTCCACGTACTTCGGATCCATCTCGATCTTCTTCGAGTTGGCGAGCTTGATGGTCGTGTTGTAGTTCTTGATCATCCACTCGAGCTTTTCCGGAACCATGCTGGCGATGGTCTTGTTCTCGAAGGTGTCGTTCTTGATGCTGTCGTAGTTTTCCTTGTTGATCACGAAGCCTGCGGGAAGCTCTTTCGCGAAGGCCGGGCTCGCGCCCAATCCGATCGCTAGCGTGATTGCGCCTGCGACGCCTGTTCGCAGCGCGCTGCGACGTAACGTCTGGTTGCCCTGGTTTTGCATCGTCTCCTACTCCGTTGGTCTGTGGTTCAGGATCAAACGAAAGATCGGTGTCCGGTGAAATCCGTCAGCGGGGAGCGCTTCTGAATTCCGCCGTGGCCGATGTCTGACTGAAGGGTGATGCGTGTCGCCCGCGACCTCCCTACATGTCCACCTCCCGGACCGGGGGCGGACGATGCGGCGTTGCGCTGTCATGACGGTGAGGTCAGTGCCGTCCGGCAGCCTTGCATGGGGTGGGTATCCTGCACGGGACAAGAATTCGCAACCATTGCGCAGAGTGGCGTGTGGTGTGGCAAGGAACGCGGCACTCTGCCCCGCGCCGACACGGCATCGCGCTGGATCGGGAATCTCGTACATGCCAATGCCGCCGCACTGCCGCGGGGGCGTTTGCAGGCATTCATCATTGACGGTGTCTGTAGACATGCGCGCTCATCCGGATGCAATCGGTCGGCTGAAAGTCGAACCCCGGACTGTCGGCGCCGGACGATTTCCGGACTGCACACCGTCCGGACATGTCGTCACGCTTCGGATACACACCTTTTTGGGTTTCAAAAACAAGGGTTTGTAATGAGTGCGGTGCAGCATGCCCGCGCAGGCACAGGCTTTGCTGGCCGCTACTGCTGGTCGGCGGCACACCGACGCGGAGTGCTGCGACCAAAAGTGCATGCAGGCACAAGGAGGAGGCAGATGAAAAAGCTTTACCCGGACGCGGTCACCGCGCTCAAGGGATTGATCAGCGACGGACATACGCTTGCGGTGGGCGGTTTTGGTCTGTGCGGCATTCCGGAACTGTTGATCAACGCAGTGGCGGACAGCGGTGTGTCGAACCTGACGGTGATCAGCAACAACGCCGGTATCGATGGCGTGGGTCTCGGGCGGTTGCTCGACAACCGTCAGGTGCGCCGCATGATTGCTTCATACGTCGGCGAGAACGAGGAATTCGAGCGTCAGCTGCTGTCCGGCGAACTGGAAGTCGAACTGACACCCCAGGGCAGTCTGGCCGAGAAGCTGCGCGCCGGCGGCGCCGGCATCCCGGCTTTCTACACGCGCACCGGCGTCGGTACGCCGGTGGCGGACGGCAAGGAAACGCGCGAATTCGACGGCCATCGCTACCTGCTTGAACACGCCTTGCACGCCGACGTGTCGCTGGTGAAGGCGTGGAAGGCCGACGAGTCGGGCAACCTGATCTACCGCAAGACCGCGCGCAACTTCAATCCGATGGTGGCGACTGCCGGCAAGGTGACCGTGGTCGAAGTCGAGGAACTCGTGCCGACCGGCGCGCTGGATCCGGACCAGATCCATACGCCCGGCATCTTCGTGCATCGCATCATCGTGAATACCGCACCGCTGAAGCGCATCGAAAAACTCACCACAAGGCAGCAATGAAATGGCCTGGACACGAGACGACATGGCGCGCCGCGCCGCGCGCGAGCTGAAAGATGGCTACTACGTGAATCTGGGCATCGGCATGCCCACGCTGGTGGCCAACCACATCCCTGAAGGTATGGATGTCTGGCTGCAATCGGAAAACGGACTGCTCGGCATCGGGCCCTTTCCGCTTGAAAGCGAAGTCGATGCCGATCTGATCAATGCCGGCAAGCAGACGGTCAGCACCATCCCCGGCAGCAGCTTCTTCAGCAGCGCTGATTCGTTCGGAATGATCCGCGGGGGCCACATCAATCTGGCCATTCTGGGCGCGATGCAGGTCAGCGAACACGGCGACCTGGCGAACTGGATGATTCCGGGCAAGCTGGTCAAGGGCATGGGCGGCGCGATGGATCTGGTGGCCGGCGTGCAGCGTGTGATCGTGCTGATGGACCACTGCAGCAAGGCGGGCGAGCACAAGATACTGAGGAACTGTGATCTTCCGCTGACCGGTGTCGGCGTGGTCAATATGATCATTTCCGATCTGTGCGTGCTGGCGGTCACGCCGGACGGACTGGAACTGCGCGAACTCGCGCAGGGTGTCAGCCTGGAAGAGGTGCAGGAAAAGACCGGCGCTGCGATCCACACCGCCCCGGTGGTGATGCGATGAAACCGGCGGCCGCTTCGACGAAGTCGGCCGCGCCGACCGCTGATGCGGGGCGCCTCCTCAGCCGCGAACAACTGGTCGAAGGCTACGGCCTGCCACTGAGCCGTTTCGGTGTTTTCGAAGCGCTCGGCATCATCGCGCCCGATGGCGACAACGGCTTCCGCTGCGACGACGACGATCGGCTGATCATTGCGGCGGCGGCGGTTCAGCTCGGCTTCGACCAACGCGAGCTGGCCGAGTTGATGGCGCTTTACGACAACACGGCCTTGCCGGATCGTGCTCTGCCGCGCTTCATGAAGTTGCTCGCGAGCTACCAGCGTCTGATGGCGTGGCGGCATCCGGAAGGCTGTGATCCGGAAACGCTGGCGAGCCTTGCGCGTCGCCCCTTCCGCGCCGAACAGTTCGGTTCCGGCGAATCTGGAAAGGGCCGGACGTGAGTGCGCTGGTCGGGCGCGGTGCGCCTGAATTCACGGAGAGCGCGGTCTGGCCCGACAATGATTTCCGGCCGTTTCGCCTCGCAGACTATCGGGGGCGGTATGTGGTGCTGTTTTTCTACCCGCTCGACTTCACCTACGTCTGTCCGTCGGAGCTGATTGCGTTCGAGCATCGCATGGCCGAGTTCTCGCGGCGTCAGGTCGATGTCGTCGGCTGTTCGATCGACTCGACCTTTTCCCACCTCGCATGGAAGAAGACGCCGCGGGAGGAGGGCGGAGTCGGTCAGCTGGGCTATCCGCTGATCGGTGACGTGACCCATTCGGTGGTTCGCGCCTTCGACGTTGAAGGCCCGACCGGCGTGGCACTGCGCGCCACCTTCCTGATCGATCGGGAAGGTATCGTGCAGCACCAGATCGTCAACAGTCTCGCCATCGGGCGGGATATCGACGAACTTCTGCGCGTGATCGATGCGCTGCAGCACACTGAGCGCAACGGCGAAGTGTGTCCGGCAGGCTGGCAGAAGGGCAGGGTCGGCGTAATGCCGACAGATCGCGGTGTGGCCAAGTACCTCGCCGAACATTCGGACATGTTGTGACAACAAGGAGGATAGCCCCGATGAAACTGTATGACTGGCATGCAGCACCCAACCCGAAGCGCGCCCGCATGTGCATCGCTGAAAAGGGTCTCGACATCGAAATCATCGAGGTCGGCGGGGATGACCTGAAGCTGCGCCCCGACTACATCGCCAGGTTTCCGCAGGCCATGGTGCCGATGCTGGAACTCGACGACGGACGGCGGCTGGGCGAGTCCATTGCCATCGCGCGCTACATTGACGAGTTGTATCCGTCGCCGCCGATGTTCGGTCGCAACGCCTACGAACGCGGCGTCGTCGAAATGTGGGAGCGTCGTGCCTTTGACGAAGGCATGATGGCTGCCGGCGAGGTGTTCCGCAACACGCACGAAGCCTTCATTGATCGCGGTCTGCCTGGCTTTGCCTTGCCGGTGCCGCAGATTCCGGCGCTGGTCGATCGTGGCCGCATGCGCCTTGATCTGTTCTTCCGCAAGTTCGACGAGCAACTTGCCAAAAACCGCTTCATCGCGGGAGACATGTTCTCGATCGCAGACTGCACGTTGTTCTGCAGCATCGAATTCGCCTTCTGGTCCGACATCAAGATTCCGGCCGACTGCAGGAATCTGCAGCGCTGGTTCGACGAAGTCAGCGCCCGTCCGAGCGCCAAGGCCTGATCCGGCGATCTGACCACTCAGGGGATGCGCAGGTGATCGATCTTTACACCGCTCCGACACCCGAAGGCTGGAAGGTGTCGATCGCGCTCGAAGAGCTGCGCCTCCCCTACACCGTTCATCCCGTCGACGCCTGCAGCGATCCGCAGCTCGCGCCCGACTTTCTGCGCACTCGCCCGTGCGGTTGCGTGCCGGCCATCGTCGATCGTGCAGCCGGTGATCACGCGGTGATCGAGTCAAGGGCAATCCTGCTCTACCTGGCCGACAAGACCGGACGCCTGATGCCGCGCGACGAAGCCGGGCGCACCCGGGTCGAGCAGTGGCTTGCTCCGGATTTCGCCAACCCCGTGTCGGGCAGCCCAGCCACCGGGGCACGACGCGTCACGTCTGACCCCGCCGGCAATGGCGGCGCCTCGCGCAGCGAACTGCGCGCGCTGTTCGCCCGTCTCGATGCGCAGTTGCAGACAGATGACTACCTCGCCGGCACCTTCAGCATCGCCGATATCGCCCAGTGGGCCTGCGTGCGCATGCATGCCTGGTCCGGCATCGACATGACGCCCTACCGCGCGCTGGCGCGCTGGATCGAACGGATATCCGCGCGGGACGCGTGCCGACGCGGTGTCTCCGTGCCGCGACCGTTCGAACCGGCCGAACAGGTCTATCGCGTCAAATCGATCCTCTTGCGCTGAGCACCCGCATCCGGACCGCCGTCCGGCGCTCTTCCGGCGGCTCGCGAAGCCGCGATCCGCAACGTGGAAGTGCCGGCGTTTTCGCCCACCGGTTTGCCCCTCGGAACACCGTTCGAATGAACGTTCGTTCATTCAATTCGCTGCGCGTCGAAGTTGCTCTCATGTCGGCCGCATCGCGTTGCAACGATGGACCTTTGCGCGCGCTTGGCGTCGGCAAGCCGTTTCAAGCGATATGGCATGTTGCGTCGCAACATACGGCTGCCGCTTGAAGACCGCCGTTCTGCATGCGTCCGGACGGACTGTCCGACCGACAGACGGTCCGCTTCGGGCAAGCCGTCCGAATTCCATCCGTCCGGACGCCGTACGGTTTCGGTGGCTGTTGATCGATGCAGATCGGTAATTCATATAAAACAAATAGTTGCCCTTGTTTTACGTGACCGAATGCACGCTGGCACTGTCCTTGCAGAGAAGAAGTGTTCGATTGCACGACAGTCGATCAGAAAAGGCCGGTCCGTCCGGGCGGGCCGGAAGCAAACACAGGCAGGTTAATTAAATGGAGACGTGGAGATGACGATCGAAAACTCGTCGGTTCAGGTGCTGGGGATTGATGCAGGCGGCACCATGACTGACACCTTTTTTGTCCGTGCTGACGGCCGCTTCGTGGTCGGCAAAGCACAAAGCAATCCCGAGGATGAATCCTTGGCGATCTACAACTCTTCGGTCGATGCATTGGCGCATTGGGGCCGCGAAGTTGACGATGTGTATCCGGAGCTGGTGACCTGCGTGTATTCGGGTACCGCCATGCTGAACCGTGTTTTGCAGCGCAAGGGCCTCGATGTCGGCCTGATCTGCAACAAGGGTTTCGAGCAGGTTCACTCGATGGGCCGCGCACTGCAGAGCTACCTCGGCTACGCCCTCGAAGACCGCATTCACCTGAACACCCACCGCTACGACGCGCCGCTGGTGCCGATTTCGCGCACCCGTGGCGTGACCGAGCGTACGGACGTTCAAGGCAAGATCGTGATCCCGCTGCGGGTCGAAGAAGTCCGTCAGGCTACGCGTGAGCTGGTTGAAGCCGGTTCCAAGGCCATCGTGATCTGCCTGCTTCAGTCGCACAAGAATGAAGACAGCGAAAAGCTGGCTCGCGACGCCTGCAAGGAAGAGCTGAAGAAGCTCGGTGCCGACATTCCTGTTTTCGCCTCGGTGGACTACTACCCGCAGCGCAAGGAAAGTCACCGCATGAACACCACGATTCTGGAAGCCTACGGCGCAGAACCGTCGCGTGCGACCCTGAAGCTGGTGAGCGACCGTTTCAAGAAGCACGGCGCCAAGTTCGACCTGCGCGTGATGGCTACGCACGGCGGCACGATCAGCTGGAAGGCCAAGGAACTGGCCCGCACCATCGTGTCCGGCCCGATCGGCGGCGTGATCGGTTCGAAGATGCTGGGTGAAGCGCTCGGCGACGAGAATATTGCCTGCTCGGATATCGGCGGCACGTCGTTCGACGTCGCACTGATCACCAAGGGTTCGTTCGCGATCAAGTCCGATCCGGACATGGCGCGTCTTGTGCTGTCGCTGCCGCTGGTGGCGATGGATTCGGTCGGTGCCGGTGCAGGTTCGTTCGTGCGTATCGATCCGTACTCGAAGTCGATCAAGCTGGGCCCGGACAGTGCTGGCTACCGCGTCGGCACCTGCTGGCCGGAAAGCGGTCTGGAAACCGTGTCGGTGTCGGACTGCCACGTCGTGCTGGGCTATCTGAACCCGAACAACTTCCTCGGCGGCCTGATCAAGCTCGACGTGCAGCGCGCCCGCGATCACATCAAGGCACAGATCGCTGATCCGCTCGGCTTGTCGGTTGAAGATGCAGCAGCCGGCGTAATCGAACTGCTCGACCTGACGCTGTCGGAATACCTGCGTGCCAACATCAGTGCCCGCGGTTACAACCCGACCGAATTCACCTGCTTCTCGTACGGCGGCGCCGGCCCGGTTCACACCTACGGCTACACCGCTGGCGTGGGCTTCAAGGATGTCGTCGTTCCGGCATGGGCGGCTGGCTTCTCCGCTTTCGGTTGCGCCTGCGCCGATTTCGAATACCGCTATGACAAGTCGGTTGACCTGGCAGTGCCGCAGCACGGCACCGACGCCGCCAAGATTGCTGCCTGCAAGGTGCTCCAGGAAGCTTGGGCCGAGCTGGCTTCGAAGGTGGTCGAAGAGTTCATCATCAACGGCTACAAGGCTGAAGATGTGCTGCTGATCCCGGGTTACAAGATGCAATACACCGGTCAGCTGAACGACCTCGAAATCATTTCCCCGATCACCAATGCAGCGACTGCAGCGGACTGGGACAAGATCGTCGAAGCGTTCGAAACCACCTACGGCCGCGTGTATGCCAATTCGGCACGTTCGCCGGAACTGGGCAATTCGGCTACCGGCGCGATCATGCGCGGTACCGTCGTGACGCAGAAGCCGGTACTGCCGGAAGATCCGGATGGTGGCCCGACGCCGCCGGCCGAAGCTTTCCTCGGAACGCGCCCGTTCTACCGCCACAAGAAGTGGGTCGATGCCAAGCTGTACAAGATGGAATTGCTGAAGGCCGGCAACCACATCGTCGGACCCGCCATCATCGAATCGGACGCCACGACCTTCGTCGTGCCGAATGGTTTCGAGACCACGGTCGACAAGCACCGCCTGTTCCATCTCAAAGAAGTCAAGTGAGGAGAAACAACCATGAATATGTTGAGTAACACCGAAACCGGTTTTGCCGATCTGCTGAAGAACGGCCAGACGCTGTCGCAGTTCCGTGGCGACGTCATCGAGCGCACCAATACGACCGGCTACTACAACGGCCTGGAAAAGCTCGAATTGCGTGAACGCGATCCGATCGGCTACGAGAAGCTGTTCTCGAAGCTGCGTGGCGGTCTGGTTCACGCACGTGAAACCGCCAAGAAGATTGCAGCCAGCCCGATCGTCGAGCAGGAGGGCGAGCTGTGCTTCACGCTGTACAACGCGATCGGCGACTGCGTTCTGACCTCGACCGGCATCATCATCCACGTCGGCACGATGGGCGCTGCGATCAAGTACATGATCGAAAACAACTGGGAAGCCAATCCCGGCATCGCCCCGGGTGACATGTTCACCAACAACGACTGCGCCATCGGCAACGTCCACCCGTGCGACATCGCGACCATCGTCCCGATCTTCCACGAAGGTCGTCTGATCGGCTGGGTGGGTGGTGTGACGCACGTGATCGACACCGGTGCCGTGACGCCGGGTTCGATGTCGACCGGCCAGACCTCGCGTTTCGGCGACGGCTACATGATCACCTGCCGCAAGACCGGTGTGAATGACACCCCGCTGCGCGACTGGCTGCACGAGTCGCAGCGTTCGGTCCGTACGCCGAAGTACTGGATCCTGGACGAGAAGACCCGTATCGCCGGCTGCCACATGATCCGCGAACTGGTTGAAGAAGTGATCGCGGCTGACGGCATCGAATCGTACGAAAAGTTCTGCTACGAAGTCATCGAAGAAGGTCGTCGCGGCCTGATGATGCGTATCAAGGACATGACGATTCCGGGCGTCTATCGGAAGGTCGCCTTCGTCGATGTGCCTTACGCGCACGAAGACATCGGTGTGTCGAGCAAGTTTGCCAAGCTTGATTCGATCATGCACTCGCCGTGCAAGATGACGATCAAGCAAGACGGCAAGTGGCGCCTAGACTTCGAAGGCGCAAGCCGTTGGGGCTGGCATACCTTCAACGCCCACCAGGTCGCTTTCACCAGCGGCATGTGGGTGATGATGTGCCAGACGCTGGTTCCGACCCAGCGTATCAACGACGGTGCCTACTTCGCCACCGAATTCCGCCTGCCGAAAGGCACATGGTGCAACCCGGACGACCGCCGCACCGGCCACGCCTATGCATGGCACTTCCTGGTTTCGGGTTGGTCGGCGCTGTGGCGTGGTCTGTCGCAGGCTTACTTCAGCCGCGGCTACCTCGAAGAAGTCAATGCCGGTAACGCCAACACGTCGAACTGGCTGCAGGGCGGCGGCATCAACCAGGACGGCGAGATTCACGCGGTCAACAGCTTCGAAGCGTCGTCGTGCGGTACCGGTGCATGCGCCGTCAAGGACGGTCTGAACCACGCTGCCGCCATCTGGAATCCGGAAGGCGACATGGGCGACATCGAAATCTGGGAAATGGCAGAACCCCTGCTGTACCTGGGTCGCAATGTGAAGGCCAACTCCGGCGGCTATGGCAAGTACCGTGGCGGCTGCGGCTTCGAAACGCTGCGCATGGTGTGGAATTCCCAGGACTGGTCAATGTTCTTCATGGGCAACGGCTACATGAACAGTGACTGGGGTCTGATGGGTGGTTACCCGTCGGCAACCGGCTACCGCTTCGAAGCCCACAACACGGGTCTCGAGCGCCGCATCGCCAATGGCGAAGCGATCCCGCTGGGCGCCGATCTGGATCCGGGCCTGCACACCTACGAGCAGAGCATCGATGCAACGTCGCTCGTCAAGCGCGACAAGCAGTGCATGACGACGGAAGACTGCTACGCCAACCACGATCTGTACCTGAACTACCTGCGTGGTGGCCCGGGCTTCGGCGATCCTCTGGACCGCGATGTCAAGTCGATCGAGAAGGACCTGAACGAGTTGTTCCTGCTGCCGGAATTCGCTGCCAAGGTCTATGCCGCCGTCGTGACGCAGAACGCCAAGGGTGTCTACACGGTTGATGCTGCCAAGACCGCTGCCCGCCGTGCCGAATTCCGCAAGGAACGTATCGCACGCTCGGTGCCGACCCGCGAGTGGATGAAGGAAGAGCGCGCCCGCATCATCAGCAAGCATGCTTCCACGCCGGTTCAACACATGTTCGCCACCAGCTTCGCACTGTCGGAGGTGTTCAAGAACGAATTCAAGACGTTCTGGAATCTGCCGGCCGACTGGGACGTGCTGGAAACCGAGCTGGGTGTTCCGTCGTACGGGTCCAAGTTCCGTATGGACCTGTCGTTGATGCCGGACGTCCGTACCATCGTCCAGGTCGAAGAATAATTTCCGACCTGAACGTTAAGCGAATCTAGGAGTAGCAAATGTCGACTTACAACAAAGAGCAAGTAGCACACCTGGCCGCGGGCACCCTCGACTGGGATACAACGTTCCGCATGCTGCAGATGCCGAAGGACAAGGCACGCTTCAGCATGTACGTGGAAGCACTGCAGGCGAAGTTGACCTTCCCGGATCGCATCGTCCTTCCGCTGGGCCCGCATCTGTACATCGTGCAGTCGGCCAAGAACAAGCAGTGGATCGTCAAGTGCGATTGTGGCCACGAATTCTGCGGCTACAAGGAAAACTGGAAGCTGTTCGCCAACATCTACGTACGCGACACGCCAGAAGCAATGGCCGACGTTTATCCGGCGCTGATGGCTCCGGACACGAAGTGGCAGGTTTATCGCGAGTACTACTGCCCGAGCTGCGGCACGATGCACGACGTCGAGGCTCCGACCCCGTGGTACCCGGTGATCCATGACTTCGAGCCGGACATCGAAACGTTCTACAAGGAGTGGGTGGGCATGCCCTTACCCGAACGCGCTGCCTGAACAAGGTACGCGTGGCCCCTGACCGGAGGAGGTCAGGGGCCAGTTCGCAGCCGGCTACAGCCGGCTGCGTTCCTCCAAACACCCTGTACTTGATGCCGGCAGAGCCGAAACGCTCTACACCGCCGTAGGGAACGGTCGCGCCGAACATCGAAAACAGGTCATGAAAAGCGTCGCGCGCAGAGCACGAAATGACGCGTGAAGGAGACTGAAGATGCAACAGGCAAGAGACTCTGGCGGTGGTGTTCAGAAGATACTGAGCATCATTACTCAATTACTTCCGATCATCATTATTGGCGGTCTTCTATACGCCGGCTTCTTCGTCAAGGCGGAAGCAGTCATCACCAAGGTTGAACCCAAGCCGATCGAACGGCGGGACAACTTCTTCAGCGTCATTACCCCCACAGAGCAGATTGCCTGGGCCGCTGGTACGGCTGGCAAGATCGTCCGTTCCGACGATGGCGGCAAGACCTGGCTCCGGCAGCCCACGCCTACGCTCGTGAACCTGCAGGGCATCGCAGCCTGGGACACACAGACGGCGGTCGCAGCGGGTAACGAAGGCACGATCCTGCACACCACTGATGGCGGCGCCAGCTGGAAAATCGCAAACACACCGAAGTCCGAAAATCCCAACAAGCTTTTCCGTGTCCGCGTGTTCGGCGACACGGCGTGGGCCGTTGGCGAGTTCTCCGGGCTCTACAAATCCACCGACAAGGGCGCGAACTGGACGCGGCTGCTGCCGGAAGATGACCGCGCGCTGAACGCCATCTTCTTCGTCGGCCAGTCAGGCTGGGCCGTAGGTGAAGTCGGCACGATCCTGCGTACCGAAGACGGCGGCGAAACGTGGACCCACGTTGACGTCGACAACCAGGTCAGTCTGATGTCAGTCACGTTCCGCGATGCGACGCACGGCGTCGCCGTCGGCTTGACCGGGACGCTGCTGGTGACCGATGACGCAGGTTTGACGTGGCGTTCGGTACCGGGACTCACGCGCGAACACCTGCTCGATGTCATCTGGGATGAAGGCAGCTGGATTGCTGTCGGCGACAAAGGCGTGAAGGTCACCTCGAACGCGGATGCGACCGAGTGGACCGCCGGGCGACTCGCCGAAGGCGATGTTGCGTGGCGCACCCAGATCGTCCGGGCCGGCTCGAAGTACTTCGTGGCTGGCGCAAATCTCGGAATTCTCGAAGACGGCAAGATCACCGTCGTCGGTCGATAGCAGGCAAGGAGAATCGCGTGAAAAATACTACTTTCAGCAAGGTCGAACATGCGTTCGCATTGCTGATCAAGAATCGGATTCCGGTCGTACTCGCGGTCCTGATTGCAACGGTCGTCATGGCCTATCTCGCTTCGTTCGTCGAGGTGAAGACAGTGTTCAGCGATCTGCTCCCGAAGAATCATCCCTACGTGGAGGTCAATCAGAAATTCAAGTCCACCTTCGGCGGCTCGAACATGGTCAGCATCATGGTCGAAGTCAAGGATGGCGATATTTTCAAGAGGGAAGTGCTTGAAAAGGTCCAGAAGTTGACGGTCGGTCTGCAGCAGGTCGATGCGGTCGATACCTACCAGATCGTTTCCATCGCATCCAAGAAGACAAAGGAAGTCCGCGCATCTACCGAGGGGGTTGAATCGCGCCCGATCATGTGGCCGCGACTGCCTGCGGACGACAAGGAGATGGCGATCCTGCGTGAGGCGGTGTTGAACAACCCGCTGATCTATGGGCCTTACGTGTCGATCGACCTGAAGGCTACGCTGATCACGGCTGACTTCCTTGATACGGAAATCAACTACAGCAAGGCTTTCGATCAGATCATGGGTCTGGTCAAGGAAGCCGAGGGCGATGGCGTGCTGGTTCGCGTCGTCGGTGAGCCGGTGCTGTATGGCTGGGTCAATTTCTACCTCGACGAAACGATTCAGATCTTCTTCGCCGCCATCGCATCGCTCGTTCTGATCCTGCTGCTGATCACGCGTACCGTGCATGGGACGATCATTCCGTTGATCGCGGCCATCATCAGCGCCTGCTGGGCGCTTGGTGCTGCAAAGCTGATGGGATTCCACCTTGATCCGCTGGTCATCGTGGTGGCCTTCCTGATCACGGCGCAGGCGATCTCGAATTCGGTGCAGCTGATTTCGCGCTTCGACGATGAAATCGCGCACGGTACGGCCAAAGCTTCTGACGCAGCGGTGGCGAGCGCCAAGCATCTGTTCAAGCCCAGTCTGCTGGCGATCGTTGCTGACGCGGGTTGTGTGCTGGTGGTGGCGCTGACCCCGATTCCGATGCTCGAGAAGATTTCCTACATCGGCACGGTCTGGATTTTCGCGATCTTCATCGGCGCGCTGATCATGACGCCGGTGCTGCTGTCGTGGTTCAACCCGCGCAGGAATGCCGACGGTTCGTACGGTCACCGATTCGTGCATCCGATCAATATCCGCCCGGTGTTGATGGTCATTCTCAATCTCGCTTCCAGCATCGTGGTCACGAAGGCACGGTTCGTTGTGCTTGGCGTGGCGCTGGCGGTGTTTGCAGTGTCGTTCTGGTACTCGTTCAACCTGAAGGTGGGTGACGCGAATCCGGGATCGCCGATTCTGTGGCCGGATTCCCAATACAACACTGATGCAGCTGACATCAACCGCCAGTTCCAGGGCTCGGATCGCATGTTCGTTGTGATCGCAGGCAAGGAAAAGGGCGCGTTGCGCGAGCCGGAAGTGCTGCAGAGCATGGCCAACTTCCAGCGCTACATGGAAGCCCAGCCGGAAGTCGGCGGCAGCATTTCGCTAGCCGACATCCTGCCGCAGGTGCGTCGCGTGCTGCGCGAAGGCAACCCGATGTACGGAGAGCTTGGCAATGACGCGGGCGAGAACGGCGAGCTGACCTACATGTTCGTGTCGGGTTCCGACCCGGGTGACATGGATCGCTACGCTGACAGCGATGCGCTGAACGGAGCTGTCACGCTGTTCTTCCGCGATCACCAGGGTGAAACGATCCGTACTGCCGTGGCACGTGTGCAGGATTACGTGAAGCAGAACCCGATCGAGAACGCCGAGTACCTGCTTGCAGGCGGTCTGGTCGGTGTGCTGGCAGCGGTGAATGAAGTGATTCTCGCTGGCCAGATCGAAGCCATCGCGCTTGCGCTGCTGGTGCTGGTCGTGTGCTGCACGGTGACCTTCCACTCGATGGTCGCCGGGGTGTTCTTCATGATCCCCGTGATGTTGTCGAACACGATCACGTTCAGCTACATGGCTTACAACGACATCGGGATGAACATCAATACCTTGCCTGTCGTGGCGCTGGGTATCGGTCTGGGGGTGGATTACACCTTCTACATCGTCGATGGCATCCGCGAGGAACTGCACCTGCATGACAACGTCGAGAAGGCCATCCTGAACTGCCTGACCAGTCAGGGGCGTGGTGTGTTGCTGACCGCGCTGACGCTGATCACCAGCGTGGGCCTGTGGAGCTTCTCCTCACTCAGGCTCCAGGCAGACATGGGCTTGCTGATCGCTCTGTGGCTCTTCATTTCGGCCTTCAGCGCGTTGTTCATCATGCCGGCAATCGTATATGTGTTCCGCCCCGCGTTCGTCGTGGGGAGCAAAGAGCGCCCGATCGAGCGCGCCGAGGGATCTGCAGTAGTTGTGTGAGGGCCGCTTGCCTCGCCCGGCATCACACACGATGCCGGGCGTGAGCAGATGGCTCATGGGTAGTGCCAAAACGGAGGGAATGGAGACATGAGAAGAAGCAAAATCTTCAGGCAGACCGGACCGGGTCTGGCTGTTGCAGCTGTGCTGGCCGGGATGGGTATGCCCGTCGCAAATGCCGCTGGCCTCGAGGGAACGTGGGCAGGACGTGACGACTTTACCTGGGCACTGAGCGGCTATGTGCGCGCCTGGGCTTCGATGAATCTGGAAGACAACCCCGAACTCAGCCGGGTAGGCAAGGACAGCGCAGGCAAGCTGTCGATGCTGCGTGGCTCCTTGCTGCTTGACCTGGACGTGAAGACCGGCCCGGTGAAGTGGAAGGCCATTGGCCGTCTCGATCGGGAATACAAGACGAACTACTTGTCCGATCTCGAAGAACTGCGCTCCGATGGCAGCGCCAACGCTTTTGGCGTTGCGAGCACCGGTGGAAAGAGCATTACCGAAAACTACAACAACGGCGATATCCGCGAATTCTGGGCTGAAGTACCGATCGGCGAGCGCGTGACCGTGAAGTTCGGCAAGCAGCAGCTGGTCTGGGGCGAATCCGACTTCTTCCAGGCGATGGATCTGGTACACGGCTACGACTACAGCTGGCGCCTGTTCTTCGAAGGCGAGAACGAAGAATGGCGCAAGCCGTTGATCCTGTTGTCGACCAAGATCCGCATTCCGGAAGCAAAGGGTCTGATCGCGGCCTACATCCGTCCGGGCTGGGATCGCTGCGAAGACATCGGCAATACCTACGACATCAACGGCGGCCGCTGGTTTTTCCAGCCGTACCGTGGCTTTGACCTGAGCTCAGGTACGAGCAAGAACTGCGATCACAAGGATGGTGACCAGGATGACGTGACCGGCGGTATCCGCTGGAATGGCGAGGCCTACGGTCTGAACTACTCGGTTGCTTATCTGACCACGTTTGCTGCCGACCCGGTAGCGAGCGCTGGCTTGGCTCCGGGCGGTTTGGGTGGTGTCGCTCATCAAGGCGTCGCGAACAACGAGCTGCTGTTTCAGCGCATTCACCCGAAGATCGATGTTCTGGGCGTGACGGTCAGCGGATACAGTGAAACGCTTGACGCCGTGCTGAGTGCGGAAGTCGCCTACACGAAGGACCAGCCTTACAACGCTGGCGTGGGTGGCTTTACGGAAGGGAACTACATCACGCGTGGTGGCGGTTTGTGTACGGCTGGCCTTGGTCTTTGCGAAATCGTGAAGAAGGACACCTTGCGTACGATGCTTCGTATCGACAAGGACCTGAACTTCCAGGACCTGCTCGGCACGTCGCGCCCGTCGTTCTCGTCGATCCAGCTGTTCAACACGCAAGTGCTGAACTATGACGGCAACGAACAGCTTGTTCGCCTGTTTGCCTATGGCACGCCGCTGAACGAGCACAACACCATCCTGACGCTGTTCACGGGCTTGAACTACAAGAACGACACGATCAACCCGGGTCTTGCAGTGGGTTTTGATCTGTCCAACGGTGGTGGCTTTGCAATCCCGAGTGTGTCGGTCGTATTCGACGACAAATGGGTAGCCAAGGCTGAAGCGGATATTTTCTGGGATGGTGGCAAGAGCAATCGTCAGCAGTTCAGCGGTGGCGAGTCGCAACTGTTCGGCTACTTCAGCCGTGCCAGTCAGCTCGTGCTTCGTGTGACCCGTCAGTTCTGATCAAAGGAAAGAGACATGATGAAGATGAGTACCCAATCCCGTAGCAACCTTGCTCGCACCGGCGTGGCCGGCGCGATCGCGTTGATGCTCGCAGCCGGTGCCGGTCAGGCCTTCGCGAAGGAACTGGCCGCAGGCTTCGTGATCAACAAGGAAAACTACGACAGCATCAAGAACGACACCTTCGAGAACAAGACCATCGCCAGCATGGTTCCGGAAAAGCTCGAGTGGATGATCAAGAACTACAACACGACCATCAAGCTCGCCAATTCGAAGAAGATCGAGATGGATCCGAAGTACGTGGAGTGGTCGAAGAAGAACATCAACACGGTGAAGTTCAATCCGGCTGACCGTACGGTGTCCGGATGGGAAGCCGGCATGCTGTTCCCGCCGGAAACCATCAAGATGGACGACCCGCACGCTGGCGACAAGGTGATCTGGAACCTGCGCGCCGCGACCTACGGCGCCACGATGGACCTGCGCGACATCGCCTGGGCCTTCCTGGACGCGAAGAAGGGTTACGAGCGGGTGCAGGCCTTCCAGTCGCGCCGCTACTACATGGAAGGGCGTCTGGACGGCGGCCCGATCACGGTCGGCAAGGGCGATGTTTCGCAGAAGACCTACTTCGTGGCGACCTACCCGCAGGACATCCGCGGTCTGGGCCTGTTCTCGGTGCGTTACAACCAGGCTGACTCGAAGGTGCCGGATGATTCCTATGCCTATCTGAAGTCGGTACGTCGTGTGCGTCGCCTGTCGGGCGGCGCGTGGATGGACCCGATCGGCGGCACCGACCAGCTGTACGACGACTGGGACATCTGGGATGCCGCTCCGACGAAGTACAAGTCGAACAAGTTGCTGGAAAAGCGCTGGGTTCTGGCCATCGCGCACAGCCCGGAAATCAGCGTGGACGTGAAGCAGCCCTTCACCGAGCCGGCCAAGCGCTTCCCGCGCATCGGCATCGACATTCCGCCGCACTTCAACCCGGCGCCGGACATCGGCTGGGAGCCGCGTGAAGTGTACGTGGTCGAAGGCGTGTGCCCGGACGAGCATCCGTACAGCAAGAAGACCGTGTACATGGAAGTGGACTTCCCGCGTCCGTACCTCGGCTTCGCGCTCGACCGCAAGGGCGAATTCTGGAAGATGTTCATTTTCCAGAATCGGCCTGACACCGGCGACGACGGCTACAAGGCGGTCATGCCGGTGATCGGACACATCATCGACGTCAAGCGTGGCCACGCCACCAACTGGTCGTCGAACATGAAGTCCAATCCGGCGGGCGTCAAGGAAACCGACGTGTCGCTCAACGTGCTGGAAGAAGTCGCAACCGGCAAGTAAGC
>NZ_JAUYRO010000016.1 GCF_030696805.1 Methyloversatilis sp. | reverse complement strand
AGCGGTCCGCTGCTGATGAACGTGACGGGCCCGCGCGGCGGCATGGCGCGCTGGGTCGATCTGACGTTTGACAGTCCGATCGGCACGCGCTTCGAGCGGCTGTATTCGCAGGACGCGCGGATCGAGACGGAACGTGGCTGGCTGGAGGTGCTGGATGGCCGGATCGACAACCAGGCGCGGTTCATCAACCCGCAGAGCAATGTGTACATGGACAACGTGACGACGGTGATCGAGCCGGCGGACATCCAGCTCAATGCGCCGGACGGGCAGTTTGCGCTGCGCCTGGAACGCTACCGTCTGGTGACCGACGAGCTTGCGCTGACGCGCAGCCCGCTGCATGAAGTGGTCAATCCGACGGACCCGGACAACAGCGGGCGGGAGGAGTCGCGCAGTGCGATCGAAGGGCGGGTGCCGAATCCGACGCGCCCGCAGGCGGTCAATGTGGTGCCGGCGCTGTCGCAGATCGCGATCAACATCCCGCTGGACATCCCGGCCGTGAATTCGGGCGAGGAAGAGACGGAAGAGGAAGCCGAAGCCCGCCGCCAGGCCGAGGACGAAGCGCAGAACGCCACCCCCGGCGAAACCCCGAAGGAGACCGCACAGTGAGGCGCGTACCCAGGCTGTTCATCAGACAAGCCCGCAGGACTGCGCTGGCCGCGGCCGCGCTGACGTGCGCGCTCGGTGCCGGCGTGGCGGCACAGGCGCAGGTGGCCCCGCAGCTGCCGCCGGCGGCCGACCCGGGCAGCATCCAGCAGCGCTCGCTGGAGCTGGAGCGTCGGCTGCGCGAAGAGCGCGAACAGCGCCCGGAATCCAGGCCGGATATCGACAGCGAAGGCCTCAAGCCTGCGCCAGCGAAGAAGCCGGCAGTGACGTCGAGATTCGTGCTCAAGCGCATCGACTTCACGAAGTCGGAGCTGCTGTCGGAGGAGACGCTGCGCGGGCTGGCGGCGACGGTGGAGGGGCGCGAAGTCACGCTGGCCGAAGTGGTCGAAGTGGTCGAGCGCATCAACACGCTGTACCGCGAGCGCGGCATCCCGACCGCGCAGGCGGTGCTGCCGGCGCAGGAAGTGGCCGATGGCAATGTGACGATCAAGCTGGTGGAAGGGCGTGTGGGTGACATTCTGCTCGAAGGGAACGCGAGCACGGCGGACCGCTTCATCCTGTCGCGGCTGGGCCAGACGAAGGGTGATCTGGCGGACGTGGGGGCGCTGGAGCGCAGCATGATGCGCTTCAACCGCAGCCAGGACGTGCAGCTGCGTGCGGAACTGAAACCGGGCGCGAAATTCGGCGAAACCGATCTGGCGCTGACGGCGGTGGAGCCGCGGAAGCACGAAATGCGGGTGTTCGCCGATACCAGCGGCAGCTACGCGACCGGCGTGTACCGGGCGGGTGTGTTCTACCAGAACCGCAGCCTGTTCGGCTTCCGGGACGCGTTGAGTGCGTCGCTGATCGGCGCGGAGACGGGCGGGCACGAAGGGCGCGCACTGTCATACAGCATTCCACTGGGCACGCTGGGCACGCGGCTCACGCTGTCGTGGTTCGAAGACCACACGCGGATCCGGAACGGCCCGTTCGCACCGCTGCGCATCCGGGGTGAATCGACGGCCTGGACGGCGCTGCTGCGCCACCCGTTGCTGATCGGGAAGAACTACCAGCTCGATGTGCTGGGCGGGGCGAAGAAGCGCAAGACGGAAAGCTGGATCGAGGGGCGCAAGTTCCAGTCGACCGACATTGAGGACGTGTCGGCGGGGGTGGATGCGCAGTGGTGGGAGAGCGACCGGATCTGGACCGGGTCGCTGACCTACTCGGCGGGGGATGCGGACCCGATCGACGATGTGGTGTCGACGTCATTCAAGATCTGGCGCGGCTCGGTGCGCCGGGTGCAGGAGCTGGGTGAGGGCTGGTCGGTGCACAACACGGTGGCCTTCCAGTACACGCGTGACGAGAACCTGACTTCGAGCGAGCAGTTCCTGATTGGTGGCGAGGGCAGTGTGCGGGGTTACCAGACGGGTCTGTTCAGTGGCGACAAGGGGTTGATCGCCTCGGTCGAGCTGCACCACCCGCTGCCGCAAGCGCCGGTGGCGCCGATCAGGACGAGCGGCTTCCTGTTTCTGGACTACGGCGCGGTGGAGCCGTTTCGTCCGCCGGAATCGACGCGCGGCAGCGACACGATGGCGAGCTACGGCTGGGGGCTGAACGCGAACATCGCGCAGAACATATCGGCGAGGGTGACGCTGGGGCTGCCGATCCGCGACCGTCCGCAGGAGCCGCGCGGCTACTACGTGCACGTGCAGGTCGTCGCCCAGGTGTTCTGATGCCGCCG
>NZ_JAUYRO010000077.1 GCF_030696805.1 Methyloversatilis sp. | reverse complement strand
CACCTGCGGCAGCGTGGACGACGGCAAGAGCACGCTGATCGGCCGCCTGCTGTACGAATCGAAAATGCTGTTCGAAGACCAGCTTGCTGCGCTCGAAGCCGACTCGAAAAAGGTCGGCACGCAGGGCGGCGATCTCGACTTCGCGCTGCTTGTGGATGGTCTGTCGGCCGAGCGCGAGCAGGGCATCACGATCGACGTGGCCTATCGCTTCTTCTCGACCGACCGGCGCAAGTTCATCGTTGCCGACACGCCGGGCCACGAGCAGTACACGCGCAATATGGTGACCGGGGCATCGACTGCCGACCTGGCGATCATCCTGGTCGATGCGCGCTACGGCGTGCAGACGCAGACGCGCCGCCACAGCTTCCTGGTGTCGCTGATCGGCATCAAGCGGGTGGTGGTCGCCATCAACAAGATGGATCTGGTCGGCTACTCCGAAGCCACGTTCCGCCGCATCGTCGATGACTACCGCGAGTTCGCGCGTCAGCTCGGGCTGGAAGACATCGTCGAAATTCCGATGTCGGCGCTCAAGGGCGACAACATCACGACCCCCAGCGATGCCATGCCCTGGTATCACGGCCCAACGCTGATGGCGTATCTCGAAACGGTCGAGGTGGATCAGAAGCGCCGTTTGAAAAGCCCGTTCCGTTTGCCTGTGCAGTGGGTCAACAGGCCGAACCTCGATTTCCGCGGCTTCGCCGGCATGATTGCCGGCGGCAGCATCACGCCGGGTACGGCCATCCGGGTGCAGCCGTCGGGGCGCACCAGCACGGTCAAGCGCATCGTCACGGCCGACGGCGATCTGCCGCGCGCCATCGCGGGTCAGTCGATCACGCTGGTGCTGGAAGACGAAGTCGATATTTCGCGCGGCGATGTGATCTCGACGCTCGAATCGCCGGCCGAAGTGGCCGACCAGTTCGAGGCGACCCTCGTCTGGATGCAGGACGAACCACTGATGCCCGGCCGCGCCTACCTGATGAAGATCGGTACGCGCACGGTCACCGTCACGGTCACCGACATCAAGCACAAGGTGAACGTCAATACCCTGGAACATCTCGCGGCGAAGCAGCTCGCCCTGAACGAAATCGCGGTGTGCAAGCTGAGCGTCGACCGGCCGATCGCGTTCGACCCGTACGAGCGGGTGCGTGAAACCGGCGGTTTCATCCTGATCGATCGCATCAGCAACGCCACCATCGGTGCCGGCATGCTGAGCTTCGCGCTGCGCCGTTCGCACAACATCCACATGCAGCACGTGGATGTGGACAAGATCTCGCGCGGCGCGATGAAAGGCCAGCGCCCCTGCGTGCTGTGGTTCACCGGCTTGTCGGGCGCCGGCAAATCGACGCTGGCGAACCAGGTCGAAAAGCGCCTTCACGCGCTGGGCCGCCATACCTATCTGCTGGACGGCGACAACGTGCGCCACGGCCTGAACAAGGACCTCGGCTTCACCGAAGCCGACCGCGTGGAGAACATCCGCCGCGTGGCCGAAGTGTCGAAGCTGATGGTCGACGCCGGTTTGCTCGTGATGACCGCCTTCATTTCACCATTCAGGTCCGAGCGCCGCATGGCACGGGCTCTGATGGAAGAGGGCGAATTCATCGAAGTGTTCGTCGATACACCGATCGCCGTGGCCGAAGAGCGCGATCCGAAGGGGCTGTACAAAAAGGCGAGACGCGGCGAGATCAAGAATTTCACCGGCATCGATTCGCCCTACGAAGCGCCCGAGCACGCCGAAATCCGCGTGGATACGAGCGGGCAGGACGTTCAGGTCACCGTTGACATCATCATGCAGCACCTGCGTGAGCGAGGCATCCTGGTCGGCGAGGGCGGCGCCGCTGGCGATGTTTGAGCTGTGTGATTTTCCGGCCGGGCACGCGGATGGATCGCGCTGTTGTAGGAGCGATCCATTGATCGCGAACACGGACTTTGCACATCGGCAGGTGCGTGATCAACGCGCCGATTCGCGATCAATGGATCGCTCCTACCTGACGTCACGTGATTTTCGGGCCTGGCACGCGATGGATCGCTCCTGCCTGACATCACGTAATTTTCCGGCCTGGCGCGCGGATGGATCGCGCTGTTGTAGGAGCGATCCATTGATCGCGAACACGGACCTTGCACATCGGCAGGTGCGTGATCAACGCGCCGGTTCGCGATCAATGGATCGCTCCTACGCGGCGTCACGTGATTTCGGGCCTGGCGCGCGGATGGATCGCTTCTGCCTGGCGTCACTTGATCTTCGGGGCTGGGGCGCGGATGGATCGCGCTGTTGTAGGAGCGATCCATTGATTGCGAACACGGACCTTGCACATCGGCAGGTGCCCAAGTGCCCGCGATGATTGCGAGCTGGATCATGGAAGGGGATACGGCGGCGGCGGGACGCTTACGGTGCACCGACGGGAGCTTGAAGTCGATGTCGAGGTCGTGGCGGACGACCACCCTCTGACGCTTGTGCGGGTTCGCGATTGAAGAATTGGTGGCGGCCGACGATATGCATCGCTGTACGAAGGCTTGTTTCGGGTGATGGGGGCTGCGAGTACTGCTTGCCGCCCGCAGAGCCGGCTGGCCATGCAGGGCCAGCAGTGGATCGCCGCACCCACTGAAAGGCAGCGCCCATCGCGGCGACATCGCCACTCCCACAAAAACCTCGCGGCTTGCTGAATCGGCCGGCTTTGCCGGTACACAAAATTGCGCGACCTGAGGGGTTTGTCACTCAATCCCGCCGGGTTGTCATCGAACGCTCAATTCGGTGCGATATGCTGAAATGCAACATTGTGTGGAAACGACCATGACCCTACTCGTCACCGGCGGTGCCGGCTTCATCGGCAGCAACTTCGTTCTCGACTGGCTGGCCGGATCGGATGAGCCGGTTGTCACGCTCGACGCGCTGACCTATGCCGGTAACCGGCAAAACCTTGCGTCGCTTGATGGCGATGCGCGCCATGTCTTTGTTCATGGCGACATCTGCGACCGTGATCTGATCGACCGCTTGCTGTCGGCGCACCGCCCGCGTGCCCTCGTGCATTTCGCGGCCGAGTCGCATGTCGACCGCTCGATCCACGGCCCGGGTGCGTTCATGCAGACGAATGTCACCGGCACCTTCACGCTGCTCGAAGCGGCGCGCGGCTACTGGGGTTCGCTGGAAGGTGAGGAAAAGGCGGCGTTCCGCTTTCACCATGTCAGCACCGACGAGGTGTACGGCTCGCTCGGCCCGACCGACCCGCCCTTCACCGAAACCCACGCCTACGAGCCGAACAGCCCGTATTCGGCGAGCAAGGCGGCGAGCGACCATCTGGTGCGCGCCTGGCACCACACCTACGGCTTGCCGGTGGTCACCACCAACTGTTCGAACAACTACGGCCCGTTCCACTTCCCGGAAAAGCTCATACCGCTGATCATCGTCAATGCGCTGGCCGGCAAGCCGCTGCCGGTGTACGGCGACGGGCAACAGGTGCGCGACTGGCTGTACGTGAAGGACCACTGTTCGGCCATTCGCGAAGTGCTGGCGCGCGGCCGGCTGGGCGAGACCTACAACATCGGCGGCTGGAACGAGAAGCCGAACATCGACATCGTGAAAACCGTGTGCGCGCTGCTCGACGAGTTTCAGCCGGACGCGGCCGGCCCCTACGAGCGCCTGATCACCTACGTGAAGGACCGCCCGGGCCATGACCGCCGCTACGCCATCGACGCGCGCAAGATCGAGCGCGAACTGGGCTGGCGGCCGGCGGAAACTTTCGATACCGGCATCCGCAAGACGGTGCGCTGGTATCTCGACAACCAGCCCTGGGTCAGCAATGTGCTGAGCGGCGGCTATCGCGACTGGGTCACGCAGCAGTACGGCGCGGGGCAGGGCACATGAAGATTCTGCTGTTCGGCAAGGGCGGTCAGGTCGGCTGGGAATTGCAGCGTGCGCTGGCGCCGCTGGGCAATGTGATCGCGCTCGATTTCGACAGCGAGGGCGAGCTGTCGGGCGACTTCAGCCAGCCGGACGCGATCGCCGCCACCGTGCGCAAGGTGGCGCCCGACCTGATCGTGAATGCCGCCGCGCATACCGCGGTGGACAAGGCCGAAAGCGAACCCGAACTGGCGCGCATGCTCAACGCCACCACACCCGGGCGCATCGCGGTCGAAGCGGCCGCGCTGGGCGCGCACCTGATCCACTACTCGACCGATTACGTGTTCGACGGCAGCGGAGAGGCACCGCGCGACGAAACCGCGCAGACCAACCCGCTCAGCGTGTATGGCCGCACCAAGCTTGAAGGCGAACAACTCATTGCGGCGTCGCGTGCCAGCCATCTCATCCTGCGCACCAGCTGGGTGTATGCCGCGCGCGGCGGCAACTTCGCGAAGACCATGCTGAAACTCGCGAAAGACCGCGACCGGCTGACGGTGATCAGTGACCAGATCGGTGCGCCGACTGGCGCCGAACTGCTGGCCGACATCACCGCGCACACCGCGCGCGCGCTGCGCCACAACCCGCAGCTCGCCGGCCTGTACCACTGCGTCGCCGCGGGCGAAACGTCGTGGCACGGTTACGCGATGCACGTGATCGAGAGCGCGCGGGCGGCCGGGCACGACATCAGGGTGAGCGCAGACGCCGTGCTGCCGATCCCCACGTCCGACTACCCGACACCGGCTGCGCGACCGCTCAATTCGCGCCTCGACACGCGCAAGCTGCACGACACGTTCGGGCTGGTGCTGCCGCACTGGCAGCTGGGTGTCGATCGCATGCTGGCCGAAATCCTCTGAACATCCTCCGAACTGAATTCAGGAACACACCATGACACGCAAGGACATCGAATGACACGCAAAGGCATCGTACTTGCCGGTGGCTCCGGCACCCGGCTGCATCCGGTCACCATCGCGGTATCGAAGCAGCTGATGCCGGTGTACGACAAGCCGATGATCTACTACCCGCTCAGCACGCTGATGCTGGCGGGAATTCGCGATGTGCTGATCATTTCGACGCCGCAGGACACGCCGCGCTTCGAGCAGTTGCTGGGCAACGGTTCGAGCTGGGGCATGAACATCGAGTACGCGGTGCAGCCCAGCCCGGACGGTCTGGCGCAGGCCTTCATCATCGGCGAAGACTTCGTCGGCGATGCGCCATCGGCCCTGGTGCTGGGTGACAACCTTTTCTACGGCCACGAGTTTGCCGACGACCTGAAGGCGGCCAGTGCGCGCACTGCGGGTGCCACGGTGTTCGCCTATCGGGTGAACGACCCGGAGCGCTACGGCGTGGTCGAGTTCGATGCCAACGGGCGCGCCATCAGTCTGGAAGAAAAGCCCGCCAAGCCGCGCAGCCGCTATGCGGTCACCGGGCTGTACTTCTACGACCAGCAGGTTGTGGAGATCGCGAAGGCGCTCAAGCCGTCGCCGCGCGGCGAGCTGGAAATCACCGATCTGAACCGCGTGTATCTCGAACGCGGTGCGCTCGACGTGCAGGTGATGGGCCGCGGCCATGCGTGGCTCGACACCGGTACGCACGACTCGCTGATCGATGCGGCGCAATTCATCCAGACGCTGGAAAAGCGTCAGGGCCTGAAGATTTCATGCCCGGAAGAGATTGCCTGGCGGCAGGGCTGGATCGACGACGAGCAGTTGCGGCGCATCGCCGCGCCGCTGGCCAAGAGCGGCTACGGCCAGTACCTGCTGCGCATCATCGAAGAGAGGGTGTTCTGATGAAGGTGGTCGAAACGGGTATCGCCGGCCTGCTTGTGCTTGAGCCCAAGGTGTTCGGCGACGCGCGCGGCTTCTTCATGGAAAGCTTCAACGCGCGCGCGTTCCGCGAGGCCACCGGGCTCGATGTGTCGTTCGTGCAGGACAATCACTCGCGCAGCGGCAAAGGCGTGCTGCGCGGCCTGCACTACCAGGTCAGCCAGCCGCAGGGCAAGCTGGTGCGGGTGGTGCAGGGCGCGGTGTTCGATGTTGCCGTTGACCTGCGCCGCAGCTCACCCACCTTTGGCAAGTGGTACGGCGTGGAACTCAGCGGCGAAAACCACCGGCAGTTCTGGGTGCCAGCCGGCTTTGCTCATGGCTTCTACGTGCTGAGCGAGTCGGCAGACTTCCTGTACAAGACCACCGACTACTACGCGCCGGAGCACGAGCGCAGCCTCGCCTGGAACGACCCGACAGTCGGCGTCGAGTGGTCGCTGCAAGGCCCGCCCCTGCTGTCCCCCAAGGACATCGCCGGCAAGCCGCTGGCCGAGTGCGAGGTGTTCGCCGATCTCTGATCGCGGACACTGTGATCGCGGACGGGGTCCGCTCCTACGAAGGGCAACACCGTCGCGGTTTTCGTAGGAGCCGTCCCACGGTCGGCCCTGCATGGCCGGCCGGCTCTGCGGGCGGAGAGCGGTGCTCGCCGAAATCCCCGCTCCGCCCCTGCAGGCGATCCGGTCTCCGAACACGCAACATCGCATGCTCGACGTGCGCATCGCGGACGGGGTCCGCTCCTACGAAGGGCAACAC
>NZ_JAUYRO010000065.1 GCF_030696805.1 Methyloversatilis sp. | reverse complement strand
AGCCTTCTTCGAAGCGGGCTTCGCTGCCGGCTTGGCCGCAGCCTTTGCCGGCGCAGCCTTCTTCGCAGCGGGCTTCGCCGCCGGCTTGGCCGCAGCCTTTGCCGGTGCAGCCTTCTTCGCAGCGGGCTTCGCCGCCGGCTTGGCCACAGCCTTCGCCGGTGCAGCCTTCTTCGCAGCGGGCTTTGCCGCCGGTTTGGCCGCAGCCTTCACCGGTGCGGCCTTCTTCGCTGCAGGTTTCGCAGCAGCTTTACTCGGGGCACTCGCCTTCTTCGCCCCCTTCTTTGCGTCAGCTTCAGCCATGACTACTCTCCTCTGGATAACAGGAATTGACAGCACCTCAGCCCCTCCGGCGGCGGAAGGTCCGTTCACGACGGTGCGCACCCTGCGCATCGCCAGGAACACTTTTCGGCCGATGCGGATCGCTCCGCACCGGCCAGCGGATCACTGATCCGCAGAACACCCGGACAACACATGCCGTCCGTGTGCATTGTTCGTCATCGTATGCAGCCCGACGCTGCTTACGACATTCAGAAAGACTAATGAAGGCTGGTTCGCCCCATACCGTGAATTCCTTCGCGTGCATCGACGCCGGTCATCGCCCGGGAACGCGGAGCGGCGGTGATGATTCGCGCTGCGAACACCTGCGCGACGCATGCAGAACGGCACTCGTCGACCCGGTACGGAACGGACACACGCACGCGGTGACGACAGGACTGGAGGGCGGGTGAAATGGCTGATTGCGGTCGAAGATTCGGGGTGCGACGCGGGGGACATGCAAACGATTTCAACGGGGACAGACGACCCGAATCGCCGGTCAGCGCAGCAACTGACAAGAGGCTTGAAGATTTCGTCACAAGGGACTGATTCATGGGCCGAAAGTATTACATAACCATCAGGTTTTAAAGCAACAATCCACTCAAAAGTCCAGATTTTTTTCCCGATCTTGACGCTCGTTGCAGAAGATTATACGTTCGGCATTTTTTCCAGAGCACCGGGTGGGCATCCGGAAACCTTTGCCGGACAAGGATCGCAGCGCAATGGCAATTTTTCCGGGCACATCCTGCGAGCGATTTCCGGCTGACTTGAAAGTGTTGCGTAGCTGCCATCGATCTGCGTTGCAGAACGGTACCCGTAGTGTGCTGCTGCGTGCGGGTGACTAGATGCAGCGTCTTGCACGAATCGATTTCCTGACTGCGACTACGCCGGCACTGCGCATCGCCGGGTAGCCGGCGCCTGCGGACAGACGCGCGCGAAAGCGAGTCAGATCACCCCCGCCATGCAGGTGCCTGTCTCATGCGTCGATGATTTCTCCGCGCAGACGCAGCAGTCCCGCACGCTACCGACCAACAGCAGTGTGATGACGATGATCACGGCGCTGTCGAGTGCGGTCACGCGTTGCAGCGAGAACGCCGCGGTTGAGGAAATCCGTCTTCCGATCGCCGAGCGCGAACGGCACGACGCAGAAGACAACCGGTCAGCCACGCTCCGGTTCCCGCGGCAGCCGTACCGGGCTGGGCCACCGCCCGGACTGCGCTACCGCCTGCGGCGTCGGCGTATCGGCCATGTAGTGCGGCGACATGATCTGCACGCCGTACTCATTGAACACGTCCTGCCTGTTTGCCGTGCAACTGGTTGAGTGCTTCGGCGCAGCGCACCGGCGTGCTGGGCCCGGCGTACAGCGGAACGCTGTGGTTCGGTTCGGCGCGTTGGCTCGGTCAGGCCGGTGGCACCGGCGGCAACCGCTATTGCCTGAGGTTGCCGCTCGCCCGGGACAACCTCGACCTCAGTGCCAATCCGCGACTGGCCGACAAGGTCGCCGACAACCTGCTCCGGGCACAGAAGTTCGACGGGAAGGAAAGTGAAACGCTGGTGATCGGACGGTGCTTCGGCGTCACCGCCGCCATCGAACAGGGTCAGGACGGCAATCTGTATGTGGTGTCGTTGAGCGACAACCGAATCTATCGCATCAGCGCTGCGGCACCCGGATGACAACGGACCGCGGGCAGCAGCGGCCTTGACTGCCCGCCGTCAGCGCACCTGCGCTGCGTCAATCGCTTCCGCCATCTCCTCGCCCATGCGCACGCTGCGACCAGGCGTCCAGTCGGCGCGCGCGCGCAGCACATGCTTCGGGAACAGCATCACCACGGTGGATCCGAGCAGGAAGCGGCCCATTTCCTCGCCGCGTGCGAGCCGGATGTCCTGGTCGTCGTAGCGCCAGTCACGCAGCGTACCCGGGCGCGGCGGATTGATCAGGCCGTGCCACACCGTCTGCATGCTGCCCACCGCCATGGCGCCGACCAGTGTCAGCACGAAAGGGCCGAACGCCGAATCGAACAGGCACACCACGCGCTCGTTGCGCGCGAACAGCCCGGGCACACCCGCCACTGTCGCCGGATTCACTGAATACAGCGTGCCCGGCACATGAATCATGCGCCGCAACCGCCCGTCGCACGGCATGTGGATGCGGTGGTAGTCCTTCGGGCTCAGGTAGATCGAAATCGCGTCCCCGCCCTCGAAGGGCGCGGCGAGCGCCGCATCGCCGCCGACCAATGTCTGCGCGCTGTAGCCGTGACCTTTGAGCTGCATGATGGTGGCTTCACGCAGCGTCACGCAGTCAATCACCGAACCATCGACCGGGCTCACGAAGGGCGCGTCGGCCAGCGGTCGTACGCCGTCGCGCAGCGCCCGGGTAAAGAAGTCGTTGAAGCAGGCGTAGTGCGTCGGGTCCGGGTCGGCCGCCTCGCTCATGTCCACGCCGTACTTGCGGATGAACCACGGAATGATGCCGCGCGTCCACGGCGCGCGGGAATTGGCGACGAATTCGGCGAACCGGGTCAGCGCCTGCTTCGGCAAAACATGCTGCAACTGGACAAACAGTCGATCGTAAAGATCAGAAGACAACATCGGACAGTCTCGTGAGGGGGGCCTCGCGCGCCCCGGTGCCGCCTGCGCCGTGCGGTGCGCAACAGCGTCTGACGACAAACCTCCGCGTATTCAGCGGCGTGTGACCGGTGGGTGGCGCGGAGCAGATGGCTCGCGAAATGCGAGTGCCCCGGATTTTCGGTTCCGCATATTAATGGAAGCGTCCGGCGAGGGCACGCCGTTCGCACGGCGCGGAGGCGCGGTGCGGCATTGCCACGACCGCGCGGCGACCGCTTACCTGGCTCAGCTGTGGAGCCGGGGCGATATCACCAAAGCGAAGCGGCGATGCCTGGCGTACGCGCAGTCGCGCAATTGCAGCGGGCCCGTCGGCGACGTCGAGCCCGTGCAAGTCCATGGCCTGCGCATGCGGAAATGTGCAGCCCGGACGTTCAGTCGTCGCGTACGCAAGGATGCGCACGCGACGACTCCACCATGGCGATGACCGTCAGACGTCTGTCGACATCAGAAGGTGTAACTCGCCACGACCGCAACCTGATGGGACGAGAACTTGCTCTGATTCCACTTGTAGTCGTAGAGCCCCCTGAGCGTCCATGCATTGTCGACGCAGTTGCACGACCGGTAAGAGACGCCGGCACCGACATTGAACAGATCACGGTCCTGATCGATGCCCTCTGCCTTGAACCGTGCACCGCCGCCGCTGAATGCTGCGGTCTGCTCCGTTGTCGTCGACGCGAAGTCGTGCAGCCACTTGACGTGCACCTCCGGGTAGACATTGCCGTTGCCCGCCTGGATACGCTGCTCCGCCTTGACTCCCAGGCTCGACTGAACGATGTCGTAGTCCTGACTGTTCACCCGCAGATTGATGTCGCCGGCGCCCGTTTCCGAATAGCTGCCGACATGGATACGTGACGTCTGCAGGGCAGCGAGCGGCGTGATGGTGGCTGTATTGAAGAAGAAATGATGGCCTGCACTGACGATGGCCGAGTAATGGTGCCCCTTGTAGTCAGCGCTCGCCGTGCGGCTGATGCCGGGAAAGACAATGGAGCGCGAGCCGTCATACCTGTCTACTCCGGCTGACAAGGCGCCCCGGACAAACCACGGGCCTGGCGCATGGTTGAGATAGGCCGTCAGATGATAGGAATCGAGCTTCGTCTGGCCGACCGAATTGTTGTCGTCGATCTTTGCGTTGGCATAACCGCCGCCGAGGCCGACGCGGGTTTCCGCGTTCAACGGGATGTCGTAGGCGAGCATCAGGCCGAAGGTTTCGGTCTTGTACCCGCTCATTTCGTCGACGTCGCGCTGGCGACCGACATTGCCGAAGCCTTTGCCCCACCAGTTGCCCTGCTTCTCGAGATCCTTGCACTGAGCTGTATTCGCGGGCGCTGCAGTCGTCCGTTGCTGTTCGCAGACGTCCTGCATTTCATTGACACGACCCATCCACAGATCGTCAAAAAGCTGTGCTGTCTGACCGGCAACCCGGGGGGCTGCGAGCTGCGTGACACCGGGTGCCAGCTGTGTCAGCGCATTGTTGATCCCCGCTGAGTTCGGAAGCACGGCAATTGCATCCTGAACGACCAGCAAATCTGAATTCGCAGGCGCGTTCACATCCAGTATGGGTGCTATCGCAAGCGCTCCGGGCGCAGTGACCAGGGTGCCCAGTGGCGCGACGCCTGTCAGGCGGATGTTCACGTCCCCGGTGACGGTCGGCAAGCCGGCAAACGTATAGCGCGGATTGTTGTTGATGACGGATACGACGGCGCCCACCGTGCCGGCTGGTGCATCGACGATCTTGTAGGTGGTCCCGTTCGTGAGGGCTCCCGTCACGGTCGGAATCACCGTCACGCCACCTGCATTGATATTCGACGTACCGACCATGATCTTTCCGAATACCGCGTCGCTGAGCATGGTCGTCCGGATCACGCCCCCGGCGTTGGTGGTCAGCGCGCCGGTGATGACGAGGGTATTCTCGTTGAGGTTGAATCCCTGCGCCTGAACCGCGCCGGTCACGGCAGCGTTGCCGCCGATCACGTTGATCTGCCTCAGCCCGTTGGCGCCGCCTATCGCACCCGTCACGCTGCTTCCGCCATTCAGCGCCAGGGTTCCGGTGTTCGCGGTATTGGTGGTGATCGCGCCGGTCAGCGTGCGGCCGGCACCGAGGTTGATGAAGCCATCATCGGCAAAGACGGGCGCGCCTGTCACGTCGCCATTGAAGTTCAGTGTTCCGGTTCCACTGACATTGATGGTCGTTGAAAAAACCGGGCCATTGAAATCGACCGCCGTTCCGGCGACGCCAGCGCTGACGTTGAGAAAGCTGTTTCCGATGGTGCCGGTGGCACCCGTTACCGTCGAATTACCCAGAAAAAGGATATTGCCCTGGTTGTTGTTGGCCGTCGTAAAGGCGCCGCCAAGGTCGTTATTCGTATTGATGTTCTGGTTGTTGGCGACGGTCAGGCTCGCGTTGCCCGTCGTATCGACGCCGTTGAGCACACCTTCTGCGCCCACGACACCGGGAAGGGCCACAGCCTCACGCGCCATGCCATGCGGCGCCCACGTAGCCAGCGCAGCCAGCACGGATGCAGAAACAAGTTTGATTTTCATGGGGTATTTCGTCACATGTAGATGAGCGGTCGAGAAGTCAGGTCGCTTCTCGTGCCACGGGGCGGTTCTGGACAGGCTCAACGGAGCCCGCTACCAGCGCTGGAATCAAGAGTTTCGATGAACAGAAAATCGAACCGATGTCCGATTGGCCTCGCAGGCTAGGACGTGAGCAATGCCATGTATGTGCGCTGGCATACAACAATCCGGGATTGACTCGGGTCGAATCGGCTCACGATTGCGCAGAGGACGTGCCAAGTCGTCGCCATTGCGCGATGGATTGCCAACCGGTTCGCGCTCAGCGCGGCTGAATGGGCGTCTCGCGGCCGAAACACTGACGCGCACTCCTGACGCCTGGGTGTACGGCGTCGCAGCGCGCTCGCACCGCACCGGATTCAGCCGCCGCTGAGCGCCTGCACGATGATCAGTTCGCCGTCTGCGTGGAGCGGCTGAGTGAGGTCACGAATCTGTTCGCCGTCGAAGAAGATGCGGATGTGACGGCGTATGCGGCCCTGCTCGTCGATCATGCGAAAGCGGATGCCGGGGTACTGGTGCTCGAGCGCGTCGAGCACGTCGGCCAGCGTGGCGCCGGATGCCTCGGCGTGAGCACTTTCGGTGTAAGCGCGCAGGGCGCTCGGGATCAACACCTTCATCGGACTGCCTTCCACGCCGCGGTCACGGCAACGGCCGTTCCGCCACCTCGACCGCGTAGATGTCCGGCAGGTGCTGCGCGATGCAGCGCCAGTGCGCGCCCTCGTCGGAACTGGCCCACAGTTCGCCGCTGGTGGTGCCGAAATACAGGCCGACCCCGTCCTGGCTGTCGGCCGTCATGGCCTGGCGCTTCACCGTCCACCAGGCCTGAGCCGGGGGCAGCCCGGCATCAAGGCGTCGCCAGCTCGCACCGGCATCGCGCGTGACATACACGGCGGGCCGTCCGTCCGGGCTGGTGCGCGGCCACACGGAAGTGCCGTCCATCGGAAACACCCACGCCGTGTCGGCATCACGCGGATGCACCACCATCGGAAAGCCGATTTCGCCAACCTCGGGCGGCATCGTGTCGCCGATCTTGCGCCAGCGCGTGGCCGGCCGGTCGAGCCGGTAGATGCCGCAGTGATTCTGCTGGTACAGCCGGTCCGGATTCGTCGGACACAGCCGGACGCAGTGCGGGTCGTGAAAGCTGGGTTGCGATGCGTCGAAACCTTCGACCACGGCGAGGCCGTCGATCAGCGGCGCGAAGCTGCGGCCGCCATCGAGCGATTCGTGCACGCCGCCACCCGACATCGCGAAGTACAGGTGCGCCGGGTCGCGCGGGTCGACAATGATGGAATGCAGCTTGGGTCCGTCGGGCGTACCGTCCTGCACCGTGCCCATCCATCTGAGGTAATCCGGATGGTCGTTGATGCACGAGAACGGCGCCCAGCTGATGCCGCCGTCGTCGGACCGGAACAGGCCCTGAGGGGAGGTGCCGGCGTACCACACGCCCGGTTCGATCGCCGGGCCGGGCGCGAGCCAGAAAGTGTGATCGACGCTGCGCCCGGCGCCGTCCTCGGCGCGGGCGAACGCCGGCGGCCGAGCCGCTTCGGTCCAGCTGGCGCCGAAATCGGTCGAGCGGAAAATGGTCGGCCCGAGGTGACCGGTTTTCGCGGCTGCGAGCAGCGTGCGGCCATCGCGCGGGTCGAGCACCACATGGCTGATGACGTGGCCGAGAAAGTGCGGCCCGTCGGTGCGCCAGCTGCCGCGCTCCGGGTCGCCATGATAGAACCACGCGCCCTTGCGGGTCGCGACCAGCAAGGTGACCTGACGCGCGGGGCCGGGCGGCTGGAAGTGGGTGTGATCGGATGACATGGTGTTCTCCTCGTACAGGCGTGACGCCGATGCCGGGTCGACGAACGACGGCTGCAGATTTCGACAGCGATCCCGGCCAGACCGGATCATCCGCCCGGAGCGGCGCGTTCGGGAAGCCCGCACGGCGCCGGGTTTCGTTGCGATCCGATCCGCGCCAGGCGAGCGACCCGCCTCAGGACTTGAACTGGCGCGCGGCGAACGCCCACACCATGCGCGACGCATCGGGGCCCTTCGCATCGCCATAAGGTTCGCTTGCTGCGCCACCGCTCCACGCATGCGCGAGCCCGGCGATGCCGATCTGCGTGACCACGGTGCGGCCACGCAGCCTGTAATCGGTCACTGTCATCGGGTGCCGCTTGCCGCGCTGCACGGAACGCGCCGCCACCGCAGAAGCCCCCGCGGCTTCGGCCCACAGTTGCGCGGCGGAATCGCCATTGCCCGGCGCGACCACCGTGTCTCGCCCGCCGTGAATCACCAGCAGCGGCGGCAGATCGACCGTCGGCGTCATCGGCGCAGCCGGCAGCACCCCTGCCGGCCGCCGCCCGCGCATCGCACCGAGCGCGCTCAGCGTCGAGTGCGCGCTGCCAGGCGGCACGCCCGAATGCATCATCAGCGCGCGAAAGCGCGTCGGATGCCGCGTCACCAGCAGCGCCGCCATGCTGGCGCCGGCCGACAGACCTGCCACGGCGACCCGTTCGCGATCCGCCGGATAGAGCGTGCACACCTGATCGATGGCGGCCATGATCAGCGCCACTTCACCCCAGGCCCGGCCGGACTTGGTGTCGAACCAGTTCCAGCAGCCCTGCGCATTGGCCAGCCGTTCCTGTTCCGGATACAGCACCAGAAAGCCCTCGCGCGCCGCGATGCGATTCATTCGCGTACTGTCCGCAAAGCCCTTCGCGTCCTGCCCGCAGCCATGCAGCATCACCAGAAGCGGCACCCGCTCGCCGGCACGGATGCCGGCCGGGCGGTACAGCCGGAAGCGGCGCGCACCGGACGGGCCGAGTGCCACACCCGGCAGCCAGTGCCCGGCTGCCGGGGCGCCCTTGCCCGGCGCCTTGACCCCGGTGCGTCCGCGTGCGACCGGCTTCACGCGCGCGACTGTCGGCGTGACCGCCTTGAGCGCACGCCGCGTGACCGGCAAGGCCGAACGCAGCGCCGAGCGCTGCAAGGTCGCCAGACTGCGCGTCATGCTTTTGGTGAAGATTGAGGTCCAGCTGCGTTTCGCCATCCGTTCGGGTCCGTGTACCTGCTTGCCATGGGGTGCCGCCGCATTCTGCATATATATATGCAGGCACGGCCATCCATCTGCTTCTACAGCATGTACGGGCACCCGCACCGGAACATTTCAGCTGCTCACACCTTTGCCGCGCAATGTGGCTGAAACGGCACCGGCGGCACGACACGCAGCAGACGCGGCGCCAGCTTCAGGCGGAACAGCGCGTCTTTCAGACGTCTGATCCCACAGACAGCGATCGAAGATGCGCGCATGATCGGCCGCGCATTACGGCATTCCGGCAGTGCCGGCCACACCCCAACCATCCCCAACGCTGCAAACCTCGACGCGATTCGCCGGGTTTCACGAAAGTCAGGTGTCGAGTGCAACACAACCGTTACAAGGCCCGCGCCGGGCGCTGGACTGCATCCGCCGCATTCGTGCTGTGCACGGCAATTCCCGCAGGTCGCGCGGTCGCCGCCTGCAACGGCGGCGTCACGGTCACGTCGACCATCGTGGTCAGTGCGAGCTGCAATGGTGGCAGCACCACGCCACTGCGCATGAACACCGGCGCAAACGTGACGATCAATTCCGGCGTGACGGTTTCGAACAGTTCCGGCAGCGGACGCAACGGCGACCCGGTGTCGGTGCTGTCAACCAGCACATCCGCCACGCTGACCAACAACGGCAGCATCTACACCGCCGCGCAATGGGGTATCACGAACAACGGCACGCTCGACGCGCTGATCAATACCGGCACGATCGCCTCCGGCGTCCGGCGCGCCATCGTGAACAACGGCGGCACCATCGGCACGATCACCAACACCGGCACCGTGACCGGACCGTTCGCCGACATCACGGCCTCGGGCGGCAGCATCGGCACCCTCAACAACCTGCAGGGTGCGGGCAACGCGGGTGGCGCGCTGACCTACGCCGGCGACCTGCCGACCCGCTACAACATCATCATCAACGGGCCCGGCACCTATGGCGTGCTGGCCGGTGCGGGCGCAGTCGGCGCCACGACATTCGGCATTTACGACACGTCGACCGTCGCCACCGGCACCTATTCCGGCGTGCTGACCGGGCTTGGCGTCGGCAACCTCGGCGGTGCGACCAGCGGCAACTTCGGCGGCTTGAGCTGGACGCTGAATCTCGCCTCCGGCAGCAGTACCGTGTGGGACCTGGTGTTCGCACCGGCGGCCAGCGACATCACGACCGGCGGCAGCTTCGCGCTCGACAGCGTCGGGGTCACGACCAATCCGGTGTTCGACGGCGGCACGCTGACACTTGCGCCGGACGACGCATCCGCCCGGGCGTTCACCGTGAACGGCAGCGGCGGCACTGTCACCACACCGAGCGGCGGCAGCGCCACACTGTCGGGCGTGCTGTCCGGCGCCGGCGGTCTGACAGTCAACGGCAGCGGCCGACTCACGCTGTCCGGCCTGAACACCTACGCCGGCGGCACGACCATCGCGTCGGGTACGGTCGCGATCGACGGTGATTCGGCACTCGGCAGCGGCGCGGTATTCGTGGCGCCGGGCGCCATGCTGATGGGCACCGGCACGATAGACGGCCCGGTGACCGTCGCCGGCACCTTCAAACCGGGCAACTCGCCCGGTTTCATCGGCGTGAACGCGACCGTCACCCAGACTGCCGGCAGCACCTATCAGCAGGACATTGCAGGTACCGTGCAGGCGGCCAGCACCACGCCCGCCGGATCGACCGGTTTCTACAGCTTCCTCGAAGTCACCGGCGGGCAGTTCGTCATCCAGCCCGGCGCCACGCTGACGCCGCAACTGCTGAACCTGTTCACGCCGGGCGAGCCCGGGTTCGGCAGCGCGCCGCATGTGCCCGCGCTGGGCGAGCGCTTCCGCATCATCACCGCCGACGGCGGCATCAACGGCCGCTTCTCGACGCTGACCCAGCCGGCCGGCCTGGCCGCCGGCACGCAGTTCGCCGCCTTCTACGACATGGCCGGCAGCCGGAGCATCGACCTGCTGGTGATCCCCTTGTCCTACCGCACCGCACTGGCTGACGGCAACGCGAATGCCCGGTCGGCGGCCGACCTGCTTGACCGGCTGGTCGAACTGAATCTGGCCGGCACGGCGGGGGCGGCGCAAACCACGGTGCTGCAGGCGGCCGCGACGCAGGGGGCCGCGACGCAGGGGGCCGCCGCGCTGCCCTCGTTCGCGCGTGCGCTGGCCGGCGAACTACACGGCGCCACTCTGGCGGTCGTTCCACAGACCACGCTGCGCCTGCAGCAGGCGGTGATGACACAGCTGGGCCGCGCCACCGGGGTGCGCAGCAAGGCGTGGGGCGAAATGGCCTACCAGCGCGGCGATCGATCCGGCGACGACACGGCCGGCGGCTTTTCCAGCCACCTGTATCAGCTGGCTTTCGGGGCCGACACGCACACCGCCGACGGCCGCACGCTGGGCACCGGCTTCGCGCTGTCGACCACCCGCGTGTCCGCCCGCTCCGGGTCCGGAACGGTTCAGCAGGGCACCCTCTTCGTGTACGGCCAGCGTCCGGTCAGCGACTGGATGCTCGACGGCATGGCCAGCTTCGGCCTGAACTCGACCGACAACACGCGCAACGATCCGCTCGGCAGCGCCACGGCGCTCGACGCGCACGACATCCACGGCCGCGATGCGCTGGTCAGCCTGGGTATCGGCCGTGCGCACGACGTTGCGACCGGTCGTGTCACACCGTACGCCCGCCTGACCTGGCAGCACGTTCGGCAGTCCGCGTTCAACGAGGGCGACAGCGCCGCCGCGCTGGGCGTGCGCCGCTTCAGCGACGACGGCCTCCGCGCAGTGCTGGGGGTAACGCTTGCCTCCGCGCCGACCTTCGCCACCGCCGATGCGGCAGCGCAGCGCTTCAGCTACCGCGCCCACCTGGGCGTCGGGGCCGACACGTCGGACCTGCTGCAGCCGCGCCTGAACACCACGCTGGCGGGCATCACGATGACCTTGCGTACGCCCGACGTCGGGTCGACCTTCGTGCAGGCGGGCGTCTCCGCCACCGCCCGGGTCGCCGTCGATACCGTGGTGCAACTGGGCCTTGCCGGCGAAGTCCGCCAGGGTGCGGCGCTCGGCAATGTCAATCTGGACGTGATCGTCCGCTTCTGACCCACACGCTGCCTGCTGCGCACAGGCACCGGTTGTTTTCGCTCGATTCCGCCTCATCTATCGCAGCGTGACGCGCTCTGGCCAAGGGGCCCGTCCGGGCCGGAACGGGTATGCCCGCCGGCTCGTGCGCCCGCTGTGTTTAAGGAATCGAACGATGCTCATCGTGTGCCCGCACTGCAGCACGACCAACCGCGTCGCCGACGAGCGCGTCGACGATCAGCCGGTGTGTGCGCGCTGCAAGCAGCCGCTGCTGGCGGCCGAACCTTTTGCGCTGAACGACCAGACTTTTGCCCGCTACGTGCAGACAACGGAGTTGCCGGTAGTGGTGGATTTCTGGGCCGACTGGTGCGGCCCGTGCAAGGTCATGGCGCCGCAGTTCGCCGCGGCCGCCGCGCAACTGCCGCGCGTGCGCTTTGCCAAGGTCGATACCGAGGTGGCGCGAAACACGGCCGCGCAGTTCCAGATCCGCAGCATTCCCACGCTGGTGCTGTTGCGCGGCGGCAAGGAAGTCGCGCGGCGCTCGGGTGCGCTGAGCGCCGCGGATCTGGTGAGATGGATTCGACCATGAAGGCACGCAGCGCCTCGCCCGGCATGCTCAAGCCATCCTGGATGAAAAGCCCGGGAAACGCGGCGACGGCACGCGCAACGGGCAGTTGCGCGGGTTGATCCGCAGCGATCAGGATCGGGTTCGTCGGCGCGCGCACCACCTCGCAGATACATCGTCGGCAGCCGCCGCTGCCACGGCGGGAGTCTGCTTCAAGTCTGATCCTTCCTCGCTGTCGTGTCGGCAGCCTCACGTCGGGCCTTGCGCCAGCGCCAGAAGCGTTTTTCCAGGGCGAGCAACGGTAGCCCGGCCAGCGCAACCAGCGTCGGTGAAATCCAGTCCGAGACGTCGAGCGGATGGGTATGGAACAGCACATTCAGCGGTGGTGCGTAGACGAAGCACAGTTGCAGCACGAGCGTGGCGCCTATCCCCAGGAAGACATAGCGGTTGCTGAACAAGCCGATGCGCAGCGCGCCTTCGGTCAGCGAGCGGCAGTTCAGCAGATACGCACACTGGAAGAGAATGATCGTCGTGACGGCGACTGTCTGCGATTCGCTGCGGGCAAGCTCGGGCGAAATACCGGCGCTCAGGTCAGCGTGATACTCGTAGAGGAAAAGCCCCACCGCGCCGGCCGTCATCAGCGAGCCGACCAGAAAGGTACGGAAGATCAGCAAGGGCCCGAGCAGTGGTTCGTCCGGCGAGCGTGGCGGCCGTTCCATCAAGCCGGGTTCCCGCGCCTCGAACGCCAGCGGCAGGGCAAGCGCAATCGCCACGACGAGGTTCACCCACAGAATCTGCACCGGCTCGATCGGCATCAGCAGATGCCCGTCCACGATGGGGAAGAAAAGCACGGCAACGAGGATGATCATGGCCTGGCCGAGGCTGGTCGGCAGGATGAAGGCCAGCGACTTCAGCAGATTGTCGTAGACGCGGCGGCCTTCTTCGACTGCGGCGCTGATCGACGCAAAGTTGTCGTCGGCGAGCACCATGTCGGCCGCCTCCCGGGCCACCGCCGTGCCGCTCACGCCCATGGCGACTCCGATTTCAGCCCGTTTCAGCGCCGGGGCGTCATTGACCCCGTCACCGGTCATCGCGACCACCTGGCCATCGGCCTGCAATGCCTTGACGAGACGCAGCTTGTGTTCGGGTGCCACCCGTGCGAAGACATGCGCATCGCGTGCCAGCGCGATCAGATCGTCGTCCGACGTCGTCTCGATCTGGCGCCCGGTAACCACCTGAGCGCCGCCCCCTTCGCCGTCGAACAGACCGAACAGGGTCCCGATCGCCCGCGCGGTGGCAGGATGATCGCCGGTCACCATCTTCACGACGACACCGGCGCGCTGGCATGCGCGGACGGCGTCGATCGCCTCATCGCGCGGTGGATCCACCATGCCTACCAGACCGAGAAAGCGCAGTTCGTGTCGCCATGCATCGCCTTCGAGACAGGTCATGTCCGCTGCCAGACCGGTCGCGACACCCAGCACGCGCATCCCCTGTTCGGCGAGCGCATGCACAGCCTCCTGCGCGAGGTCGAGCGGCGGCGACCGACCTTCGGTCGTCGAGCACAGCCTGGCCACCACCTCCGGCGCCCCTTTCACGCAGACCAGTTGCCCGCCCTCCGGCGTGGCATGCAAGGTCACCATGTACTGCCGCTCCGAGTCGAATGGAATCTCGTCCAGCCGCGGGTGCGCGCCGCGCAGCGCGTCCTCGTCGAGCTGCGCCTTGCGCGCGGCAACGATGAGCGCGCCTTCGGTGGGGTCACCGACGATTTTCCAGCGGCCTTCATCGTTTTCCAGCGTGGCATCGTTGCACAGCAGTGCCGCGCGCAGCAGTTCGGTCGCTGCAGCAGACGCCTGGGACGTCAGCCCGCCGTCGGCGCGCAACTCGCCCTCCGGCGCGTAGCCGGTTCCGGTGACCTCCAGCGCACCGGCTGGCGTGCGCAGCGCTTCCACCGTCATTTCGTTGCGCGTGAGCGTTCCGGTCTTGTCGGTGCAGATGACAGTTGTACTGCCCAGCGTCTCCACCGCCGGCAGATGCCGGATGATGGCCTGTCGGCGCGCCATGCGACGGACCCCGATCGATGAGGCAATCGTGATCACCGCCGGCAGACCTTCCGGGATCGACGCGACCGCCAGCGTGATCGCCGCCAGCGCGCTGTCGAGCATCGGATAGTCGCGCAGCAGGCCGATGACGAAGATCAGCGCCGCGACGATGACAATGCCGATCGTGATGGCGCGGGCAAGTCGGCCCAGCCGTCGCGTCAGCGGCGTCTCCAGCCCGGACGTTTCGCTCAGCAGTTGCGAAATGCGGCCGAGTTCGGTGTTGGCGCCAGTGCCCGTCACGACACCTTTCGCCGTGCCGGCGACGACCAGCGTGCCGCCGAACGCCATCGGGCGCCGATCGCCCAGCACGGCATCGGCTTCGACCGGCGCCTCGTGCTTGCCGGCCGGCACCGACTCGCCGGTGAGCATTGCTTCTTCCACCTGCAGGCCGCTCACCTCGAACAGGCGCACATCGGCAGCAACCTGATCGCCCGGCTGCAGCAGCAGCACGTCGCCGGTCACGATTTCATGCACGGGCACCGCGGTGGCGTCACCGTCCCGCGCGACGATTGCCTGCTGCGGCATCATCCGGCTGAGCGACTCGATGGCCTTGCTCGCGCGCACCTCCTGCACGAAACCAACCAGCGTATTGATCACCACGACCGCCAGTACGACCAGCCCGTCGGTGACCTTGCCCATCAACACCGCAATCAGACCTGCCGCAATCAACACATAGACCAGCGGGTCGAGCAGTTGGCGCAGCAGAATCTTCAGCACACTGCGGCGCGGTCCGCGTTCGATCAGGTTCGGGCCGTTCTCGCTCAGCCTGGATTTCGCTTCGACCGATGACAAGCCCGCCTCCGAGCTGTTCAGCGCACCGAAGACTTCTGCGACCGCTACGGCGTGCCACGACAGCCGGGGATCACCGGCCTTCTTGACCGGCCGGGAGCTCGCACCGGATGTCATCGATATCGCACCGTCACGGTTCCACCCCGGATTCGCATTTCACGATGGTGACCGGTACGGCTGCTTGCTGGAGCACCGCCTGCGACACGGAACCCAGCAACGACCCGCGAAGTGCCCCCATGCCGCGGCCGCCCATGAAAATGCCGGTGCATTCATGTCGCTGTGCGAGCTCGACCAGCTTGGCGGCCGGCTCACCCGAGCCGATTTCGCGCTCGAAGGGCACGCCGGCCGCTTCGAACAGCGCTTCCGCTTGCGCCAGCGCACGCGAACCCACCGCCCCGCTGACGCGTTCCAGCACTTCGGCGTCGGGCGCGAGCATTTCGTACAGGTAAGTCGGCTCCTGCACGGTCGCCAGCACGAACTCGACACGCAAACCGTCCCGCACGAATTCCAGCCCGTAACGCGCCGCACACAGCGCCGATGGCGAACCGTCGACCGCGACAAGTATTTTCATATCGATGTACTCCATGACCGAATCGAACCGCCATTCACCCGTCGTCGTCGCGCACGTTGGCCGATTGCAGCGTTCGATTATGCCTTCGAGGGCAAAGGCGGGTCGGCTGATGTGGCGGCGCAGACGGACATCAGGCAGCCGGGCGCCAGCTTTTCCGGAAGGCATCCGGTGTCATGCCCACGACACGCTTGAAGAACTTGAGAAAATTGGTGGGCTCGGAAAAGCCCAGCGCCTCACCGATGGTCGTGGTCGATGCAGCCGTATGCACCAGCAGCCGTTGCGCTTCAAGCGCCGTGCGGCGGTCGATGAGAGCCTTCGCCGACGCACCGACGCGCTGGCGGCAGACGCGCGACAGCGTACTTGGCGACACGCGAAGGCGCCGGGCGATGTCTTCCACCGTGGGCCGTGTGTGGACCGAAGCGTCCAGGTCGCGCTGCAAACGCTGGAACAGGCGTTCCTGCATGCTGCGCGCAGGTGCCGCGCCCCGTGCGGCACGGCTCAGCAACAACATCAGGCTCAGCAAGAGTTCCCGCGCCAGGCGCGCGCTGACATCATCCACCTGCTCCGGGTCGAGTTGGCGCTCGAGCACCCGGGCCAGCGCTTCGCCGTCGCGCTGATCGTTCGCAGACAAGGAAAACACGGCGGGCCACTCGTCGATCTGCAGCATCTGGAAGGCCGGGTCGGCCAGCGCGCTGGCGGCGAGTTGAGCCAGCCGGGTGTCGACCAGCAGCAGCAGTCCCTGCAGACCCGGGTGCATGCGCCATTGCTGCACCTGCCCGGGGCGCACGACCACGACGGAACCCGGCGCACACCGCACCGGCTGGAAGTCGATCAGGTGCTCGCCGGACCCATCGCTGATCAGCAGAACCATCAGGAAGTCGACGCGCTCCGCTTCGGCCAGGCGGTCGGCCGTCACCCGGCTGCGCAGTTCCTCGAGGCTGAACACCTCAAGACCGATCTCCGACAGGCGAGCGTTATCGAAGTGCGTATCGCGAACCTGCGCCGTCGTGCTCATGCGTGCCCCCCGTTTTCTCAAATGCCCGATTTTGACCATCACTTGGCCGATGGTGACCTCGCTGTACTGCTCGCCCACGGACACACTGCATGTTCGATGACAACCCAGCACTGACAACAATGAAAAGCCCTCGTCTCGGCCATGCCACGGCCGCAATCGTCGCAGCACTTGCATTGACCGGCTGCACCGGATTCCACACTTCAAAGGAGAAAGTCACCATGACCACCGACCGCAAGACTCAGGTCGTCGCCCTGCTCAAGGCGATCGAAACCGGTGAATCAGCACCGGTCGCCATCATCAATCCGGACCACTACGTGCAGCACAACCTTGCCGTGGCCGACGGCCTCGCCGGATTCGGTGCCGCACTGGCCGCGCTGCCCGCAGGGTCCGCCCGGGTGAACACGGTGCGTGTCTTCGAGGACGGCGACTACGTGTTCGCCCACACCGACTACAACTTCTTCGGCCCGAAGATCGGATTCGACATTTTCCGCTTCGAACACGACCGGATCGTCGAGCACTGGGACAATCTGCAGCAGACGCCTCGCGAGCCCAATCCGAGCGGGCGCACGATGATCGACGGGCCGATCGCGGTCAGCAACCTGGACAAGACCGATGCCAACAAGAAACTGGTGGCCGCCTTTGTCGACGACGTGTTGGTCAATGGCCGTCTCGATCGCCTGGCGGTCTACTTCGACGGCGACCACTACCGCCAGCACAATCCGCAGATCGCCGACGGTCTGAGCGGCCTGGGCGCCGCGCTGGAAGGTCTGGCCAAGGCGGGCATCACGCTGAAGTACCACACGGTGCACAAGGTGCTGGGCGAGGGCAACTTCGTGCTGACGGTCAGCGAAGGCGAATTTGCCGGCAAGCCGACCGCGTACTACGACCTGTTCCGGGTGGAGAACGGCAGGATTGCCGAACACTGGGACACGCTGGAAACCATTCCGCCGCGCACCGAGTGGAAAAACGGCAACGGCAAGTTCTGAGGCTTTTGGCGTGTGCGCATTCGGCACACGCCACAAGCCTTCCAACGCTGGGCGCCACATGACGATTTGTTATCGTCCTCGCGCACGCGCGGCCAGATCGTGTACCGAGTACGTTTGGCGGCGGTTGCCGGATGTGCCCGATTCCGCGCGCCGTGAATGATGGGTGGTGACGGCACTTCGCCGTCGTCTGAAGGCCCAGCGCGTACTGCCCCAGCCTGCTCTGCAAGCGCGCGTCGTCGGCACCCGCCGCGCCGGCTGATTCCGCAGCGGCTGGCAACAACCGAAGACGGGTCACTGGAGCCGGAGCCGGCCGCGTGACACCCATGCTGCACGGAGGGCGATTTCGGAACGAGCGGATGCAGCGCTATCTCGATTGAAGGGTCGCACCGACGGCAGGAAGATTGGCAGGGCGCGGCGGACGTTGGGCATCGCTGCGCTCAGCCCAACCTACGGGGTCGACGCGGCGGCGCGATGATTGGAGGGGTACGGCGTTGGGCATCGCTGCGCTCACCCCAACCTGCGGGGTCGACGCGACGGCGCGAGGATTGGTGGGTGCGGTGTTGGGCATCGCTGCGCTCACCCCAACCTGCATGCCAGGGCTGGGTTTGCCACCTCGCTTCATTCGTCGGGTGGGGTGAGCGCAGCGTTGCCCTACACCGGCCAAGGCTCGGGCCGCGTGGCGGAAGTTCACGTCCCACACGCCGTACCCGAGACAGCCCTGTTCGGCGATCGGCTTGAACTCGACCCCACTCCAAGCCGTGTTCGCCCACTGCGCGCCTCGAGTTCAATCTGCAGGGCCTGCGTTGAACGCCCTGCCCCCATCGACATCGGGTGTGCTGCCCGGTCAGCGTGACATCCCCGCGTGGAGATCTGCCAACGGCATGAAGCCCGGCACGGGTGACGGGTCGTGACAAGGATCGTCGGTGTCCTGCTCAGCCCGGGCTGACCGGCGCTTCAGTACCGGCTGCCGTCCTTGCGGCTGAATGCCCACTGGCCGTCGGTCAGTTCGGCCCGCAGGTCATTGTCCGGGTAGCGGACCTCGTCACCACTGCTGCGGTCGCCGATTTCCAGATAGAGCACCGCCGCGGCCGTATCGTTGATGAGGCAGTGAGCGTTGCCGCCGCCGGCCGCGAAGCGGTGACAAGGCGTGATTCAGGAATCCGACGCGGAGGTGTCCGGACGTCCGGTATCCGGAAGGCGTGCGCAGTTCGCCCTGATCAGGGCAACGGTGCGGTCGCCGACGCGGAACTCGCCGGATGCGACGCACAGCCTGCGACCGATGCGGTGCGCATGAATGCGGCCGATCAGCCAGTCGTCTGCCGTGCTCGGGCCGAGGTAGTCGACGGACAGGCTGGATGTCACCATCCGGGCGTCGGCCGTCAGCTGGCCGGCGATGAAGCCGACGATGAAGACGTCGGCCAGCGTGGCGATGACGCCGCCGTGCGTGATGCCCAGCAGGTTGCAGTCGTCACCGGTGATGCGGACCATGAAGTGATCCGTGTGCCCCTCGCTGCCGGTGAATACCGTGCGGCCGCCGAAGAACGGCCCGCGCAGCACCCGCGGCGTGAAACCGGCCGGTGCGCTGCATTCGTCATGTGCGGCAGGCGGCATCGAGTGCGTCCTCCAGTTGTTCGCTACCCCAGTACAAGGCGTCGCCGACGAAAAAGCTCGGCGCGCCGAACAGGCCGCGCTGTGCAGCCTGTTCGCTCTGTTCGCGCAGCGCCTGCTTCACGTCAGGCGACTGCGACTGCGCGATCAGGTCGCCGGCCGGAAGGCCGAGCGCCTCGAGCACGCGCTGCATCGCTTCGACGTCATTGATCTCTTCGTCATGCACGAAATTCAGCTCGAACACCCGGGCACAGAAGGTCGCGATCCACGTTGCGTCACTGTGGGCGAGCGCAATGCGCGCCGGCAGCAGGCTGTTGCGCGGGAATTGCGACGGCTTTCGCCAGGGCAGACCATGGCGCGCGCACTGACGCGCGAGATCGGTCCACATCCAGGCGAACTTGACCGGCTGCTGCAGGAAGGGCGAACTTTCCCAGCCAGCGGAGCGGAAGATCGGGCCGAGCAGCAGCGGGCGCCATGCCACACGCACGCCGCGTTCGCGGGCAAGTGCTTCGATGCGCAGCGTGCTCAGGTAGCTGTAGGGGCTCGCAAAGTCGAACCAGTATTCGATATGCGGATCGTTCATGGCTGACCTTTCAATCGAAAAGTACAAGACAGCGCGCCTCGATGCTGGCGCGCAGCGGCGCATCCGCAGGTGCCGCCGGATCGAGGAAAGCGGCGTGCGGGGTGAATCGTGACACGCCGCTCGCCTGCGAGTCGTATTGCTTGAACACCAGCACTTCATGCTTCGCCATGCCCGGAAAGTAATGCCAGCGATGCTGCGGGGAATGCTTCAGCAGATAGATTTCACCGCTGCGTTCGGGATAGCGGATTTCCGCCGCCACCAGATCCTGCGCCATCACCGACCGCGCGTTGCACATGGCCAGTGGTGCATCGACGACCGGCTCGATCAGCGGCCGCCACACATTCACCACGGCGAAGCGACGGATGCGAGACTGCGCCGCCTCATCGCGCAGCACGAGGGCGAGCCGCGCCAGACCGCTCGCCTCGGAATAGTCGTTGTGCACACGCCCTACAGCCGAAGCCTGGGTGTGCTGCCGACCGAAGCTGAGGTGCTGTTCGCCCCGGCTGCGCCGACGCACCTGATGGTCGAAGCACAGCGCGCGCGTCGCGCCGCTCACCTGGCAGGCGATGGCTTCGACTTCCGGGTAGTAGCGGGCACGGATGCTTTCATCGTCGTCGAAGGCTGTGAGGCCGGTCGGGGCGTCGCGCAGTTCGAATCCCTGATGATCGAGCAGGAAGTCCTGCGCGGCCGGGCGGGTGTCGACGATGTCGACGCGGTGCGTGCGGTAGCTGCAGTTCTCCCACGGTTCGCCGGCGGGCGGCGGGTACATGTAGTTGAACGGTGCACCCGCGCTGTCATGCAGATAGTCCAGTCCGCCGGCGGTTCGAGCCGGCCGGACTGTGTCGGGGTGTGGATTGCGTTCGTCACGGGTCTTCAAGTGATGCTCCTTTGTCATGGTCGCCAACCGGTGGGTCAGGCCCCCATGCTGAGGCCGCACGGGCTCGCCATCGAGTGTCCATATCGACATCAACCGGGCTAATATGGACATCATGAAAACAGCCGTACTGATTCTGCCCGGCGTACTCGACATCAGCCTGGGCATCACGCTCGACGTGATGAACACCGCTAATCGGCTGTGCGTGCTCGCGGCCCGGCCACCGCTGTTCGACATCACGCTGGCCGGCAGCGGACGGCGGCGCGAGCGCAGCGGTTCCGGGCTCGAAGTCGGGCCGCTCGAGCGCATGGCCGATCTGCCGCCGCCCGGACTACTGCTTCTGCCGGGTGCCAATCGCGCGTCGCGCGGCGAACTCGAAGACTGGCTGGTGAGCCGCGAGGTCGTGAAGGCGATGGACCGGGTGAGCGACTGGCTCGAAGCCGGCTCGGAAGTGGCGGCGTCCTGCGTCAGCACCTTTGCGTTGGCGCAGGCCGGTCTGCTCGACGGGCGCGTCGCCACCACGAGCTGGTGGCTGGCACCGTATTTCCGGGAGCGCTTTCCGCGCGTCGACCTCGACATGGCGCGCATGGTGGTCCGTGACGGCGCCCTCAGCACGGCCGGCGCCGCGCTGGCCCAGGCCGACCTGATGCTCGCACTGGTGGCCCGCCACGGTTCCGACGAGCTGGCGCGCAATTGCGCGCGCTTCCTGATGCTGGATCACCGCGTGTCGCAGAGCCAGTACGCCATCGCCTCGCATCTGGTCAGCCAGACCCCCACGCTGCAGCGCGCCGACCGCTGGCTGCAGACGCGCCTCGGCGAACCGGTAACACTCGCCATGCTGGCCGATGCGCTGCACCTGACGCCGCGCACACTGAGCCGGCATTTCGCGTCGGCAGTCGGCATGTCGCCGATCCAGTACGTGCAGAAACTGCGCGTCGAGCGCGCGACACAGCTGCTCGAAACCGGGCGGGCGTCGATCGAGTCGGTAGCCGCACAGGTGGGGTATGCGGACGCGTCGATGCTGCGCAAGCTGCTGCGCCGCGAGCGCGGCATGACCCCGCGCCGGGTCAGACCGCAGTCCAGCGGGCCGTCCGCAGAAAGCTGATGGAACACGGCGGCCGCTGGCTCGCTGACCGCCCGGCGAGCCGCTGCAGTCGCGGGCAATCGGGCCGGAAACTGCCGGTTGATGCGTTGCCGCCGAGGCACGAATACTGGCGGATATCGGTCGCATTTCCCATTCTTCCCATTCTTCAGGGCGGTCGGCTCCGGTGCCGCTGCCCGACGAAGTCCGGGGCAGACTGGACTCACTACGGGCACTCGAATACCGCAACCCGGTGAATGGGCGCATCGTCAGCGAAACTCCAACTTTCCCCATTCCCGAACCCGCCGTCTACCTGCAACGGCCGCAGGGTCTGGGTGCAACTGCGGCCGTGAGGAAACGGCTCGCGAAGGGCTGATGCGCTGCGCACCGAAGGAAACAGGCCTGTTTTACTTCCCCCTCGCACCTTTTTTTCCTTCTTTCCGCCCTGATCCCCGTCGCGCCCGCCTTGGAAGGGGGCTCAACATTCTCCGCGTCGGGACCGGCTTTTCGACGGGCCGACGGGGCATTGCGCCCTGTTGACCCTGGTCAAAATCCCCGGGTGATCCGGGCATAGGCTGAAATTGCCGGCGTCGCACAACACCGGCAAAAGGGCACACGGCCCACTGATCGATCGTGCTCCGACGCAGCATCAGGCGTTGGTTGATCGACGCGGATCGCGTGCCATCGATTCGCCTTTTCAAAGGGATGACAACTCATGAATAAAACTCCGCTCATTCGTTCCACAGTGCTTGCCGGCATGGTTTTCAGCGGTGCAGCGATCGCCGACAGCACGATGGTTCCGGTCGCTGACTGGGGCAGCATGATTTCAGTGCCGTCGAGCAGCGCTGCGCTCAACGAACTGATCTACGAATTTACGGTGACGCCCGATCAGCCGCTGACGATCAGCAGCACGTTCACGGCTTCGGGATACCAGCCTGGCCCCTATCAGCCCGGATTCGTTTCACCGGGATGGTTTTACGTGCGCCAGATCTGCTCACCCGACTGCGGTGCCGATGGCAACGTGGTTTTCGACATGGGAAAGCGCTACGGTTGGGATTTCAAGTCGAGCGACACGATGATCCTGATCGGCGACGTCGGGCGCGGCACCGAGGTCGGTGACTACGTTCCGGGCGCCACGTACACCACGACGATGACCTGGAACCGTGCAGAAAGTACGATCGACATCATGGTGGCCGGCGGTGGCGGTAGCTTCAGCCGCACGGTGGCGTCTTCCGGTCGCACCATCACGGGTCTTGTCTTCCGCGGACCGAACTACGACCAGATGGGTGCATCCGCATTCGGAAAGGTTTCCGTCATGACCCAGCCGATACCCGAGCCGCAGGTCTATGCGCTGCTGCTGGCCGGCCTGGGACTGATAGGCGTGATCGCCCGACGTCGGCGTGCCTGATCAAGGCACCTAGCAAGCAAGGAAACAGGGGTCTGCCCCCTGTTTCCCCGTGACGTTCAGTCCCTGTAGCCGCCCCTCGCGCGGGGGCTCACCGCCAGCACGATCGCCCTGTCGCGACCGACGTCGCAGCCACGAACGGAAACGAAGCCCCCTGCCCCGCCCCCTCCCTCTGCCGCGCTGACGGCGAGGGTCGCTTCAGCGATATCCCTCTTCGCGCAGCACCCCCGCAACGACCGGCCGGGCGCGCATGCGTTCGTAGTGCGCTTGGCAGTTGGGCGGCAGCGCAATGCCGCAGTGGCTGGCCCAGAACTCAACGTAGAACAAGGCGGCATCGGCGATGCAGAAGTCGCCCGCGAGTTCGCGCAGGTGCGGCAGTTGAGCGTCGACGATGGCGAAGCCCTGTTCGACGATATCCCGCCCGCGCGCCTTCACCGCCTCGTGCTGCGCCGGGTCGGTGGCGAACTTGTCGGTCGCGAAGATGCGCGCGAAGCCCTGGCCGTGCAGCGTGCCGACGACGTAGTCCATCACTTCGAGCACGCGGGTTTCGCCTTCCGCGTCAGTGGGCAGCAGCTTCGACTTCGGGTGGGTGCGCGCCAGCCACCAGGCGATGGACTGGAACTCGGTCAGTGCGCTGCCATCGTCGCGCACCAGTGTCGGAATCGTGGACTTCGGATTGATTGCGACATAGTCCGGCGCGAGATGGTCGCCGGCCGGAATGCTGATGATCCAGGCCTCGAAAGGCAGTTCCAGCGTCTCGAGCAGGATGTGGATGCCGGTCGTGCACGAGCCGGGGGTCATGTAAAGCTTCATGGATCGATGCCGGAGAGTGACGGATAGCGGCATGGAAGCAAGAAGCTTGCGCGCGGCCCACGACGTAGCGGACTGATCGGGACAGACACTGCTTAACATCGACTGTCTGTCGGGCAATACGCCTTTGGGCAGGACGATGTTCCCGACAGAGCAGCCGGCCGCGCGGGAAATGTAGCCTCGTCACCGATGTCTGACAGCGCCGGACCTATGGCATAGTATGCCAACACAAAACCGATTCAGAAGATACCCATGCCCACCCGAAACGTTGTCCTGACCGACCACCAGACTCAGCTTGTGGAGCAGTTGGTCACCTCCGGGCGCTATCAGAACGCCAGCGAGGTCTTGCGCGAAGGGCTGAGACTGATCGAGCGCCGGGAGTCCGAAGACGCCATGCGCCTTGCCACATTGCGCGACGCCGCCGCGGTCGGCATGGCCGACATCGACGCGGGTCGGTTCGAGCGCTTTGACTCGGCGGACGCCCTGGCCGAACATCTCGCCGCCCTGACTTCGGCAAGCGCCCTCCCATAGTGGGCGAGCATGCCTGGACAGTTCGCCTGTCGGCAGCGGCCGAGACGGATTACCGTCACATTCTGCGCTGGACAACCCAGAACTTCGGTTCGGCGCAGGCACGGACGTATGCGGACACGCTCTCGCTGGCGCTGCAGGCACTGATTGCTGGTCCCGATGCCATCGGCGTCAGGGAACGCCCCGAAATCGGCATCGGCATCCGGTCGCTTCACGTCGCACGAAACGGCCGCAAGGGGCGACATTTCGTGATGTTCCGGATCGCCAGCAATCAAAACAGCACAGTGATCGATGTGCTACGGCTTCTTCACGACAGCATGGACCTGGAGCGATACGGCCCTTTCACCGAGAGCGACTGAATCGAACTGAGGAAATGGGGCGTTTGCCCGATTCTCTTCCGCTGCTTTCCGGACTACCTGCGGCCGGCCAGCGCCTTGTCCAGCACCCCGGTGAACACGTCGAAATTCTCGATCTGCGGCAGATGGCCCAGATCCGGCAGCTCGTACAGCACGGCGCCGGGAATCAGCGCGGCGGCCGTCTTGCCGAGCCGGTCGTAGCGCCCGGGTTCGTAATCGACGCCGGCTCTCATCCAGCCGCGACCGGGGCCGGTGCGATCGCGCGTACCGATGATCAGGCTGACCGGCACCGACAGGTCGCCGAATTCGGTCACGACCGGCTGGGTGAAGATCATGTCGTAGGTCAGCGCATTGACCCAGGCCACCTGCGCCTTGTCCGGCCCCTGGAGCTGGCCGACGAGAAAGCGGGTCAGCGCCTCGTAGCGTTCATTCCACTGGCCGGCGTAGTAATTGTCGCGCTGATATTTGGCGATGCCCGCGGCCGTCTGCGCCTGCTCGGCCTTGTAGAAGAAATCGGTGTCCTTGTACTCGGCATACTTCAGGTAGTTTTCCAGGCCGATCGGGTTCACCAGCACCAGTTGCTGCACCGCCTGCGGATACATCAACGCGAAGCGACTGGCCAGCATGCCGCCCATCGAATGCCCGATGACGACCGATCTTTCGATGCCGAGCGACTTCATCAGCGCGCGCGTGTGGCTCGCCAACACGGGAAACGAATACTGGTACTGCATCGGCTTGGACGACTTGCCGAACCCGATCTGGTCGGGAATCAGTACGCCATAGCCCTGCTTCCGCAGATGGCGGGCGGTGGAAGCCCAGTAATCGGCGTTGAAATTCTTGCCGTGCAGCAGCGTGACCACCGGCTTGCCGGCCTCGCCCGGAAGAAAGATGTACGCCATTTCCAGCGACTGGCCCTGCGACGCGATCGGGAAGAACTTCACCCCGAACGCGTATTCGTAGCCGGTCAGCCGGGCATCGTAGGACAGCTTCGAAAGGTCTTTAACCGCAGAGTCTTCAGCCGCTCGCGCAGGAAGGCAGAGCGGCAGCAGCACCGCACACAGCAGGACACTCAGACGTAGCAGGGACACGGCATTCTCCGGATGGGGCAGGCAGACCGACGGTCGACGCGGGGCGGCCGCCGCGGTTCCGGAGGCAGGGTACCTTTTTCGCGTGACGGGACCGTGCTCGTATCCTGCCGGTGCGCTCGAAGGGAACCGCTTCTCTGGTCACCAGCGGTAACTCGCGCCACGCGCCTGATGTCGGGCATCGCTGCGCTCACCCAAAGGTACGCGTTTTGCACGCTTCTGTTCGGGCTCATGTTGGGCATCGCTGCGCTCACCCCAACCTACGGGCTGGATCCGCAAGCAGTCTTGCCAAATATTGCGAAGCCCTCTAGTCGTGGGGGTCACAACCCGCGCGCAGGGACGAAGCCACAGCGCTCAATCGGCGTAACCGCCGTCGCGCTGCTCTGTCTCGCCGCCGGCACAATCGCCATGTCGCGACGGGCGTCATAGTCATGCAGGGACATGTAACCCGTCCGGCCGTGCGAAATCACCAACTCGCGCAAACCGTGTTCGGCCTTGCGGCAGATCGACGGATGCTGACGCAACAGCGCGAGACCTGACTGCAGCAAGGGCAGCGTTTCGGCGGCCGTCGCCGGGGCGACCGCTTGCAGCATACATTCGGTCAGCCGTTCCAGATCGGCCCGCGCGCGCGGCGCCGGAGTGCGCGCGTGTTTCCGTCTCGCGTGGCCCCGCCAGATCGGCCCGCGCGCGCGGCGCCGGAACCAGACGTGTGCTCAATGCAGGTCGCTGCTCAGATCGCCAACAAGTCCGACTTGGATGTGGGTTTGCGAGCGGGTCGACCGTCGGCGCGCGCCTTCAGGTAATCGAACACTTCGTCGGCATCCAGCACGAGGCCGTCGCGCGCAACCTCCTCGCGGGCCAGCAGCGCGTCGGCCACAAAGGCACTGCGCCGTTCTGCGAGATCGGTCTGCAGTTCGAGCGCCTCGACCATGAAGGCGTGCGCGGTCTTGCCTCTCTGCTGTGCCGCCGACGCGATGCGCGCCCTGAGTTCGTCGGACAGCTTGAGCGTTGTGGTGCGCGTCATCGTCGGCACTCTCCGGTAGAGGTGAAACCATGGTTGCACCGCCGCAGCATCGGCAGTGCGGGCTGCCGGCATCGCCGGATATGTTGGAAAGTCCCCTGTGACCACCACTTCTTCTCCACCCAGGCTGTCTCCCGAAACCCGGACAACCGTCGGAATTCCTTACACCTGAAAGAGGCGACTCGCATAAATGACTGTTCCATATGGATATCGTCTTTGGTGCAGTACTTGCTACATGCTGTCTCGCGCATTCCTTATTCCACCTCGATGGGCTTCACGATTTCTCACCAGACCTGGACAACAGTCATGCTCTCCTTCAAGAAGCTCGCATTTACCTCGGCTCTGCTTGTCAGTTGCAGCCTGGCGCAAGCAGCGAACCCGACCGTCACCTACGAATTCACCGAGTCCTTCGTCGGTAGCGTCACCTACAACCTGAACACTTTTCCCTTTGAACGCTACGAAGACTTCGTCCTCGTGGCGGATGGCAGCAATCTGCCGTCGATGCTACAAAGCGCGACGCAACACACCTTTACGCCTTTCTACGCTCCGGCGTCGGGTCAGACCTACTGCTACGACGAAGGCGGTTGCGTGCTGACCGGCGGCAACGCCCATGGCAGCTACACGGGCCTTTACTGGGTCGACTATTTCCGCCGCACCGCCGAGAGCGGCGAAGTGTATGAATACGAGGGCAGTTTCGAATACACAGGCGGAACCGGTGTGTTCGCGGGCATCACGGGTGGCGGCACCTTCATCGGCCGCGAAGCCTATCCCTCGCCCTTTGATCAAGTCCTCAGCAAGACCGTGCAGGGCAGCTTTTCACTGCCGGTGCCCGAGCCGGAAACCTGGGGAATGATGGTGGCCGGACTGTTCCTCGTTGCCGGCATGTCGCGCCGCGCGCGGATGCCGGCCTGACGTCGCCCCGACGTCAGCCATCGAGGGGCCGCAGCAAGGCCCCTCGATCACGTCCGCTCAGACGTAGCAGTGTTCCACCACGGACCGATGGGGCTAATGGGGTCTGACCCGAAGGCGCCAAGTCAAGCCGGTTCAGCGGAAACGTCGTTGATGAAATAGGAACCGATCGGGTCGAATCACTTCAACCCGTACCACACACCGCGTCCGCTGCCGTGCTGCTCCAGATGGTTGCGCTTGGTCAGGTCGCGGAAGTGTTGCTTCAAGGTGTTGCGGCTGGCTCCGGTCAGCTTGATCGCATCCATCATCGTGACGCGCCCGTGCTCACGGGCGAATTCCACGATCTGCAGTGACAGCTCAGGCAGTGCGGCCAGCACGATCTTTTCGCGCTCGACCTTCTTCTCCAGACGGCGAACCTGCTCGGCCAGCGAGCGCAAGAAGAACAGCAGCCACGGCTGCCAGTCGGGGGCCTTGGTGCGGATGGTGCCCTGTGTCTGGCGCAGCGCGAGGTAATAGGCTTCCTTGTTCAGCTCAATCACACTTTCCAGCGAACTGTACGGCACATAGGCGTAGCCCGCCTGGATCAGCAGCAGGGTGGTCAGCGCCCGGCTCAAACGCCCGTTGCCATCCTGAAAGGGGTGAATTTCCAGAAAAACCACCACGAAGATCGCGATGATCAACAACAGGTGCAGATGCCTCTTCCCCCGTTCATCGTTCACCCACGACGCCAATTCGGCCATCAACCGTGGCGTGTCGAACGGCGTGGCGGTCTCGAAGACAATCCCGATCTGTGTCCCGCCTTCATCGAAGGCGGCGACGCTGTTCGAATGGGTCTTGTACTGCCCCCGGTGGCGCGCATCCTTTTCGCTGTGGCGCAGCAGGATCTGGTGCAATTGCTTGATGTGGTTCTCGTTGAAGGGGATGTCCTGCCACGAGCTGAACACCAGGTCCATCAGCTCAGCGTAACCGGCCACCTCCTGCTCGTCGCGGGTGTCGAAGGACTGAATGGCCAGATTGGACAGCAGGCGCTCCACCTCGCGGTCAGTCAGCTTGCTGCCTTCGATGCGGGTGGACGAGCCGATGCTTTCGATGGTCGCCACCCGCCGCAACGCCGAAAGACGCTCGGGCGCGAGCGTTCCCAAGGCCCGCCATGCGCCCTTGAATTCGTCGATCCGGGCAATCAGGCTGAGGATTTCGGGTGTGATCAGGAGGCTGTCTGAACGGAGCATGTGACCAATACTACGCCCATTTACACCCATTTCTAAGCCATGCCGCAGGGGAATGGGTGTTAATGGACCAACTCTTGGCTTGCTCTGAATCGAACGCACTACGCGCTGACTTCGTCCGGGTCGAGACATGGGTAAAAGTCCGTGGCCCAGGCGGGTTCGGCCGCTCGACCCCTGACAGTTACACCCGCGTCCTTGTCTTGGACACAATCCGCACCTACCATGACTATGGTTCCATGACTATGACCAGAAAGAGGCGAGATGAGTACCGAAGTATCCAAATCGCAGTTCAAGGCGCGCGCGCTGGAATACTTCCGCGACGTGGAACGCAGCGGCGAACCCCTCATCGTGACCGACCGCGGCGAACCGCGGCTGGAAGTACGCCGCTTCACACCGCAGGAGCGCTCGCCGCTGGACATCCTGCGCGGCTCCGTGCTGCGTTACGACCAACCGACCGAATCGGTCGGTGAGGACGACTGGGACGCCGCGCGATGATCGTGCTCGATACTCACGCGCTGCTGTGGTGGGCCAATGGCGAACGCGCGCAGTTGTCCGCCGCCGCGGCGTCGGCCATCGACGCCGAAATGGACGGCGGTCAGATCCTCGTTTCAAGCATGTCGGCCTGGGAACTGGCCATGCTGGTCGAGCGCGGGCGCGTCGCGCTGTCGATGGACATCGCATCCTGGCTGGACACCCTCAGCCGGATCGACGCGGTGCAGATGGTGCCGGTGGACAGCGAAATTGCCGTGAAGAGTGTGCAACTGCCGGGCGACTTCCACAAGGATCCGGCCGACCGCATCATCGTCGCCACCGCGCGCAAGTTCGCCGCACCACTGGTCAGCGCCGACGAAAAGATCAGGAGCTACCCGCATGTGCGGGCGATCTGGTGAAACGCGGAAAGGGGTAGCGAGTGCCCGACCTTGAGCGGCAACAAGGCGCGCTGCGCGCTTGAATCACCTGCAACAATGTATCGACTATGCACACGCCCCTTCAGGATCGACGCCATGGTTTCCACCGCCTTTTCAGACGTGCTCGAATCGGTGCGCGAAGTCGGCACATCGCGCTTTTCAGCCGCGAACGTCGCCCATGTCATGGGTCTGCAGTTCCAGGATCTCGCCGAACTGGCGAAAGTCCACCGCAACACGCTGCGTACCCACCCGGAGTCACCGCGGCTCCAGTCCGCGCTGCGCGACCTGATGCGCGTGCTGTCTGCCGCGGCAGCCGTGCAACCGGACCCGCAACGGGCGATCTTCCTCATCAAGAATGAACCCATCCCCGCGTTCCGCCACAAGACGCTGCTGCAACTGGTGCAGGAAGGCCGGACCGAAGACGCGATTGCCTATCTGGAGTCGATCAGCGCGGGTTTCGTCGGTTGATTCTTGTCGATCTGCCGCCCGGCACCCCGCTGTTCCGGGCGCACACCCCGCAATGGGCCAGCCGGCCTACCAGCGGCGCGGGCGCCGCACTGAGAGGCGGGCGCTTCAACCGCGAAGGTGTCGAGGCCCTGTAACTGTCGCTGGACGAAGTGACCGCGCTGCGGGAGTACCCGCAGACCTCTGCCGCCCTGCACCCTCTGCTCACTATTGTTGTATTCGCTCTCTTCGACTACTGGCGTGGGGTGCCGTGGGTCAAGCGCCAAGCAGGCGGCGGGCCAGCACTGATTGCATATCACGGCATCCGTCAGCAATCAGGTAGATGATCACTTGATTGCCTGTGATGCGGTAGATCACGCGGTACGGCTTGAAGAAGGTCTGCCGATATTCCTTGATGCCGAGGCCAACCAATTCCTTCGGGTAGCTGCCGCGCTCCGGAAATTTCGACAGGCTCTCCACAACCGCCATCAACTCATCCAGCACGTAGTTGGCGTTGGCCACACAGTCAAATTCGGCGATGTAGTCGTGGATGGCCTCCAGGTCCTGCTGCGCACCTTCGGTGAGCAGGACCTCGAACCTGACAGGTGCGCCAGCCATCAGGCCGCGGCTCGTTTCGCGCGCAGACGGGCGACAACATCAGCAACGGACTTGACCTTGCCAGCGGCGACATCCTGGTTGCCCAGTGCCAGGATTTTCAGCAAAGCCAGCGTCTCTTGAGTCTCCTCGAACGAGGCTATGTCCTGCAGGACAGCCTTGGCTTCACCGTTCTGGGTGATGACCAGGGGCTGACGCTGCTCTGCGAGGTTTGTCAGGACCTCGGCCGCGTTGGCCTTGAGGTAGCTGATCGGCTTGACTTGAGATGAGTAGCGCATGGCCGTACTCCGGATTTGATCAAGACTTAATATAGTCTTTTTATGGTCCTGTTTAAAGATGCCGGAACGGGATGGAGTGAATCGCCCCGGGTTTTCCAGACGGTTCTGCTGTTCAACATGTACAGCCGTTCGAAGGCTACCGGGGATGGCGGGTTGGTGTATCCGTGGCGGCGCTTCACGTTGCAGAGCATCTCGATGTCGTCGAATGCATCGGCACGAGCGTCAGCGCGCGACCGATAGATCCGGCGCTTGATCCGCCCGGGCTTCAGCAGCTCCGGAGTCATCCCCGCCGCCCCCCCCCCCGGCGGATCAAGGCACTTCCGGAGCGGCCCGATTACCGTCAGGCCCTCACCTTCATGGATGACACGAGAGGCGTCGCAAGGCCGGATCGCAGGATGGGCAGCTTCCCGGCTGCCGTCGCCGGAGCATCGGCCACGAAGGCACTGCGCGGTCTTGCCCGACTGCTGCGCCGCCGAGGCGATGCGCACCTTGAGTTCGTCGGACAGCTTGAGCGTTGTGGTGCCCGGCATTATCGGTACGCCTGGCAGACATGACACCGTGGCGCCACCCACGCGCCCGCGTCAGCGCGAGCGGCTGGCAGTGCCGGGGAACGTTGCTGCGTCCCCTGTTGTTCGCCCTATTGTTCGGAAGAGTCGGGGGTCTATCCCCAGTTTCGGACTTCATGCACCTTGCGAAACACATCCGGATTGGCGCACCATGACATCAAATCCGATGCAAACAAGGACATCCCATGCGAACGACCGTGACGATAGACGACGCGCTGTACGAGCGGGCGCTTGAAGTGGCCGATCCGTCCATGGACAAGGCCGACCTGTTCCGCGAAGCGATCAAGACCTACGTCAGGGTGCAGTCGGCCAGACGGCTTGCCGCGCTGGGCGCAACCCAGCCCGACATGCCGGACATCCCGCGCGCGCGGGCTGGCGCCCCCCAGTGAGCGGAATCCTTGTCGATACCTCGGTGTGGGTGGATCACTTCCGGCACGGTAACGACACGCTCATCCAGCTTCTGGATCGAGACCTCGTACTGATCCACCCGCTGATCATCGGCGAACTGGCCTGCGGCACCCCACCGAGCCGCGCGCAAACACTGACCGACCTCGCCAGCCTGCAGCCCGCCCGTCAGGCCAGTGCGGCCGAAGTGCTGGCTTTCATCGACCGCGAACATCTGTTCGGCCTCGGCTGCGGCATCGTGGACATGCACCTGCTCGCCTCCACCCTGATCACGCAAGGCGCCAGATTATGGACACTGGACAAGCGACTCGACATGCTGGCGGAACGGTTCGGCGTGGCCCATCGGATGGGAGCGCACTGAGTGATCGGGCAGGAGGAACAATTCTCTTCGAATAATCGCCAATGCCGTTACGTTACCAGCCGATTGAGTCTTATGCGGAGCGGAAATGTTGCTACGTCCCTTATTGCTCACCTTCATGGATGACACGAAAGGAGTCGCCGATTTTTCGGCGATTCTGACTGCCGCGGAATGCGGCGTCTTCGAAGCGCTCAAGGACCAGGCCTGTTTCGATCAGGCATGCCTGCATCTTGGTGTGGTGACCTGGCCCAACGGAGCGGATATGGACCCGGCGTGGATGTATGAGCAGATTCGGGGAAATAAATTGCGGTCTGTCCCCTTTTAACCCTTGATTCGTATGGGTGCGGAAATGTTTCTACGTACCCTCTTGCTCCGATGGTTCGACCAAGTGGCTCAGTTTTGAATCGGAGAATACTCTCTTGATAAGCTTTCCAAGCCGGCCTGACGTGGAATCTTGAGCGATATTCTTGCAAGCTTCTGAAAATCGATCTGTAGCATCGCCGAAGTGCTCGCGATAGCCGCCTGGCTGCATAGTCATTTCTAGCATGCGTCGCATGAACAGGCGCAGTCTCCGTATGTCGATCGTCTTGATTGTCGCCTCGAAGTCCTCCACGGTCGCACTCTTCATAACCATTTCATGTCGCATGCTCCAACCGCTGTTCTTGGCGATGAACTCGCATGCGTCGAACAACGTCAACTTGGCCTGCGTATTGGCCCTTATGGCATCAAATTCCACTTTGATTGCGGGATGCACCTTCCGACCGAACGTATTCTCGTCATCGAATTCGTCGTAGTCCTTGGCCTTGAACGCCGCGATCCAGCGATCCAACATGTCTTTTGCTATGCCATCCCCGTCGGGCAGTTCCTCGACGGCGTCATGAAAGGAAGTGAAGTTGTAAACGTCGATGAGATGAACCCGCGTGGAAAGAGCTTTGGCTTCGTCAAGTAAGTCGGATTCGGTCAGCCGATGATCCCAAATCAATCGTTCCGTGAACTTGCTGAAATCATACCGAGCAGCCATGGCATCGTTTTCCGCTGCATATCGGTCGACGATTGCGGTAACCGCAGTAGAATCGAACAGACCCGATTGCATGAACTCGATCACAAGCAACTCAAAGTCGTCGCAGCCATTAATGCCAAGCTCGTTGAGCAAGAGCGCCCACTTCGCCTTACGCTTACTCTCCTCATCCTCCGCCTTGTCGGTATCAAAAAAAACACTCCAATCGTTGGGGGTTCCCTGAGACAGAACGAAAGCGGAGTCGGGGCCGTCCTCGATTCCCTTGTAGTGAATGGCAGCCAGCAGAACGGTCGAGGGTACAACCCGCGACAACAGCGCTTCTGACAAATCCGTCCTATTCCCGAGGATGCGATTCACCGCCTTTATGACCTTTCGAATGTTCCGGATATTTGTAAGTCCGCACCGTTCAGCGGCAGCACGTATGCTCTCCCCGTATGGAGACGGGACCAGTCCAATGGCAATTCCAAAGGCCTCTGCAGTTGACGTATTAAGGCGAATCTCTTGGTCGACAACCTTTTCGCGAAGCGTGTCCCAAACCCTGCGGTCTTCAAGTTGGTCGCTGTTGAGGATAAGAACGAATCGAGCCCCGTGCTGCTGGGTGAATTCGTCGATGAAGCCCAGTACTTCGTCGATACTGAGCTTGTCGTGCTTGCGCTCTATGTCATCCAGAACGATGACCTTGTCCTTGAGTAGGCTCGGCACCGCAAGTAGTGCGAGCTCATCTAACGCAGAGAATCCTTTGTGCAGCGAAGTGAGCACCTTCCTGGCACCTTCCATCCCGACCCGCACCCTTTCCCATGTTGCAAGGTGCTTCTCCGCGCTGGGAAGCGCGCTCTGCAAGACTTTGAGCTTGACCTGACTCATGTCGCGCAGACCGAAGAGCGAAACATAAAGGGCGCTCTTTACAGCTTCGTTGTTCGATCCTGCCTTTATATCGCGCCAAAGGTGGCTCTTTCCTGTGCCCCACGTGCCTGATAAGGCAAGCACCTTGTTGTCCGGATCCGCGAGCAACTGAATCAATTGGTCCTTGGTGGTTCTTAATGTCATATATTGCCTACGAGTTCTACCCATTGAGTCGACCAAGCATAAGTCGGCGTACGTTACGCACGCGAGCAGCAAAGCACATCTTGACCGCAGGCGACCGTTGAAGATGCTCGTTGATTTTGGCGTGCCGATGCATACCCGCAGGAAACAAGGTCTGACGCCTATTAAGTGCTTCTAAGGAGCAAGGTTTCCTAGCCGCGGGTGCCCGGGGACATGAATCCCGTACTTCCGCGGATATTCTTCGGCTCGAAAAATCCGCAAGTTCGGCATAAAAGACTCCGCGAGAGCAGCCACCACCGCTTGCAGCCTATTGAAATCATCGAGTGGCATCTTTACACCGCATATTATCGACCTCAAAATATCGTCTCTGCGATACTTGAAAATACCAGGTCCACGTATTTGATCAACAACCCGCTCCTCCGCCTCATAAGCCCAATCCAAGCTTTTTGTCAAGAGAATCTTTTCCACGAGGTCATGTGGGTTAGAAAACATTTCAACATGGGGGCGATTTTCAGAATACCTTACTGGAAAGGGCGTAAGACGATCACGCGCGAATTTCGCTTCCTCTTCCCTTCCCCTCAGAGGTATTCTAAATTCCAAAACAAATCCACGATGGAAATCTGCATAATGCGACCACATCAATGTGTTCAGCGCATCAGTACTTAACGAGACAACTCCAACACCAACCAGTAGATCTGTGATCCACTTGCCTGACTCAACCCTATCTTTCAGTCTCTTGAGAATTACCGACTTGCTCATTATTCTCTTTGCCGGAGACAGTCCAAGCTCCTGGCCGACCTTACGATAAAGATCAGGGCGCTTAGCTGAGATATCGAGTGCGCTGTTTGGACAGACGTATGGCCTACAGTCAAATGGGTCGTTGAAAGCGAGCGGACAGGTAAAGCTTATTGAACCTTCGACAATCGTTTTAATCGAATTTTCATTAAACGGAAGATACTTGTACCGATAAACAACATTCTCCTCCAAGAACATATAACCACCGTGTCGAGAATCGAAAAACCCGCCCTATGAATGAAAATCAAAAGCCGGCTTTCGCCGGCTTTTGATGTTCGTAGATTCTCATTAGAGACGAGAAGGCCTATTGAGTCATTTCAGTGGCTTATCGTCATCCGTCTCACTTCAGGAAGACACGTCGTCTCACTAGAGACAAGAACAGCGCCCATTCGTCTCATTAGAGACGAGATTTCCCTACAACGCCCAATTTAGCCCACCCAAAGCTCTGAATTACAAAGGAATTCATGAAGTTGATGTTGGGGGCGCGCCCGGCTTTGCTACACTGGAAATGAACCCGACCCGCTTCTCCTCCAGCGCGATAGCGCTCTCTCCCGTACGAACCCCTGACGGGGCTCCCATCCCAGACTTGTATTCATTGAAGGCATCTCTCCCAAACAGCGAGGAATCACTTAGCTTCCGAGCTATTCACGTGCCGGCCTCACTCTTGCCAAGCTTGAACAAAGCATCTCAAGTGTCACCTGCTCTACTGAATATTGAGTCGCTCAATTTCAATGGGCGCTACAGCCAGGCATTACCGGGATCGCCTCGTTATTTGCTGACTGGAGTGACCACTGACGGCAAACTTGAGCAGAACATCCCGCTTCCGCTCAAGCGCCGAGCTCGCGCATTCTGTTTTGGTGGAACCCTGGGAGCCTCGGTGGGTGTGGTCCTCTTGGCCGTTGGGTTCCCGTGGCTCGGGGCCAGCGCGCTTATCCTCGGCACGCATGCTCTGCGCACCGCGTGGCAAGCTCCAGGCTGAGGTTTGCAACTTACCCAGTTAAGCTTCGTCAGCTAAACTGATAGACTTTGAACTCCCTTCGGGAGGTGCAAATGTTTGGAAAGTTGTTATGCTATTTTGGCTTCCACCGAATCGAAGATGTTTTGATATCTTCCAACAGTGAGCTCACCTGCTGGCAGATGAAGTGTGTTCGACGCAGTTGCCGAAAAGTCGGCGGTGCCGTGCGATATGATGCGACACCGTAATTGCCAGCCCCGATTGTATCGACCGCTGATCTCCCCGGTTCATGTCATTTGGCCCTATTGGCCAAATGACATATCGCATTACTCAAAGTTGAGCCCAAATTCCATTGCAGCTCTTAAGGCTCCCGGATAATCCGGCAAAGGCACGTAGCACTCTGCCTTTAATTTCAATTTTGCACGATCGAAGAGCACAACGGCTCTCCCTGTATCCCCCTGAGTCAGACTAGTTGTCGCCTCGTTAGAATCATCAACCCGGGGGCGATAGTGGAAGAAACAAAGTGGCGAGATACGGACAAGCTTTCAAGGACAAAGCTGTTGGGCGGCTGTTGCCGCCGGAGAGTGCATCACTG
>NZ_JAUYRO010000075.1 GCF_030696805.1 Methyloversatilis sp. | reverse complement strand
GGGCCGGCGCGGCGGCCGCGTCATCACGTCGGCCTCGGTCGGTTCGAAGGCCAGCACCATGGCCAGGCCGATCGAGCTGACCATGTTCACCCACAGGATCTGCGCCGGCAGGATTGGCAGGGCGATGCCCAGCAGCACGGCCAGCAGCAGTGTCAGCGACTCGCCGCCGTTGACGGGCAGCAGGAAGGTCACCGTCTTGCGCAGGTTGGTGTAGACGGTGCGGCCTTCTTCGACGGCATGCGCGATGGAGGCGAAGTTGTCGTCGGCCAGCACGATGGAGCCTGCCTGCTTGGCGGCCTCGGTGCCCTTCATGCCCATCGCCACGCCGACATCGGCTTGCTTCAGCGCCGGGGCGTCGTTGACGCCATCGCCGGTCATGGCCACCACCTGGCCCTCGGCCTGCAGGGCACGCACCAGGCGCAGCTTGTGCTCGGGGCTGGCACGTGCGAAGACGGTCGTCTCGATCGCCAGGCGGCGCAGCGCCAGGTCGTCGCAGGCCTCGACCTCGGCGCCGGTGGCGGCTTTCACGTCGCCGCCGCCCAGGCCGATCTGGCGCGCGATCGCGCTGGCCGTCACGGCGTGGTCGCCGGTGATCATCTTCACCTCGATGCCGGCGGCGCGGCACTGCGCCACGGCGCGGATCGCCTCGTCGCGCGGCGGATCGATGATGCCCACCAGGCCGAGCAGGGTCAGCCCCTTTTGCACGTCGCCAAGCACCAGGCGTGCGTGGTCCGACGGCAGAACGCGCCGCGCCAGCGCCAGCACGCGCCGGCCCGCAGCGGCTTGCTCATCGACCCGGGTGTGCCAGGCGGCGGCGTCGAAGGCTTGTTCGCGGCCCTGGTCATCGAACTGCGCCGCGCACATGGTGAACACCCGTTCGGGGGCCCCCTTGACGAACACCAAGTTGCCTGCACCCGGGGTTGTACCTGGGGCATGCAGCGTGGCCATGTAGCGGTGCTCCGACTCGAACGGGATCACGTCCAGCCGCGGCTGCTGCGCCGCCAGCGCGGCGAGGTCGAAGCCGGCCTTGCGTGCCAGCGTCAGCAGCGCGCCTTCGGTGGCGTCGCCGGTCACGGTCCACTGACCAGCACCTCCAACTGGCCCGGTCTGCTCACGCAGGCTGGCGTCGTTGCACAGCGCGCCGGCTTGCGCTAGGTCGCGCACCGCAGGCGGCCAGCCGGCGCACGGGCCGTCGACCGTCTCCAGCCCACCGTGCGGGGCATACCCTGCGCCCTGCACGGTGAAGCAGCCCTCGGCCAGCACCACCTGCTGCACGGTCATCTCATTGCGGGTGAGGGTGCCGGTCTTGTCCGAGCAGATCACGGTCACCGAGCCCAGCGTCTCGACGGCCGGCAGGCGGCGGATCACCGCATGGCGCCTGGCCATGCGCTGCACTCCGATGGCCAGCGTGATGGTCATGATTGCGGGCAGTCCCTCGGGTATGGCGGCCACCGCCAGACCCACCGCAGCCATGAACATGTCGATGGCGGCGTAGTCGCGCACCAGCGTGCCAAAGCCGAACAGCAGCGCCGCCGTCGCCATGATCACCAAGCTCAGCACGCGGCCGAAATCGCTCATCTTGCGCAGCAGCGGGGTGGTGACGGCCTGCACCTCCTCCAGCAGGCGCCCGATACGGCCGATCTCGGTGCGCGCACCGGTGGCCACCACCACGGCGCGGGCCTGGCCCTGGGTGACCATGGTCGCGGCGTAGGCCATGCCCAAGCGGTCGCCGATGGGCGCCGCCTCGTCCACCTCAGCGGTGTCCTTGTCCACGGGCACCGACTCGCCCGTCAGCGCGGCCTCGTCGATGCGCAGGTTGCGCGCCTGCAGCAGCCGCAGGTCGGCCGGCACGCGGTCGCCCGAGGCGAGCAGAACGATGTCCCCGGGCACCAGGTCGGTGGCGTCGATGTCATGCTGCGCGCCGTCGCGCAGCACCAGTGCGCGCGGCGAGAGCATGCGGCGGATGGCTTGCAGCGCGCGTTCGGCCTTGCCTTCCTGCACGAAGCCGATCACGGCGTTGAGCACCACCACTGCGACTATGACCCCGGTGTCGACCCAATGCCCCAGCAAGGCGGTGATGCTGGCTGCGCCCAGCAGCAGGTAGATCAGCAGGTTGTGGAACTGCAGTGCCAGGCGCCACATGGGGTGGGTCGGTTTCACCTCGGCCAGGCGGTTGGGCCCGTGCTCGGCCCGGCGGCGCGCCACGGAGGCTGCCGCCAGCCCGGCCGTCGCATCGGTTTGCAGGCGCTCCATCACCTGCATGGCGTCCAGGGCATGCCAAGCAGCGTCGGGTTTCGGGGCAGGCGGGGTCATGTGGGCAATCCGGAATTCATCGGCAGCGTCATCGCTACATTGGACTGTACCCGCCCATGCGCACCTTGATAGCCGGCAATTCATGCTGATCGCCCACACGTTCGGCGCGCACATCGGCCTGTTCCAACTGGGCAGGTGGCTGTGGACCAATGGGCTGCGGTTGCCCGCAGGCCTGCCTTTGCGGGAGATGCTGGCGCACTCCTGCGGTGGAGCCGATCCATCTTGGTACTGACCTAAGCCCGGCGTCCGTGATGACCGCAGCCGCACTCTGTCAGCAGGCGCAGCGCAAGTGCACTGCAGCCGCGCGCGATCGGATTCCCGAAGCGGCCCTGACGAACGGCCTGCCCATCGACTGGTCCTTTGGGTCTTCGCTGATCGAACTGCCGCGGCATTCCGGCGTTATCACGCGACGCATCGCAGCCGTCGACCTTCCGCAGCAGAGGCCCGGACCGTGAGGTCGGGTGCCACCGCCTGGGGCCTCGGGCGATGAGTTCGATGGGGTGCGCCTTCCAACTGGCAGGTGCTGCACGCCAGGGCCGCGAGGCGGTCCATGTCGAGGATTGCGATGGCGCGGTTTTCGACACGCACGCACTCCCGCAGCGAGCTTGAACCGAAGGAACGACTGACCGTCTCATGCGCGATGCCCAGGTAGCGGGCGATGTCACGCCGACCCATGGGCAGGTGGAAGAGGCGCGGTGATTGCCCCCGGGCGGCCATGTGCAGCGACTGCTGCATGAGAAAGCGGGCCATGCGCACCTCGGCAGCCATGGGAGCCATCAGCGCGATCTGTTCGTCGCGCCGTGACAACTGGCGGCTGAGCGCGAAGTGCAAGGCGCGATCGAACCCTCTGATGCGTTGGCCGAGCGCGGACAGATCCCGGACCGGTACCGCGTAGACGGTCACATCCTCGAGCGCGATCGCAGAGGTCGGATGT
>NZ_JAUYRO010000036.1 GCF_030696805.1 Methyloversatilis sp. | reverse complement strand
CAGTGATGCACTCTCCGGCGGCAACAGCCGCCCAACAGCTTTGTCCTTGAAAGCTTGTCCGTATCTCGCCACTTTGTTTCTTCCACTATCGCCCCCGGGTTGATGATTCTAACGAGGCGACAACTAGTCTGACTCAGGGGGTCGCCCATCATGCGCTGCACGGCTGCCTCCATCTTCGCCGCCTCGCGCTCAAAGTCAGCGCGCGTGCCGCTCTTCGCCTTCGCTGCATTCGAGGGCAGCTTCACGCCGTCGATGGCAAAGAGCTCGCGCCCGATCAGGCCCTGGCGATCGCACACCAGCAGCACCTGGGTGAAGAGTGCTGCGGCCTCGTCGCCCAGCTCAGCCACGAAGCCGGCAATCGTCGTGAAGTGCGGGGCGCTGTCGCCGGAGACGGCCATGAACAGCACGTTGTTGCGGCACGCGCCGGCAATCGAACGCGAACTGATGAGCCCGCGCGAGTAGGCGAGCAGCACGATCTTGAGCAGCACTGCCGGATCGAAGGCCGGGGCGCCGCCGGCGTCATTGGTGTAGCGGGAGCGGAGGGTGGAGAGGTCGAGTTCGTTGTCGACCAGGTGCCAGAGCGCGAACTCGAAGGTGCCGGGCAGCACCTGCTGTGCGAAATCGACCGGAATCATCTTCAGACCGTAGTCGGGTGTCTTGAAGCGCGGCATCGCAGGGCTCCGTGGAAGCGATGACCGATCATAACAACGGCATGTAAACGGACGATGAAACGGGTTTTTCTACAGCCTCAACGTAGAGCTGACCGGCGCTGCGCGGCCTTATCGCGCAGCGTCCAGCGACCGAAGGGAGCGAGGTCGAGCGCCATGTTAGGGCTGGTCTCGCAGAATGATCGCATTGGTGACCCGCTGGCCATTGCTAAAGCTGACTTGAAGGATCGAGTTTTCCCAGCCGAAACCGGAGCATTGGCCAAGATCGTAATAGACCTGCTCTTGTTTTTCTTTGTCAGGCTCGCCGAGTAGCAATTTGACTTCGGCGATGGACTTTTCCTGCAGCAGTTTGGTGGAAACGATGTCGATAGCCATTCCACCACGAACGCAACCGGGGTCGTTGCTATGTGCATAGACATTTTCCTTCTGTTTCCATGCTGCAGCGGAGAACGGGGATCGCTCTGCTTCGACTCCATAGTGGAATGACCAGCCGAGATAGCCAGTGAAAGCAATAATGCTTGCCCCACAAAATGCCAGCGCGAATCGAAGAGCTTTTACCAATTCCAGAAGCCCTAACTTTGTTTTCGGGCGCAGTTTTGCGCTCTAAATCCGGAAGCTGCTGGATAAACAGGGTGAGATGACCCGGCCGGAATCGCCTTGTCACCCGAGTTTCGTCGACCTATGCTGTAAATCCATACAGCATTAAATGCCGATGAAAAACCTCACTCCGCCGCTTCCGCCGTTGAAATCGGTTCGCCTGCTCGATCAGCTGCGCGAACGGATTCGTTACCTGCATTACAGCATACGAACTGAGCAGACCTATGTCCATTGGGTGAAGGCTTTCATCCGGTTTCACGGGCTGCGCCATCCGGCTGAAATGGGGCGGGGCGAGATTGAGGCTTTTTTGTCGTGGCTGGCAAATGAGCGCAGCGTGGCGGTGTCGACGCACAAGCAGGCGCTGTCGGCGCTGCTGTTTCTTTACAGGCAGGTGCTCGGCATTGACCTGCCGTGGATGAGTGACATCGGTCGGCCGCGCGCGACGCGCCGGCTGCCGGTGGTGCTGTCGCCGGACGAGGTGCAGCGCGTGTTTACCTTGATGGAGGGCGAGCACCGGCTCTTCGCGCAGCTGCTGTACGGCACGGGCATGCGGCTGACCGAGGGCCTGCAGCTGCGCGTGAAGGATCTGGATTTCGAGCGACGCACCGTCATCGTGCGGGAGGGCAAGGGGCGCAAGGACCGCGCCCTGATGTTGCCGCAGGTGCTGGTGATTCCGCTGCGCGAGCAGCTGGCGCGCGCCCGGGTGCTGTGGGATGACGATCGACGATGCGGGCGTGCGGGGGTCGAGATGCCCGATGCGCTCGCCCGCAAGTATCCGCGCGCCGACGCGTCCTGGGCCTGGTTCTGGGTGTTTCCGCAGGCCGAGCATGCGGTCGATCCGCGCAGCGGCGTGGTGCGCCGCCACCATATGTATGACCAGACCTTTCAGCGTGCCTTCAAGCGGGCGGTGACTTGCACTGGTCTGACCAAGCTGGCAACGCCGCACACGCTGCGCCATTCGTTCGCCACTGCGCTGCTGCAGTCGGGCTATGACATCCGGACGGTGCAGGATCTGCTCGGCCATGCCGACGTGGCGACGACGATGATCTACACGCATGTGTTGAAGGTGGGCGGCGGCGGGGTGCGCAGCCCGATGGATGCGCTGCCGACGCCTGGGTTGCGGGGTGACTTGAAGGCATCACTCCGGGGTGCGCGGCACCTCTTCGCGGACGCCACGGATCACCTTGACGAGGCAGAACAGGAAGCCGGCCACGCCAAGTATGGCAAGCGGCAGGGACTGCCACAGCGGCCAGCCGCCGTTGTGACTGTCGTCGATGACATTGACCAGGCTCAGCGTGATGCCCGACATGCCGACGATGGCGAAGGCGAGGGCGGCGAAGAAGAAGAGGACGCGCATGGTGTGGAATTCCGGTGAATGTGAGTGGAGCGGGTCGTGTCAGCAGTACAGCGCCGGTTGCGGCCCGATCACGTGCCGGGGCGCGCCCGGGCCCTCACCCGGCCCTTCGGGCCACCCTCTCCCGCTGATGCAGGAGAGGATTGAAAGCGAGCCATCGCGCGATTTCTGTACTGACGCGAACCCGCCTGTTCCGCGGACGCAGGAGAGGGTTGAAAGCGGGCGATTGCGAGCACATCGTACCGGCTGAAAGCTGCCCGCTCTCCCTGATACGGATGAGGGTGAATACGGTTCAGGCTTGCAGCTTCTTCTTCAGCAGTTCGTTCACCTGCGCCGGGCTGGCTTTTCCCTTGCTGGCTTTCATGACCTGGCCGACCAGCGCGTTGAAGGCCTTGTCCTTGCCGGCGCGGTATTCCTCGACCGATTTCGGGTTGGCGGCCAGCACCTCGTCGATGATGGGTTCGATGGCCGATACGTCGGTGACCTGCTTCAGACCCTGGGCTTCGATGACGGCGTCGGCGGCGTTGGCGTTACCGCCGCCTTCGCCGCTCCACAGCGCTTCGAACACCTTCTTCGCGATGTTGTTCGAAATGGTGCCATCGGCGATGCGCGTCACCAGGCCGGAGAGCTGCGCCGGCGTGACCGGGCTGTGCGCGATGTCGCGCTCTTCGCGATTGAGCCGCGCGGCCAGTTCGCCCATGACCCAGTTGGCCAGCAACTTTGGCAACTGAGTGGCCTGCGCCGCGCCGGCGACGGCCAGCGCGTCGAGGTAGTACTGCGCCATTTCGCGGCTGGCGGTCAGGCCGGCGGCGTCGTAGGGCGACAGACCGCAGTCGGCCTGCAGCCGCGCCGCCAGCGCAACCGGCAGCTCGGGCATTTCGCTGCGCACACGCTCGATCCAGTCGGCGGCGATGACCAGCGGCGGCAAGTCGGGGTCGGGGAAGTAGCGGTAGTCGTGCGCGTCTTCCTTGCTGCGCATGGCGCGCGTTTCGCCGGTGTCCGGGTCGAACAGCACGGTGGCCTGCTGGATCTTGTGGCCGTCTTCGATCTGTTCGATCTGCCACTGGATTTCGAAGTCGATCGCCTGCTGCATGAAGCGGAAACTGTTCAGGTTCTTGATTTCGCGCCGCGTGCCGAGCGGCTCGCCCGGGCGGCGCACACTTACGTTGGCGTCGCAGCGGAAGCTGCCTTCCTGCATGTTGCCGTCGCAGATGTCGACCCAGCGCACCAGCGCGTGCAGCGCGCGCGCATAGGCCACGGCTTCGGCGCTCGAGCTCATGTCCGGCTCGCTGACGATTTCCAGCAGCGGCGTGCCGGCGCGGTTCAGGTCGATGCCCGACATGCCGTGAAAATCTTCGTGCAGGCTCTTGCCGGCGTCTTCTTCAAGGTGCGCGCGGGTCAGGCGCACCACCTTTTCGTAAGCCTTGTCACCGTCGCCGACCCGGATGGTGAGCGTGCCGCCCTGCACCACCGGCAGTTCGTACTGGCTGATCTGGTAGCCCTTCGGAAGGTCGGGGTAGAAGTAGTTCTTGCGCGCGAACACCGAGCGCTGCGCGACCTCGCCGCCCACTGCGAGGCCGAAGCGGATGGCGCGTTCGACCGCGGCGCGGTTCATCACCGGCAGCACGCCGGGCAGCGCCAGATCGACTGCGCTGGCCTGCACGTTCGGCTCTGCACCGAATGCGGTCGGGCTGCCGGAGAAGATTTTCGAGGTCGTGTTGAGCTGGCTGTGCGTCTCCAGCCCGATCACGACTTCCCAGTTGGTTCTGCTCATCGCGTTCTCTTTCCGTGTCTTTCCGTCTTGCGGTTACCGGCAGGTACCGGTCTTGCGACTCACCAGGGTGGGCCAGAGGTATTCATGCGCGCCCGGCGAGCACTGGCTTGCGCAGTTCTGGTACGACACCGTGACCTGGTCACCCTGTTCCCACATGCGCACCGTGCATGCGCCGGCGACCAGCGTCGGCGACGGCGTGAAGGTGGTCTGCCGGAACGTCGACAGATCGAAACTGCAGCGGCCCTTGCTGCCCATGTCGACCTGCGACCAGAAGCGCTGCACGCGCGACGCCTGCACGTCGAGCACCAGCCGGCCTTCGGTGCCCACGTCGTCGCGGTAGCTGCATTCGGTCTTCACCGCCAGAGGCCGCGCCGGGATCGGTAGCGGCTTGGTGCTCTTGATCGACGGCAGCGGCCGTTTCGCTTCAGGCGCCGGCTGCGGTGCCCGCGTCGCGGGCGGTGGGGCCAACTGCGCGCAACCGGCGACCAGAATCGCCAAACCCGCACATGGCAGGCCGCGCAGCCACCGGCTCGTCACAGCAGGCTATCCCGCAGTGCGCGCAGGCCTTCCGGCATGGTGAGCGATTGCTCGTCCCAGCCTTCGATGCGCAGCACGTCGTCGAGTGCGGCTTCGAGCACCGCGTGGGCGCGCTCGGCCGCCTCGGCGATGCGCCGGTGCGTGTCGGCCAGCTGCGGCATTTCGTCCAGGCAATTGAGCTGGTATTGATGCAGCTTGCGCAGTTCTAGCATCTGGGTGGCGACCTGGGCCGGGCAGGCGCACATGTAGATGCCCGCCTGATCAAGGATGTGCGTGAGCTGTTCGCTGTTGTAACGGTAGCGCTGTGACGTGCTCATGTCGGCTTACCGGGTGGCGTGCGCAGGTGCCAGTCGGTCGCCTGCTGGAAGCGGTGTGCGGCGCCCAGCATGCGCGCCTCGTCGAAATAGTTGCCGACAATCTGCAGACCGATTGGCAGACCCGCGGGCAGGCCGCCGGCGCCGAAGCCGCACGGAATACTCATGCCGGGCAGACCGGCCAGATTGACCGAGGTGGTGTAGATGTCGCCCAGATACATCGACAACGGATCGTCCGCCTTGTCGCCGATGCCGTAGGCGACGGTCGGGGTGGTCGGGCCGAGGATGAGGTCGCAGTCGCGGAAGGCCGCGCGATAGTCGTCGGCGATCAGCCGGCGCACGCGCTGCGCCTGCAGGTAGTAGGCGTCGTAGTAGCCGTGCGACAGCACATAGGTGCCGATCAATATGCGCCGTTTCACTTCCTCGCCAAAGCCCTGGGCGCGTGTCTTGGCGTACATGTCGTTCAGGTCGCGGTACTCGGGCGCGCGGTAGCCGTAGCGCACACCGTCGAAGCGGTTCAGGTTCGAACTGGCTTCGGCCGGCGCAATCACGTAATAGGCCGGCACGGCATAACCGGAGCGCGGCAGGCTGACCTCGACCGTGGTGGCGCCCAGCGTGCGGAAGGTGGCCAGCGCGGCCTCGACTGCAGCGCGCACGTCGTCGGACATGCCTTCGCCGAAGAATTCCTTCGGCACGCCGATGCGCAGCCCGGCGAGCGGGGCGTCGAGTGCGCGCGTGTAGTCTTCCGGCGCGCGTTCCAGACTGGTGGCGTCGCGCGTGTCGAAGCCGGCGAAGGCGTTGAGCAGCAGCGCGCAATCTTCCGCGGTGTGGGCCATCGGCCCGCCCTGATCGAGGCTGGAGGCGTAGGCGATCATGCCCCAGCGCGACACGATGCCGTAGGTCGGCTTGATGCCGGTGATGCCGCAGAACGCGGCCGGCTGCCGGATCGAGCCGCCGGTGTCGGTGCCGCTGGCCGCCGGTGCGATGCCGGCCGCGACCGCCGCCGCCGAACCGCCGGACGAGCCGCCGGGCACGGCGTCGAGCTGCCAGGGGTTGTGCACCACGCCGTAATGGCTCGACTCGTTGGTCGAGCCCATCGCGAACTCGTCCATATTGGTGCGGCCCAGCGTGACCAGGCCCGCCGCGCGCGCACGCTCGATCAGGCCGGCGTCGTACGGCGCGGCGAAGTTTTCCAGCATTTTCGAGCCGCAGCGGGCATGCCAGCCGGTCTGGCAGAAGATGTCCTTGTGCGCGATCGGCACGCCAGTCAGCGGGCCGGCCTGGCCGGCGGCGCGCAGCGCGTCGGCGGCACGCGCCTCAATCAGCGTCTGCGCCTCGTTCAGTTCGACAAAGGCGTTCAGCGCCGGGTTGGCGGCCTGGATCTTCGCCAGATAGTCCTGCGCCAGTTCGACCGCCGACACTTCGCCGGACGCGAGCCGGACAGACAGCTGCTTGACGGTGTCCATCGTTCGATCACTCATTCAATCACCCTCGGCACCAGATACAGGCCGTTTTCGACCGCCGGCGCGACCGCCTGGAAGGCGCTGCGGTGGTCGGTTTCGCTGATCGCATCGTCGCGCAGGCGCAGCACGAGATCGGTGGCGTGCGCCATCGGCTCGACGCCGGTGGTGTCGATGGCCTGAAGCTGCTCGATCAGGCCGAGCATGGAGTCGAGTGCGTCGCGGGTGCGTTCGAACTGGCCGTCGGCAAGCTCGATGCGCGCCAGCTTCGCGATGTGGCGGACTTGTGGGTCGGTCAGGGACATGGCGGGGCTGTGTGGGTTGCCGGATGCCGGGGCACCCGCGGACAAAGATGTTTCAGTTCAAGGGGTCGGGGTGTGTTGGGTTATCATTATGAACTATTCAGGCTACCCGCCCGGCCGCTGCAAAGACCTGCGGCCGCGCCCGGCGCATCGAGGCAGCTCGATGTTACCCCCGGGTGAAGACTGATCCGGCCCAAACCCGTACAGACCGCCTGCGGTCGCTTCCACATAAGACACTTCATGTTCGGTTTCCTGCGTTCCTATTTCTCCAATGACCTGGCCATCGACCTCGGCACTGCCAACACGCTGATCTACGTGCGCGGCCAGGGCATCGTGCTGGACGAGCCGTCGGTCGTCGCCATCCGCACCGAAGGCGGCCCCAACGCCAAAAAAACCATCCAGGCCGTCGGCCTGCAGGCCAAGCTCATGCTCGGCAAGACGCCAGGCAACATCACCGCCATCCGGCCCATGAAAGACGGCGTGATCGCCGACTTCACAGTGACCGAGCAGATGCTCAAGCAGTTCATCAAGCGGGTGCACGATTCGCGTCTTTTTTCGCCCAGCCCGCGCATCATCATCTGCGTGCCGTGCGGCTCGACCCAGGTCGAGCGGCGCGCCATCCGCGAGTCGGCGCTCGGCGCCGGCGCCAGCCAGGTGTACCTGATCGAGGAGCCGATGGCCGCGGCGATCGGCGCCGGCCTGCCGGTGTCTGAAGCCACCGGTTCAATGGTGGTCGACATCGGCGGCGGCACGACCGAAGTCGGCGTGATTTCGCTCGGCGGCATGGTGTACGCCGGCTCGGTGCGGGTCGGCGGCGACAAGTTCGACGAAGCCATCATCAATTACATCCGCCGCAACTACGGCATGCTGATCGGCGAAACCACGGCAGAGGCGATCAAGAAGGAAATCGGCTCCGCCTTCCCCGGCTCCGAAGTGAAGGAAATGGAAGTGAAGGGCCGCAACCTGGCCGAAGGCATTCCGCGCAGTTTTACCATTTCGTCCAACGAAATTCTCGAAGCGCTGACCGAGCCGCTGAATCAGATCGTGTCGGCGGTGAAGAGCGCGCTCGAACAGACGCCGCCCGAACTGGGCGCCGACATCGCCGAACGCGGCATGGTGCTGACCGGCGGCGGCGCGCTGCTGCGCGACCTGAATCGCCTGCTGATGGAAGAAACCGGCCTGCCGGTGGTGGTGGCCGACGACCCGCTGACCTGCGTGGTGCGCGGCTCGGGCACCGCGCTGGAAAAGATGGACCAGCTGGGCAGCATCTTCGCCAACGAGTGACGCGCCGCATGATGGCTCACCGGCCCCTGCCCGCCGCCTCGACGGTGCCGCGGGGCCGGCACCGCCCGCGCCGCGGGCACGCTTCGACCCCTTCGGTTTCCTGATTCATGGTTTCTCCGGTCGCCGGACATTCCCCGCCCCCGTTTTTCCGGCGGGGCCCGGCTCCGCTGGTGCGCCTGGTGGTGCTGGTCAGTGCAGCACTTACGCTGATCGTCGTCGATCACCGCCTGAACTACCTCGAACTGCTGCGACAGGGTCTGTCGGTGGTCACCACCCCGCTGCAGGTCGCCGCCGGCATGCCGGTCAAGGGCGTGCGCTCGGCCGGTGAGTACTTCGCCGACCTCGCGCGGCTGCAGGCCGAGAACGATGAACTGCGCCGCGAACAGGTGGCGCTGGGCACGATACGGCTGCGCCAGGAACAGCTCGATCTCGAAAACACCCGCCTGCGCGCGCTGCTCGACATGCGCGAACGGGTGCAGGTGAACGCCCAGGTGGCCGAGGTGATCTATGCGGTGCGCGACCCGTTCTCGCGCCGCGTGGTGGTCGACAAGGGTCTGACCCAGGGCATCGAACCCGGCAGCCCGGTGGTAGACGACATCGGCGTGATCGGCCAGGTCACGCGGGTCTATCCGCTGAATGCGGAAGTGACGCTGATTTCCGACAAGGACCAGGCGCTGCCGGTGCAGATCGCGCGCACCGGCGTGCGCGCCGTGATGTTCGGTGCCGGCAGCGGCACGCTTGAACTGCGCTATCTGGCGACCGACGTCGACCTGCGCGAAGGCGACCGCATCGTTACCTCGGGGCTCGACGGCGTGTTCGCACCCGGCCTGCCGGTGGCGCGCGTCAAATCGGTTGACCGTGACGGCTCGGGCGGCTTCGTGCGCATCCTGTGCGTGCCGCTGGCCGGCGTCGAATCGCATTCCACGGTGCTCATCATGGCACCCGGCAAGCCGGTGCTGCCGGCAGACGACGTGGCGGCCACCGCCGGCAGTGCCCGCGCGGAGAAGGCGATCAAGCCATGAATCAGCCCAGCTTCAGTTCGCGCCGCATCCTGCGCCCGGTCCGGCCGTGGTTCATCTGGCTGTCGATGCTGGTTGCGCTGCTGCTCAACCTGATGCCGCTCGGCCGCACGCCGATGCTGCCCGACTGGGTGGCACTGGTGCTGTGCTTCTGGTGCGTGCGCGAGCCGCTGCGCGCGGGCATGGGCGCGGGCTTCGTGTTCGGCCTGCTGATGGACATCGGCTACGGCAGCCTGATGGGCCAGCACGCGCTGGCCTACGTGCTGCTCGCCTACACCGCCGGCACGTTTTCACGGCGCATCCTGTGGTTCGGGCCGCTGCAGCAGTCGCTCCACGTGCTGCCCATGCTGGTCGGCACGCAGCTGGTCATGCTATTCGTGCGCCTGTCCACCGACGCGGAATTCCCCGGTCTGGGGTATTTCGCCGGCAGCGTCATCGCCACGCTGCTGTGGTATCCGATCAGCTTCGTGCTGCTGCTGCCGCAGTACCGGCCGGAGGACAAGGATGAAAACCGTCCGATCTAGGCCCCCACGCTCACTGCGTTCGCACGGGGCCGGCTTTGCACAGCCAGCCCGTTCGACAGGCGCAGCACCTGAATGAACGATCTTCACAACCAGGAAATCCAGCTCGTCCGCTTCCGCCGCCGTGTGCTGTTCGCCGGCGCGCTGGTGCTGGTGTGCTTTTCGCTGCTGCTGGCGCGCTTCGTCTGGCTGCAGGTGGTGATGCATGACTACTACCGCACGCGTGCCGAAGACAACCGCATTGCGCTGCTGCCGGTCACGCCGAACCGCGGCCTCATCGTCGACCGCAAGGGCGAGGTACTGGCGCGCAATTACTCAGCCTACACGCTGGAAATACAGCCGTCGCGCGTCGACAACCTCGACCGCACGATCGACGAGCTGGCCACCATCGTCAATATCGAGGCGCGCGACCGCAAGCGCTTCCGCAAACTGATGGACGAATCACGCAACTTCGATTCGCTGCCCATCCGCACCCGGCTCAGCGACCAGGAAGTGGCGCGCTTCATCGCGCAGCGCTACCGCTTCCCTGGAGTCGAGGTGCGCGCCCGGCTGTTCCGCCAGTACCCGAACGCCGAGCTCGCGTCGCACGTGCTCGGCTACATGGGCCGCATCAACCGGCGCGACGCCGAGCGCATCCAGGAATCGGACGACGCGGCGAACTATCGCGGCACCGACCACATCGGCAAGAGCGGACTGGAACAGCATTACGAGCGCGAGCTGCATGGACTGACCGGCGTGGAGCAGGTCGAAGTGACCGCCGCGGGCCGCGCGGTACGCGTGCTGTCGCGCACCCCGCCGCAGCAGGGCAACAACCTGCGGCTGACGCTCGACGCCGGCCTGCAGCGCGTCGTCGAAACCGCCTTCGGCGACCGGCGCGGCGCGCTGGTGGCGATCGAGCCGTCGACCGGCGGCGTGCTGGCGCTGGTCAGCAAGCCGACCTTCGACCCCAATCTGTTCGTCGATGGCATCGACACCACCAGCTGGGACGCGCTGAACAACTCGCCCGACTACCCGCTGCTCAACCGCGCCATCTATTCCGCCTACCCGCCAGGCTCCACCTTCAAGCCCTTCATGGCGCTGGGCGCGCTGACGGCCGGCAAGCGCACGCCTGAATACGCCATCGCCGACCCGGGCCACTTCGACTTCGGCGGCCACCGCTTCCGCGACGACAAGGTGGGTGGCCACGGCTCGGTCGACATGCACAAGTCCATCGTGGTGTCGTGCAACACCTATTACTACCGGCTCGCTTCCGACTGGGGCATCGACGGCATTTCGAACTTCATGGGGCAGCTCGGGCTGGGCAGCCGCACCGGCATCGACATCGATGGCGAATCGACCGGCGTGCTGCCGTCGCAGGCGTGGAAGAAGAAGCGCTTCAAGCGGCCCGACCAGCAGAAATGGTATGCCGGCGAGACGATTTCGGTCGGCATCGGCCAGGGTTACAACGCCTACACGATGATTCAGCTGGCGCACGCCACGGCGATCCTGGCCGCCGACGGCGTGGTGTACCGGCCGCATGTGGTGCGCCAGATCGAGAACTCGCGCACCGGCGCCATCCAGCTGATCGAACCGGAACCGGTGCGCCGGGTCGATCTCAGGCAGGCCGACATCGACGTGATCAAGCGCGCCATGGAAGACGTGAACCGCGTCGGCACGGGTAGCCGCGCGTTTGCAGGAGCGCCCTACGTCGCGGCGGGCAAGACCGGCACGGCGCAGGCCTTCTCGCTGCGCGGCGGCGACCTGAAAACCAGCAAGCTGGCTGAAAAGCTGCGCGACCACGCGCTGTTCATCGCCTACGCACCGGCCGACAACCCGAAGATCGCGCTGGCCGTGCTGGTGGAAAACGCCGGTTTCGGTTCGCAATCGGCGGCGCCGATCGCGCGCCAGGTGTTTGACTATTATCTGCTGGGCAACCTGCCGGCCGGCCCGGCGCCCGAGGACACGGATGCAACTGACAGCGAATAGATGGCTGTGGCTGCGCGGCATGCTGGGCAGCGTGCTGGGCAAGCTCGATCTGCCGCTGATGATCATCGCCGGCACGCTGCTGGCGCTCGCCACACTGGTCATGGCGAGCGCCACGGCCGATTTCGGTTTCCGCTTCGACGCCCATCTGGTCAATCTGGCGGTCGGTCTGTCGGTCATGCTGCTGGTGGCGCAGATTCCGCCGCTGCGCCTGATGCAGCTGGCGCTGCCGTTCTACCTTTTAGGCGTCGTGCTGCTGATCGGTGTCGAGCTGTTCGGCGAAACGTCGAAGGGCGCGCAGCGCTGGCTCGACATCGGCTTCACGCGCATCCAGCCGTCTGAAATGCTGAAGATTTCGGTGCCGCTGATGCTCGCCTGGTATTTCCACCGCCATGAGGCGCAGCTGCGGGTACGCGATTTCCTGGTCGCGCTGGTCATCCTGATCATTCCGGTCGGCCTGATCTTCCATCAGCCGGATCTGGGCACCGCCATCCTGGTGCTGGCAGCCGGCGTATTCGTCATCTTCTTCGCCGGGCTGTCGTGGAAGCTCATCATTCCGGTGCTGGTGATCGGCGTGGTGGCAGTCACCACGGTAGCGGTCGAAGGCGACGCGCTGTGCGCCGAAGGCGTCAAGTGGCCGGGTTTCAAGGACTATCAGCGCCAGCGTGTATGCACGCTGCTCGACCCGACCGCCGACCCGCGCGGCAGCGGCTTCCACATCATCCAGTCGAGCATCGCGATCGGCTCCGGCGGCGTGTTCGGCAAGGGCTGGAAGGAGGGCACGCAGACCCACCTCGAATTCGTGCCCGAGCGCCACACCGACTTCATCTTCGCCGTCATGGCGGAAGAGTTCGGCCTGCTCGGCTGCATCGTGCTGCTCGCCATATATATATTGCTGATCGGCCGCGGCCTGATGATCGCGGCCAGCGCGCCCCTGCTGTTTTCACGCCTGCTGGCCGGCGCGATCTCGCTGTCCTGCTTCACCTATGCCTTTGTGAACATGGGCATGGTGACCGGTGTGCTGCCGGTGGTCGGCGTACCGCTGCCCTTTGTGAGTTACGGCGGCACCGCGCTGGTCACGCTGTGCATCGGGCTGGGCCTGCTGATGTCGATCGAGGCGCACCGGCGGTCCCGCCGGCGCGACCGCTGAACCGATGATCGCCGCCCGCAGCCTGTGGCCGGTGGCGCTGTGCGCGGTGCTGGCCGGCTGCGCCGGCGTGCCGGTCAGCGAACCGCCGGCACCCGCTGCACCCGCCGGTTCCGCACCTGCCAGCACCGCGCCGGTTGCCACCCCTGCGCCCTCGGGCAAGCCGCGCCCGGGCGGCTACTATCTCGACGACGGCCCGGGCGACAACGCGCCCGATGCGCTGACACTGGCCGCGATTCCGGACGCCGCGCCGCGCGACGAGCCGCTGCACCGCTTCGCCAACCGGCCCTACAGCGCGCTGGGCCTGAGTTTCGTTCCGCTGTCCGAACACCGGCCGTTCCGTCAGCGCGGGCGTGCGAGCTGGTACGGCCGCAAATTCCACGGCCAGAAAACATCGAGCGGCGAGCCGTACGACATGTACGGCATGACCGCGGCCCACGCCACCCTGCCCATCCCGAGCTATGCGCGGGTGACCCATCTGGCCAGCGGCCGCTCGGTCGTGGTGCGGGTGAATGACCGCGGCCCGTTCAAGCCCGGCCGCGTGATCGACCTGTCGTGGACCGCTGCCGCCAAGCTCGGCTATGTGAATGACGGCAGCGCCGAAGTCGAGGTCGAGGCGGTGTTCGCACCGGGCAGCGCCGGCGACCTGCTGGCCCGGCGCGCCGCCGGGCAGCCGGAAATCGCGCGACCCGCACCGGGGCCGGCAGCCCCCGCGGCACCCGCCGACGACGTGATCGCCGCGCTGGCCGCCGACGGCGCGGATGGCCCTTCAACCACCGGCCACTGGCTGCAGCTGGGCGCCTTCAGCACGCTCGACAACGCGCAGGCCCTGTCGCGCCGGATCGCCGAAGCGCTCGGCGAGCTGGCCGACCGGATCAGCGTATCGAGCGACGGCGACCGCCACCGCGTGCGCGCCGGGCCGTTCGAGAGCCGCGACGCGGCGCAGGGCGCCGCCCGCGCGCTGCGCGACCAGCTCGGCCTCGAGGCACTGCTCCTCACACGCTGACTCTCCCGCTGACCTTGCGCTGATCGCACCGGGCATGCGGCTGGCCAGGCGCCGTAACACCTGCATACGAGCCATTACAGAGTTTGCTACATCCGCCTGCAACACTGCATGCGTCGCGGTCCCGCTCCGGTGACCGCATTTCGCAGGCAGCGTCCGCCATGCCCTCCCCTCGCAGTTGCCTTCAACCCGTCTGGCGACCCGGCCTGACGGCCGCCCTGTGCGCCGGTCTGCTCGCCGCCTGTGCCTCGCCGCCCCGGCCGGCGCCCTACACCGGATCGCCGCGGCCACCGCCGGTGAAGGCGGTAACCGATCTGTCGGTGTATCCGTCGCGCGGCCAGAACGCCACCACGCAGCGGCGCGACCGCTACGAATGCAATGCCTGGGCGGTCGGTGAATCCGGCTTCGATCCGGCGACCAGCCGCAACGTGCCGACACCGGTGCCGCGCGTCGAGGCCAACCCGCCGTCCGGCTACGGGCTCGCGGCCGGCACGGTGACCGGTGCCGTCATCGGCGCCGCGGTCGGCAGTCCTTATCACACGGGGCAGGGCGCAGCGATCGGTGCCGTGGTCGGCGCAGCCGCCGGTGCGGCATCGGACGCCTCGCGCGAAGCGCGTGCCGCCCGGGTCGAAGACGCCTATGCGCAGCGTGCCGCACAGCGCGACGCCGCTGGCAGCGACCAGGCGAACCGCTACCGGCGCGCGCTGGTCGCTTGTCTCGAAGGCCGCGGCTACGCCGTGCGCTGATCACGCCGCATTCACCACAGGGACGACGCATCATGGAACACGGTGACACGCAGCACACCCGTCACACCCGGCTCGGCCGTACCGGCGCAGCGCTCGTTGCGCTGCTGCTTCTGGGCAGCGGTGCCGCGTTTTCGCAGGAAGGCGGCGGTGACCGGGGCGACCCCGGCGAGCGCGGTGGCGCGCGCCAGGGTCAGGAATCGCGCGGCGAGCGGCCGGGACCGCGCGAAGACCGCGGCGCCCGGGCGCCCCGCGAAGGTCAGCGCGACGGACAACGCAGCGCCCAGCGCACCCAGGAACGAACGCAGGAGCGTACCGAACGAGGCGACGCCGGTCGCGGCGACATGCGCAGCGGGATGCGAGGCGACAACCGCGGCGAACGTCGTGGCGACGCCGGGCCGCGTGACGACCGGCGCGGCGATCGCGCAGTGCCGCGTGCCGCCTACCAGAACCGCATCGAGCGGCACGTGCCGCGGGCGCACCATGCAACCGGACACGGCCGGCATCCGGCGCACTACCCGGGCCGCGGCGCCGTGGTGCAGCGTCTGCCGCGCGACGTGCACGTGCATCACCATCACGGCCGGCCCTTCTACCGCTCGCACGGCGTGTGGTACCGGCCGAGTGGCGCCTGGTTTTCGGTGGTCGGCCCGCCGATCGGCGCCTTCATCACGGTGCTGCCCTACGGCTACTCGGTGATCGACTACGGCGGACGCCCGTATTACCGCTACGACGACGTGTATTACGCGCGGCGCCACGAGGGTTATGTGGTGGTCGAACCGCCGGAAGGCCGGTATGCCGACAGCGAACCGGCCGAATCGGACGAACTGTTTGTCTATCCCGCCGACGGGCAGAGCGTGGAACAGCAGGCGACCGACCGCTTCGAGTGCCACGACTGGGCGTCTTCCCAGACCGGTTACGACCCGACCCGGGTGTCCGGTGGCGTACCGCCGGACCAGGCCGCCCCGGCGCGCATCGCTTACCTGCGCGCCATGACCGCCTGTCTGGAGGCGCGCAACTACACGGTGCGCTGACGGGCCGGACGGTCGGGCGTTCTAGCCGGCCTCGGGCGGCGCGTCCGACAGTTCGGCACGAATCTGCTGCACCAGCACCTTGTCGATGCGGTTGCGATCCATGTCCATCACCTCGATCCGCAGACCCGGCATTTCGAAGTAGTCGGCCGGCACCGGGATGCGGCCCAGCACGTGCAGCACGAAACCGCCCACGGTGTGGAAGCCGCCGCTGTCCTCGCCCGGCAGTTCCTGGTCCAGGCCGACGACCGATTTGAGCTTGCTGATCGACGTGCTGCCGTCGACCAGCCACGAACCGTCTTCGCGCTGCACGATTTCCTGCGCCTCGTCGATGTCTTCGACCGAAATGTCGCCGACGATGGCGGCCAGCACGTCGTTGACCGTGACCAGGCCCTGCAGGTCGCCGTATTCGTCGACCAGCAGCGCAAGATGCTTGCGGGTACGCCTGAAGTTTTCCAGCAACTGCGCGGTGCTGACCGTGTCGGGCACATACAGCGGCGGCGTCAGCAGGGCTTCGATGCTGGCGCGGTCTATCGTGATGCCGGCGAGCGAGCGCTTGAGCAGGCTGCCGGTCTGCAGCACGCCGAGCACGTGCTCCACGCCGTCGCGGCACACCAGCACGCGGCTGTACGGGCTGTCGGCGATGCGCGCGCGAATCTCCTCTTCCGGGTCTTCGAGATCGACCGCAAAAATATCCTTGCGCGGCGTCATGATCGCGCCGACGCGTTGTTCATCCAGCCGCAACACGTTCGACACGATCTGCTGCTCGCTCTGGTGGAACACGCCGGCTTCGGCGCCCTGACCCATCAGTACATTGATTTCCTCGTCGGTGATCGGCGGCTCTTCGGTACGCCTGGCGCCGGCCAGGCGCAGGATGGTGTTGCTCGACACCGACAGCACGACCACCAGCGGCCGGGCGATCAGCGCAAGCATCACCATCGGACGGGAAATGAGCGAGGCGATGCTTTCAGGCGCCAGGAGTGCGAGCCGTTTCGGCACGAGCTCGCCAACGACCACCGAAAAATAGGTAATGCCGACCACGACGATGGACAGCGCAATCGTGCGTGAATACGGCTCGATCAGCGGGAAGCCGGCCAGCCAGCCAGCCAGCGGATCGGCCAGCACGGTTTCGCCCATGGCCCCGCTCAGAATGCCGATCGAGGTGATGCCGACCTGGATGGTGGAAAAGAAATTCGATGGATCATCGTGCAGACGGACGGCCGCCTCGGCGCCGCGGTTGCCATCGTCGGCGAGGCCGATCAGGCGCGCCTTGCGCGAAGAGACGATGGCGATTTCCGACATGGCGAACACGCCGTTGAGAAGAATCAGTGCAAACAGCAAGGCGATATCCATAAAGCAGGCCACCCGCGTTCATTTGCGTGGCCCCGGTGTGAACAAGCGCTTGATTATGGAGCTACTTCACGAAATTCGATAACCTCGCTTCAGCAGGGTGACGACAGGCCGGGGACATCAGGCGAACGCCTTCTGCCGACGTATTCATCTGGCCGCGCGTGACCGGATGGCCAATCACAGGAACCTCGCCTTTGCCAGAATTTTTCGTCGCCCGCTGGCACTGCCACATACCCATCGCCCGACTGTTCTGGTGGGACATGCTGCTGGTCGGCACAGCCGTCAATGGCGCACTGACGCTGGCGGGTCTGCTCGCGATCGCGAACAGGCTGCCCGATGCGGCGGCGCACATCGCATTTGCACTGCTGCTGCCGTACAACCTGTTCATGTTCATTGCAGTGGTGCGGACAAGTTCAAGACGGCGCACACCTTTCGCCCCGCTTTTCCAGCTGACCGGCCTGATCTGGCTCGTCACATTCACGCTGCTCTGAGCCACCATGACCGGCCGCCCGGCGACCCGTCGGGACCGTGCTAAGCTTTGGAAATGAAACCCGGCTTCCTGCCCCTGATGCTCGCGCTCTGCCTGTTCTGGCAGTCGCTCGCTTTCGCGGGTATCGGCCACAGTCTTGCCGCCCCGGCCGGAGGCGTCGATCATCATGGCCACGCCTTCCTGCACCTGACGGAACAGGCACATCATCACCACGAAGACGGCATTCATTTCGACGATTCGCCGGAATCGGCGCAGCACATGCAGGCTGACGGCATGATCGGCACGGCCGGACCGCTGCCATCGCCCTGCAACTTCCTTGCAACGCCCCCCCGGCTTGACCCTCTCCCGGCGTTCGCCGCATCCCATGTACCCGAGCCCTTCCTCGAAGGGCTGAAACGACCTCCCAGACCGTTCAGCTGATTGCGCAACGGCTGATCCGCCTCCGGCGGGTCGGATTCCCTTTGACTGGATGAACCGGTGCCCCGGCGTCTGCCCGGGCCGCGCGCGTGCATCCGTTCATGGATCGCTGAACGGTGAACACCTTTCGAATTTCCCTGCTGTACGGCCTGCTGCAGGTCGTACTGACCGCCCCGGCACAGGCCGGGCCACCGTCCGCGCTGGCAGGCGCACTGGATGCAGCATGGCAACGCGCCGTCGTGGCCCGCGAGGTCACTGGCCAAGCGCGGGTTGCCAGCGCCAATCTCGCAGCGTCCGGCAGCCGTTGGGCCGCACCGCCGTCGATCGAGCTGTCGCAGCGCGAAAACCGGCTGCTGCGCGACACGGGGCAGCGCGAAACCGAGGTCGGTCTGGTGTGGCCGGTATGGCTGCCGGGCCAGCGCGATGCACGACGAACCTCGGCGCTGGCCGAGGTGGCGCTGGCCGATGTTTCCGCCCAGGTTGCGCGGCTGCGGCTGGCCGGCGAGCTGCGTGATCTCGCCTGGCTGGGCGTGGCGCGACGGGCCGAAGTCGAGTTGGCCGGGACGCACGTCGCCCGGCTGGACGCACTGTCGGCCGACGTTGACCGGCGCGTGCAGGCGGGCGAACTGGCGCGCACCGACGCACTGGCTGCGCAGGCTGACGCGGTCTCCGCCGGCACCTCGCTGCGCGAGGCGCTGCAGGCGCTGGCTGCGGCCGAATCGCGCTGGACACTGCTGACCGGAATGCCCTGGCCGCACTCCCCGGATGAATCCCCCGGCGGCGGTATCGAGATCGAACAGCATCCCGAACTGGTTCAGGCCCGGTCCGCGCTCGAACTGGTCAGCCGACGGCTGGAGTCGGTCAATCTCACCCGTCGTGACGCGCCCGAAGTGACGCTGCGCTATCGCCACGATGAGCCCGGCAGCGGCCTCACTTCGGCCGACAGCATCGGCGTGAGGCTGCGCATTCCGCTCGACACCGACGATCGAAATCTCGCGCGCGACGCGGCTGCCGTCGCCGAACTCGAACGCGTTCGTATCCAGCTGGAGCGCACGCGCGACCGCATCACGGCCGAGCAGGCGCTGGCCGGACAAGTACTGCGAACGACCGAAGCCACGCTTGCCGAAGCCACGACCCGCGCGGCGCTGCTGGCCGAACGCGCCGCGCTGCTGGACAAGGCCTTCCGCGCCGGTGAAGGCGACCTGCCGGAACTGCTCCGGGTACGCAGCGCCGCGACCCAGGCGCAGCTCGACGTTGCGCGCCAGCAGGCAGCGCTCGGACTGGCGCGCGCCCGCGTCAATCAATCCCTCGGACTTCTGCCATGAACGCGAACATTCCTGCCGAACCTCGTCCGCGCAAGCGATCCGCTTTCCTGCCCGCGCTGCTGGTGCAACTGGCGGTGGTGATCAGCCCGCCTGCCTTTGCCGCACCCGGCGCTCACGGCCCCGACGGCGAGCATCTCGACACGCCTGCTGCGGCCAGCGAGGCCGGCGCTGCGCCGGGCACCGAAGCCCATTCCGAACAGTTCGAACTGGTGGCCAGGCTGCTGCGCGGAGAACTGTCGATCCTGATCGACCGCTATGACAGCAACGAACCGGTGCTCGATGCCAGCGTGGAAGTCGAGTCCGGCGGCTTGCGTGCGGCCGCCACACTGCATGCCGATCAGGGCGACTATTCGGTCACTGACGAGAAGTTGCTGGCCGCACTCGCCAGACCGGGCGAACACGCGCTGCTGTTCACCATCGTGACGCCGCAGGACAGCGATCTGCTCGACGCCACATTGCGCGTGGCCGACGCAGCGAGCACCGATGCCACGCATGATGAACACGAACACGGCCCGGGCATGCTTTCCCTGCTGTGGTGGGCCCTCGGCGCAGCCGTTGCGCTGGCGGTTGGCGTGCTGCTGCTGCGCGGCCGGGTCAGCAAGGGGAGCCTGCGATGAAGCGCCTGACGACACTCGGCTTCGCCTGGGCACTCGGCGTCGTATCCACCCTGTCGTGTGCCGCAGCCGGCGCGCACGGCCCGGACGGCGAACATCTCGACCAGCCCCCGGCCGCGGCGATCAGCCAGCTCGCCCGGCTGCCCGACGGCAGCGTGAACGTGCCCAAGCAGGCACAGCGGCGCATGGCCATCCGCACCCGCATCGCGCGGCAGACCGAAGCGGCCCGCACGGTCGAGCTTCCAGGTCGGGTGGTCATCGATCCCAATGCCGGCGGACGCATCCAGCCGCTTTACGGTGGCCGGATCGAAGCCGGTCCGAAAGGCTTGCCCATCATCGGCCAGACGGTGAAGAAAGGCGACACCCTGGCCTGGGTGCGCCATCAGACCGACCCGTTCGCGCTGGCCAATCAGCGCGCGCAGGGCGCCGAACTGCGAACTGCCCTCACGCTGGCCGAACAGCGGGTGGTGCGGCTCGAGGGGCTGGAAGGATCGGTCCCGCGCAAGGATATCGACGCCGCTCGGGCCGAACTGGCCGGACTGCGCGAACGTGAAGCCGGCGTTGCTGCCAGCCTCGGCGCGCGCGAGGCGCTGATTTCGCCGGTGAGCGGGGTGGTCGCGCGCGCCGACGTGGTGTCAGGGCAGGTCGTGGGCGCTCGCGAAACACTGTTCGAAATCATCGACCCCAGCCGCCTGCTGATCGAAGCCACGGTGCCTGACAGCGCCCTGGCCCGCCGCATCGCGTCGGCCACCCTGAAGCATCCGCCCGGCGCGCGCCTCGAACTGCTCGGCGCATCCGGCAGCCTGCGCGACGGCGTGCTGCCGGTCATGTTCCGCAGCCGGGCCGGCAGCACGGCACCGCCGCTGGCTGTCGGCCAGCCGGTATCGGTCATCGCGCAACTGACCGATCGCCTCTCGGGCATCGTGCTGCCGGCGCAGGCAATCACGCGCAATACGGCCAACGAACCGGTGGTGTGGATCAAGTCGGGCGCCGAGCGCTTCATCGCCCAACCGGTCCGCTTCCAGGCGCTCGATGCGGAGACCGTCGTCGTGACGAGCGGTCTGGCGGCCGACAACCGCGTGGTGGTGCAGGGCGCACCGCTGATCGCGCAGATTCGCTGACCGGAGACATCGCATGTTCAACTGGATCGTCCGGAACAGCCTGTCCAATCGCCTGCTGGTGCTCGCGGTGTCCGCCATGCTGATGGTGTATGGCGCGCTGACGGCGTGGCGCACGCCGGTCGACGTGTTTCCCGACCTGAACAAGCCGCTGGTCACCGTATTGACCGAAGCGGGCGGCATGGCGCCGGAAGAGGTCGAGCAGCTGGTGACCTTTCCGCTCGAGACCGCGCTCAACGGCATGCCGGGGGTGAGTCGTGTGCGCTCGACCTCGGGTGTCGGGCTGTCGCTGGTCTATGCCGAATTCGACTGGGGCACTGACATCTATCGCAACCGGCAACTGGTGGCCGAGCGGCTGGCGCTGGTGCGCACGCAGCTGCCCGAAGGGGTGGCCCCCGTCATGGGGCCGGTGTCGTCGATCATGGGCGAAATCATGCTCATTGCGCTGCCGATCAATCCGGACGGACCGGGCGCAGCGGCATCGATGGAAGCGCGCGAATACGCCGACTTCGTGCTGCGCCCGCGCCTGCTGTCGATCGCCGGCATTTCGCAGGTGATTCCGATCGGTGGCGAGGTCCGGCAGCTTCGGGTCGAGCCCGATACGGCGCGCATGGCGCAGCTCGGCGTGTCGCTGACGCAGATCGAGCAAGCGCTGCGCGGCTTCGCGCAGAACGCTGGAGGTGGCTTCATCGACCGCAACAGCCGTGAATACCTGATCCGCCATGTCGGGCGCACCCATCGCATCGAAGATCTGAACGGGCTCGCGGTGGCCTGGAAGGACGGTCGGCCGGTGCGGCTGGAACAGGTGGCCAGTGCCGGCTTTGCACCCGCGCTCAAGCGGGGAGATGCCGGTTACAACGGCGCACCGGCCGTCATCATCAGCGTGCAGAAGCAACCGACCGCCGACACCCTTCGCCTGACGCGCGACGTGGAAGCGGCGCTGGGCGAACTCAGACAGGGCCTGCCCCCGACGCTGGGCGAACCCAGGGTGCTGTTCCGCCAGGCCGACTTCATCAAGGCCTCGGTCGGCAATGTGGTTGAAGCGCTGCGTGACGGCACCCTCATGGTCGGCATCGTGCTGTTCGCCTTCCTGCTGTCGGCGCGCACGACGCTGATTTCGCTGATCGCGATTCCGCTGTCGCTGGCGGTGACGGCACTGGTGTTCAGCCTGCTCGGCCAGTCGATCAACGTGATGACGCTGGGCGGGCTCGCGATCGCCATCGGCGAGCTGGTCGACGACGCGGTGGTCGATGTCGAGAACATCCTGCGCCGGCTGCGCCAGAACCGCAGCCTTGCGCAGCCGCTGCCGGTGCTCGAAGTGGTGCGACAGGCCAGCGTCGAGGTGCGCACCGGCATTGTCTATGCGACCGTGATCATGGTGCTGGTGTTCGTGCCGCTGTTCGCGCTGCCGGGCATCGAAGGGCGGCTGTTCTCGCCGCTGGGTGTGGCCTACATCGCCTCGATCCTGGCGTCCATGCTGGTGTCGATGACGGTGACGCCCGCGTTGTGCAGCCTCCTGCTGCCGAACATGAAACAGCTCGACCGCGCAGATAGCCCGCTGGTGCGCTGGCTCAAGCGCGGCGACGCACGTCTTCTGAACGCCTCGTTTCCGCGTGCGCGCGCACTCATCACGGTCGCAGCGTTCACGGTGATTGCAACGGCCGCCACGGTGCCCTTCTTTCCGCGCGTCTTCCTGCCGGCTTTCAATGAAGGTTCGCTGGTGTTGTCGCTGATGTTCTCGCCCGGCACTTCGCTGGCCGAATCAAGCCGCATGGGCGCGCTGGCCGAAACGCTGATCCGCGACATACCGGACGTGCGTCAGGCCGGCCGGCGCACCGGGCGCGCGGAACTGGATGAGCATGCGGAGGGCGTGCATTCGGCCGAGATCGACGTCGACCTGTCGCGCGGACGCGATCGCGAGGCGGTGATGGCCGATATCCGGCGTGCGTTGTCCGTACTGCCGGCATCGGTGGCGATCGGGCAGCCGATTTCGCACCGGCTCGACCACCTGCTGTCCGGCGTGCGGGCGCAGATCGTGCTGAAGATCTACGGTGAAGATACCGACACGCTGCGCGGACAGGCCGAACAGTTGCGTGCGCGATTGGCAGGCATTCCGGGCCTGGTGGATCTGACGGTGGAAAAGCAGGTGCTGATTCCGCAGATCACGGTGCGCATCGATCACCAAAAAGCGGCTCAGGCCGGCCTGTCACCGGGCGAAGCGATCCGTGCGCTGCAGGCGCTGACCGATGGCGCACACGACGGCGCGCTCATTGTCGACGGCATCCGTCGCTATCGTCTGGTGTTGCGTCTTCCGGACGACGCGCGCGGACCGGTCGATCTGGCGCGTACCCTCATCGACACGCCGGCCGGACGACTGCCGGTGTCGGCCATCGCCAGCGTGGAGGAAACCGATGGACCGAACCAGATCGGACGCGAGAACGGGCAACGGCGGATCGTCGTGTATGCCAATACCGACGGCACCGACATGGCCCATGTGATCGAGGATATCCGGCGCATCATCGATGCCGCGCCACTGCCGACCGGGACGTTCATCAGGCTTGAAGGCCAGTTCCAGGCGCAGGAAGAGGCGACGCTGCTGATCGCCGGACTGTCGCTGGTGTCGCTGGCCATGATTTTCCTGGTGCTGTACACGCGTTACCGGTCGGCCGTGCTGGCCGCCATCATCATGGCCAATATTCCGCTGGCCCTGATCGGCAGCGTGATCGCCATGTGGATCGCGGGCGTCAGCCTGTCGGTGGCTTCCATGGTCGGTTTCATCACGCTGGCCGGCATTGCGACCCGCAACGGCATATTGAAGGTGAGCCACTACATCCACCTGTGCCAGTTCGAAGGCGAGCGCTTCGGGCAGGCGATGATCGTGCGCGGTTCGCTGGAACGGCTCACCCCGGTGCTGATGACGGCGCTGGTCGCCGCGTTCGCGCTGACGCCGCTTCTGCTGGCGGCCGATGCGCCGGGCAAGGAAATCCTGCATCCGGTGGCGGTCGTCATTTTCGGCGGCCTGATCAGCGCCACCGTGCTCGACACCCTGCTCACCCCGGTGCTGTTCTGGTGTTTCGGCGGGCCGGCCCTGCAGCGGTTTCTTGAACAGGATCGCGCGTCCGGGGACGTACGGGAACCCGCCACCGGAGCGACCTGACGGATTTTCTGTTCATGCCGTGCTTCGCCGCCTGACGATCGATTGCAAACCTCACCTGATGGAGACCGTGCCATGAAAAAGACCTTCCTGATCGCCGCACTTGTCTGCGCTGCCGCAGCAACCCCGCATACCGCATCTGCACACGACGAAGCAAAACCGCGCCACGGCGGCGTCGTGCAGAAGGTGAGCGATCTCGACTTCGAACTGGTCGCCGATGGCGCGGGCGCAACGATTCACATCGACGACCATGGATTTGCCCGGTCCAGCAGCGGCATGAGCGGCAAGCTGACAGTACTCGACGGCAAGACGAAATCCGAAGCGGTGCTCGAACCCGCCGGCGGCAACCGGTTGTTCGCCGAGGGCATCAAGCTGGCTCCCGGCGCGAAGGCGGTCGCCACGATCACGAACGCTGCGGGAAAAACAATGACGGTGCGTTTCAGCATCCCGCAGTGAAACGCGCTCCACCCGGCACCGTTGCCTCGCCCGCACTGCGCGGCGGGGCGCTCGCCTTGCTGGCGGCGCTGCTGTTCGGCCTCAGCACGCCGCTGATCAGCCTGCTCGGACGAGACGTCAGTCCGCTGATCACGGCGGCGCTGCTCTATGTCGGTGCCGCGGCGGCCGGACTGTCCCTGATCCAGCCAGTGACGCGCGAAGCCCGCGTGCGCCGCCGCGACATGCCGGTCCTGCTGGGCATGGCAGCGTGTGGAGCCGTCATCGCGCCGGTCGCCCTTGCATGGGGGCTTCAGCATGCCAGCGCCGCCGGCGCATCCTTGCTGCTTACGCTTGAAGCGCTGGTCACCGCGCTGCTTGCCCGTCTTCTCTACCGCGAGGACATGGGCCGGAAAGCCTGGCTGGCGATGCTGTTGATCACGGCTGGCGCGGCGGTGCTGATGACTGACCGGGCACAGACCGGTGGAGGCGAGTTTGCGGGCCTGCTTGCCGTGCTGGTCGCCACGGTTGCCTGGGGTGCAGACAATACGCTGTCACGCGTGCTGGCCGACCGCGACCCTGGTCAGGTGGTCGTTTTCAAGGGGCTGATCGGTGCTGGTGCCACCACGGCGCTGGCGGTGCTCATGGGTCATGCCGCGCCCACCGTGCTTGCCACGTGCGGACTGCTCGTCGTGGGCGCGACGGGGTACGGCTTCAGCCTGCGTTTCTATCTGCTGGCACAGCGCACTTTCGGTGCCGCCCGCACCGGATCGGTATTTGCCTTCGCACCGTTCATCGGTGCGCTCGGCGCGTTCGCGCTGGGCGAACGTGATCTCGGTATTGCGGGAATCGCTGCCGGCGTGCTGATGCTGGCCGGCGTGCTGCTTCACTTGTCGGAATCACACGCCCACCGTCACCGGCATCCGGCACTGATGCATGAACACGCGCACACCCATGACGACGGGCACCACACGCACCTGCATGACCCCGTACCGTCAGGTCCGCACAGTCATCTGCACCCGCACCCGCCCGCTACGCACACCCATGAACACCTGCCTGACGCACATCATCAGCACGATCACCGCCACTGACGTACGCCGCCATGCCGGTGATCGCCCTTTTTCAGCTTTTTCCTCAGCCCAACGGTGAGCCCACCGTGGTCTTGTTGATGAATACCGCTCGATCGACCGGCACCACCCACACCAGCCCGTCACCGGTCTGGCCGGTGCAGGCGACGCTGACGATGCGGCGCACGATTTCATCGACCAGTTCTTCCTGCGCAACGATTTCGACGCGTACCTTGGCCGAGTAGTCGGTCAGTTCGTCCTTGATGCCACGCGGCACGTGTTCGGTGGGCGACCCGCACCCTTCGACCTTGCTGATCGTCATGCCCTGGAAGCCGGGCATTTCGCGCAGCACGGTGCGCAGCCGGGCCAGCTTGTTCGGGCGGATGACCGCTCTGATTTCCTTCATCTCAATGCTCCTTGAATCAGGCCTCGTAGGGCTTGTCGTCAAACCAGGTATAGAGGGCGGGCACCACGACGAGGGTGAGCAGCGTGCAGGTGATCAGGCCGCCGATCACCACGATGGCGAGCGGCCGCTGAACTTCCGAACCCGGTCCGGTGGCGAACAGGAAGGGCACCAGACCCAGCGTCGCAACGGTGGCGGTCATCATCACCGGCCGGAAGCGCATCTTTGCGCCATGCACGACCGCCTGCATCAACTCCATGCCTTCGTTGCGCAGGTTGCGGATGTAGGACACCAGTACCACGCCGTTGAGCACCGCGATACCCCACAGCGCGATGAAGCCGACCGAGGCGGGCACCGACAGGTATTCGCCGCTGATGAACAGCCCGATCACACCGCCGATCGACGCGAACGGCAGCACCGTGATGATCAGTGTGGCGAACCTGACCGACCCGAACAGCAGGAACAGCAGGAAGAAGATCGCCGCCACCGTGATCGGTACGATGATCGACAGGTGGCCCAGCGCGCGCTCCATGTTCTGGAACTGGCCGCCCCACTCGAAGTAGTAACCCTCGGGCAGTTCGACCTCGGCACCGACCTTCTGTTGCAGTTCGGCCACGAAACCGCCGAGGTCGCGGTTGGCCACGTTGATGCCGATCACGATTCTCCGCTTGCCGGTTTCGCGCGAAATCTGCGCCGGGCCGTCGCGCACGTCGATGCTCGCCAGGCTGGACAGCGGCAGCTGCGCACCGTCCGGCGTGGTGATCAACATGTTGCTGATGGCTTCGATGTTGTCGCGGAAGCGCTCGGGCAGACGCACCACCGCGGCAAAGCGCCGCTCGCCCTCGAACACGTCGGTGACGTGGCGACCGCCGATGGCCGCTTCGATCAGGTCGTTGATGTCCGCCACATTGAGGCCGTGGCGGGCAATCGTGCGGCGGTCGATTTCGATGGTCAGATACTGCTGGCCGGTCACCCGCTCGATCTTGATTTCGGATGCGCCCGGCACGGTGCGCGCCACGCGCGCGATTTCCGCGCCCTTGTCGCGCAGCGTGTCGAGGTCGTAACCGAAAATCTTCACCGCCACGTCAGCCCGCACGCCGGTGACCATTTCGTCGACCCGGTCGGAAATCGGCTGCGCCATGATGATGTTGACGCCGGGCAGCGCTGCGAGCTTTTCGCGCATGGCGTCCTGGATGGTTTCCTGCGTCCAGCCTTCCGGCCACTCGTCACGCGGCTTGAGCGACACGATGGGCGTCGACTCGTTCTGCGACTGCGGGTCGGCCGGCGATTCGCCGCGACCCACGCCGGACACCGCCGACTTCACGCCCGGCACTTCCATCACCAACCGCATCGCCTCGCGCTCCATCTTCAGCGACTCTTCGAGCGAAATATTGGGCACCCGGTCCATGGCCGGCACGACCGAACCTTCCTTCATTTCCGGAATGAAGGCGGTACCGAGGAAGGGCAACATCGCAAGCGCGCCGATGAAAGTCAGCACCGCCAGCAACACCGTCTTCTTGCTGTTGGCCACCGCCCAGGTGAGCATCGGGAGGTAGGGCTTCTTCAGCATCCGGATCAGCCAGGTATCGTGGTCGGCCCCGCCCTTGAGCAGATAGCTCGACAGCACCGGCGTCAGCGTCAGCGCCAGCACCAGCGAAACGAACAGCGCGATGGCGATGGTGTAGGCGAGCGGCGCGAACATCTTGCCTTCCATGCCCTGCAGCGTCATCAGCGGCAGGAACACCAGAATGATGATGCCGATGCCGAAGATGACCGGCGTGGCCACCTCCATCACCGCGGACAAAATGACGCGGATGCGGCTTTCGCCCTCTTCCTTGGCATGGCCGAGCCGCTCGAAGGCGTTTTCGACCACCACGACCGAGCCGTCCACCATCAGTCCGATCGCGATCGCGAGCCCCCCGAGCGACATCAGGTTGGCCGACAGCCCGACCTGGTTCATCACGATGAAGGTGACCAGCGGCGTGATCACCAGCGTGGCAATGACGATGATGGAGGAGCGCAGGTCGCCCAGGAACAGATAGAGCACGATGACGACGAAGATGACGCCTTCAATCAGCACCTTGATGACGGTGGCGAGCGCGGCATCGACCAGTTCGGATCGATCGTAGTAAGGCTCGATCTTCAGGCCGCCGGGCAGCATGTTCTTGTCGTTGATCTCGGTCACCTTCTTCTTGATGTCCGACACCACGGCCTTGGCGTTGCCACCCGCCATCATCATGACGACACCACCAACCGCCTCGGTGGTGCCGTTCTTGACCACCGCGCCCACGCGCACCGCATGACCGAAGGCGACCTCTGCCACGTCGCGGATGTACACCGGCGTACCGCCGACCTCCTTCACCACGATGAGGCGGATATCCTCGAGGTTCTGCACCAGACCGACGCCGCGGATCAGGTACTGCTCGGCGTTCTGCGGCAGGATGCCGCCGCCTGCGTTGGCGTTGTTGCGGCCCAGCGCCTCGTACACATCCTTCACCGTCAGGCCGTAGTGGCGCAGCCGGTCCGGATTGACCAGCACCTTGTACTGTTTCTGGAAGCCGCCCTGCGAATTGATTTCCGCGACACCGGTGGTCGAGCGCAGCAGCGGCCGCACCACCCAGTCCTGTACGGTGCGCCGCTCGGTCAGTTCGGCCTGCGTCAGTTCGCGGTCACCGTCGTCCGGCTTCACCAGCGTGTATTGGTATACCTCGCCCAGTCCGGTGGACACCGGACCGAGCACCGGCACCACGCCCGCGGGCATGCGGTCGCGCACTTCGAGCAGGCGTTCCATCACCAGCTGGCGCGCGAAGTACAGATCGGTCTTGTCGGTAAACACCAAAGTGATCAGCGACAGACCTGGCTTGTTCAGCGAGCGCATTTCGACCAGGCCGGGCAGGCCGGTCATGCCGATTTCGACCGGCACGGTGATGAAGCGCTCGACCTCTTCCGGCGAGCGCCCGGGTGCGTCGGTGGCGATCTGCACCTGAACGTTGGTCACGTCGGGGAAGGCATCCACCGACAGCTTGCGCGCGGCATCCAGGCCGAAGGCCAGCAGACACAGCGCAACCACGACGATCACGAGGCGCTGTTTGAGCGCCCCGCGTACAAGAGCTTCAATCATGTTTCATCCGATCCGGTAGCGAGTGGGGACAAGGCGGCAGATCCGGACATCAGTCCGTTTCCTTGCGCTTGCGCTCGTTGTTCAGATGGAAGGCACCGTCGGTCACGATGCGCTGCCCTTCGGTCAGTCCGGACATCACCGGCCGCAATTCGCCGATCGCCTGGCCGAGCTTGACTGGCGTCATGCGGTACTGGCCCGGGGCCACCTCGACGAACACCTGGTCGTTGTCGCTTTCGCGTACCACCGCCTTGCCCGGTACGGCAAGTCGCCTGGTCGGGCGGGTTTCGATCAGTACGGTGGCCAGCATGGCGGGCTTGAGCGAACGGTCGCTGTTGTCCAGCTCACTACGCACGGTCACCGTGCGGGTGACCGGATCGACGATGTCGGCGATGTAGATCAGCTTGGCGGTGAGCTGCTGGCCGAGCGACGGAATTTCGACCTGGATGTTCTGGCCCGCCTGCACCTGACCGGCCTGCTGCTCCGGCACTTCCGCTTCGACCCACACACGTGACAGGTCGGCAATGGAAAACAGCACTTCGCTCGGCTGCACCACCTGACCCTGGGTGACCTTGCGCTCCACCACGGTGCCCGCCATGGTCGCCACCACCGGCGATACCGAATTGATGGCACCGGTTTCGGTCAGCTTGTCGAGTGCCCGCTGACTGACGCCAAGCACGCGCAGCTGGTCAGCCGCGGCACGCTGTTCGGACTGCGAAATCGCCAGTTCGCTCTCGCGCCGCTGCAGCTCGGCGCTGCCGATCACGTCGGCATCGAGCAACTGGCGGGCGCGCTCGACGCTGCGCTGGTTCAGTTGCGCCTGTGCGCGCGCCTTCATGTAGGAAAGCTGGGCGGCGCCCAGTTCCGTGCTGTTGAGCACCGCCAGCGTCTGGCCGACCTTCACCTGCTGGCCCAGCACGGCCTGCAGTTCGCTGATGCGACCGGTGACGGTGGCACCGATGCGGGTGATGCGCTGTTCGTCGAAATCGACCTGACCCGCCACGCGCAGCATGTCGGACAGTTCGACGCTGGTCACTTCACCCAGCTGGATGATGCGGGTCAGGTTTTCGCCGGCCGACACCAGATTGGGGTCGGCCGGTGCGGCGGCCTTGGCCGGTTCGGCCTTGTCGGCTTCGCCGCAGCCGGCGAATATCAGGGAAGCGCCAAGCAGGCTGGCGTAGAGCAGCGGACGGGTGATTGAAGTCATGTTCGGTCCAGGATCTTGAGGATTGGAATGGGTAGCGGAGCGGGCAGGGCGGCGCGTCAGCGGACGGCGCTGAGCCGCTCGATCTCGACCACGGCCGCGCTCAGGTCATAGCGCGCGCTGATCAGTTCGTTGCGCACGGCGCGGAACACGCGCTGTGCGTCGAGGAAGTCGAGAATGCCGCGCTCGCCGAACCGGTAGGCGGCTTCAGCCACCTTCAGTGCCGCTTCCGCTTCACGCACGATGCCGGTTTCGAGTGCGCTGACCTGGTTGCGCGACAGTTCGAACTGGCGGTAGGCCGCGTCGAGCTGCTGCTGCAGCTGGAACAGCCGGTTGTCCAGCTGCAGACGGGTGCGCTCGACCTGCGCGCCGGCCTGAGCAATCTGGCCCTGACGGCGATCGAAGATCGGGATGGTCACGGCGACGCCGATCCGATTGGCGTCGTATTCCGGGTCGCGGTCGCGCGCCAGCTTGAGCGACACGTCCGGCATGCGGCGCAGCTTTTCCAGCTCGCGCTGCTCGGTGAAGCGGTTGATCTCGGCCTTCAGACGGAAGATTTCCGGGTTGCGCGCCAGCATGTCGTCGCGCAGCTGACCCAGCGGCGGCAGCTCGGCGTCGCGCTCCAGTTCGCCCTGCAGGTCGAAATCTTCCGGCAGCTGACCGGCGACCAGCGCGCGCAGCCGGGTCTTGGCCTGCACGATGCGCAGCACGGCGGCGTCGGCATTCTTCTGTGCGGTCAGCAATTCGGTATCGGCGCGGATCAATTCATACCGCGGCGCCTCGCCGGTGTTGACGCGCACCTCGACCCGGTTGCGGATCGAGCGCGCCAGTTCCAGATCTTCCCGCGCGGCGCGCAGCTCGTCCTGAAAGCGGATGACCAGGTAGTAGTTCTGCTTGAGCTGCGCGAGCAGGTCGATTTCGAACGACTGCACACCGGACTGCGCCGACACCACGCCAGCCTCGGCCACACGCAGCCGGGCGTCACGCTGCGACGGGTAATCGAAGCGCTGCGACAGGCCTATCGTGCCGAGCGATCCGGGCGCGAGATTGGGACCGCGCGAGTTCCGGTCACCTCCCATCACTTCCAGCTCCGGATTGGGATAGGCACGCGCGGTGAGGGTGTCGGCGCGACTGACCTCGACATCGGCCCGCGCGGCGCCCAGCGAAGGATTCGCTTCCATTGCCAGCGCTTTCAGTTGTTCCAGCGTGTAAGGCTCGGCGGCGTGAGCCGCCTGCACGCAAAGGCCGATGACGGCCAGCAAGGCGATTGCTTTTGTTTTCATGGTTCTGCGTAGTGATTTCAATGGACGGGTCTGGCCGCGTGCACGTCCGGCCACGCAGCGCTGAAACGATCTGGAGCACCGGGTGAAAGCCCGGGCATGGCGCCCCGCGGGGCGCCCGGTCAGGCGAGCCGGGGCGGCCGCAGCAGAACCTGGGCAGGTTCCGGTTGCTGCAGTGAGAATATTTCGCTGTCCAGCGCGGGGCGTCCGGAAAAGGACCGACCGGGAATGATGTGAGCCGCAACCGGATCGGTCGGGTCACCCGCAATGCTGAGAAAATGGCTCAGCGCACTGTGCGGGTCCAGCGGCACGTCGAGCGACGCTTCGACGCCGGTGCATGTTTCGCACCCGAGCGGTGCATCGAAACTGTCGTCAACGGCGGTATCGGCGCTCGTCCAGAGGGACGACAGCGCGATCAACATCAAGCCGATGAAAAGCAACGTGCGTGCGAGAACCATAGAGGTCTCCGAGTCGTGGCGTCGGTCAAAAGTTCCTTCCCCTGGCGCGCCGCATATTTTGCAGCGCACCACAATACAGCATCAAGCACCATCCATGCCGGTCATCCGGCCAGCTTTGCTAAACTACGCCAGCTGTTCTCCCACACCGGTAATCCTACATGCTGAAGTTGTTGCGCTGCACTGCATTCGTCCTTCCTGTCCTGAGCGTACTGATGTCCTCCCCCGCCCTGGCAGACCTGATTCCGCCGCCGCAGCCGAATGCGAAGGCGTGGCTGCTGGTCGACCACGAATCCGGCACCGTCATGGCCGAGTCGCGGCCGGACGACCAGGTTGACCCGGCTTCGCTGACCAAGCTGATGACGGCCTATCTGACTTTCAAGGCCCTCAAGACCGGCCAGCTCAAACCTGAGCAGACGGTGCCGGTCAGCGTGAAGGCCTGGAAGACCGGCGGCTCGAAAATGTTCATTGCGCCGGATCGTCCGGTCACCGTGGAAGAACTGCTCAAGGGCATGATCATCCAGTCCGGCAATGACGCCTGTGTTGCACTGGCCGAAGTCATTGCCGGTTCGGAAGAAGCGTTCGCGCAGATGATGACGCGCGAGGCGCAGCGCCTCGGCATGACCGGCACGCAGTATCGCAACGCCAACGGCCTGACGGAAGCCGGACATTTCACGACTGCCCGCGACCTGTCGCTGCTGGCGCGCGCGCTGATCCGCGACTTTCCGGAGTACTACGGGCTGTATTCGACGCTCGACTACACCTACAACAACATCAAGCAGGGCAACCGTAACCGGCTGCTGACGATCGACCCCAGTGTGGATGGCCTGAAGACCGGCTTCACCGATGCCGCCGGCTGGTGCCTGGTGTCGTCGGCAAAGCGCGACGGGCGGCGCGTGGTGTCTGTGCTGCTCGGCGCACCGAACGAGAGCGGCCGCATCGAATCGTCGCGCGCCCTGCTGAACTACGGCTTCAACGCCTACGAAAATGCGAAGCTCGCGGCCGCCGGCGAGGCGCTCGGCCAGCCCGCTGTATACAAGGGTGCGGCGGCGCTGGTGACGGTCGGCCCGGTCAGCGACGTGGTGCTGACGCTGCCGCGCGGCCAGGCCGCCAGGGCCACGCGCGACATCGTGCTGACGACACCGGTGATCGCGCCGGTCGCCGTCGGCCAGCAACTGGGCACGATGAAGCTGCTGCTCGACGGCCAGCCGGTCGGCGAGGTGGCGCTGGTGGCGCAGACGGCGGTCGAGGAAGGCGGCTTCTTCCGCCGCGTCTGGGACACGATACGACTGTGGTTCGGCTGGTGACACGCTGACATGACCGACAGCCTGCTCGATTTTCCGACCGACTTTCCGCTGAAGATCATGGGCGAACGCCATGACGACTTCGCGCAGGAAATGGTCAATGTGGTGCTGCGCCACGCGCCGGACTTCGTGCCGGCCAGCCTCGAAATGCGGCCGTCGTCGGGCGGGCGCTACATCAGTCTGACCGCGACCATCCGCGCCACGTCGCGCGAACAGCTCGATGCGCTGTATCGCGAACTGAGCAGCCACCCGATGGTGAAAGTGGTGCTGTGACGGCACAGGTCGTGCCACTCGGGCGCGTCGGCTACAGCGAGGTGTTCGACGCGATGAAGGCGTACAACGCACGCGCTACAGCCGAACACCTGCCGGACCAGTTCTGGCAGGTCGAACACCCGCCGGTGTTCACGCTCGGGCTGGCCGGCAAGCGCGACCACCTGCTGCACGACATCGGCGTGCCGGTGGTCGAATCCGACCGCGGTGGCCAGATCACCTACCACGGCCCCGGCCAGGTGGTGATCTACACGCTGCTCGACCTGAAACGCGCCGGCCTCGGCGTGCGCGAGCTGGTCAACCGCATCGAGCAGGCGGTCATCGACCTGCTGGCCGGACACGGCGTCGAGGCCCGGCGGCGCGCCGGCGCGCCCGGCGTCTATGTCGGCCCGGCCGGTGACGACGCCAAGATCGCCGCGCTCGGCCTGCGCGTGAAGCACGGCCACACGTATCACGGCGTGTCACTCAACGTCGACATGGATCTTTCACCGTTTGCCGCGATCAACCCCTGCGGCTACAGTGGATTGCGCGTCACGCAGACGCGCGAGCTCGGCATCGATCTCCCACCGGAGGCGATCTGCCGGCAACTGACCGACGCGCTACAGCGCGCCCTCTATGGATGAGTCAGGTCGTTGGCTCGACCTTATAACCCGAGTACACCGTTAGGAACCATCCCGTGACCGACCCGCTCTCGTTGGAAACCCTAGTTTCGGAGTTCTCGGAAGATGCCGAGGCATGGGTATTGAAGGAGGCGACTTCTGAACAGTACCTTGCCATTCCTCACCCTGCGTATCCCGGTCGCAGGCCACTTCACTTCTTCATGAGCAAGAGTGATGCCGAAACCATACTGGTCGAAGTTCTCGATGTGAATCCGGGGTTGCGCAGCAGGGATGTTTTTGCGCACAAGGTTAGGCTGCTTGATGCTGTCCGCGCTATCGCTGAAAAGCCGGTTGCGGGTGGTATCGATGGATTTGCCGTCCACTCTCCCAATGAGGTTTACGAATTCCTTCGACAATCGTAGTTCCCGGCTGACACGCGGCCGAATACGACTGACCTGGGCTTGCGAGCTTTGTGAGCTGTTGATCGGTAAGATTTGGCTGCATGACGATTTAATCAGCGTGATTTATGTGAGGTGCGCGTGATGACAACATCCGTTGAAGTGCTCGAAGCAGAGTTTCTGCGGCTCTCGGTACCTGACCGGGCACGATTTCTCGACCGGGTCATCGCTCGGCTGGATGCCGACAAGTTGCTCGATGAAGCATGGGACCGCCTGGCGGCCAATCGTCAGGCCGAATTTGAGAGCGGCGCGGCGCGGTCGATACCCGGACCGGAATTTCTGGATCAGTTGCGTTCGGAACTGCTTTGACGTATTCGCTGCACGGCGGCGCAGCTGCCGATCTTGCCGCGGCAGCAGGTTTCTACCGTCGTGAAGGCGGGAAGGCGCTTGCCGCGCGGTTCATCAGTGAATTCGGACGCGTCGCGGAATTGCTTGCCGGCAATCCGGGGCTTGGAACACCGACAGAGGGAGGCAGGCGCTGGTTTCCGCTCTACCAGTTTCCGTACGCCCTCATTTATGTTGAAGAGGACAAGGGTATTCACATACTTGTCGTACGCCACCAGAATCGCGATCCCGGCCACGGCGACGAACGCCGCTGAAGAACCGGACGAATCCAGCGCCCAGACGGATACCAACCACCATGACCGACACCACCTACGACCCGACCCACAAACAGAAGGGTTCGCTGAAGACTGCCCGCATCCCGATCAAGGTGGTGCCGGCGGAAACGCTGCGCAAGCCGGACTGGATCCGCGTGCGCGCGGCGCGCCCGGACAGCCGCTTCGGCGAAATCAAGCAGATCCTGCGCGAACACGACCTGCATACGGTGTGCGAAGAGGCGAGCTGTCCGAACATCGGCGAGTGCTTCGGCAAGGGCACCGCCACCTTCATGATCATGGGCGACAAGTGCACGCGCCGCTGCCCGTTCTGCGACGTCGGCCATGGCAGGCCCGACCCGCTGGATGTCGACGAACCGGAAAAACTGGCGAAAACCATCGCCGCGCTGAAACTGAACTACGTGGTGATCACCAGCGTGGACCGCGACGACCTGCGCGACGGCGGCGCGCAGCACTTCGTCGACTGCATCCGGGCCGTGCGTGCGCATTCGCCGCGCACCACCATCGAAGTGCTGGTGCCCGACTTCCGCGGCCGGCTCGATGTGGCGCTGGGCATCCTCAACGCCGCGCCGCCCGACGTGATGAACCACAACCTCGAATCGGTGCCGCGGCTGTACGCACAGGTGCGGCCGGGCTCCGACTATGCGCATTCGCTGCGCCTGCTGAAGGACTTCCGCGCGCTGCACCCCGAGGTGCCAACGAAAAGCGGCCTGATGCTCGGGCTGGGCGAAACCGACGACGAAATCCTGCAGGTGATGCGCGACCTGCGCGCACACGACGTGCAGATGCTGACGCTGGGCCAGTACCTGCAACCTTCCGGCGGCCACCTTCCGGTGCTGCGCTATGTGCATCCGGACGGCTTCGCGATGTTCGAACGCGAAGCCAACGCCATGGGCTTCACCCACGCCGCCTGCGGCCCGATGGTGCGCTCCAGCTACCACGCCGACCAGCAGGCGCACGCCGCCGGTGTCGACATCGGCGGTCTTGGGGCGTAGTACGGATCGCCTGGAGGGGTGTAGCAGGGTTTCGGCGAGCACCCCCGTCCGAGCCCGCCATTCGTAGGAGCGGACCCCGTCCGCGATGCGGAGCTTCGCAATGCGACATCACGTATCTGGAGACCAGATCGCGGACGGGGTCCGCTCCTACGACAGACATCGCCAAACGTTGAATTCGTTGAATTTTTCTCGAGAACCTGACGGTTGATCAGACCAGCCAGTCGGGGCGCAGCAGCATCACCACACCCAGTGCCAACATCACCAGGCCGCTGATCAGCTTGAGCACGCGGCCGCCGCGCTCGGTGAGCTTGCCGCTGCCCAATGCGGCAACCGCAGTGCCGACCATGAGCGCGTCATCGGCGATGTAACCGGCGATGTACAACGCAAGATAGCCGTAGTGCGCCGCCGGGCTCAGTGCCTGCTGCGCCAGCACCGAGGTGTAGAGCGCCGGCAGACCCGCCGTGCACAGCAGCTCGATGAGGTTCACCAGCACGGCGAGCGCGGCCACCGACAACAACGACACAGGCAACGACGGCGCCTGCACGACGCGGCGCATGCGCGCGTACAGGCCGGGCTTGGCCACCTCCGGAATCGACATCGACAGCCCGCGGCCGAAGGCGAAGAAATCCTTCACATTGATCGCACCGATGACCAGCGCCAGCAAGCCCAGTGTGCCGCGCACCAGCGGCGTCAGTCCGACCGCCAGAAACAGGTTGAGCCAGGCCGCCATGAACACGAAATACACCGCACCGCTGACCAGCACGAAGGTGCCTGCGATCAGCGCCATGCGGCGCCTGTCCTGCAGCCGCACCAGCAGCGACAGCAGGAACAGCAGCACCCACATCGCGCACGGGTTGAAGCCGTCCAGAAGGCCGAGTGCGAGCGTGAATGCCGGCAAGCCGAGCCGCGCCACATCCAGTTCGCCGATCAGCGGCAGGTGCAGTGGGGCGGACGGTGGGGCGAGGCCGGTGTCGGCAATGAAGGCGAGCAGCGCCGGTCCGCCGTCGAAGCCGCTGATCACCCGCCCGCCCAGCACGAAGGTGGGCACGCCGGGTGGCCAGATGCCGGCCTGCTGCGACAGCGTGATCAGTTGATCGCGCGCCGCCTGGTCGGCGATCACGTCGTGATAGACGATGCGCAGCCCCGGCCGCTCGGAGGATTGCACATCGTCGAGAAAGCGCTTTGCCTCGGCGCAGTGCATGCAACCGCGCTGCACATAGACATGCAAGGTGCTGTCGGCGTCGCCGGCCCGGACCGCTGTCGCGGACAGGGTCAGCAACACGCACCACAACAGATGCAGCAGGAATGATCGGGGGCGGGCGAAGGTCATCGAGCAACGGTACCTTCAAGGAATGCCCGATTATCGCGCCCTTGTCACGGCCGGTCGCTGCGGTACATCTTGTCCGGATTCATCTTCATGCTCCACGGCAGGCCGGAGTTCTGCCAGCCGTTCTGCAGTCGGAAGCCCTTCTGCGGGCCGTCCTTGATTTGCGCGCCCTGGAAACCGTTTTCGACGAAACGCGCATTCGGGAAGCCATTGGCACGCAGGAAGGCAGCACTCGGTTCGCCGCGTTCGCTGCCGGAACGGCACAGGGTGATGACTTCGGCATCGGTGCCCAGCCCGCGCTTGTCCAGTTCGGCCTTGATCTGCACGGCGAAGTCGGGATTCTGGAAGGTCTTGAACACGTTCTTCTCGGCATTCCACTTCGTGCGGTCGACAATCAGGTAGGGAATGTTCACGTGCGCCGCGTCGGTGAAGCCGACGAACATGATTTCGACCGGATCGCGCACATCGACCAGCAGCACCTTGCTGTCGGCCTTCTGTACCGCGGCGTGCGCGTCGGCGGCGGAAATCGCGATGTCGACGGCGGATGCGGCAAGACTTGCCAGCGACAGCGCGGCAGCGAGGAACAGTCTTTTCATGATGTGTGGTTCTCCTGGTTCAGTGCGTTTGCATGGCTTCATCGTGCGCCTTTCGCGCGCCCCTGCCAGTGACTGCGATCACCGACGGAACGCGCGGGGTGGTCCGTGCCGGTCACGCAGCGTGCAGCACATTCGCATTCCGCCCCGAGCCGGTCTCCAGCAACCTTCATGTCTGTACGTCCGGCGTGGGGGTGTCACGGCGCGGGCCGGACACCGCAGTCAGCAGGGGCCAGACGAAGGCGAACACCAGCGCGCCGACAGCCACCGACAGGCCGATCAGATTGGCCCAGTCGACCCAGTAACCCATTTCGTCGATCGAGGACCGGGTCACCAACGGCACCAGCCAGAGCGCCAGCGCGGCAAAGGTCGCGCCGATGATCAGCGATGCCGGTAGCGCTTCCCGCCAGTGGGCGTGCCGGCGCAACAGCGCCGCCGACATGAGCGCGATCCATACCGCCGCGCCACCCGCGATCCACGGCAACTCCGTCAGTGCCAGTTCGAACACGATGTTCAGGGCCAGCCATATTTCGTACATGTCGTTCTCCTCAAACCCTGCCCTTGGCCACCGCCATGTAGGCGGGCTTGAGCAGGCGGTATTTCATCAACCAGGCGAAATAGCTGTCCTGCAGCGGTTCGATCATCGGCAGTGACGGCACCAGGCGGCCTTCGTAGTCGAATTCCACCAGCAGCGCCGAGCCTTCGCGCAGCAGCAGCGGGCAGGAGGTATAGCCGTCGAAGCGCTGCGACGGCTCACCGCCGGCGATCACGTCGATCAGGTTCTGCGCGACGACGGGTGCGCTCTTCTTGATCGTCGCCGCCGTCTTGCCGCGCGGCGTGCCATTGATGTCGCCCAGACCGAACACGTTCGGATAGCGTCGGTGGCGCAGCGTTTCCTTGTCCACCTCCAGCCAGCCGCCGGCTGCGAACGGACCGTCCTGCCAGGCGAGCGTGCTGTTCTTCACCGCGTCCGGTGCGCGCATCGGCGGCACCACGTGGATGAAGTCGTAGCCCATTTCGTTGCGCTCGCCCTCCGGCGTCAGGAAGGTGGCGCGGCGCGCGCCGATGTCGATCGCCACCAGCTTGCTGTTGAAGGTGACCGGCACGTTTAGGTCCGCCCATCGGCGGAGCACATCGTCATTGACCGGCTTCACGCTGAAGATATTGTCCAGCGCGGAGTGGAAGCTCACTTTCGACGACGCGCGCGTGCCGGCCTCGCGTAGCCGGTCCGCCAGCATGAAGGTCATCTTCAGTGGCGCACCGGCGCACTTGAGCGGCGTCGCCGGAAGGGTCATCAGCGCCTCGCCACCCTGGCGGCGAAAGGCGTCCATCGCCAGCCAGGTCGCCTGCGCCGCCTGCGGGCCGGGGTAGACGCTGGTCAGGCCGTTGGCCCCGATGGCCGACACATCCATGCCGTCGATCTGCGCATAATCCAGATGCAGGCCGGTCGCCACCACCAGATAGTCGTAGCGGATGCGCTGGCCGCCTTCGGTGATCAGCGTGTTGGCATCGGGCTCGAACCCGGCCGCCATGTCCTTTACCCATTCGACGCGGCCGGGCAACAGGTCGGCATTGCGGTCGCTCACCTTGTCCACCGGCCAGATACCGGTCGCCACCAGCGTGTAGCCCGGCTGGTAGTTGTGGATTTCCTTGCGGTCGACAATGGTGATCTTCGCGCCGTCGAGTTCGCGCGCCAGCCGGTTGGCAATCGCCACACCGCCCAGGCCGCTGCCGGCGATGACGATGTGCGCCGAGGTCTTCACCGCCGCCCGTGCCGGGCGCGATGTCGCCGCGCCAAGTGCTGCGGCGCCCAGCGGCAGTGCCGAAGCGCGCAGCATGAAGCGGCGCCGGCCGATGTCCGGCAGCACTGTCGTTCCAGCGACGTCCTGTGTTCGGTGTTTCATGAATGTCTCCTCCCGGCTTTTCGCCTTGTCGATTGCCTTTGTCGCCCGGTGGGTGATCGCCGCCAGACGGGTTTCCGAGCGGTATCGCCGATGAAGGTCCGGCGCGCGCACGCGTCACGCGCAAGCGTCCGGCCTGCCAGATCCAGGGCGGATTCCGCTTGCACAAGCATCACTGAACAAGTCTCGTGCCAGCCTCGGAAAGAAGATTTAAAGTATTTATCAATCAGGGGCTTGACGAAGATTTCGAATGGCAACGCTTGACCGTGAGGCTGACAGCGACACAGACTGACAGCCCGAGCACGTCAGAACTGTCAGCCCCATGTCAGACGAACTGCGTCCGCTGCCTGAACTGGTGTCGTTCATCGAACTGGCACCCGAACCGCACATCCTGTTCGACCGCGACTACCGCGTGATCGCCGCCAACAAGGCCTATCGCAGCCAGTTCGGCGGCAACCGCAGCGTGATCGGGCGCACCTGCTACGACGTGTCGCACCACTACAGCGTGCCGTGCGACCGCGCCGGAGAGGCCTGCCCGCTGGCGCGCAGCCTCGAATCGGAACAGCGCGAGCGCGTGCTGCATCTGCACCAGACGCCGCGCGGCGAGGAATACGTGAACATCGAACTGACGCCGGTGCGCAACGGCAGCGGCGACATTGCGTGGTTCATCGAAAAGATGGAACCGCTGAAGGTGGCGCGGGGCGTATCCGATCGCAGTGGCCTGATCGGCCGCGCGCCGGCCTTCCAGCGCATGCTCGAACTGGTCGCGCGGGTGGCGCCGTCGGACGCCAGCGTGCTGCTGCAGGGCGAATCCGGCAGCGGCAAGGAACTGGTGGCGCAAGCGGTGCATGACGCCAGCCGGCGCGCCGACCGCGCCTTCGTCGCGGTTGACTGTTCCGGCCTGCAGGACACGCTGTTCGAAAGCGAGCTGTTCGGCCACGAAAAGGGCGCCTTCACCGGCGCCATCGCGCGCAAGGCAGGACTGGTCGAGGCGGCCAGCGGCGGCACGCTGTTCCTCGACGAACTGGGCGACATTCCGCTGACCATGCAGGTGAAGCTGCTGCGCCTGCTGGAAACCGGTACCTATCGCCGCGTTGGCTCCACCGAACTGATGCGCGCCGATATCCGCCTGGTGTCGGCCACGCACCGGCCGCTGAAGCAGATGATTGCGGAAGGCCGCTTCCGGCAGGACCTGTACTACCGGCTGAATGCCTTCCCCATCGTTGTGCCGCCGCTGCGCGAGCGACGCGAGGATCTGCCGCTGCTGGTCGAATCGCTGCTGGCGCGTGTCGCACCGGGTCGGCGGCTGACCGTGTCACCATCGGCCATGCGTGCGCTTCAGGCGCACGCCTTCCCCGGCAATGTGCGCGAATTGCGCAATGTGCTGGAGCGTGCCAGCCTGCTGTGCGACGGCGAAGAAATCGGCACGCAGCATCTCGATGAGGAGGTGCGCGTGGGTTGCACCGGTCCCGCCCGCCGGAACGCGACCGACGGGCAGCCGGTGGAGGGCGAGGCGGCGGTGGATCTGGAAGAGGCGCAGCGTCAAATGCTCGCGCGAGTGGTGCGCAACCACACCGGCAGCCGTCATGAGCTCGCCCGCAAGCTCGGCATCAGCGAACGCACGCTGTATCGCCGGCTGCGCGCGCTGGGCATCGCACAGGACTGAATCCGGGCAGCGACCGGCGCGACTGCGCCATCGCTGGCAGGCAGCCCTGCCTGCGCTGGCAGCGCGGCAGTGGATGCTGGCCGACACTTCGGCCGCAAACGGCGCGCAGTGCTGAAAGTACCGGATGGCACGCGGATTGCGAATGTCCAGTGACAGAAACCGGCAACCGGGGCAGGCAAGCGCCCCGATCGACCGTGCTGGCCGCGCCCTTCCACACCGCACTCGGCCAACGCGTCCGCGCCCGATGCCAGCCGTGACCCGGTCCGCCGGCTTCGTCCTTTTCCGCATGCATCACCGGAGCCCGTGCCATGACCCACACGATCGAACTGCCCGCCCTCCTCCCGCACGCGATGTGCGCCGACCGCCGCCGCCTGCTGATCGCCACCACCGGTGTCGGCGCAATCGCCGTGGCGGCGACCGCCGTCCCCTTCCTGTCCAGCTTTGCGCCGTCCGACCGGGCGCGCGCCGCCGGTGCGCCGGTCGAAGCCGACGTGAGCAAACTTGCGCCCGGCAGCATGATGACCGTCGAATGGCGCGGCAAACCGGTGTGGGTGCTGCACCGCACGTCGGACATGCTGGCACTGCTCGAGCAGCACGAAGCCCGGCTGGCTGACGCCACATCCGCCGAAGCGCAGCAGCCTGCTTACGCCGCCAACCGCGAGCGAGCGCGCCGCGCCGACTATCTGGTGGTGATCGGCATCTGCACCCACCTCGGCTGCTCGCCGACCGAAAAGATCGACACCGGCAGCAGCTCCGGGCTGGGCGACGACTGGCCGGGCGGCTTCCTGTGCCCCTGCCACGGCTCGACGTTCGACCTCGCGGGACGCGTGTTCCGCAACCAGCCGGCGCCGACCAATCTCGAAGTGCCGCCCTACCAGTGGCTGTCGGATACGCGGCTGCTGATCGGCGATGAGGGCGCCACAGCGGCCTGAAGCCGGGAACCGAAGTCGATCAAGGCCGTGGGCGCGATCAGCCCCTTTTGCGGATGACCTCACAGATCCCAATGAGGCGACAGCCGCTCATCCCATCGCGTCACCGACCTGAACCGCATCACGAGTTCGGCGACCGTTCCCCACGGTTCGCCAGCCATCTCGTCTGCCTGTGCGGGTCTCGGTTCGGAAAACTCATGCCAGACGTGGTCATCCTCGGTCGGCGTGCTCTTGTCTTCCTCCGGCTTCGCATACGCGGCCGGAATTCCGAGCTGTTCGGCGATGAAGAACTCACCACGGTCAAGGCTTGCCTTGACCGCCTCAATGTCGGCTGAAGTCGCGCGGCCTTCGAGCAACACGCTGCGCCACGATTTGTAGTTGCCTGCATCGCGGCAGAGGTAGTCGAAAATGCTGTACTCATTCATGCGAAACCTGCCCAGCGGTTGTCGAGAAACACCTCGCTGCGGTGCCTTCGAAGAAAGGCGGCCTCAGGCACAAAGCGATGCGGCAACTCGATCGCACGGCCTTCGAGCGGCTTGAAGACGGACTCGACGAAGGGCTCGTCGGATCGGCGCAGTTTTTCCGACAGCAGGACTTTCCAGTCGTCGCTCAGCGAAATGAGTCCTTGGTCAAAAGCACGGTCATGGATGGCGGAAAGACACAGCCCGTTGCCCGGATTGAGCCGGTTTGCCTTGTCCGCCTTCCACGGCACGATATGGCTTGCAATGAGCAGCCGCGGTTCCGAAACTCCGGACATGCAACAGCGACCGCGATAACTGGCCAGCACAGCGCGGCGGAAGAAATTCTGCTTGATGCGCTGTTCGGTCAACACGCGGCGGGATTCGCCGGTGAAATCGTCCGGAATCTCGAAGCCTTGGAGCTTTTCGTCTTCCATCGGGTCGGCCGCAGCATCCGTCACGAATTGTTTGCGCAGTCTCTCGCACTCAAGTGCCAGACTTTCCCAGTCAGCATGGAAATCCGCCCAGATCTCACGGTCGAGCGCAGACGCGCCATCAAGGCCCCTGCGGCCCGTACTCGTGATCGCCGGATCGAGGCTGGCGAAGTTCACAAGCTTCATGGCCACGGCTGACGGCGTTCTGCCGATCTGGCTGGCCAACTGCATGACCTCGTTATTGCGCGAATGCAGCTTTCCGAATGGAAGCTGGCAATACAGGTGAAAGGCGAGCTTCAGTTGATCTCTTGTCCAACGACCTTCACGCATGAAGATTTCAGGCAGTGCAACCGAAGCTGCCGCTGCCGGCTCCCTGAGGGCCAATGACGTGACGATGAGTTTAGCGACTGCGCCGGTCATTGGTACAACGAAGTGTACGGATCGTCGCTCGCAGGCCCTGTCTTCCGTGGCGGAGGCGGGCAGCGAGTTGAGCAGCAGCGCCGTGACGGGAAATGATGCTAAGGGATGCCGCTGCCGATCGCTTCGTTTGACATATCGCCCCTTGTTCATTTCGCCGTGAGCAGGCTAACAACCTGCAACACCAGCGACCAACCTTGTTCGTTCAGCGCCGCACCGAGCGCGACAGCAAGACCAAGGATAAGACAAAGGGCCTTGAAGGAGAGATGAGCTTCCATCGGAGTGTCTCCGAGTGATGTGTGTCGTGGTCATGTTAGGAACGTCCCGCCGCCGCCAACAGGCTGAACTGGTTCAGCGTCGAACAGTCCCTCCGAGTTGGTCTATGGCGCCAAACCAGAATGCGGGCCTAGGCACCCGTGATGTGCGGACAGTTTGGCCGTCTCCACCCGGTGCATAGGGGGTGAAGTGATTCAGTGAACCGAGACGCCCCGCTCTCGTGTCCACGAATTTGCAGGCCGCTGCATGGCCACTCCGCCGCCCTCGGTCAAACAGGGGCGCCCTTGCACGCTCTCATCACCCGCGAATACCAAGGCCAAACGTTCACGTTCCGGGTGTCACCGACCGGCGCAATGGAGCCAGAGTGTGATCGGCATATAGGCGCCAGTCGCGAATCGACGGTAAGCGTCCGACCGCCGTCTTCCCCTCCCTGATGCCAACACGCTGGTGCTGAGGCTCGCGCGGCTGGCTGCGCGATGCTGATTCCGTCGGGCACCAGTACCTGGCTGGCGGCCGGCGCGGCGACCGGGTCAAGCTGCTGGGGTGGGATGGCGACGGGCCTTCGGTGTCCCGATCAGCCGACGGCCTGCTGGTACTTAAGGCATGAACCCGACTTATCTCGACACCCCGTCTGCTGACGACGCAGGTCGTGCCGCTGGTGTTCGTGGAGACCTTCGCGCTGAGAGGTGGCAGTAGCTCACGGATACGCGCTCGAACACGCGCAAGCGCCTCGTCGCCAGAAACCATGGCCGTGTTGCCGGTCTTCACATCATCCCGACGCGTTATGCTTACTCTCGGCCCGGCAGCTTGCGACGCAGAATCAGGCTCAAAGCTGGCGATCAGGCGCTCGACAAACTGCATCGGTCTTCCACAGACCTGAGAGGCGGCTCTCTACGCAGGCAAAAGCCTCATGAACGGCGTTCCCAGTAGGAGGGGAGCCGGCTGTGGTGAGCGATGGCGCTGATCCTGATCACTCCGGAGTCCGCGCGGTACAGAAGGGAGTATGGGTATCGGCCGATCGGGAAGAGAAGCCGCCCCTTGCTCGTCGGCGTACCAAGACCCGGAAATTCCGAAAGCAGCCGCGCCTTCTCATCGAATATGGCCAGGAAGTTGCGAGCCACGTTCGCACTAACATGCTCAGCATAGAAGCCGACGGCTTCGGCCAGTTCAGCCTCGGCTTCCGGGGAAAGAAAGTAGCTCACGCAAGCTTTGATCGGATTCGCGCCACCGCGTCTTCGCCGCGCACCCATGCCGCTTCGCCGCTGGCGATGCGAGCCTCCCGACGATCGGCCTCTTTCGACCAGGCAGTCGCCCACTCGGGATCTTTCTCCAGGCTCGATATGAGCCGGTCGATGAGCCTGGCGCGTTCTGCTTCAGGGAGGCTCAGGACCTCGGCTTCGAGAACATCAATTGGAATGGTCATTTCACACCTCGCTTGCGGAAAGCATGCCACAGGTGGAAGACCGCGTGGATGGCGGCGAGTGCGCGAAGCGGTCGGTGAGCGGGCGCAGGCGGCCCGCCTGTCGCAGACCGCCCGCCGCGAGAATCAGAACGCCACGACCTTGCGGTTCGGCTCCATCAGCGCACGACCCATGGCATCCGGCTTGGCCGGCGTGATGCCGTCCTTCAGCATGTCCGGCTTGTGGCCGGTGTTCGGCAGGTAGATCGCGCACACGGAGGCGGTGGCGCCCTTCTTCATGGCGGCATCCAGCAGTTGCGCGGGCGTGACGTCCTTGGGCTTGAGCGGCGTGCCGCCGGCGCCCTTCAGCGCGAGGTCGCCTGCCTTGTCGCACAGCAGGATGTCGACCTGGCCGCCCTGTTCCTGCATCTGGTTGGCCAGCACCATGGCCATGCCCTGGGTCATGCCGCTTTCGGAACTGAGGATGACGGTGACCGCCTGCTTGTCGGCCAGTGCGACCGACGACAGGGTGGCGAGTGCGAGGGTGACGAGTGCTTTCTTCATGGGTAAGTCTCCGGTGGTGAGTGGAAGGCGTGCGTTTCAGCGCCGCTTCGCTGTCGGCGAAGGACGCGCGTGCCGCAGATGTGCGGCGCGTCTGGATGTCATGTCGGTGATGAAGGTGTCGCGGCTGCCGGCGAGCAGCGGCGCGCTGCGCAGGCGCAGTTCGCCCAGCGTGGCTACGCGGCGCCCGTGCAGCGGATGGGCCGGAAAGACGAGGGTCTGTTCCGGCAGCATAAAGAGGCGACTTGTCAGGCTGTCGTACAGCAGGCCGGCATCGGCGTCGTCATCGCCATCGGCGCAACTGCCCAGATCGAAGGCATCGCCGCAGAACAGGCGGTCGCGCCACAGATAACTCACGCAGTGCGCGGTATGGCCGGGCGTGGCCAGCACGCGCAACACCTCCTGCCCGAACACCAGCGTGCTGCCATGCACCGCGCGCTCGACCTTTGCCGGGCAGGCGGCATTGATGCCGACGCCATCGGCGATCACCAGCGTGGCACCGGTCAGCTCGCTCAGCGCACTGCAATTCAGCGGCTGGCTCGTATGGACATGGGTGCGCAGCACGTGGCTCAAGCGGAATCGGCGCTCGGCCAGCAGCGCCAGCAGCAGTTCGGTGCTGCGCGGCGGCGGATCGATGATGACCGCAGCCAGCGAGGCGGCATCGGCCAGCAGATAACCGATGTGGCCGGCGTCGGGTTCTTCGATCGGATGAAAATACACGGTAGGCTCGGCAGTGCTTGAAGGATGTCGTGCACTGTCCTATCAAGTGCCGTGCCAGCCGCGTCCGCCGCGAAAATAGCCATTCCAATCAGTCGCATGAGCGCTGGTCGCGCCAACCCGATAGTGCGGACGCACTGCCGTTGGCAGTCTCGCTGCCATCTCGGGCAGTCGACGGCGCAGCGCTGGCAGCGCCGCAGGACAAAGGCGGTCGCCGGGCGCGACCCAAGCCGATGAATGGACGCGTTTTTTGCGGCAGAAGGACGAAAAGTCGCGCACGGCACGCATCTTGATAGGGGAACAAGGACCGGCACCGGCAACTGCGCCGGCATGGATTCAGCGGACCGAACAGGACGCGCGATCCGCCGATGGTCTTTCGATCACCTTGTCCAGCCCATGACTCGAAACCTTGTCTTCGCCTTGATCAGCGCCACCTGCCGGCATGGAATCGCACCGGAACCGCCGACGGCGTCGCCCGCCGGGGCGCACGGCGACAGGCACGCATCGCCGTTCAGACGCTGGCTGCTGCGACGTTTCGCGGCCGCCCGCGAGCCGCATGCGACCACGCCGGCGGACCATGACCTGCAGGCTGCCACGGTATGGCTGACGGCCCGCGACGGTCGGCGCCTGCACGGCTGGTTCGTGCCGGCCGGCACCGACGGACGCGCATCTGCCGCACTGGTGATGCACGGCTGGGGCGCCAACGCGTCGATGATGCTGCCGCTCGCGCGCCCGCTGCACGAAGCCGGTCACGCCGTGCTGCTGCTCGATGCGCGCGGCCACGGCGCCAGCGATGACATCGACTTCATGTCGCTGCCACGCTTCGCCGATGACGTGGCCAGCGGGCTGGACTGGCTCGGCGCGCGGAGCGACGTCGATCCGGCGCGCCTGTCGCTGATCGGCCATTCGGTCGGCGCCGCCGCCGTGCTGCTGGAAGCGAGCCGCCGCCCGCGTGCGCAGGCGGTGATCAGCCTGTCGGCCTTCGCGCACCCGCAGGGCATGATGCGGCGCTATCTCGCGGCGATGGGTATCCCGTGGCGTCCGTTCGGCGCGCTGATCACGGGCCATGTGCAGCGCGTGATCGGTGCCCGCTTCGACGACATTGCGCCACTGGCCACGCTGCCGAAAGTCCGCTGCCCGGTGCTGCTGGCGCACGGCGTTCACGACAGCACCGTTCCGATCAGCGAAGCGCACCGGCTGGTGGCCGCGCGGCCCGGCACGGCGCTGATTTCGCTTGATGCGGAGCATGACCTGGGCACCGCACTGCCTCAGGCGCGCGCCGCGCTCGTGGCCTTTCTCGCCACATCGGCGTGACTGCGCCGACCGAAAGCATCGTTGACTTTGATCATTCTGGACTGAGTCCAGATTGACCACACTGTGGTCAGTCATTTACACGGGAGTATCCAGCATGAAACGCATTCTTCTGGCCGCGGCGATCGCCGCGGTGTCGGGCGTGGCGGTCAGTCAGGCCTTCAGGGAGGAGCCCATCAAGCCCATCCGTCCGCCGCAGAACATCAATCTGGGCATGGTCGAACTGGGCAAGAAGCTCTACTTCGATCCGCGACTGTCCAAGTCCGGTTTCATCTCGTGCAATTCCTGTCACAACCTGTCGATGGGCGGCACCGACAACATTCCGACCTCAATCGGCGACAGGTGGCAGCAAGGGCCGATCAATGCACCGACGGTGCTCAATTCGAGCCTGAATGTCGCGCAGTTCTGGGACGGCCGTGCCGCGGACCTGAAGGAACAGGCGGGCGGCCCGATCGCCAACCCGGGTGAAATGGCGTTTTCGCACACGCTGGCCATCAGCGTGCTGGGCACCATTCCGGGCTATGTGCGCGAATTCCGCCAGGTGTTCGGCACGGAGAAGATCGACATCGATCAGGTGACGCTGGCGATCGCCGAATTCGAAAAGACGCTGGTCACGCCGAACTCGCGTTTCGATCAGTGGCTGCTCGGCCGGGACGACGCACTCACCGCGCAGGAGCTGGCCGGCTACGAGCTGTTCAAGGACAGCGGCTGCATCGCCTGCCACAACGGCGAGGCGGTCGGCGGCGCGACATTCCAGAAGATGGGGCTGGTCGAGCCGTACAAGTCCACGAGTTCGGCCGAGGGGCGTTCGGCGGTGACCGGCAAGGATATCGACCGTTTCAACTTCAAGGTGCCTACGCTGCGCAACGTGGAATTGACCTACCCCTACTTCCACGACGGTGCAGCCAATACGCTGGCCGAATCGGTCACCATCATGGGCCGGCTGCAACTGGGCCGGAAGTTCTCGCCGGACGAGAACGCGCGCATCGTCGCCTTTCTGAAGACACTGACCGGTGACCAGCCCAGCTTCACGCTGCCCATCCTGCCGCCGTCAGCCGACAGCACGCCCCGCCCGACGCCGTTCGCGAAGAACTGAGCCCGGAGACAGGCCCCCCGGGGAGCGGGGGAGCCTGTAGGCGGCGCCACCAGAGACCATAGCAAGCCCTCAAACGCAGCGACTGTGGGAGCGACGGCCCCGACGCGATCAGCGCCATGACCATCGCGGTGCGAAGTGCGTATCGCGGCGAGGCCGCCGCTCCTACAGGGGCGGAGCAGAGGTTTCGGCGAGTACTGCTCGCCGCCCGCAGAGCCGGTTGGCCCTGCAGGGCCAACCGTGGATCGCCGCTCCCGCAGGGGAGGCTCCCACAGGAAACGCTACGGCAGGTCACGCACCCGAAGAAACACCGGGAAACGCGGCATGCCGCGGGCGGTGAGTTCGCGATAGCGATAGGTCACCCGTGCGCCGATGGCCGGCGGAGCGGCGCGTGCCGCGTCGCTGAAGCCACTGCCGATGCGAAAGCGCCGGCCTTCGGCGTCCATCACCTCGAGCGCTCCGAGCCGACCGCGATGGCGGCCTTTACCCGGCACGTGACCGGTCACAGTGGCTTCGGCGTCGAGAAACGGCGTGAGTTTGAGCAGCGCGTCGCTGCGCCCGGCGCTCCACAGCGCGTCGGCCCGGTGCAGCATCAGTCCTTCGCCACCACCGGCGACCACCTCATCGAAAAGTGCTGCCAGTTCGGCGCGGTCGGTCACGCGCCGTTGCGGCACGACCTGCAGCCAGGGCAGGCCCGCGTCGGCGACGATGCGCGTCAGGCGCGCGAAGCGCTGGCTGAAGTCGCCCGGCGCGCCCGGCTGGTCGAACAGCAGGTAGCGCACTGGCTGCCAGTCGGCATCGGCCGGTACATCGCGTCGAACAATGCCTGACAGTACATCGAAGCGGCCGCGGGCGATCCACAGTTCGCCATCGAGCGGCAGTTCGGGCAGGGGCCCGGTGAACCAGACCGGCGCAGCGATCGGCCGGCCGCTGCGAAAGCGCAGCACCCGACCGTCCCACACCGCGCGCACCCCGTCGAGCTTTTCGCTGACCCAGTAGGCGGCCGGGTCGATGCCGTCGTGATGGCGCTGCGCGTGCATCAGCGCCGGCGGCGCAGCCAGCGCAGCCAGCGCGGCCGGCATCGACAGCACTGCGCACAACACAAGGCGCAGCCATGCGGGCAATCGAATCATGCGACCGGTTCCTCGGGCAGCGGGGTGCAAAGCTTAACCCGTTAATGCGAATGGCATCCACGATGCCGGTCCGACGAAGTTCGCGGGTGACATTGCATCTGATGGTGCCGTGGCTGCGTAGACGTCGCGAACCTGGCCGTGTCGTCGACACGGGTCCGGGTTCCCGCATGACGCAGTCACCCCACAACACTCCGGAGGTTCAGATGAAAGCTTCAACCCTGTTTGCACCGGCTGTCCTGGCAGCCGCCCTGTCGTTCGGACACGCCGCGAACGCCGCCGTCAATGTCACGCTGCAGCCGGACGAAGCGTCGAGCGAAGACGTGTTCATCTACGAATTCGGCATTGACGGCGTATTCGGCATTCCGGCCCCGCGCCGCACCAATCTCGACACGACCACGCTGTCGGCGCTGAACCCGCCGGCAGCCGTGCCGTTCGGCAACTTCCTCGGCACGGCGGACACCGACCCGCGTTTCGGCGACGGCGGCGTCGAGCGGGCGCACGACACCAAAACCCTGATCCGCTTCGACCTCGGGCTGCTGAACCTGACGTCGGCCGGCGTCGCCAGCGCGACGATCAACCTGTATGGCGTGCCGTCGCTGTCGCCGTTCGAAAGCCCGAGTGCCGAACATCCGGCCACCACCGAAATGTTCCGGGTCCTCGAAGCATGGAACGAAAGCAGCGTGACCTGGGAAACCGCACCGATGACCGCCATGACGGCCAGTTCGAGCACGGTGCAGAACAGCGTGAATAGCTGGGTCAGTTTCGATGCCACGGCGCTGGTGCGCAGCTGGCTCGACAATCCGTCGTCGAACTATGGTGTGCTGCTGGCGCAGCGCGACGTGGTGGAATTCGACGTCGATGGCAACAGCCGCTATGTCGGTGCGCTGTATGCCTCGTCGGCGTCGGCCGATGCGTCGATGCGCCCCTTCCTGCAGATCAGCGCGGTGCCGGAGCCGTCATCGGTGCTCATGATGGGCGCCGGTCTGGGCCTGCTGCTGGTGGCGCGTCGCCGCCGCAACAGGGCCTGAACGTCGTCGCAGCAAACCGGCCGGGCGCGTCGGTCAGCGACCGTCGCGCAGGCTGTCGATGACGGCCATGTTGTGTTCGATAAGCCGATTGCATTCGTCGCTGCGTCGCTCGAAGCTGGCGTCCAGTGCGGCGGCGCCCGCCGGGTCGGCACGTCTTTCGGCCAGCGCCTTGCGCTCCGTGCTCAGCGTGGCCGACGTGACTGAACGGTCGGCCAGTCGCATGGCCAGCTGCAGCTGATTCTTGCCCGCGTAGCCCAGCCGCGACGCACGCGACGCTTCACCGGCCGCGGCCGCATCGGCAAATGCGGCGGAGCACGCCGCCAGCTGATTGGCGAGTGACTGCCGCGGGTCATCGCCGGCGCTGCAGGCGAAGGACACGGCGCACAGCGTCATCGCAAAGGTCGTTTTCATGGGTGTGCTCCGCAGGGATCGAGCGCGCAAGAATAGTCGGCGACCGCGCCGGTCAGCCGGCGGCGCGCACGGTCGGGCGAATGTCACCGCAGGCGGGGGAGAAGTCTTGCGATCGGCGGCACCAGCCGTCACGCGCGCGCCGGTCGCCGCCCTTCACTCGCCCAGATACGCGGCGCGCACGGCGGGGTTGTCGAGCAGTTCGGCCGAAGCTGCGGCCAGCGTGATGCGGCCGCTGTCCATCACGTAGCCGCGGTCGCACAGCGACAGCGCAAGGCGCGCGTTCTGTTCGACCAGCAGCAGCGTGACGCCGTCGCGCGCAATGTCGCGGATGACGCCGAACACCGTATCGACCATGACCGGCGACAGGCCCATCGACGGCTCGTCGAGCAGCAGCAGACGCGGCCGGCTCATCAATGCGCGGCCAATGGCGACCATCTGTTGTTCGCCGCCGGACAAGGTGCCCGCGGTCTGGCCGGCGCGTTCCTTCAGCCGCGGCAGCAGCGTAAAGACGCGATCGAGGTCGGCCGCGATGGCGGCGCGGTCGTCGCGCGCATAGGCACCCATATCGAGGTTTTCGCGCACCGACAGGCGGGCGAACACGCCACGGCCCTCCGGCACCAGCGCCAGACCGCGACCGACCAGCGTGTGCGCAGGTGCCTGCGAAATGTCGCTGCCATCGAAGCGCATTTCACCGCCAGCCGGCAGCATGCGCGCCAGCGCCTTCAGCGTGCTGGTCTTGCCGGCGCCGTTGGCGCCGATCAGCGCCACCTTCTCGCCCGCCGCGATGTCGAGATCAATACCCTTGACCGCCCGGATGCCGCCGTAGTGCACGGTCAGCCCGCGTACTTCCAGCATCAGGCGGCCTCCGGGTCGGCCTGCCGGCCCAGATACGCGGTGATGACGCGCGGGTGGCGGCGCACCACGTCGGGCACGTCTTCGGCGATCTTCTCGCCGTAGTCGAGCACGGCCACGCGGTCGCACAGGCCCATCACAAGTTTCACGTCGTGTTCGATCAGCAGCACGGTGAGCCCGTCGTCGCGAAGCTTTTCGATCAACGTGCGCAGGCCGGCCGTTTCGGTGGCGTTCATGCCGGCCGCCGGTTCATCGAGCGCCAGCAGCTTCGGTTCGGACGCCAGCGCACGGGCGATTTCGAGCCGGCGCTGGTCGCCGTAGCTCAAGTGGGTCGACTGCTGGTTGGCCAGATGGTCGATGCCGACGTAGCGCAGCAATTCATGCGCGCGCGCCTCGGTGGCCGCTTCTTCGGCGCGCGCGGCAGGCGTGCGCAGGATGGCGCCGATGACGCCGGTGCGCAGCCGGATATGCCGGCCAACCATGACGTTCTCGAGCGCGCTCATGGCGCCGAACAGCCGGATGTTCTGGAAGGTGCGCGCAATGCCGGCGCCGGCGATGCGGTGCGGTACGCCCGGCGGCAGGTCATGGCCGTCGAAGGTGACGCGGCCTTCGTCCGGGCTGTACAGGCCGGTCAGCACGTTGAAGAAGCTGGTCTTGCCGGCGCCATTCGGTCCGATCAGGCCATACACCTCGCCGCGCCGTATCGTCAGCGACACGTCGAGCAGCGCCTGCACGCCGCCGAAGCGCTTCGACACGCCGCTGGCCGACAGCAGCACGGCGTCCTGCGCAGCTTTGTCCTCGGGGCGGCTTGCGGGGTCGCTCATGTCGCCTCCGCGTGCGCGGCCAGTTCGCGTTTGCGCAGCGCCGACGGCCACAGGCCGGCGGGTCGCCACCGCATCACGAGCACCAGCGCCACGCCGAACAACAGCAGGCGCAGCGATTCCGGATCGACCAGCACCTTGCCGAACAGCCACTGCTGCACCGGTGCGGCGCCCCAGCGCAGCACTTCAGGCAGCAGCGCCAGCAGCAGCGCGCCCAGGATGACGCCGGCGATGTTCCCCATGCCACCCAGCACCACCATGCACAGCACCATGATGGATTCGAGCAGGCCGAACGATTCCGGACTGACGAAACCCTGGAAGCCGGCAAACAGGCCCCCTGCCACGCCGCCGAACGTCGCGCCGAGCCCGAAAGCCAGCAGCTTCACGTTGCGTGTGTTGATGCCGCACGCACGCGCCGCCAGTTCGTCTTCGCGGATGGCGACCCAGGCCCGGCCGAGCCGCGAATCCTGAAGACGCACGCAGATGAAGATGACCAGCAGCGTCAGTGCGAGGAAGAAGTAGTAGTGCGCGGTGACCGACGGGATCTGCAGCCCGAACAGTTCGAAGCTGCGGCCGAGCGACTGGCCGGCGATCTGCGCCGACTGGATGTTGTTGATGCCCTGCGGTCCGTTGGTCAGGTTCAGCGGCGCGTTCAGGTTGTTCAGGAAGATACGGATGATTTCGCCGAAGCCGAGCGTCACGATGGCGAGGTAGTCGCCGCGCAGCTTGAGCGTCGGCGTGCCCAGCATCACACCGAACAGGCCGGCGACCAGCGCGCCCAGCGGCAATACCAGCCACACCGACCAGGCTGGCGCGCTGGCGAAAACGGCTGGAAATGCGATGGCAAGATGCGGGCTCGACAGCAGCGCATATAAATAGGCGCCGACCGCATAGAAGGCGATGTAACCCAGATCGAGCAGACCGGCGAAGCCGACCACGATGTTCAGGCCAAGCGCCAGCATGACGTAGAGCAGCGCGAAGTCGATGATGCGCACCCACGAATTGCCGAAATTCGCGCCGACGACGAAGGGCAGCACCGCCAGCGCGATGCCGATCAGCACGATGCCCAGCCGGGCGCGCAGTTTCGGGTCGCCGGGCAGGGTCACGCGGCGTTACCGAGAAATGGGTTCTCGATACGCATGCCGTCTATCACCTGGCCGTGACTGAGGCCTTCGGTGATCAGCGTGTCGCATCCGGCATGGGCGGCGGCCGATACGATGAGCGCGTCCCAGAACGACAGTCGATGATGCTGACTGCGCCGCGCCGCGATCAATACCAGTTGCGGCGTGACCTGCACGACGTCCAGCACGGTCAGCGCCTCGGTCATGCGGAAAGCGTCCTCCGCCGGAACGGTGGACGCGAATCGTGCCCGAAGCACGTAATGGAATTCCTGCATGACTTGCGTGCTGATGACTGCGTTGCCGGCTTCGGCGTGGTGATTGAAGCACGCGCGGGCTGCCTGCTGCTTGGTCGGGTCAGCCGTATCTATCCGGTACAGCAGCACATTCGTGTCGAAGAAGAACTTCACTGCTCGCGCGCCGGGCCGTGGCGGGGCATCCGCTCTTCGTAGATGTCATTGCGATCGAAGGTCCGGCCGCCTCCGCTGGAGGGCTGGAGGCGGTCGACCAGTGCGTCGAGTTCGGCCAACGCGCGCAGGCGCGCCTCACGGCCGCTGGCGTAACGGGCAATCTGCTCGCGCACGACCGCATTGACCGAGGTCCCTTCGCTCGCTGCGCGGATTCGCGCCTTCTGCAGCAACTCGTCGTCAATCACCAACGTTAGATTGGCCATGTCGCCCTCGACATTGAAATATCACACGGGACCAGTGTAGCACAGGTTATGTGCTAATGACGCCCTGCGCTCATGCCCGCTCCGCCACCTTCTCGCCCATCAGGCCGGACGGGCGGAACACCAGCACCAGGATGAGCACGAAGAAGGCGAACACGTCCTGATAGTGGCTGCCGAGGAAACCGCCGGTCAGGTCGCCGATGTAGCCGGCGCCCAGACTTTCGATGACGCCCAGCAAGAGGCCGCCCAGCATGGCACCGCCGACATTGCCGATGCCGCCCAGCACGGCGGCGGTGAACGCTTTCAGGCCGAGCATGAAGCCCATGGCGTAGTGCGCGATCGAATAGTTGGCCGCGACCATGACACCGGCCACCGCCGCCAGCGCCGAGCCGAGCACGAAGGTGTAGGCGATGACGCGGTCGACGTTGACGCCCATCAGCCGCGCCACCGCCGGGTTTTCGGCCGTCGCGCGCATTGCGCGGCCGAGCCGGGTGCGCGTGATGAGCCAAAGCAGCGCCGACATCAGCACTGCAGCGGTGACGACGATGAGGATCTGCAGATCCGTGATCGCTGCGCCAAGCACCTGATGCGGCGTGGTCGGCAGGATGGCCGGGAAGGTGTGGTAATTGCGGCCCCAGCCGATCATCGCGAGCTGCTGCAGCACGATGGACACGCCGATGGCGGTGATCAGCGGCGCCAGCCGCGGCGCGTTGCGCAGCGGCCGGTAGGCGATGCGCTCGATCGAAAAGCCGACCGCCATGCAGACCGGAATGGCGATCAGCAGGCCGCCGAGCACCACCAGCGGACCGGGCAGGCCGGACGGTACGAGCAGGCCGATGGCGGTCAGCGCGGTCAGTGCGCCGATCATCACCACCTCGCCGTGCGCGAAGTTGATCAGCCCGAGAATGCCATAGACCATCGTGTAGCCCAGTGCCACCAGCGCGTAGATGCTGCCGAGCACCAGACCATTGATGATCTGCTGGATGAAAATGTCCACGCGGCGCTTACGGCGTCGCGTCGCCGCCCACTGTCTCCAGCGGAGACCACGCACCGGACTTTGCCTGGTACAACGTCACTGCGCCGTTCTTGATGTCGCCCTTTTCGTCGAAGGTGATCTGCGCGGTCAGGCCCGGGTAGTTGATCTGTTCGAGCTCGGGCAGGAATTTCATGCGGTCGGTCGAGCCGGCTTTCTTCATCGCCTCGGCCACCACGCGCACCGCGTCGTACGCATACGGCGCGTAGAGCTGGATGTTGGTGTTGAACTTCGCCTTGTAGCGCTCGCGGAAGGCGGTGCCGCCGGCCATCTTGTCCAGCGGCACACCGGGCAGCGAGCAGTAGTGACCTTCAGCGCCCTCGCCGGCCAGCTTGTGGAATTCGACCGTGCAGCCGCCGTCGCCGAACAGCATCGGGATGCCCAGATTGAGCGTCTTCAGCTGGCGCGCCATCGGCCCCGCCTGGGTGTCCATGCCGCCGTAGAACAGCAGGTCGGCCGAAGTCGATTTCACCTTGGTCAGGATGGAAGCGAAGTCGGTCGCCTTGTCGGTCGTGTACTCGCGGGTGACGATTTCTGCGCCGGCTGCCCTGGCGGCCTTCTCGAATTCGTCGGCCAGGCCCTGGCCGTAGGCGGTGCGGTCATCGATGATTGCGATGCGCCGCGCATTCAGGTTCTTCATCGCGAAGGTACCGAGTGCGCCGCCCTGCTGCACGTCATCGGCGAACACGCGGAAGGCGCCGGCGTAACCCTGCCGGGTGTACTGCGGGTTGGTCGCTGACGGCGACACCTGCACGATGCCGGCGTCGTGATAGATACGTGATGCGGGAATGGTGGTGCCGCTGTTCAGGTGACCGATGACCGCATTGACGCGCGAATCGGCGAGCTTCTGCGCCACGGTCGTGCCCTGGCGCGGGTCGGCCTGATCGTCTTCGCCGAGCAGTTCGAAACGCGCCAGCTTGTCACCGATCTTGAAGCCTTCGGCATTCAGGTCGTCGATCGCCAGCCGGGCCCCGTTCTCGTTGTCCTTGCCCAGATGCGCCTGCGGCCCGGTCAGCGGCGCCACATGACCCAGCCGCACGACGAGCGGCGCTTCCATCGACGGTGCTCCGGCCACGGGTGCCGCCGACGGCGCCGTATCGGTCTGTTCGCCGCACGCCGCGAGCAGGCAGGCCGACAGAATGAGAAGCGCAGGCAGGGGACGCGACGGGAAGGGCTGGGTCATGGAAAAGTCTCCGCAAGGCTGGAAAGAAGGTCAGCGCCGGATTTTGCGGGCGGCTGCGGGCAGCGTCAATTTTGTTTGCGCGCGATTGCGCCGGAGGGACGGGCGACAAAAAAGCCGGCGTGCGATTACGTCGGCTCGCACGCCGGCTTTTCGGCACCCCGGAACCGCGTCTCCGTCAGCTGCGCACGCGGCGGCGCGCCGCCGCGATCAGGCCCAGACCGGCGAGGAACATCGCATACGTTTCCGGCTCGGGCACCGGCAACGACAGCACGATCGGGTTCTGCGACAGCTGGACCGCACCGGCTCCGGCGAAGGTCAGTCCGGTCACGAAGGCGGTCGGGTTCAGCGGATCGAGTGCCAGGCTTTCTTCGATGCCGAGCACGCGGAAGCGGTCGACGCCCTCGCTCAGCAGATACTCCTCGCCGGCCAGCACATTGTCGGCGAACACCCACTCGGCGCCGTTCCACAGCCAGACTTCGTAGGCGTCGTCGCCCAGTTCCGGCAGCAGCACGCTGGCGAACAGCGGGCCGCTTTCGAGGAAGTAGTCGTAGCCGATGGCGATGTCGGGATCGATGAAGAAGATTTCGCCCGGCCGTACGTTGAAGGTAAACGACCAGCCTTCGTCGGTGGCCACCGGCAGCAGCGGGTTCGACGGCGACGATCCGGGCGGTGCGCCGTTGCGGATTGCGAACGTCCACAGACCCGGAGTCTCGGACGACACATTGCTGCTGTGCTGCAGATCGAGCACGTCATCGGAGCGCGATCCGGGCAGCGTCAGGAAATTGACGCCATCACCGGCGTCATAGCCGGCCTGTGCAGGGATTCCACCCAGGCCAGCCGTGCCTTCACTGGCGTCTCCGGTGGTCCATTCGAGGCGCGCGTAGCGGAAATCCACATCGAAGTTGCCAGTGCCCGTGTCGGCCCGATTGCGCAGCACCAGCTGGAAGCTGTTCGTCTTCGGACCGACGGCCGCGGCGAGCAGCGTTTCACCGCTGCCTTCGCCGCCTTCTTCACCGCCACCGGGAATCTGGTCACCGAAGTAGCCGACGGCCGACCAGGTCACCGCGAGGGTGTCGGCATTCGGCGAGTGGATCCACAGATTGCCCGCCACACGCGTGTCGACGTCAGCCCAGTACGGCGCAATCATTGGCTGACTGGCGACGGGGAAGGGATCCGGCGTGAAGGTGCCGAGTGCAGACTCGAAGGTGATGTTGCCGTTGTTGTTGGCGAAAAAGCTGCTGTACGTGCTGCCGAAGAAGTTGATGTCGAACGGCAGGTCCAGCAGGTTGGTCGAGCCGTCGTCATTCGCGGGCAGGAACTCGGTGCCGAAGCCTTCTTCGCCGACGCCGAAATCAAGCAGCGGAATGGCCTGCGCCGAACCGACGAATGAGGCGAGCAGCAGGGGCAGGGCAAGACGACGAAAAACTATGGTGGAGCTCCTTGAACGCGATGCTGGCGTTCAGCAACTATCGTTCCATCACAGTCACGTCATAAAAATGATGTACGGGAACAAGGCACTCCGGTCATGCGTTGCAGCACTGCCATCCGCTCTGTAAAAAAGTGCGACACGCCATCAGCGGAGGTCACCGACCTTCGAGGCAGCCGGCGCCAGTCCGCCTTCTTCGCGCACATCATCCGGAAGCTGGTCGCGCAGGTCGCGGATGATACCCAGCGCGGCCAGCAGCTTGAGGAGGTAGTACGTCAGGTCGATTTCGTACCAGGCGAAGCCGGCACGTGCGCTGGCGCCGTAGCGGTGGTGATTGTTGTGCCAGCCGCCACCCATCGTCAGCAGCGCCAGCAGCGGGCGGTTGACCGAATCGTCGTCGGTATCGAAGCGGCGGTAGCCGCCCGGCAGTTGGCCGAAATGACCGATCGAATTGACCAGTGACACTGTCTGCACGCCGAGCGCGGTCGGCAGGAAGAAGCCCCACATCAGCGCTGCGCCGCCGGTCACGGTCGGGCCGAAGGCACCCGCCGTCGCCAATAGCCAGATGAAGAATGCGCCGGACAGCATGAGCAGCGTGTAGTGCTTGTTCACCCACTGGATTTCCGGAAAGCGGGCGAAGTCGGGCACCACGTCGAGATCGGTGTCCTTGTAGCGCTCGCACCACACCCAGCCGACATGCGACTGCATCAGCCCGTGCTGGCGCGGCGAGATCGGATCATCCGGCTGTTCGACGTTCTGGTGATGGACGCGATGCACCGACGCCCACCACAGTGGCCCGTGCTGGCCGCACTGCGACGCAATCACCGCGAGCACGAACTGCACCGGGCGCGAGCACTTGAAGGCGCGGTGCGAAAAGTAGCGGTGGTAGATGGCTTCGACGCCGAACATGCGCAGCGCGTAGCTGGCGACTGCGAGCAGCACGAGCGGCCAGGTCGGCGGAAAGAGGAAGGGGGTGGCAAACGCGCAGCCGAGCAGGATGACGTAGCGCACCCGGGTCTGATTGATCGATTCGGTGACCTGCTTGCCGTAACGAACGCGCGGCGGGGCCGTTTCACTCATGCTCGAATTCTCCTGACAGACACATGTCCGATGCGAGCTTAGCAAGGTCGGCGTCACCCTTTGGCCCGATGAAAGGGGGTGTAAGGGCTCCTATTCCAGCTGAACAAACGAAAAAAGCCGGCTGTCGCCAGCCGGCTTTCTGTTGCGCAGCGTACTTTGCAGCCTTACTTGGCGCCCGCGAGAATCCAGGAAGCGAGCTTCTTGGCGTCGGCTTCACTGAGGGCAGGGTTGGCCGGCATCGGCGCCGCACCGCCCCACATCAGCTTCGAGCCGGCCGGCGTGCCGGCGCGAATGAAAGCTGCCAGCTTGCCTTCGGCGTCCTTCTGGCCTTCATACTTCTTCGCCACAGCCTGATAGCCCGGGCCGAGAACGCCAGCCTTTTCGATGGCGTGACAACCCAGACAGCCCTTGGCGGTAGCCAGATCCTTGCTGGCGAAAGCCGGCGCGCTCACGAGCGCGATGGCACAGACGGCGGCGGAAATGATCGTTCTCATGACGTTCCTCGACAGTAGTTTAACCAATGATTATCGCGGGGCCGGGCTCTCCGGAATCAACTCGGCGGCGCGGGTCGCAAGTCTAGTCCAGCCGCAGAAGGTGAACAAGTCATGCGAAGCGCAACGGCCCTTGCGCATAACGGCAGTCCCCGGCAGTCCGTTGACCGGGAATATTACCCGGACGTTCGCCGCCATCCCAGGGTCAGCGCGGTGCCGACCAGAATGACCGCAGTGCTGGCAAGCATGGCGGGTGTCGGCACCTCTTCGAACAGCAGATGACCCCACAGCATGGCGAAGGGCGGAATCACGAAAGTGACGCTCAGCGCCGGCGTCGCGCCGATGCGGCCAAGCAGCCGGAAGTACATGACGTTGCCCAGCGCGGTCGACACCAGGCCGAGTACCAGTATCGCAGCGATGGCCGGCCACGACGGCAGCGCAACGGGCAGCGATGCAAGCGCCCAGGGCAGCAGCAGCAGCGCGCCAGCGACCGAAAACCCGGTTGCGACCGAGGATGCATTCAGCTCGCCGAGCTTGCGCCGCGCCAGCTGCACGCCCAGCCCGTAGCAGGCGGCGCCGGCAAGGCCGAGCAACACAGCGTCGATACCGATGCGCAACGGACCGAGCTCGCGCAAGCTGGCCAGCAATGCGACGCCGGCAAAGCCCAGCATCAGGCCGACCGCCTTGCTGCGCGACAGCGCCTCGTGCCACACGCACACCGCGAGCAGAGCGGAAAAGAGCGGCGAACTGGCGTTGAGCACGGCGGCAAAACCGGCGCTGGAACGCATGACGGTTTCAGCAAACAGCGTAAAGGGCAGCGCGGTGGTGCCGGCGCCGATCAGCGCTAGCCAGCCGAGCGTGCGCCGCCTGTCGAGGGGCGCGACGCTGCGCAGCGGCGAACCGAACACGAGGCAAAGCGCCGTCGCCGCCAGCAGCAGGCGCAGGCTGACAGTCGCCGCGAGGCCGAATTCCGGTATCGCCACGCGGTACAGCGCGAACGACGCCCCCCAGACGAGACCCAGCAGCATGAACTCGATGGCTGAACGCATGGGCGTGCGGGCGGCGGCAGAACGCCGGGTAGACCGCGCTCAGCCGCGCAGGCGCGCGATCAGGCCGTCGAGCTGGTCGAGGTCGTTGAAGCGGATGGCCACCTTGCCGGCACCACGCGCGTTGGCCTGCACACTGACCACGGCGCCCAGCAGGTCGGACAGTTCCTCTTCCAGCCGCGCCAGATCGCGCGGCACGCTGGCCGCGCGCTTGCCGCCCTGTTCGGCCACACCGCCCTGCGCCACCAGCTTTTCGGTGTCGCGCACGGTCAGGCCCTGCGCCACGACGCGATTGGCCAGCGCAATCTGGTCGGCGCGCGGCAGCGTCAAGAGCGCGCGCGCATGGCCCATGTCGAGGTCGCCGGTGATCAGCTGTTCCTGTACCGGCTCGGCCAGCTGCAGCAGTCGCAGCAGATTGGTGGTGGCCGATCGCGAGCGGCCGATTGCTGTGGCCGCCTGCTCATGCGTCATGCCGAATTCGTCGATCAGCCGCTGCACGCCGGCCGCCTCCTCGAGCGGATTCAGGTTCTCGCGCTGGATGTTCTCGATCAGGCTCATCGCCAGCGCGGCTTCGTCGGCGATCTCGCGCACCAGCGCCGGCACTTCGGTCAGCCCGGCCAGCTGTGCGGCACGCCAGCGGCGTTCGCCGGCGATGATTTCGAAGCGCTCGCGCGCGACCTCGCGCACCAGGATGGGCTGCATGATGCCCTGCGCGCGGATCGACTCGGCCAGCTCTTCGAGCGAGCCGGGATCCATTCGCGTGCGTGGCTGGTACTTGCCCGGCTGCAGGGCGCCGACTGCCAATGTTCGCAGCTCGCCGGCGTTGCCCGACTCGCCGGAATTGCCGGCCAGCAGTGCGTCCAGCCCGCGGCCGAGACCTTTCTGTTTGGGTGGGGTCATTGTTTGCCTTCTTCTTTTATGGCGGATGTACGCCGCTAGAGGGTTTTCACCCGCTCGATCATTTCCTGCGCGAACGCGGTGTAGGCCTGTGCCCCCTTGGCGCTCTTGTCGAACAACACCCCCGGCACGCCGTAGCTGGGCGCCTCGGCCAGGCGGACGTTGCGCGGGACGACCGTTTTGAACACCTTGTCGCCGAAGTGCGATTCGAGCTGGGCTGATACCTGTTGCGACAGCGTGCTGCGCGGGTCGAACATGACGCGCAGCAGGCCGATCACCTTCAGGTCGCGGTTCAGGTTGGCATGCACCTTCTTGATGGTATTCACCAGATCGGACAGGCCTTCGAGCGCGTAGTACTCGCACTGCATCGGAATGATGACGCCGTGCGCCGCGCACAGACCATTCAGCGTCAGCAGGCTCAGGCTGGGCGGGCAATCGATCAGCACGAAGTCGTAATCGTCTGCGCACTCCGAAATGGCATTCTTCAATCGGTTTTCCCGATTTTCAATCTGGACCAGCTCGACTTCTGCACCCGCCAGATCGCGGTTGGCCGGCAGCACGTCCAGACCGGCATGCGGGCTGGCGACGCGCGCTTCGGCGAGCGAGGCAAGGCCAAGCAGCACCGGGTAGACGCTGGACTTGAGCGCGCGCTTGTCGACGCCGGCACCCATCGTGGCGTTGCCCTGGGGATCGAGGTCGACCAGCAGCGTGCGCTGGCCAGCTTGACCCAGCGCGGCGGCGAGGTTGACGCTGGTCGTCGTCTTGCCGACCCCGCCTTTCTGGTTGGCGATCGCAAAAATGCGCGGCATCGGCCGGTCAGCCTGCAGCGGGCACGCGGGCAAGCCACAGCAGATGACGCGCGCCCTCGACGCCCGGCACCTGCAGTTCCTCGGCCCGGCGCAAGGCCCAGCCGGCGGGAATGGCGCGCACTTCCTCATCCGGGTAAACGCCCTTCATCGCCAGCATCTGGCCGTCGGGCTTCAGCAGATGTCCGGCCACCTTGATGAAATCGGCCAGATCGCCAAAGGCGCGCGACACGATGAAGTCACGGCTCTGCGACAGCTCGACCGCTTCGGCGCGCGCAATCTGCACGTCGAAGTTCTCCAGGCCGAGGTCGATGCGTACCTGCTGCTGGAACGACGCCTTCTTCGAATTCGGCTCGACTGACAGCACATCGAGGTCGGGCCGCGCGATGGCCAGCGGAATGCCCGGCACGCCGCCACCGGAACCGATGTCGATCAGCGTCGAACCGTCCGGAATGAAGCGGGCAATCGACAGCGCATCGAGCAGGTGATGCGTCAGCATGCGCGACTCTTCGCGGATCGCGGTGAGGTTGTACACCGCGTTCCACTTGGCCATCAGCGCGATGAAACGCAGCAGTCGCGTTTGCGCGGCAGCGGGAATCGACAGGTCGAGGACGTTGAGGCCGGCGGCCAGTTCGGTTTGCAAGGTCATGGGCAGATCGCTTGGGGCAACTTCATTTTGGGGTCGGCTCAGCGGCTCAGGCCGCGCTGCGCACGGCCTGACGCTTCTTCAGGTGTACCAGCAGCAGCGATATCGCGGCCGGCGTGATGCCCTGGATGCGCGAGGCCTGGCCCAGCGTTTCCGGGCGGTGCTGCACCAGCTTCTGGCGCACCTCGCGCGACAGGCCGGTCACGGCGGCGTAATCCATGTCATCAGGCAGGCGCGTGTCTTCTGTGGCGCGCAAGCGCTCGACTTCGTCCTGCTGGCGATCGATGTAACCCTGGTACTTGGCCAGGATGTCCAGCTGTTCGATTGCGTCGATGTCAGTGATCGGCTCGGGCGCGCCCGGCAGCGTCATCAGCGCGGCATAGCTCACGTCCGGCCGGCGCAACAGATCGAACAGCGAATACTCGTGCTCGATCGGCTTGCCGAGCACACGGATGGCGTCGCTCGCCGGAACGGTGTCCGGGCGTACCCAGGTCGCGCGCAGGCGCTGCGTTTCACCGGCGATCGCGTCGCGCTTGCGGTTGTAGGCATCCCAGCGCGCGTCGTCGATCAAGCCCATGTCGCGCGCGACGTCGGTCAGCCGCAGGTCGGCGTTGTCTTCACGCAGACTGAGCCGGTACTCGGCGCGCGACGTGAACATGCGGTAGGGCTCGGACACGCCGCGCGTGATCAGGTCATCGACCAGCACGCCCAGGTAGGCCTCGCTGCGCGCCGGGCACCATGCATCGAGGTCGCGCACCTGACGCGCCGCGTTCAGACCGGCCAGCAGGCCCTGCGCAGCCGCCTCTTCGTAGCCGGTCGTGCCATTGATCTGACCGGCAAAGAACAGGCCGTTGATCGCCCGGGTTTCAAGCGAGGACTTCAGACCGCGCGGATCGTAGTAGTCGTACTCGATGGCGTAGCCGGGCCGCAGGATGTGGGCGTTCTCAAGACCTGGAATGCTGCGCACCAGATCGATCTGAACGTCAAACGGAAGCGATGTCGAAATGCCGTTCGGATACACCTCGTGCGTCGTCAGGCCTTCCGGTTCCAGGAAGATGTTGTGGCTGTCGCGATCGGCGAAGCGGTGGATCTTGTCCTCGATGCTCGGGCAGTAGCGCGGACCGACGCCTTCGATCACGCCGGTGTACATCGGCGAGCGATCAAGACCGCCGCGGATGATGTCGTGCGTGCGCGTCGTGGTGTGCGTGATCCAGCATGGCAACTGGCGCGGATGCATGGCGCGCTTGCCGATGAAGCTGAACACCGGCACCGGGTCATCGCCCGGCTGCGCTTCCATCAACGAATAATCGATGCTGCGACCGTCTATGCGCGGTGGCGTGCCGGTCTTCAGGCGACCTTGCGGCAGCGCAAGTTCCTTCAGCTTTTCGGCCAGGCGGATCGCGGGTGGATCGCCTGCGCGACCGGCGGAATGGTTCTCCAGACCGACATGTACCCGGCCATTCAGGAAGGTGCCGGCAGTCAGCACAACCGACCGCGCACGGAAGCGGATACCGACTTCGGTCACGACGCCGGCGACACGGTCGCCGTCCATGATCAGATCGGCGGCAGCCTGCTGGAACAGATCGAGGTTCGGCTGATTTTCAAGCCGGCTGCGGATGGCCGCCTTGTACAGAACGCGGTCGGCCTGGGCGCGCGTGGCGCGCACCGCCGGGCCCTTGCTGGCATTGAGTGTGCGGAACTGTATGCCAGACTCGTCGGTAGCCAGCGCCATCGCACCGCCGAGCGCATCGACTTCCTTCACCAGATGACCTTTGCCGATGCCGCCGATCGACGGATTGCACGACATCTGGCCCAGCGTTTCGATGTTGTGCGTCAGCAGCAGCGTGCGCACGCCCGACCGCGCAGCCGCCAGCGCGGCTTCGGTACCGGCATGGCCGCCGCCAATGACGATCACGTCGTAACGGGTCGGGAAATCCATTTTCGCTGCAATGCAAAATAAGACGAAGGGGCTGAATGATACGACCGAAGGCAACGATCACCAAGGTCGCACGCCCTTGTAGCCTTGCAAGTTCTTACAGTTGCTTACGGCGCAAAGCGTCCGCGCTCACTACGCTTGTGACGTGTTCACCAAGAGTGAGAACCATGAAAACCCTCAGTTCGGTACTTGCTGCGCTCACATTGACTTTCAGCGGCGTTGCCATGGCTGACCGCGATGACTGGCGTGGCCACCGCGGCGACCGCCACCACGGCTACCAGAAAGACTACCGTGGGCATCATGACTTCGGCCGCCATCACCGTGGCCACGGCCATCGTCATTACGGTCCACGGGTGAGCAACCACTACTATGGTGGGCCTGCCTACTACGTCGCACCACCGCCGCGCTACTACGGCTATGGCGGTTACGGTCATCACGGCTATCGCGGTGGTAGTGGGGTGACCATCGTGCTGCCGCCAATCCGCTTCGGTCATTGATTGTTTATCGGCTACATCTGAACGATGTTTCACGTGAAACATCGTTCAGGTGGACAACACATCCCAGGTCAAACGCGCGATCAGCACACTGACCACAACAATGAAAACGCGGCGCACGAACAGTGCGCCGTTTTTCATTGCAAGGTGGGCTCCGACCCATGCGCCAGCAAGATTGGCCAGCGCCATCACGGCCGCCACCTTGATCATGATCGCTCCCACCGGCACGAACCAGCACAGCGCCGCCAGATTGGTGCTGACGTTGACGACCTTGGCGGCGGCCGACGCACGCAGGAAATCCCACGCATAGCAGCGGATGAACAGAAAGATCAGGAAGCTGCCCGTACCGGGCCCGAAGAAACCGTCGTAGAAGCCGATCGCCGCGCCCAATACAAGTGCAAGCATCGGGTGCGCCTTGCGTTCGACGCTGCGCGACGAAGCGCCGAAGTCCTTCTTCTTCAGCGTGTAGCCAAGCACGGCGACCAAAAGCACGATGACCAACGGTCGCAACATTTGCGGCGGGAACAGACCGACCGCTGCGGCACCGGCAAATGACGCGACGAACGCAGCCAGGGCAGCACGCCAGAGCACGCGCCAATCCATGTCGACCTTGCCAAGATAGCGGCGCGCCGCGAAGGCCGTCCCGACAATGCTTACTGCCTTGTTGGTGCCGAACAGGGTCGCCGGCGCGACGCCCGGGAAAACGTTGAACAGCAGCGGTATCTGCACCAAGCCGCCGCCGCCGACCATGGCATCGACAAGTCCCGCAAAGAATGCGCCGACGAACAACAGGGTGAAGTCAGCGAACAAAACGAAGTTCCGGTTGTTTCACGTGGAACATCACTTGCCGATGCAGAAGCGGGAGAAGATTTCGCCCAGAAGATCATCCGGTGTGAATTCGCCGGTGATGTCACCCAGGGCACGGTGGGCGAGCCGCAATTCTTCAGCGAACAGATCCAGCTGCAACACCTTGCCAGCGATACAGGTACGCGCAACGTCCAGCCTGTCTATCGCCCTATCGAGCGCATGCAAGTGCCGGGCACGGGCAGACAACGCATCTTCCGCGCCGCCGTGCCAGCCGATGCAATCAAGCAAGGCTGTGCGAAGCAGATTCAGCCCGGCACCTTCGCGGGCTGACAGCCAGATCGACACGACATCGCCCGAGATTTCCGTGCTTGGCGCGGCTCCGGTGAGATCGATCTTGTTGAATACACGTATGCGCTTCAATCCAGCTGGCAGACCATCCTCTATCAGGCGTGCAGCCGCATCCAGCCCGGTCGTCGCGTCGATCAGGTGCACCACTGCATGCGCACGATCGAGCTCGCGCCGCGTACGCGCGATGCCGGCCTGTTCGACCGGATCGGTCGTGTCGCGCAGGCCGGCAGTGTCGATGATGTGAAGCGGAACACCGTCGATGGAAATCAGCTCGCGCAAGGTGTCGCGAGTGGTGCCGGCGATATCGGTCACGATGGCGCGATCCTCACCGGACAGCGCATTGAGCAGGCTCGATTTGCCGACGTTCGGCGCGCCGGCCAGCACAACCGTCAGTCCATCGCGCAGCACCGCGCCGCAGCGCGCTCTTTCGCGCAACGCGCCGACCGCCCGCATCACCTCGTCGAGCTTGCGCCGTGCGCCCGACTGTTCGATGAATTCGACGTCTTCTTCGGGAAAGTCCAGCGTCGCCTCGACGAACAGTCGCAGATTGACCAGTGCGTCTTCCAGCTGATGAACGTGGCGCGAGAACTCCCCGTCCAGCGAGCGCATGGCCGAGCGGGCCGCCGATGACGTACTCGCATCGATCAGGTCCGCCACCGCTTCAGCCTGGGCCAGATCGATGCGGTCGTTGAGGAAAGCACGTTCGGTGAATTCGCCCGGGCGGGCAGGGCGGGCACCCAGTTCGAAGCAGCGTGCAAGCACCGATTGCAACACCGCACCGCCGCCATGGCCGTGCAGTTCGAGCACATTCTCTCCGGTGTAGGACGCCGGCGCCGCGAACCAGAGCGCGATGCCGTGATCCAGCACCGCACCGTCGCCTGCCAGAAACTTCAGGAAGGAAGCCTGACGCGCAGGCGGCAGCCGGCCGAGCACGCCAAGTGCAACATCGGCCGCCCCACTGCCGGACACCCGTACAACGCCGATGCCGCCACGACCGGACGCGGTGGCGATGGCGGCGATGGTATCGCTGGGGTGCCTGACTGGATGCATGATCTCTGGGGTCCGTTAACGAATAGGGCGCCGCGCCCACAATACAACCCGCCGTGGGTGATTGCAGTCGCGGCGCCCTGGGCGCCGGAACGAAAGTCTGCGGGATCAGGTCTTCGCCGTCTTGCCGCTTTCGATCATGCGGGTGATCTGCCACTGCTGGGCGATCGACAGCACGTTGTTCACTACCCAGTACAGCACAAGACCGGACGGGAAGAAGAGGAACATGCCGGTGAATACGATCGGCAGGAACAGCATCACCTTGGCCTGGATCGGGTCCGGCGGCGTCGGATTCAGCTTGGTCTGCACGAACATCGTGACGCCCATGATGATGGGCAGGACGAAGTAGGGATCCTTGATCGACAGATCGGTGATCCAGCCTATCCACGGCGCGTTGCGCATTTCGACGCTGCCCAGCAGCACCCAGTAAAGCGCGATGAACACCGGTATCTGCACCACGATGGGCAGGCAGCCGCCCAGCGGATTGATCTTCTCGGTCTTGTACAGCTCCATCATTTCCTGCTGCATGCGCATGCGGTCGCCGCCATGGCGTTCCTTGATCTGCTGCATGCGCGGCGTGACCACGCGCAGCTTGGCCATCGAGCGATAACTGGCGGCCGACAGCGGGAAGAAGATGGCCTTGATCAGAATCGTCAACAGAATGATGGCCCAGCCCCAGTTGCCGACCATGTCATGCAGCTTCTCCAGCACCCAGTGCATCGGCGAAGCGATGATGGTCAGGAAACCGTAATCGACCACCAGATCGAGGCCGGGCGCCAACGCAACCAGATCCTCCTGGATCTGGGGGCCGGCGTAAAGCGGCACCTCGATCGACGACGACCCGCCGGGTGCAGCCGCCGCCAAAGGCACGACGACACCGGCTGTAAAGAGGTCATTGCCTACCTTGCGTGCAAAGAATTCGCGATCGGAGCCCTTCGGCGGCACGAAGGCACTGACGAAATAGTGCTGCACCAGCGCCACCCAGCCATCCGGCGCCTTGGTGACAAACTTTGCCGAATTGTCGGCGATGTCCGAAAAGTCGATCTTCTGGTACTTGCCCTGATCGGTGTAGAAGGCCGGGCCCGTGAAGGTGCTCAACATTGCGTTGCCGCCCGCGGTCGGCTTGCCGTCGCGCAGCAGCTGGAAGTAAGCATGCGCGCTAACCGGCGCCTGCGACGCATTTGCCACTTCGTAGCGGGTGACGATCTGATAGCTGCCGCGGGTGAACGTCAGCACCTTGGCCACGGTGACGCCTTCGCCACCGGGTGCCGTCATGCGCAGCTCGACTTTGTCCTGGCCATCGGCCAGCGCCAGCTCACCTTCCGGCAACTGGAAAACCGTCTTGTGGGTCGGCAGCCCTTCACCAATCAGGCCGCTCTGCGCGTGATAAAGGTGGGCACCTCCATTGTCGAGCAGCACGAAGTTGCCGGTCGCCTCGGGGCCTGCCTTGTGCTGCAGCAGTTCGAGCCGGATGATCGAACCGCCCTCGGCCGACACATCGGCGATGAACAGATCGGTCACCACGCGGGTCGCGGTCTTCTGCGCCACCACCGGCACGGCCGGTACATCGGTTGCGCCAGCCGGCGTGCTCACGGTGGGCACCGGTGCCTGGGCACCCGGCGACTGAGCAACCGCGTCGGCGGTGGGTGCTGCCGCGACCGGTGGCTGCGACTGGCGCTGCCAGCCGTCCCACAGCATGAACAGCGAAAACAGGAAAACGATCAACAGGGCGGAGCGTTGGGTATCCATCTGGGGAATCGTCGGAAAAATGCGTCGTTGAGTGGAAAGCGATCGTGGAAGCGGCCGGGAAGACCCGATGCTCAAGGCACCGGATCATGCCCCCCGGGGTTCCACGGATGGCAGCGCGCAATGCGCCTGAGCGACAGCCAGCCACCACGCAGGGTGCCGTGGTGGCGAATCGCTTCGGTGGCGTATTCGGAACAGCTGGGCAGAAAACGGCAATTCGCACCCAGCATGGGACTGATGGCGTAGCGATACACGGCAAGTACGGACAGCAGAAGACTTTTCAACTGGCTGGCTCCGGAACAGGCGGCTTCCCGCTGGACGGCCCGGCATCGGGCACTACGGCCGGCGGACGCATCCGGCCAAAAAGCTGGTCAAGCTCTGCCCGCAGCGCCTTGCGGTCAAGGCCTTCGGGCCGTGAATTCAAGCGCAGCACCAGATCGAGCGGCCGCAGTCCAGGTCGCGCGTGGCGGAATGCTTCGCGCGCCAGACGCTTGACCAGATTGCGATCATGCGCGCGTTTCAGGTGCCGCTTGGCGACCACGACGCCCAGACGCGCTCCGTTCTCGACATCCGCTCCGGTGATGTTCACCGGACCGTAATGGATCACGAAATGGCGACTGCGCTGTGTGCGCCGTAAAGCAAAAACGGATGAAAACTCATCCGTTTTTCTGAGCCGGAATACCGGGCGAAAACTGAACGTTTCTCGCGGCGGCTTTTCGGGTAGTTCTGCCGTGCCGGCTTCGCTCACGTTGCATTTACCTTCCGGCTTGCTGCCGGATGGCAAACGACCGGACGATTACAACCATGGCGCGCGGGCGGCGGCTGAAAAATCGAACCGCTTTAGACCGCGAGCCGGACGCGGCCCTTGGCGCGACGTGCGCGGATGACGGCGCGACCACCGCGGGTGCGCATGCGTTCGAGGAAACCGTGGGTGCGGGCACGGCGGACAGATGACGGCTGGTATGTGCGTTTCATGGCCTGCTCACTATGTATACGGAAAAGCCCGCGATTACAGCGCAACATCTGCGCCTTGTCAATCGCCCCGCAGCGGCGCGGGTTTGGCCGGTGTGGATAAGCAGGGCCGAAAGCGCTAGAATCCGTCACTCAAAACAGCTGGCAAAAGCGGACCCGGGCCACCGGTCACCGCAGTGCCCGGAACACCGCAGAGAGGCGATCCTTCATCACGGATCGACTGTTCCGGGTCAGGTCACAAAGCTGTGCCATACCCCCTAGAAATCGACCCGGCGACCTCGCAGACCATGATGCAACAGTTTTGGGCAGTCTGCCTCAGCCGCTTCGAGCAGGAACTTCCCGCGCAACAATTTCACACCTGGATCAAAGGCTTGCGCATCGATCCGTGCGCAGATACCGAAACCGAATCACTGGCGCTGGTCGCCCCGAACCGCTTCGTCCTGCAATGGGTGCGCGAACGCTACGTGTCACGCATCGAAGCACTGGGTCTCGAATATTTTTCGCAACCCGTATCCGTGCGCCTCAGTCTGCCCCAGGCAGGCAGTCAGGCGAGTGACGCTGCCGACGCGCCCATTCTGGTGCCGTCTTCGCCGTCGGAGCCGCGTGTGCGCCAGACGCATCTGCGTGCCGACGGTGAAGAAACCACCCGCGTCACGCCGCCGGCCATCATCAAGTCAAATGGCGACGCGCAGTCCGACCGCAACGAACGCAACCGCGGCCGGCCTGATGAACGTGACCGCTCGCGGCTGAACCCGGGTTTCACCTTCGACAACCTGGTGACCGGCCGTGCCAACGAACTGGCGCGCGCAGCAGCCATACAGGTCGCGCAGAACCCGGGCATGTCCTACAACCCCATCTTCATCTACGGTGGTGTCGGGCTGGGCAAGACGCACATGGTGCACGCGCTGGGCAACGAGGTGATGCGGCACAACCCGGACGCGGTCGTCCGCTACGTGCATGCCGACGACTACTACGCCGACGTGGTGCGCGCCTACCAGCAGAAGAGCTTCGACGCCTTCAAGCGCTATTACCGCTCGCTCGACGTGCTGCTGATCGACGACATCCAGTTCTTCAACAACAAGACGCGCACGCAGGAAGAGTTTTTCTACGCGTTCAATGCGCTGACCGACGGCAAGAAACAGATCGTCATCACCTGTGACACCTATCCGAAGAACATCCAGGGCGTCGAAGAGCGTCTGACGACGCGCTTTGGCTGGGGGCTCACGGTGCAGATCGAGCCGCCCGAACTCGAAATGCGGGTGGCCATCCTGAAGAAGAAGGCCGAGATGGAACGCGTGAAGGTGGGTGACGACGTCGCCTTCCTGGTCGCCAAGAACATCCGCAGCAATGTGCGCGAGCTCGAAGGCGCGCTGAAGAAGATCATCGCCTTCGCCCACTTCCACACAGTCCCGATCACGCTGGAAGTGGCCCGCGAGGCGCTGAAGGACCTGCTGGGCGCGCACAACCGGCAGATCACACTCGAATTCATCCAGAAGACCGTCGCCGATTACTTCAAGATCAAGGTGTCGGAGATGTATTCGAAGAAGCGCACGCGTGCCATCGCGCGGCCGCGCCAGGTCGCCATGTGGCTGGCCAAGGACCTGACGCCCGAAAGCTATCCGGCGATCGGCGAAGCGTTCGGCGGGCGCGACCATACGACCGTGCTGCATGCCTGCCGCACCATTGCCGACCTGAGGCTGAAGGATGAAGTACTCAATCATGACCTGCACGTGCTCGTGCAGACCTTGCGCAAATAGCCGGAGACTGCCGCAAAAAGATGTGGAGGAAACGGTATTGAAGCTGTACGGATAAACAGGCATTGAAACGTGTATGGCAGCTGTGGATAAGCAGGGTGTTTTCAGCGGGCCACGGTTTCATCCACATTTGTTCAAGCGCAGATCCGGCAGTTGTACAGACAACGATACATACTGCAAGCAACTGAAAATAATAAGAATTAAGGTGTTCTCCACAGAAAATGGTCGACGTTAACGGTTTACAGAGGTTTATAAAATGCTCTTAATGAAGATAGAACGCGAACAGCTGCTGCGTCCGCTGCAGTCGGTCAGCGGCATCGTCGAGAAGCGCCACACCCTGCCCATCCTGTCCAACGTCCTGATCGAAACCGAGGGCGATGCGCTCACGCTGCTGGCCACCGACATCGAAATCCAGATCCGTACCCGGACCACCGGCAGCATCAGCGCCGCCCAGCCGGCTGCGCTGACGGTCGCCGCCCGCAAGCTGCAGGACATCCTGCGTGCCCTGCCGGAAGGGCAGGAGGTCAGCCTCGACGCCGACGACCGCAAGCTCACGGTGCGCTGCGGCAAGAGCCGCTTCACGCTGCAGACGCTGCCGGCGCAGGACTACCCGCGCATGCAGGTCGCCGAGGGCGAAACCGTCAAGCTCAGCCTGACCCAGCGCAAGCTCAAACGCCTGCTGTCGCTGGTGCAGTACTCGATGGCCCAGCAGGACATCCGCTACTACCTGAACGGCCTGCTGCTGGCCGTCGGCAGCGAGGAACTGCGGCTGGTCGCGACCGACGGCCACCGTCTGGCCTACGTGTCCGAAGCGCTGCCCGGCGTGACCGACAAGCTCGACGTGATCCTGCCGCGCAAGACCGTGCTCGAACTGTCGCGCCAGCTGGCCGACACCGACGACCCGGTCGACATCGAACTGGGCGGCAACCAGGCGCGCCTGCGCTTCGGCTCGGTCGAGCTCATTTCGAAGCTGATCGATGGCAAGTTTCCCGACTACGAACGCGTGATTCCGAAGGACCACCCGAAGGAAATCATGCTGCAGCGCGCGTCCTTCCTGCCGGCGCTGCAGCGTGCCGCCATCCTGACCAACGAAAAGTTCAAGGGTGTGCGCGTCGTGCTGTCGTCCGGCCTGCTCAAGCTCATTTCGAGCAATGCCGAGCAGGAAGAGGCGCAGGAAGAGCTGGAAGTCGATTACACCGGCGACGCCCTCGACATCGGATTCAACGTGAGCTACCTGCTCGACGTGCTCGGCAACGTGGCCGGCGACACCCTGAGCCTGCGCCTGAATGACGGCAACAGCAGCGCGCTGATCACGCTGCCCGGCACCGACGGCTTCAAGTACGTCGTGATGCCGATGCGCGTGTAAGCCGCGCCGCCTGCACCACCGCCCGGCCTTCGCGCCGGGCTTCGTGTTTTTTGATGGACCCCGCGCACCTCGTGCGCAGCACCGGAATACGCCATGTCTGACGAGCTCACACCGAATGTCCCCGAAGCGCCCAAGGTCCCGGAGGCTCCCGACGCCGACGCCTACGGCGAAGGCAGCATCCAGATCCTCGAAGGGCTGGAGGCCGTGCGCAAGCGGCCGGGCATGTACATCGGCGACACGTCGGACGGCACCGGTCTGCATCACCTGGTGTTCGAAGTGGTCGACAACTCGATCGACGAGGCGCTGGCCGGCCACTGCGACGACATCGTGATCACCATCCACACCGACAATTCGATTTCGGTGACCGACAACGGCCGCGGCATTCCGACCGGCATCAAGTTCGACGACAAGCACGAACCGAAGCGCTCCGCCGCTGAAATCGCGCTGACCGAACTGCACGCCGGCGGCAAGTTCAACCAGAACTCGTACAAGGTGTCCGGCGGCCTGCACGGCGTGGGCGTGAGCTGCGTCAATGCGCTTTCGAAGTGGCTGCGCCTGACGGTGCGCCGCGACGGCAAGAAGCACTTCATGGAATTCGAGCGCGGCGTGCCGGTCGAGCGCCTGCTCGAGGTGCAGAACGGCGTCGAAGTGTCGCCGCTGAAGGTGCTGGGCGCGTCCGAAAAGCGCGGCACCGAAGTGCACTTCCTGGCCGACGAAACCATCTTCGACAACATCGAATTCCACTACGACATCCTGGCCAAGCGGCTGCGCGAACTGTCGTTCCTGAACAACGGCGTCAAGATCAAGCTGGTCGACCAGCGCAATAGCAAGGAAGAAGATTTCGCCTTCCTCGGTGGCGCGCGCGGTTTCGTCGAATACATCAACCGCAACAAGACCGCGCTGCACCCCAATGTGTTCTGCAGCGCCGGCGCGTCGATGCAGGGCAATGTGCAGATCGACGTCGAAGTCGCGATGCAGTGGAACGACAGCTACGCCGAACAGGTGCTGTGCTTCACCAACAACATTCCGCAGACCGATGGCGGCACCCACCTGACCGGGCTGCGCGCGGCGATGACCCGCATCATCAACAAGTACATCGAAGAACACGAAATCGCCAAGAAGGCCAAGGTCGAAATCACCGGCGACGACATGCGCGAAGGTCTGGCCTGCGTGCTGTCGGTGAAGATGCCCGACCCGAAGTTCGCGTCGCAGACCAAGATGAAGCTGGTGTCATCCGAAGCGCGTCCGGCAGTCGAGGAAGTGGTGGCGCAAAAGCTCACCGACTTCCTGCAGGAACGTCCGAACGACGCCAAGACCATCTGCGGCAAGATCGTCGAGGCCGCGCGTGCGCGCGACGCCGCCCGCAAGGCACGCGACATGACGCGCCGCAAGGGCATCCTCGACTCCTTCGGCCTGTCGGGCAAGCTGGCTGACTGCCAGGAGAAGGACCCGGCCAATGCCGAGCTCTACCTGGTCGAGGGTGACTCCGCCGGCGGCTCCGCCAAGCAGGGCCGCGACCGGAAGTTCCAGGCCATCCTGCCACTGAAGGGCAAGATCCTGAACGTCGAAAAGGCGCGCTTCGACAAGCTCATTTCCAGCCAGGAAATCGTCACGCTGATCCAGACCCTGGGCACCGGCATCGGCAAGGACGAATACAAGCCGGAAAAGCTGCGCTACCACCGCATCATCATCATGACCGACGCCGACGTCGACGGCGCCCACATCCGCACCCTGCTGCTGACCTTCTTCTACCGCCAGATGCCCGAACTGGTCGAAGGCGGCCACATCTACATCGCGCAGCCGCCGCTGTACAAGATCAAGCACGGCCGCACCGAGCTGTACGTGAAAGACGACCACGAGCTGAACCAGTACCTGCTCAAGCTGGCGTTCGACGAATCCAGCCTGGTGCCGCGCGAGGGTGCCGAGCCGCTGTCCGGCAGCGCCTTCGAAGAAATGGCGCGCGAATACCTGCTGGCCGAAGCCATCGTCGAACGTCTGGCCGAGTACGCCGACGGCGAACTGCTGCGCACGCTGCTCGAACACAACATCGCGCTCAGCCTCGACGACGAAGCCGCCGCCCGCGACAGCGCCGCCCGGCTCGCCGCCAAGCTCCCGTCCAGTGTCACCCTGCTGGCCGAATACAACGACAAGACCGAAGCCTGGCAACTGCGCATCGAGCGCATGCACCACGGCAACCGCAAGATCGGCCGCGTCGACAGCGAATTCCTGTTGTCAGGTGACTACCAGCGCATCCGCCACGCCGCCGAACTGATCGCCGGCCTGGTCGGCCCCGGCGCCGTCGTCAAGCGCGGCGACAAGCAGCAGGACGTCGCGAGCTTCACCGAAGCCACGCGCTGGTTGCTGAACGAAGTCGAACGCAACCTCGGCAAGCAGCGCTACAAGGGCCTGGGCGAAATGAACCCGGAACAGCTCTGGGAAACCACGATGGACCCGACCGTGCGCCGCCTGCTGAAGGTACAGATCGACGACGCCATCGCCGCCGACGAAATCTTCACCACGCTGATGGGCGACAACGTCGAGCCGCGCAGGGCGTTCATCGAGAACAACGCGCTGAACGCGCGGAATATTGATGTTTGAAGCTGGTGTCGGATGACACGGAAAGTGAATTTCCTGCCACGTTAGTGCGAAATCGCTGACACAGATAGTGACAAAAGCTCCCGAGGGAGCTTTTGTTGTTTCTGCACTGTGCTTTTCGAACTGTGCTGCTCAGCTGGCCTCTCTTGGGCTGGAACAGTCAGTGACGTACCAGTGACCGACCGGCTGTAGCTGCTGGGCGCGCCTCAGACCTGAACGGAGGCTTTCATTTTGGAGAAGCTGCCGAGCCCATCTAATCCATGCCCCCGGAAAAACGAACCTGCCGGTGCGCCCTTATTCCGCCTCCGCCATCGACCGTGTAGCGCGATTACGATTCGATGACATAAGAAAACTCCCCTAGTCCGCTCAGGGGCGTTGAAGGAGATCAGGCGGGGTGGATCAGGAGCGAGAACTGCTTCTGGAGCTCGCGCCGCAACTGCGCGCGCGTGTGCCTGCTGCCGTGTCGCGTCTGGCATACATCGGCATGGCCGGGATCGGCGGCGTGGGCGGTGTCGTAGATGCAGAAGCGGCCGCCGTCCTCCGGGCCGCGTAGGGCGCGAATGCCGGCGGCGGTGGCGCCGATGGCGCATTCGAAGGATCGACCGGGCTTGGCGGCGGCGCGGGCGTGGCCGTGTTGGCGAATATCGTCTTCACTGCCGGTGACGACCAGCCGCTGTACCGACATGCCCTTGTTCGACGCATCGTCGAAAGCGGCTTCCGTTACCTTTCCGGTCGCGAGGTCGTAATGCACCGGGGAAAGGATCAGGCGCCACAGGGTCTCGTCGTCCGTCACCGGACCGGGGGAGTGCGGCGACACCGAATGCGCCTCGCATGCGCAGTTGGGTGACTGTGCGTCGATTTTCTCGGACTTCTTCGGGTCGTTCGCGACGCTTGCGAACAGTTCCTGGCAGCTCATCCGGCAATGGGTAGGCTCGCGAGGTAGTGTTGCAGCGCGGCCGGCAGCGTGCGCGCTGCGATACCCTCGGCGCCGCCATAGCCGTCCGGGCCGTCGGTCAACGACGTATAGGTGCCATCGCCTTCGAACTCCAGGCTCGCATAGTGCGTGCCGCGATCCCAGTACAAGCCGATGGCGCCCGATCCGGACAGCATCGGGGACGGGACAGGAAGGGTGTGCGGCAGCTGCACCAGGAACTCCAATACGTCGAGCAGCGCGGTCGCCTTCGCCGGCTGTCCGTCGTAGCCGTCCCAGTCGTGGGTCAGAAACTTGTATTCGATCAGTGTGCGCCGCAGCGCCATCATCTGTTCCACACGCCCGTTCTGCGCGGCGGTTACGACCAGTTCGTGGGCGCTTGGAATCGGCGCCGCATTGGCAGGGGCTTCAGCGAGTCCGAGCAGCGCAGTGGATATCTTGCGCAAAACGTTGTCTTGCGAGAACCATCCGCGCACAGGGGTGGCGGTGCGGTCGGTCCGGGCAGCACCGACGGATCGGTTCGGCGCGGGCTGGGGCAGATAGCTGACGAATTCGAAGGTGGCGGCGGTCATGAGTCGGTCCCATCCTCTGCATTCAAATGGATGCGTGCGAGCATTTCATCGTTGAGAAGCTCACGCAGCACAGCCTTGTTCTCGCTGTGCATGCCGTGCATCGTGGTGTGCAATAGAGGATTGTTTCCCGCGTAAAGCTGCTCGGCGTCGGAGAGCGGTGCGTTGAAGACGGTCTTGTGCACGCTCCAAATGCGTACTTGGCGGTTTCCGTTCTCGTCGATCAGGTCCGTGTTAACCACCGTCAGCTTCCGGCATTCGGGCTCGTCGGGCATCTCAGTAAAGTACCCGTGGTGCGCATGCCAAAGACTCTTTTGCTGGAAAACTGACGCCGGGAGCATGGCCGAGTTCTGCCGCAGCAGCATGTCTGCGCGGAACTGCGCGACATTGTCTCCGGTGATTCTGAAGACATCCTGGTACTGCAGGCCGAAACCGGTGAAGCCCCCCGAGCTGACGGCAATGAGTGGCAAAAGGGGGTGCATCAGGTCCGCCGCAGTGGCGTACTCCTCTTCCCAGCGGGTGTAGGTGTGAAGCGTCACGGCCAGCGTGTTGGGCGTGAGCATCAGATTGCGTTCGATGCGCCCATCCGGTGCAAACCGTTCGAACGTCCAGCCCACCGCTTGAGCCGGCTGTATGGATTTACCGCCGCTTTCGAGATTGAATTCGACCGCGAATTGCTGAACAGGCTTCTTGCTCGGAAGCTTGTCCTTGAGAGTGGCCTCATATACCGACTCGAGCGCGCCCATAACGGCGGGCGGCAGCGGCTGCTGCCATTCGACGCCGAACGAAACGCTCTCGATTGCGTGCGTGTCGTGCAGGGGCGAGATGTTCATCGTCAAGTCGGTCTCTCGTAGTGGCGGAAAAGTATAGCAATGATATCCGGCTGGATATCGTGTCCTGCTTCCGGTCAGAGGTTATCGAGAGGGAAGAGTTCGCCATTCCTTGGGGGCGGGCTCTTCGCGCACGATGCCAACGAATTCCCCGCGTTGCACCTACGTCCTGCCATGGGGTTGTGCAGCACGTGCTTCAGCACACCTCGGTCGGCGTGGGTCAGCTCGCCGGGTTAAGTTTGGCTGTGACGGCAGAAGCCCTGGCAGGTCAATGACCTCTGTGCATATATATAGAAAACGCCGATATCTATACAGATCGCTCGCCATATGTCTAAAAGTTAGCTATTTTTAGACACGTCTTCATTCAAAGGTCGCTGAATGCCGTTCGATCGCGCGCAGCCCTACAACGACCTGCCCCTGCTTCCGCCGCCGGTCGAACTCGAAACCCGGGCCGTTCTCAAGCAGGCGATCAGCTCAAATCGTGTGCTGGCCAACCTGCGGGGTCTGGCGGCGCAGATACCCAACCAGGGCATGCTGATCAGCAGCATTGCGCTGCAGGAAGCCCGTCTGTCGTCCGAGATCGAGAATATCGTCACCACCAACGATGAGCTGTATCGGGCCGACGCCGATCCCGAGGGCAAGAGCGATCCGCACACGAAGGAAGTCCTGCGCTACCGGGAAGCGCTCTATCACGGCTTTCAGGCGCTGAAGGCTCGGCCGCTGACGACCAACCTGTTCATCGAAATCGTCCGCCTGATCAAGCAGACCGAACTCGACATCCGGGCGATTCCGGGTACGGCGCTGAAGAACGAGGCCGGCGAGGTGGTGTACACGCCGCCGGTCGGCGAAGCGGTGATTCGCGACAAGCTGGGAAACCTCGAACAGTTCATCCATGCCGACGACGGCATCGACCCGCTGGTGAAGATGGCGGTGATGCATTACCAGTTCGAGGCGATCCATCCGTTTCCGGATGGCAATGGCCGTACCGGGCGCATCCTGAATCTGCTGTATCTGGTCGAGAAGGGGCTGCTCGACATACCGGTCCTGTGCCTTTCGCGCTACATCATCGCCAACCGTGCGGCCTACTACGAAGGTTTGCGCCGCGTCACCGAGTCTCAGGACTGGGAGAACTGGATTCTGTTCATGTTGCGCGCCATCGAATCGACGGCGCAGCAGACCCACGACCAGGTGCAGCGGATTCGTGCCTTGATGGAAAGCGTGCGCGCACGGGTGCAGACCGAAGCGCCGGCGATCTACAGCAAGGATCTGATCGAGGTCATCTTCCGGCACCCGTACACGAAGATCCAGTTCGTCGTCGACGCGGGCATCGCCAAGCGGCAGACCGCTTCAACCTATCTGCAGAACCTTGCCGGGCTTGGCATCCTGCGCGAACAGAAGCACGGCCGGGAGAAGTACTACATCAACGAAGCCTTGTTCAACGAGCTGGCGGGTTGACCGCGAGACGCGTCGACGTGATCGACATGTCCGTAAAACGTGTCGATTTTCGCCTGGTTTTTGAACACGATTTCCGGATGTGTCGATCCGCTCGACAGGTTTCGGTGAAACGTGAGCCTGGCGCAACGCGTGCCGTAGGATCGCCCGCTGCCCATTCTGCGCACTGTGGTTGAGCGCATTCTCGCCAGGATGTACCGCCCGTTCGATGAACACGACCAAGGCGATTTCGCAGGGCGAGCGGCGTTAAATGACGCGCTCACCAGTCAGCGCAGCAATCAGGTTGACGATTCCTATATTTTGTATATGGTTGTCAACCTGGGAGGCCGCAATGATCCATGACCGCATCCGCCGTGCCCGCGTGCTCCGGGGTTTGAGCCTCGAAGATCTTGCGCAGAGGCTGGGCGATATCAGCAAGCAGGCCTTGAGCAAGTTCGAGAAGGGCGCCGCGGTGCCGAATTCGACGCGCCTGCTGCAACTGGCACACGCGCTGGACGTGAAGCCCGAGTACTTCTTTCGCCCGGACGCCGTGACGCTGGCGCCGCTGGAATTCCGCAAGCTCGCAAAGATGCCGAAGTATCGACAGCAACAGGTCGAGGAGCAGATGCGCGAGCATCTGGAGCGTTACATCGCGCTGGAGCGATGCTTCGACGCGGCGGACGTCGCGCTGGACGCCGTTCCTGCGCGCGCCATACCCGTCGCGTCCGTAGACGCCGCCGAAGACGCGGCCAGAAAGCTCAGGGAAGACTGGGCCATCGGTGGCGATGCGATCGCCAACCTGACCGAACTGCTCGAAGACCATGGAATCAAGGTCGCGCTGCTCGACGGGCCGGATGACTTCGACGGCGCATGCGCCGCCACCCATGACGAGCAGCACGTGCTGATCGCCCTGAATCGCACCCGCCCCGGCGAGCGCATGCGTTTCACGGCTGCGCACGAGCTCGGGCACTGGATCATGGCCCTGCCGGAAGAGATGCCTGAACGGGAGCAAGAGGCGTGCTGCCATCGCTTCGCGGGCGCTTTCCTGTACTCCAGGGATCAGGTCGTTCTGGATTTCGGCAGCCACCAGCGCTCCAGGGTTCACATGATGGAACTGCTCAACGCCAAGCGCCGTTACGGCGTGTCCATGCAGGTGGCTCTGCGTCGGCTGAAGGATCTGGATCTGTTGAGCGAGCCCGGTTACAAGTCCGCGTCTATCCAGTTCAACGTGAATGGCTGGCGTTCTTCCGAGCCGGAACCGTTGCCTGCCGAGCAGCCCCGCCGCTTCGAATCTCTGGTGTTCTGGGGCCTGGCGGAGGATCTGTTCACCCGGTCCCGCGCGTCCGAATTCCTGCAGCGGCCGATCGATCAGCTTGAGCCCGCGATCGAGGTGTAGGCCGTTTCCGCATGAGCCGGATCTACATCAGCGACACCAATATCTGGATTGATTTCAACAACGCCGGCCTGCTCGACGAGTTGTTCCGGCTGCCGTTTGCGCTCTGCTGTACCGATTTCGTACTGGACGAGCTGAAGGACTTCGACCATGCCGCCCTGCTCGCGCGAGGCCTGGTTGTCGAGGGGATGGACGGCACCGCAATCACCGAGCTGCACGGCATGATGATCGAACACAACAACAGTTCCCTGCCCGACGTCTCCTGCTACTTTCTGGCTCGGCAGACCGCACGACCACTGCTCACCGGTGATGGCCGGCTGAGAAAGCAGGCACAGAAGGACGGCCTGGAAGTGCATGGCGCGCTATGGCTTCTGGATCGTCTGGTCGAGCATGCGGTGATCCCGCCGGCTCGCGCCGCCGACTGTCTTGAACTCATGTTGCGAAGGAACGCGCGTTTGCCACATGTCGAATGCCAGGCTCGACTGAAGCAGTGGCGCGGGTAAATTGACAGCCGGTTTTCTATAAACATCATGAGCGAACTGATTCTCTATACCACCGAAGACGGCCGCAGCCAGATCAGGCTGCGGGCCGATCAGCAGACGGAATGGCTGACACAGCTGGAAATGGCCGAGCTGTTCGATGTGACGACTGACAATGTCGGCCTGCATCTGAAGAACATCTTTGAAGATGGGGAGTTGAGTCGCGAGGCAACTACCGAGGATTCCTCGGTAGTTCAGATCGAAGGTTCGCGCGAGGTGAAGCGTCCGGTCACGCTCTACAACCTCGACGCCATCCTGACCGTGGGCTACCGGGTGCGCTCGCCGCGCGGGGTGCAGTTCCGCCGCTGGGCGACCACGGTGCTCAAGGAGTATCTGCTCAAGGGCTTCGTGCTGGACGACGAGCGTCTGAAGAACCCGGATGGCCGCCCGGACCACTTCGATGAAATGCTGGCGCGCATCCGGGACATCCGTGCCTCGGAGAAGCGCTTCTACCAGAAGGTGCGCGACCTGTTTGCCTTGAGCAGCGACTACGACAAGAGCGACCAGGCGACGCAGATTTTCTTCGCCACCGTACAGAACCTGTTGCTGTACGCCGTCACGCGACATCGACTGCCGGATCGACGGCTTCAGCCCGTGAAGTCCAGCACCACGCGCGATGGCACTTCACCTTTGGCCAGACGTTCAAAAACGGCGTTGATCGCCGACAGGGGCTGCAATTCAATGTCGGCCTTCACCTTGCCGTCAGCAGCGAAGGCCAGTGCTTCGGCCATGTCCTGCCGGTTGCCGACGAAGGAGCCGCGAATGGTGATGCAGTTGGCCACCACCTCGAACAGCGGCGTCGGAAATTCGCCTGGTGGAATGCCCACCAGCACGCAGGTGCCGTGCTTGCGGGTCATGCCGATGCCTTGCCGGAACGCGGGCAGGGACGGTGCGGTGATCAGCACGCCGTGCGCGCCTCCATCGGTAATGTCTCTGACCGCCAGCGCCGGGTCACCCGTCCGGACGTTGATCACGGCATCGGCGCCGAGGCGTTTTGCGTGGTCGAGTTTTCCGTCATCGATATCGACCGCGCACACGTGCAGACCCATGGCCTTGGCGTACTGCACCGCCAGGTGCCCCAGGCCGCCGACGCCCGACACGACCACCCATTGTCCCGGACGGGCCTGCGTTTCCTTCAGACCCTTGTATGAGGTGATGCCGGCGCAGATCAAGGGCGCCGCATCGTGAGCGGCAAGACCCGCCGGGATGTGGGCAACGTAGTTCGGGTCGGCGATGATGTATTCGGCGAAGCCACCGTTCTTCGAGTACCCGCCGAACTGCGCGTCGGCACACACCGGTTCCTGTGCCGCCAGACAGAATTCGCAATGACCGCAGGCCGAATAGAGCCAGGGCACGCCAACGCGGTCGCCTTCCTTCACGGCAGTGACGCCGGCACCCAGCGCCGTGACGATGCCGATGCCCTCGTGCCCGGGCGTGAACGGCGGCGCAGGTTTCAGTGGCCAGTCGCCGGCGGCGGCGTGCAGGTCGGTGTGGCAGACGCCGCAGGCTTCGGTCTTGACGAGGATCTGGCCCGCACCGGGTGTGGGGATATCGATGTCCTTCAGCACCAGCGGTTTGCCGAACTGCTCCACCTGCGCGGCCTGCATCGTGCGCGTCGTCATGTCGCCGTTTCCGGGAAATCGGCACCGCGCGCGACCGCCTCGCCGGCCATGAAGTCGTTGCGCAGTTCGTCCACCTTGGCCATCGCACCCTCGAAGGCGTCGTTGCCGAGCAGCAGGTGATGCGGCGGCTGACCTGAACTGACCGCTTCGATGATGGCCTTGACTGCCCGCACCGGGTCGCCCGGCTGCTTGCCGGACGACTCGCGCACGGCAGCGCGCACCGCGCCTGCGGTGGCCTGATAGTCATCGATCTGCAGTGCGCTCTCATTGGCCGAGCGTCCGGCCCAGTCGGTGCGGAACCCGCTGGGTTCGACCACCATCACCTGGATGCCCAGCGGCTCGACCTCGCGGCGCAGTGCTTCGGACAAGCCTTCGACGGCGAATTTGGTGGCGTTGTACTGCCCCAGGGCAGGCATGCCGCGCAGGCCCGCCAGTGACGACAGATTGACGATGCAGCCGCTGCGGCGCTTGCGCATGCCCGGCAGCGCCGCCTGAATCATGGCGGTCAGACCGAACACGTTCACCTCGAACATCCTGAGCACTTCCGCGGCCTCGCCCTCCTCGATCGCGGCGAAATAGCCGATGCCGGCATTGTTCACCAGCACGTCGATGCCGCCGAAGCACGCCTCGGCCGCCTCGATGGCGGCCGCGACCTGATCCGGCCGGGTGACGTCGAGCGTCAGCACGAGCACCTTGTCGCTCTCTTCGAAGTCGTCCAGCTTGGCGGGGTCGCGCGCGGTCACCACCGTGCGGTAGCCCAGCGCGATAGCCTGCCTGGCCAGTTCCTGACCGAAGCCGGTGGAGCAGCCGGTGATGAACCAGACGGGTGATTCGTCGGACAGCAGGCGGGGGGCGGGCGTGTTCATGGTGGTCACTTTCTGGCGTGCGTGATCAGACGGGCGCGGCGGTGTGCCCGCTGCGGACCAGCTTCTTGTTGACGAATTCCTGGATGCCCAGGTCGCCGAGTTCGCGGCCATAGCCCGAGTGCTTGATGCCGCCGAACGGCAGTTCGGCATCGCTCCAGTCGAGGTTGTTGATGAACATCATGCCGGTGTCGACGCGGCTGGCCACGCGCCTGCCGCGCGCTTCGTCCCGCGTCCACACCGAACCGCCGAGGCCGAAGTCGGAATCGTTGGCCAGCGCGATGGCTTCGTCTTCGGTCTTCACACGGTAGAACGACGCCACCGGGCCGAAGAACTCGTCCCGGAAAGCGCGGTTGCCGGGCGCGATGTCGGTCAGGATCGTGGGTTGCATGAAGAAGCCCGGGCGATCCAGACGCGCGCCGCCCAGCAGCAGCGTGGCGCCGTCCTTGACGGCGGCATCGACCTGCGCCAGCAGTTGCACCAGCGCCGCTTCGGAGGACAGCGGGCCCAGCGTCGTGCTCTCGTCCATCGGGTCGCCCGGCCTGAGGGCTTCGAGCGCCGTGCGGAATCCCGCCAGGAAGCGGTCGGCGACGGCATCCTGCACGATGAAGCGCTTGGCCGCGCAGCAGGTCTGGCCGGTGTTGTACATGCGGCCCCACACGGCCCACGGAAGGGTCTGGTCCAGGTCGGCGTCGTCGAGCACGATGAAGGCGTCGCTGCCGCCCAGCTCCATGGTCGACTTCTTCAGGTTCTGCCCGGCGCGGGCGGCCACGACGCGCCCTGCCGGCACGCTGCCGGTGAGTGCCACACCCTTGATGCGCGGGTCGTCGATCACGCGGTCGGACTGTTCGTAGGAAATGAGCAGATTCGTGTAGGCGCCGACCGGTGCGCCGGCGTCGAGCAGCAGCTTCTCGAAGGCGATGGCGCATTGCGGCACGCTGCCGGCATGTTTCACGACCAGCACATTGCCGGCCATCAACTGCGCACCGGCCACGCGGGCGAGCTGGTAGAACGGGAAATTCCACGGCTCCACGCAGAACAGCACACCCAAGGGCGAGCTTTCCATGTGCGCCTCACCGTTCTTCGGATGCAGCGTAACGGGCGCCAGAAAGGATTCCGCGTGCGCCGCGTAGTAGGCCAGGATGTCAGCACTGAATCTGACCTCGCCGCGCGCTTCATCGATGCGCTTGCCCATCTCCAGCGTGGCCAGCCGCGCGAAGTCATCGACATGGGCGCGCAGCAACGTTGCCGCCTTGTTCACGATGTCTGCCCGTTCGGCAAAGCCGGTGTGCTTCCAGACTTGGAAGCAGGACTCGGCCGTCGCCAGTGCGGTGTCGAGTTGCCCGCTGCTCATGTGCTCGAAGCTCTTGAGCAGCTTGCCGTCATTGGGGTTGATGCTCTGATAGGCCATGCGAACGGGTGTCCTTCGGGTTCGTGGATCGGGACGCCGGAGCGCGGCCGTCGTGTTGCGCTCGACACGCCTCGGGAGCCGGTTGGGGGGATGGTCCACGCAGGCTGAACGGCGCGGTTTGTCGGGTCTGTTCGATGGCGCACGCAGCGCTTCAGCCCGCCCGGGGCCGTCGATCGCGAGGTGTTGCCCAGCGCACAGACCACGATAGGCGTGTCGCATAGCGTCGGAGCCCGGCTATTCCGCCAGCTGATCGGTCCATGAAAAAACCATGAGCACGACGTCGACACGCAAAGCCTTTTTCGTTGGTGGCGGCATCGGCTCGCTGGCCGCCGCCGCTTTCCTGATCCGTGACGGCGGCATGCCGGGCAGCCGGATTTCCATCCTGGAGACCGGCCCGGTAATGGGTGGCAGCCTCGATGGATCGGGTGATGCAGATCGCGGCTATTCGATGCGCGGCGGTCGCATGCTCACCACCGACAATTACGAGTGCACCTGGGCGTTGTTCAAGTCCATCCCGTCGCTCGCACGACCGGGCCTCAGCGTGTTCGAGGAGACGCGGGAATTCAACGAAAAGCATGTATCCAACGCGATGGCGCGCCTGGTCGACAGCCGCCGCGCCCGGGTGCCGGTGTCCTCCATGGGCTTTTCGATGCACGACCGGGTGGAACTGCTCAAGCTCGCCAATGCCGACGAAGCCTCGCTCGGCTCGAGCCGCATCACCGACCACCTGTCACCCGCTTTTTTCGAGACCGAGTTCTGGTTCATGTGGGTTACCACCTTCGCCTTCCAGCCCTGGCACAGCGCGGTCGAGTTCAGGCGCTACCTGCACCGCTTCATGCTGGAGTTCTCGCGCATCGAAACGCTGGCCGGCGTCAAGCGCACCGTGCTGAACCAGTACGACTCGCTGGTGGTGCCGCTGCAGCGCTGGCTCGAAGCGCAGGGCGTGCGCCTGATCAATGACTGCACCGTCACCGGGCTCGACCAGCGGACGGCCGACGGCCCGTTCGAAGTCAGCGCAATTCAGTGCACCGTGAAGGGAGAGGCGCAGACCCTTTCGCTGGACGACGGCGACCTGACCTTCGTGCAGAACGGTTCGATGACCGATGCCTCCAGCCTGGGCTCGATGCGTGCGGCACCGGCCAAGCTGAAGAAGGCCCGCAACGGCAGCTGGACCTTGTGGGAAACGCTCGCCCAAGGGCGGCCGTCGTTCGGCAACCCGGCGGCGTTCAACAGCTGTGTCGCGCAATCCGACTGGGCGTCGTTCACGGTCACGCTGAAAGACCCGGCCTTTTTCGACCTGATGCAGCGCTTCAGCGGCAACGAAGCCGGCACCGGCGGGCTGGTGACGTTCAAGGATTCGAACTGGCTGATGTCCATCGTGCTGGCGCACCAGCCGCACTTCGCCAACCAGCCGGCCGACGTGCAGGTGTTCTGGGGCTACGGACTGTTCCCCGACCGCATCGGCAACTTCGTCGCCAAGGCCATGGCCGACTGCACCGGCGCCGAGCTGTTGCAGGAGCTGTGCGGCCACCTGCGCTTCGACCTGGAAACGATGGACACCGCCAACTGCATCCCCTGCCGCATGCCCTACATCACCAGCATGTTCATGCCGCGCGCGCCCGGCGACCGCCCGCTGCCGGTGCCGCCCGACACGAAAAACTTCGCCTTCATCAGCCAGTTCGTCGACATCCCGCTCGATACCGTGTTCACGGTGGAGTTCTCGGTGCGGGTGGCGCAGATGGCGGTGTACCAGTTGCTCGACATTTCGCAGCCGATTCCACCGGTGACGCCGCATGACAAATCGCTCCACGTGCAGTTCAACGCACTGGTCAAGGCGCTGAAGTAAGCCGATCAACCCCGAAAGGACCCGCGCCATGTCGCAAGGCAAGACCGTCAATCGCCGCATTGTTCTGAACGCCCGGCCGCGCGGCGCACCGACCGCCGAAGACTTTCGCCTCGAAAGCGGTCCGCTGCCGACGCCCGAAGCCGGCCAGCTGCTGTTGCGCACCGTGTTCCTGTCGCTCGACCCCTATATGCGTGGCCGGATGAGTGACGGGCCGTCGTACGCGCCACCGGTGGAGATCGGCGACGTGATGGTCGGCGCCACCGTTTCGCGCGTCGAGGCGTCGCGTCACGACGACTTCAAGGTGGGCGCATGGGTGCTGGGCGCCAGCGGCTGGCAGGACTATGCAATTTCGGATGGACAGGGCCTGACACCGCTGCCTGCCGACGAGACGCATCCGTCGCACGCCCTGGGCGTGCTCGGCATGCCGGGCTTCACCGCCTACATGGGGCTGCTCGACATCGGTCGCCCGGTACCCCGGGAAACCGTCGTCGTCGCCGCGGCAAGCGGGGCCGTCGGCTCGGTCGTCGGACAGATCGCGAAGATCAAGGGGTGCACCGTGGTGGGCATTGCAGGCGGCGAGGACAAGTGCCGCTACGTGGTCGATGAACTCGGCTTCGACGTCTGCCTCGATCACCGCGCCGACGACCTGCCCGGTCGTCTCGCCGCCGCCTGCCCGAAAGGCATCGACGTGTACTTCGAAAGCGTGGGCGGGCCGGTGTTCGATGCCGTGCTGCCGCTGCTCAACACCAGGGCGCGCATCCCGGTGTGCGGGCTCATTTCGGCGTACAACGCCACCGGGTTGCCGCCAGGCCCCGACCGGCTCGGACTGCTGATGGGCACCGTGCTGCGCAAGCGCATCCGCATGCAGGGATTCATCATCTTCGACGACTACGGTCCGCGCTGGAACGAGTTCGCGGACGCGATGGGCGCGTGGGTGAACGAGGGCCGGGTCAAGGCGCGCGAAGACATCGTCGTCGGTCTGGAGAACGCCCCCACTGCGTTCATCGGCCAGCTCGAAGGCAGGAATTTCGGCAAGCTGGTCATACGGGTGGCCGACGACTGAGCGCTGCCGCCCGCGCGGATGAAGTTCATCGCAGTACACTGCGCGCCTTTCGAGCGAAGCGCGGCACGCCATGTCGGCCCGCCTGCACTTCGGCTGGCGCGGCGCCGGACGGTTCATCGCCGTCCGCAGCGCGCGGCAGCACGTGTAATGACTGAAGGAATCCCGATGAGCGGCCTGCCCCCCTGCCCGCAATGCAGTTCCGGATACACCTGGGAAGACGGCGCCATGCTCGTCTGCCCCGAATGCGCCCATGAGTGGGCCAGCGGCGACGCGGCGGCCGTCGAGGACAAGCGCGTGTGGAAGGACGCCCACGGCAACGTGCTGCAGGACGGCGATTCGGTCACCGTCATCAAGGACCTCAAGGTCAAGGGCACCTCGTCGGTCGTGAAGGTCGGCACCAAGGTCAAGAACATCCGCCTGATCGAAGGCGATCACGACATCGACTGCAAGATCGACGGCTTCGGCTCGATGCAGCTGAAGTCGGAATTCGTCAGGAAGGCCTGATCGGACGTTTTCCGGCCGGTGCGCCGACCTGATCCTCGCCAATCCGCCGTTATTCAGGCCTTGCTTTCCCCTTGCCGGTGCCGAGGTCTTCGTCAGCACGCTCACGCCAGTCGTTCTATCCGCGCGCTTGCGCTGTTGATGTGACGTTCCAGCGCGGCGATGCAGGGTCGGAATCGCTCGCTGAATCCGTTTTGCGCCGTGATTCCGGCGAGGTAGGCGCGTGCCAGCGCCTCGGCCTGCCGCCACGTTTCGTTTGCTACACCTGCGTGAATGACGGCTTCGGGAACCGTGTCGGGCAGGCCACCGCCACTGCGCGGTGCGAAGGTCATCGGCGTCATGTCGTAGGCGGGTGCGAGGTCGTACGGACGTCCATACTCGGCAACGAAGGACAGATTGCCGGCATGCATGTCCGAATTGCCGATCAGCGTGCCGAAGGCCCAGAGCAGACCGGCGCCGGCCGCCGCCGCCGGACGGATATGGCCGGCGGCGGCGAGCCTGGCCGCAATGTCGGGCCAGCCGACCGATGCCTCGCCGACGAACTCTGCATCCAGCGCAGTCAGTGAGAACAGCGCCCGCCGGCCCAGATTGCCGATGCGATCGAAGCGTTCGATCTGCAGGAAGCGCTGACCACCGTGGTCGATCCACTGCGTGGAAGAAGCCGGAACCCCCGCGTCACGCAGCGTTTCAAGCGCGACATGCTCAGCCAGCAGCAGGTCACGCCAGCGCTCGCTGACCGGGCTGTTCTCGGGTTCGCTGAATTTCACGATCACATGCCGGGCCCCGCCGGGTGTCATGGCATAGGCGGTGAATTTCGGTTGTTCCCCCCCCGCTGATGATCCCGGGGTGTCCCCCCGGGCCGCCTCGCACGCCAGTCGGGCATAGGTTTCAGCCTTTTCCGCATCGGGGATGGGCGCCGGAACCGGCATGGCCAGAAACCGGTCGCGCGCCACATCGCCGGGGAGCAGATTGCCGACCAGGTCGTGGCCATGCGCCAGCAGCGCCCGCAAGGCATGCGTATCGCTCCAGTCGGCCAGTCGGGCCGGCAGCCCGAGTTCAGCACCATGGCGCGCCGCGTGGGCCCGACCCGGATAGCCCTGCGGGCGCATATCGAAGAGCCACCAGGGCAGACCTTCGCTGTACAGCGTGACGCCGTCGGTCTGGCGCATCACGAATCCTTCTGAACGCACCGGTACAAGCGTGCCCAGCAGCTTGATCCGGCCTTCTGCATCGACCCGGTATATCGCGATGTCCGGCAAGCCACGGGCGGCATCCCTCAGCGCGTAACGAATGGATCGTGCCGCGCCGATGCGCACGATGTCGTCACCCAGGTCGGTCAGCGCACGCGACATCGTCGGCTGACTGATACCCATGCTTTCAGACAGTTGGCGCGCAGTCAGCGGCCCACCGTACAGGCGCATGCGAATGCTTTCAGCGTGCGGCGACATGTTTTGAATGGATTAATGAATAGATATGTGAATATATCACGTCTGACCCGAGGCCGTCCTCAGGTGCGTCCTCAGGTGTGTCCTCAGGCCCGTCCCGAGGTCTATCTGACGTCTATCCCACGTCTGTCTGCCGCGCCCGGTGCCGCACCGTTCCCGTTTGTGACTTTCGCGTTTGTGGTTACAGTCGCGCGGGTGCCCGATGGCTGCGCGTGTGCAGGTCAGTCGGCGCACGCCGACCACGACCTGGAACCCCATGCTCGACGACATCAAGAAAACCCTCTGGGCCACCGCCGACAAGCTGCGCGCCAACATGGATGCGGCCGAATACAAGCACCTCGTGCTCGGCCTCATCTTCGTCAAGTACATTTCCGACACCTTCGCCGCGCGCCGCGCCGAACTGGTGCGCCGCTTCGCCGACGAAGCCGACGACTACTTCCTGCCCGACAGCACGCCCGCCCTGCTCGCCGAAGAACTCGAAGACCGCGACTACTATCGCGAGGTCAATGTGTTCTGGGTGCCCGAAGCGGCGCGCTGGGAAGCGATCCGTGCGGCAGCCAAGCAGCCCGACATCGGCAAGCGCATCGACGACGCGCTGTCGCTGATCGAAGCGGAAAACCCGAAGCTCAAGGGCATCCTCGACAAGCGCTATGCGCGCGCCCAGTTGCCCGACGGCAAGCTGGGCGAACTGATTGATCTGGTGTCGACCATCGGTTTCGGCACCGACAGCAAAGGCGAACCGGGTGCCGCGCGCGACGTGCTGGGCCAGGTGTACGAGTACTTCCTCGGCCAGTTCGCCAGCGCCGAAGGCAAGAAGGGCGGGCAGTTCTACACGCCGGCCAGCATCGTCAAGACGCTGGTCGCCGTGCTGGCACCCCATCACGGCAAGGTGTACGACCCCTGCTGCGGCTCGGGCGGCATGTTCGTGCAGTCGGAGAAATTCATCGAGGCGCACGGCGGCCGGCTGGGCGACGTGTCGATCTACGGCCAGGAATCCAACCCCACCACGTGGCGGCTGGCGGCGATGAACCTCGCCATCCGCGGCATCGACTTCAATCTGGGCAAGGAACCGACCGACACCTTCACCCGCAACCAGCACCCCGACCTGCGCGCCGATTTCATCCTCGCCAACCCGCCGTTCAACATCAGCGACTGGTGGCACGGCAGCCTCGAAGGCGACCCGCGCTGGGAATATGGCAACCCGCCGGCCGGCAACGCCAACTACGCGTGGCTGCAGCACATGCTGTATCACCTGAAGCCCACCGGCCGCGCCGGCATCGTGCTGGCCAACGGCAGCATGAGCTCCAGCCAGAACAGCGAAGGCCAGATTCGCGCCGCCATGGTCGACGCCGACGTGGTCGAAACCATGATCGCGCTGCCCGGCCAGCTCTTCTTCAACACCCAGATTCCCGCCTGCCTGTGGTTCCTCACCCGCCACAAGCCGCGCCGCCCCGGCGAAGTGCTGTTCATCGACGCACGCAAGCAGGGCCGCATGATCAGCCGCGTGCAGGCTGAACTGAACGACGACACCATCGCCCGCATCGCCGCCACCGTCGCCGCCTGGCGCGGTGAAGCCGGCGCCGGCGACTACACGGACGAGCCCGGCTACTGCCGCAGCGTGACGCTCGCCGAGATCGCCGAACACGGCCACGTACTCACGCCCGGCCGCTACGTCGGCGCCGAAGCGGTCGAGAACGACGACGAGGCCTTCGCCGACCGCATGCAGGCGCTCACTGAAAAGCTCGGTGAACAGATGGCGAAGGGCGCGGAACTGGACCAGTTGATCCGGCAGAAGCTGGGGGGGCTGGGGTATGAGTTCTGAGTGGCGGTCGTATAGGCTCGAAGAAGTTGGACGGATCGTTACAGGCAAAACGCCGAAAAGTGGTGTCTCGACGTTTGAGGGAACCGATGTCCCATTTATCTCGCCGCTGGACTTCTCCGGCGACAAATGGATAAACCGAAGCGTTAGAGCGATTTCGGAAGTCGGTGCTCAAGCGGTCAAGGGCTGCATCATTCCCGCGCGCAGCGTCCTCGTGACCTGCATTGGCTCCGATATGGGCAAGGCGGCGATTGCTGCGTCACGATCTGTTACGAATCAACAGATCAATGCGATTGTTGTCGATGAGGGGCGTTTCTGCCCGGAGTTTATTTACTACAACCTTTCGCTTCGAAAGGCCGAGATTCGTAGCATGGCGGGGGGCTCCGCCCAGCCCATTTTGAACAAGTCAGCGTTTAGTCGGCTTTTCTTTGAATGTCCGTCATTGAACGAACAGCATCGGATAGTCGAGGCGCTGCGACCTTTAGACGACCGCATCGCCCTCCTGCGCGAAACCAACGCCACGCTCGAAGCCATCGCGCAGGCGCTGTTCAAGTCGTGGTTCGTCGATTTCGACCCCGTCCGCGCCCGCATGGAAGGCCGCGCCCCGGAAGGCATGGACGACGCCACCGCCGCCCTCTTTCCCGACAGCTTCGAGGAATCGAAACTGGGCTGGGTGCCGCAGGGGTGGAGGCTTGCTCCGCTTTCGGACGCTTTCGAAATCAACCCGACGCGCAAGTTGAAGAAGGGCGAACTTGCGCCCTACCTCGACATGGCGAGCGTCGGTACGCAAGGTCACAGTGTCAGCGGTACCGTGCAGCGGGAGATGGGTTCCGGCACGAAGTTCATCAACGGCGATACGCTTCTGGCGCGCATCACGCCCTGCCTTGAAAACGGCAAGACCGCCTTTGTCGACGGCCTGCCTGAAGGTCAGACAGGCTGGGGATCGACTGAATTTGTCGTGCTCCGTCCGAAGACCCCGCTTCCCGTGTATTACGCATACCTTCTGTGCCGTCACACAGCCTTCCGCGATTTCGCGATTCAGAGCATGTCCGGTACCAGCGGACGCCAGCGCATTCAGAATGACGTGCTCGGCCGTTATCCTGTTGTCGTGCCATCAACCGATGTCGCCGAGGCGTTCGGACAGGTTGTCGGCAGCATCCAGCAGAAGATCGCCGCGAACCATGTGCAAGCCCAAACCCTCGCCACCCTCCGCGACACCCTGCTGCCCCGCCTGATATCCGGCCAGCTCCGTCGGCCGGACGCCGAAGCGATGGCGCCTGAAACGGCGTAACTGCAAACCTTCACTTGGTACCCATTGGTTCGGTCGGGGCTCATGTCGGGCCGACGATTGCGAACTTCGCGTACATGCAGTGGCTGATAGGTATGGAAAATGCCGTTTTCCATACACTCAGCGGCCAGCTTTCAGTCACCCATCTTGCATTACGTAGCCGATAAGGCTACAGTCGGAGCCAATGGAGCTACGACTATGTTGATGGAGCTGTTGTTCGGGAGTTATCGCCAGCGGGTGTTGAGCCTGTTGTTGTTGCATCCCGATTCAAGTTATTACGTGCGGGAACTGGCGCGCCTGACCGGCACCAGCGCCGGCACCCTGCACAAGGAATTGACCCGCCTGGCTCAGGCCGGTTTGCTGCTGCGTCAGGAGCAGGGTAACCAGGTGCGTTACCAGGCCAACCGGGCGTGTCCGGTCTTCCCTGAGCTGGCCGGCCTGTTTCGCAAGACCAGTGGCCTGGTGGATGTGCTGGCCGACGCCTTGCAACCCCTGGCTGGCGATATTGCGCTGGCTTTCGTCTTCGGCTCGATGGCGCGTGGCGACGAGCAGCCCGGCAGCGACGTGGATCTGATGCTGATCGGCTCGCCGGCCTTCGCCGATGTCGTGAGGGTCTTGTACCCGGCGCAGGAAACCTTGCAGCGTGAAATCAATCCGGCGGTCTACAGCGCTCAGGAAGTTGCCAGGCACATTGCGGCGGGCGAGCCTTTCATCCGCGAGCTTCTCGCCAAACCCAAATTATTCGTGATCGGAACCGAGCATGAACTTGGAAAACTTGCTGGCGATTCACAAGCTGCAAAGCTTTGAAGCGAGCGCGGCTGGCGTGCAACGCCTGCTGGCTGCGGCCAGCCGTAACCTGGCGGATGCCGGGATCGAGGCGCTCAGTTCGGAAAACCGGTTTGATGCGGCCTACAAGGCCGTCATGCAGTGCGCGATGATTGGCTTGTGGGCCAATGGCTACCGTACATCGACCAGCCAGCCCGGCCATCACCAGACCGCCTTGCAGGTATTGCCAAAGACGCTGGGGCTGGAGCGGGACGCCGTGATCGTGCTGGACGCCCTGCGCAAGCAACGCAACCTGAACGACTACGAGGGCGATCCGGTCAGCGATAGTGCCGTGACTGAATGCTGCAGGCAGGCGGCTTTGCTTCTTGAACATACGCAGACGTGGTTGCGCAGGAATCGCCCGGAGTTGCTGGCGAGCAAGGCGCAACCGTGACCGAAGAACACCTCGAACAGGAAGTGCTGGGCTGGCTGGCCGACGTCGGCTACACGCCGCTCGACGGCCCGGATCTGGCGCCTGACGGCAGCCGCCCGGAGCGCGGCCACTACCGGGAGGTGGTGCTGGAAGGGCGGCTGCGCAGCGCGATCGCGCGGCTGAACCCGGCGATTCCCGCGCCGGCGCGCGAGGACGCGCTGCGCCAGGTGCTCGATCTGGGCACGCCGGCGCTGCTGGCGGCGAACCGGCTGTTTCACCGGCTGCTCATCGGCGGCGTGCCGGTCGAGTACCAGCAGGAGGGCGACACTCGCGGCGACTTCGTGCGGTTGATCGACTGGGCTGACCCCGCGCGCAACGAGTGGCTGGCCATCCGGCAGTTCACGATCAAGGGGCCGAAACACACGCGCCGGCCCGACGTGATCCTGTTCGTCAATGGCCTGCCGCTGGTGCTGCTGGAACTGAAGAACCCGGCCGACCAGACCGCCAGCATCTGGAAGGCCTACGATCAGATCCAGACCTACAAGGCGCAGATCCCGGACGTGTTCCAGTACAACGAACTGCTGGTGATTGCCGACGGCAGCGAGGCGCGGCTGGGTTCGCTGTCGGCCAATTCCGAGCGTTTCATGCAGTGGCGCACCATCGACGGGGACGTGCTCGACCCGCTGGGTCAGTTCAACGAACTTGAAACACTGGTGCGCGGCGTGCTCGCGCCGCCGATGCTGCTTGACTATCTGCGCTTCTTCGTGCTGTTCGAAGACGATGGTGGGCTGGTGAAGAAGATCGCCGGCTACCACCAGTTTCACGCGGTGCGCGCGGCGATCCGCCAGGTGGTGGCCGCGTCGCGACCCGACGGCGCGCCGCTCACCCGCGGCAAGGGCGGCGTGGTGTGGCACACCCAGGGCAGCGGCAAGAGCATCACGATGACCTGCTTCGCCGCCCGCGTGATGCAGGACGTGGCGATGGAAAACCCGACCATCGTCGTCATCACCGACCGCAACGACCTCGACGGCCAGCTGTTCGGCGTGTTCTCGCTGGCGCAGGACCTGCTGCGCGAACAGCCGGTGCAGGCGGCCACCCGGCAGGATCTGCGCGCCCGGCTCGGCAACCGCCCGTCGGGCGGCATCGTGTTCGCGACCATCCAGAAATTCATGCCGGGCGAAGACGAAGACAGCTTTCCGGTGCTGTCCGACCGCCACAACATCGTGGTGATCGCCGACGAGGCGCACCGCACGCAGTACGGCTTCGAGGCCAAACTGAAAACGGTGCGCCCCGCGCGCGCCGGCTCTGCCGATGCCGCCAATGACGACGCGCCAGCGCTGAAGGTGGCCCAGCCGGAGGCTGAATACGTCACCCGCTATCAGGTCGGCTATGCGCAGCATCTGCGCGATGCGCTGCCCAACGCCACCTTCGTCGCCTTCACCGGCACGCCGGTGTCGAGCGAAGACCGCGATACGCGCGCCGTGTTCGGCGACTACATCCACATCTACGACATGCAGCAGGCGCGCGAGGACGGCGCAACGGTCGCGATCTACTTCGAATCGCGCCTGGCCCGGCTGTCCCTGAAGCAGGAGGACCTGCCGCAGCTCGACGACGAGGTCGACGAACTGGCCGAAGACGAGGAAGAAAGCCAGCAGGCGAAACTCAAGAGCCGCTGGGCCGCGCTCGAAAAGGTGGTCGGCGCCGAACCGCGCATCGCCCGCGTGGCGGCCGATCTGGTCGCTCACTTCGAGGAACGCAGCAAGGCACAGTCCGGCAAGGCCATGGTCGTGGCGATGAGCCGCGAAATCTGCGTGCATCTGTACGACGCCATCGTGGCGCTGCGCCCCGACTGGCACGATGACGACGCGGAAAAGGGCGCGATCAAGATCGTCATGACCGGCTCGGCGTCGGACCGCGCGCTGCTGCAGCCGCATATATATAGCGCTCAGGTGAAGAAGCGGCTGGAGAAGCGTTTCAAGGCGCCGGGTGATCCGCTGCGTCTGGTCATCGTGCGCGACATGTGGCTCACCGGCTTCGACGCGCCGTGCATGCACACGCTCTACATCGACAAGCCGATGAAGGGCCACAACCTGATGCAGGCGATCGCCCGCGTCAATCGGGTATTCAAGGACAAGCAGGGCGGGCTGGTGGTCGATTACATCGGCATCGCCAACGAACTGAAAAGCGCGCTGAAGGAATACACCGCCAGCAATGGCCGCGGCCGGCCGACGGTCGATGCCGCCGAAGCCTATGCGCTGCTGGCGGAAAAGCTCGACCTGCTGCGCGCGCTGCTGCACGGCTACGACTGGAGCGATTTCCTGACCGCCAGCCACCGACGACTCGCCGGTGCAGCCAACCACGTGCTCGGCCAGCAAGATGGCAAGAAGCGCTTCGCCGACAATGCGCTGGCCATGAGCCAGGCTTTTTCGCTGTGCTGCACGCTGGATGAGGCGAAGGCCGTGCGCGAGGAGGTGGCGTTCCTGCAGGCGGTCAAGGTCATCCTGACCAAGCGCGACATCACCCAGCAGAAGCGCACCGACGATGCGCGCGAACTGGCCATCCGCCAGATCATCAGCTCGGCGGTCGTGTCCGAAGACGTGGTCGATGTATTCAATGCCGTCGGGCTGGACAAGCCGAACATCGGCATTCTTGACGACGACTTTCTCGCCGATGTGCGCAACCTGCCGGAACGCAATCTGGCGGTCGAACTGCTCGACCGGCTGCTGCAGGGCGAAATCAAGTCACGCTTCGGCAGCAACGTGGTGCAGGAGAAAAAGTTCTCGGAACTGCTCGCCAACGTCATCACGCGCTACCAGAACCGCGCCATCGAAACCGCCCAGGTGATCGAAGAGCTGATCGCGATGGCGAAGAAATTCCGCGCGGCGGCCAGCCGTGGCGAGGAACTGGGTCTGAGCGAGGACGAAGTGCGCTTCTACGACGCGCTGGCCGACAACGAATCGGCGGTGCGCGAGCTCAGCGACGACATCCTGAAAAAGATCGCCCAGGAACTGACCGACAGCCTGCGCCGGAACCTGACGGTCGACTGGTCGGAACGCGAAAGCGTGCGCGCAAAGCTGCGCCTGATGGTGAAGCGGATCCTGCGCAAGTACCGCTACCCGCCCGACGAACAGGAAAAGGCGGTGGAACTGGTGCTGCAGCAGGCCCAGGCGCTCGGCGAGGCCTGGTCGGCGTGAGTGGCGCGACCTTGTCTGTTGCTGCCTTGCCTTCGCCTTGTCTGGCGCGCCCGCGCTGCAACTGCCCGCGATCGCTTCTTAGCCCCCTTCCACGTGTGCGACATGACTGATCAACCCAGCGGCGAATTCCTGCTGTTCGAGAGCGACGATGGCAAGACGCGCGTGGAATGCCGCTTCACGGCCGACACACTCTGGCTGACACAGGCGCTGATGGCGGAACTGTTCCAGAAGGACGTTCGCACGATCAATGAGCATCTTCGGAACATCTACGACGAGGGCGAGCTTGTGTCCGAGGCAACTATCCGGAAGTTCCGGATAGTTCGATCCGAAGGCAGTCGTGAGGTCAGCCGCAACATCGACCACTACAGCCTCGATGCCATTCTCGCCGTCGGCTATCGGGTGCGTTCGGCACGCGGCACGCAGTTCCGTCGCTGGGCGACCGAGCGGCTCAGCGAGTATCTGGTCAAGGGCTTCACGCTCGATGACGAGAGATTGAAGAATCCACCCGTCGCCGATTCGGGCGCACCGGACCGCTTCGACGAACTGCTCGAACGCATCCGCGACATCCGCGCCAGCGAGCGGCGCATGTATCTGCGGGTGCGGGAGATTTTCGCGATGGCGGCGGATTACTCGCCGTCACTGGCGGAAACGACAAAGTTCTTCCAGATCATCCAGAACAAGCTGCACTTCGCGGTGACCGGCAAGACGGCGGCTCAGCTGATAGTCGAACGCGCCGACAGCAGCCTGCCGAACATGGGCCTTACCAGTTCGAAATCAGGCACGGTCCGCAAGTCCGACGTAACGGTGGCGAAGAACTACCTGCGCGAGAACGAGATCGACGAGCTGAACCGTATTGTCGTCATGTGGCTGGACTTCGCCGACGACCAGGCGCGGCGGCGCAAGGACATCTTTCTGAAGGACTGGGAAGACAAGCTCGATGCCTTCCTGCGTTTCAACGACCGCAATGTCCTGCCGGATGCCGGCAAGGTGTCGAAACAGCAGGCCGACGCACGCGCGCAAGTGGAGTACGAACGTTTCGCCGCGCAGCGCCGCGCACTGCTCGAAGCCGAAGGCGCCGAGCACAACGTGAACATGCTGGAAGAGGCGGCCAAGGCACTGCCTGCACCGTACCCCCGGTCGAGGAAAAAGACATGAACAAACCATTCTCGCTGCGCATCTTCGTCGCCGACGGCGACCCGGACGGACTGCGCGTGGTGGAGCGTTCGAACTGGATCGGCAAGGCATTGATGTTTCCGCGAGCGTTGCTGCCGCGCGTGAAGGAGCGCGACGAGTTGAAGCAGACGGGCGTCTATCTGCTGATCGGCCCGCGCGAAGATGGCGAGGGCGATCTGCTCTACATCGGTGAGGGCGACCCGGTGCGCCCGCGACTGGAGTGTCATTACGCTCACAAGGATTTCTGGACCCACGCGCTCTGCTTCATCGCCGCGCCGGGCCAGCTCAACAAGGCACATGTGCAGTTTCTCGAAGCCAACCTGATCCGGATGGCGAAGGCTGCCAGGCGGGTGCCGCTGGATAACGGCAACCAGCCCATGGAGCCCAGCCTATCCGAGGCCGACCGGGCAGACATGCTGGTGTTTCTGGAGAACGTGCTCGGCATGTTGCCGGTGATGGGGGTACATGCCTTCGAAAAGGGTGTGCAACCCGCCGCCGCTGTCACGCCATCACTGGTGCTGAGGGGGAAGGGCATCACTGCGTCCGGCTTCGAAGCCAGTCAGGGGTTCGTTGTCCGGGCCGGGTCGCTTGCGGTGGGCGATACGGTGCCGTCGATGCAACAACATGTGCGCGGCATGTACGACCTGCGGCAGCAGCTGATAGGCAATGGCGTGATGGCGAGGGACGGAGATGGATACCGCTTCTCGCAGGACTATGTGTTCACTTCGCCCTCCACCGCCGCAGCCGTGGTGCTCGGACGCAGCGCCAACGGCCGGGTTGAGTGGAAGGATGCGCAGGGCCGAACGCTGAAGGCGCTGCAGGCGGGAGAGGCGTCCGCCTGATGGACGCCGCTCGGCGCAAGTCAGAGTAGTACAGATCGATGCTCGCCGCAGCGAGCCCTGTTGCAGTGCGCAACGCACCCAAAGCGGGCAAATTTCACACATCCCGCCATTGATTCATAAGGGTTTTCCCTCTGGCATGGTTGATGCACTGCAAGACGCGGTGCTGCACATCCCCCACTGACCAGAAGGAGCGTCCGCATGTCGAGCTGTACTCATCCCGCACATCAGCACTGCAGTTTCTGTGATGCAAAAGGCCGCCTGACGGTACAGGTCGATGGCAATGGCGAGGCGGCGCTCGATGCGCCGGCGCCGCCGGATCCGTCGCGGCGCGGCTTGCTGAAGGGTTCGCTGGCGGCCGGTTTCGGCACGCTGAGCGCCGGCTGGGTCGGCTCGGCAATGGCCAAGGATGCGGCCACCGGCGCGATGAAGGCGGTCAATCACTATTACATCGCGGCCAGCGCCGACACGGTGCACTGGGGTTACTTCAGCAAGTCGCTCAAGCCGCAGGTGACGGTCGAGCCGGGTGATTTCGTCACCATCGAAACGCTGACCCACCACGCGGGCGATGATTTCGATCGCATGATCAAGGGTGACCCGGGCGCGGAAAGCGTTTTCTACTGGGACAAGAAGAAGAAGGGGGTCATCCGCCGCGGTGCCGGGCCGATGGACGCCAGCCTGTTCGGGCGCGGCGCCGGTGAAGGTCTCGGTGTACATATATGCACCGGGCCGGTGTTCGTGAAGGGAGCGGAAGAGGGTGACGTGCTCGAGGTGCGCATCGTCGATGTCACGCCGCGGCCGAGTGCCAACCCGAAGTACAAGGGCAAGAGCTTCGGCGTCAACGCCGCGGCCTGGTGGGGCTTCCACTTCAAGGAGCTGATCACCGAGCCGAAGGAACGCGAAGTCATCACGATCTACGAGATCGACGCGAGCAGCGAGAAGAACTGGGCGCAGGCGGTGTACAACTTCCAGTGGACGCCGCAGACCGACCCGTTCGGCGTGGTGCACAAGACCATCGACTACCCGGGCGTGATCGTCGACCACTCGACGATCAAGGAAAACCACGGCGTGCTGAAGAACGTGCGCGTGCCGACCCGGCCGCACTTCGGCGTGACCGGCGTGGCGCCGAAGGAAGCCGACATGGTCGATTCCATCCCGCCCAGCTATACCGGCGGCAACATCGACAACTGGCGCATCGGCAAGGGCGCAACGATGTACTACCCGGTCGCGGTCAAGGGCGCGCTGTTTTCGGTCGGCGATCCGCACGCGGGCCAGGGCGACTCCGAACTGTGCGGCACCGCCATCGAATGTTCGCTGACCGGCACCTTCCAGTTCATCCTGCACAAGAAGGCCGACCTCGCCGGCACCGCACTCGAAAAGCTCGCCTACCCGCTGCTCGAAACACCTGACGAGTGGGTGATACACGGCTTCAGCTTCGCCAATTACCTGGCCGAACTGGGCGACAAGGCGCAGAGCGACATCTACGCCAAATCGTCGGTCGACCTCGCGCTGAAGGATGCCTTCCGCAAGAGCCGCGCTTTCCTGATGGACACGCAGAAGCTCACCGAAGACGAGGCGATTTCGCTGCTGTCAGTTGGCGTCGACTTCGCCGTGACCCAGGTGGTGGATGGCAACTGGGGCGTGCATGCGGTGATCAAGAAGGCGCTGTTCTCCGGCGGCAGCCTGTAGCCGCCCTGCGGGAGCGACCCCTGAGGGAGCGGCGATCCACTGCCGCCCTGCAGGTGGCGAGCAGTGAGGATGTTGTGGGAGCGGCGTCCCCGCCGCGATTCGCACTTCGCTCAGCGGCCATCGCTGCACAGATCGCGGCGGGGACGCCGCTCCCACAGGGACCCCTCCCACAGGGGTGGGCTCCCACAAAGGGTCCCCCTCCCACATGGGGGCCCCGCAGCCACACGCTTTTCGAACACGCGCAGCCCGGCTTCGGCCAGACTGCGCGTTTTTCGTTGTCGGCGGCCTCGTGTTGAACGTCTTCGCGCCCGTGCTGTTCGTGCTGATCTGGTCCACCGGCTTCATCGTCGCGCGAGCGATCGATGGCGTGGCGGATCCCAACCTGTTTCTGCTGGTGCGCTTTCTGGCGTCGGTGCTGCTGTTCGCCGGGCTGGCGCTGGCGCTGCGGGTGACCTGGCCGGCGCGGGCGACGTGGCCGAAGCATGTGCTGGCGGGCGCTCTGCTGCAGGGTGTGTATGTCGGCGGCGGCTACTGGGCGGTGACGCACGGCCTGTCGCCGGCGGTGATGGCGCTGCTCGGCACGCTGCAACCCATGGTGACCGCGCTGATCGCGCAGCGGCTGTTCGACGAGCCGGTCGGCCGCAGCTTCTGGGCCGGGCTTGCAACCGGGGCGGTGGGCGTGCTGCTGGTGCTGTCGCCGCGACTGTCCGCCGTCGACGGCGACGGACTGTCGGCACTGGTGATCGTCGTGGCGCTGCTGTCGGTCACGGCGATCACGGCCGGCACGCTGATCCAGAAAACGTCGCTGGCCGGTGCCGATCTAATCAGCGCTAGCGCAGTGCAGTACATGGGCGGTGCCGCGGTCGTCGGGCTGGCTGCCTGGCTGCTTGGCGGATCGGAGGGGGGCTATCTGTGGCGGCCGGGGGCGGCGCTGTGGGGCGCGCTTGCCTGGTCGGTGTTCGCGCTGTCGGGTGTGGCGACCACGCTGCTGGTGTGGATGGTGCGCCGCGGTTCGGCGGCGAAGGTGACCGTGCTGCTGTTGCTGGCGCCACCGCTGGCCGCCGTGCAGGCGTGGTGGCTGTTCGACGCGCGACTGACTGTGGTGCAGATCGCGGGCTTCGCGCTGGCGCTGGGCGGCGTGCTGCTGTGCCGTCGTCGCTGAAGGTCATGCCCTGCACGCCCGACCCCGGCAGGCATACACGACTATCATGCACGTTGTCTGGTGCCTTCATCCTGAAGCATGGCCACGCTCATTCCTTCATACACCGCCTGCGCATCCCGCATGCAGGCGGGCGAACGACGTTTTGCGCAGCGTCTCGAAGACAAGCTCGAAGACGACTACCTGTGCTGGTACGACATGCCGGTCGGCGCCCGCCGACGCTACTCGGACTTCATCGTCCTGCACCCCCGCCGCGGCCTGTTGCTGCTCGAGGTGAAGGATTGGCGCCTGGCCACCATACAGTCCATCGACCGCGTATCCGTGCAGCTTCTGACCGAGGCCGGCCCGAGGGTGGTGAGCAATCCGCTGGAGCAGGTCAGGCAGTGCGCCTATCAGCTGATCGGCGACCTGGAGCGCGATCCGCAGCTGGTTCAGCACGACGGCCGGCACCGGGGCAAGCTCGTGCTGCCGTGGGGCTATGGCGTGGTGCTCAGCGGCATGACGCGCAAACAGTTCGAAGCCACCGATCTCGCGGATGTGCTGCCGCCCCATCGCGTGATCTGCGCCGACGAAATGCGCGAGGCGAGCGATGCCGAAGCCTTCCAGCAGCAGCTGTGGAACATGTTCGACGTGAGCTTCCCGCAGAGCCTCACGCTGCCGCAGATCGACCGCATACGCTGGCATCTGTTTCCGGAGGTGCGCATCGGTCATCAGCAGGCCGATCTTTTTGCCGCTGCGGACGACGACGCAGCGGACGACAGCGTGTTGCCGGATCTCGTCAAGGTGATGGACATGCAGCAGGAGCTGCTGGCGCGCAGCCTGGGTGAGGGGCACCGCGTCATCCATGGCGTGGCCGGTTCCGGAAAGACGCTCATCCTCGGCTACCGCTGCCTGCATCTGGCCCGCGTGCTTGCCAGACCCATTCTCGTGCTCTGCTACAACATCGCGCTGGCGGCGCGCCTGCGCGATCTCATCGCCACCCGCGGCCTGGCCGACAAGGTGAGCGTGTATCACTTCCACGACTGGTGCAGCGAACAGTTGCGGACCTATCACGTCGAACGCCCCGCGGCCGGTCAGGACTATTTCGATCGTGTCGTGTCCGCCGTGATCGCCGCCGTCGACAAGGGTTTCATTCCGCGCGGTCAGTACGGCGCCGTGATGATCGACGAGGGGCATGACTTCGCGCCCGAATGGTTGCGCCTCGTCGTCGGCATGGTCGATCCGGAAACCAACGCCTTCCTGATGCTGTACGACGATGCGCAGTCCATCTACGGCAAGCGCGGCGGTCTCGACTTCAGTCTGTCCAGCGTGGGCATACAGGCGCGCGGCCGCAGCACGGTGCTCAAGCTCAACTACCGCAACACCGAGGACGTGATCCGCTTCGCCTATGACTTTGCGCGTGCCTACCTGACCGCAGCCGATGCCGACGACGACCACGTGCCGCTGATCGAGCCGCAGTCGAGTGGCCGCCGCGGTCCGCCGCCGGTGCTGCGCATCCTCGAGTCGGAGGGCGATGAAATGGCGCTCATCACGCGCACGCTGAAGAAGATGCATGCGGAACGCGGCCTGGCGTGGGCCGACATGTGCATCGCCTGCCCCGACACGTACATCGGTGACCGCCTTCATCGCTACCTGAGAGCGTCATCGATCCCTGTGCACTGGCTGTCCGACTCGAAGTCGAAGCGTCGTTTCAGCCCGTCCGAGGACACGGTTAAGCTCATGACCATGCACAGCAGCAAGGGGCTGGAATTTCCGTTTGTGGTCGTGTGCGGCGCCCACACCCTGCCGCGGGCGGAAGACGACGCGGACAGGGTGGCTGCCGACGCCAAGCTGCTGTATGTCGCCATGACGCGTTCGACCGAGCGCCTGCTGGTGACGGCCTCCGCCGAACGGGGATTCGCTGCGCGTCTGAAGGCCATGCAGGGCGGTGCGGGTCTGTAGCAACCGCCAGCAGGTTGAGGTCTCCCTCGTCGCGACAGGCGCAATCCGCATGGTCACGGCTTGGTCGTCGGGCGGCGGGCCGGGCAGCGAACCGGAAGGTCAGACGCGTGCCATCACTTCCAGTGTATCGACCAGCCGGCGCGCGTAGCCCAGTTCGCTGCGGTAGCCGGCGCACACCTTGACGATGCGGCCCGACACCTGGGTCAGCGCCGCCTGGAACAGGCACGAGTGCAGGTCGGCCGCGCCGGATCTGCCGGCGACCGGGCCGTCGCAGTAGCGCAGCAGGTCGTCGTAGGCGCCGAAGCTGGCGCACTGGATGAGCGCATTCACTTCTTCCACGCTGGTTTCGCGCCCGGCGGCGAACACCATGCCGAGCAGCACGAGATCGCAGTCCGGCACATGCACCGGCGGTGTTTCGTCCAGCGTGCCCGGCAGGCGGGGCAGCACCTGCTGCAGCTGCGCGGCCACGCTGCCTGCGCACCCACAGGCGATGCCGGCACAGTGCTGCACGTCGTGCATCGGCGTGATGACGGCGTGTTCGATGCCCACTGCGTAGTGCAGCAGGCGTGCCACGGGCGCGATGCCGTGGGTGGCACTGCAAGCGCCGTGCAGCAGGCGATGCGAGCCGTCGATCCGCATGTGGTTCACGCCGAACACCACCATGCCGTCGAACGCGAAGCCGCTAGCCGGCGCGCCGCACAGCACCTTGGTGGCGCCGGCTGCGAGGTGCCGTCGCGGGTCGCCGCCCGAACAATCGAGCACGATGTCGACACCGTGTTTGCCCCAGGCGGGCGTGGCCTCGCCAGCGGCATCGCCGCGCGCCGTCACGCTGACCAGTTCCAGCCCGCCGTTGGCGCAGAAGGCCGGGTGCGTGCAGATTGCCGCCCGCGCGTCGCGCGCAGTGCGCCCGCAGCCGTCGATGGCGATCCGCCTCATGTCGTACCCGCGCCGGACGGGCCCGTAATCGAAATGATGGGATGCCTGACCGACATGAAAACCTCGCGATGACTTTACTCATCGACATAGCGCGCGAACGCCGGTTCCCGGAAGCGGCTGTTCAGCCATCCCGAGACACGGTGAAGCTCATGACCCCGCACGGTCGCAAGGGGCTGAAGTCTCCGCTCTTGCCGTATGCGGCGCAAACGCCCTTCCGCGGATCGAGGACGATCCGGTGCGGGGGGCGGCCGATCGACCGCCGCATCGCGGGCCGGGCCCGTTTCTGGATAGCAGCAGGGGTCAGGCCGCTGCGCGCAACACGATGCGTCCGGCCATGCCGGCGCAGCCGAAGGCTTCGAAGCGGTCGATGCACAGGTCGCGGGCGGCGATGGTGGCGTCCTTGAGAAATTTGCGCGGGTCGAATTCGGACGGGTCGCGGGCCATTGCGCGGCGCATGGCGCCGGTCATCGCGAGGCGGATGTCGGTGTCGATGTTCACCTTGCGCACGCCGTGGCGTATGCCTTCCTGGATCTCTTCGACCGGCACCCCGTAGGTTTGCCTGATGTCGCCGCCGTGTTCGCGGATCACCGCCAGCCAGTCCTGCGGCACGCTGCTCGATCCGTGCATCACCAGGTGGGTGTTAGGCAGGCGGGCGTGGATGGCCTTGATGCGGTCGATGGCGAGGATGTCGCCGGTTGGCTTGCGGGAGAACTTGTAGGCGCCGTGGCTGGTGCCGATGGCGATCGCCAGCGCGTCCACGCCGGTGGCGGCGACGAAGTCGGCGGCCTGTTCCGGGTCGGTCAGCATCTGTTCGTGCGTCAGCACGCCGGCCGCGCCGACGCCGTCTTCCTCGCCGGCGGTACCCGATTCGAGCGAGCCGAGGCAGCCCAGTTCGCCCTCGACCGACACGCCGACGGCGTGCGCGATGTCGACCACGCGGCGCGTCACTTCGATGTTGTAGTCGTAGCTGGCGGGCGTCTTCGCGTCTTCCATCAGCGAGCCGTCCATCATGACGCTGGTGAAGCCGGAGCGGATCGACTGTACGCACACGGCCGGGCTGGCGCCATGGTCCTGGTGCATGACGATGGGAATGTCCGGGTACATTTCGGCGGCCGCCTCCACCATCCGGCGCAGGAAGGGTTCGCCGGCGTATTTGCGGGCGCCGGCCGAGGCCTGCAGGATGACCGGCGCATTCACCTTCTGCGCCGCCTGCATGATGGCCTGGATCTGTTCGAGGTTGTTGATGTTGAACGCCGGTACGCCATAGGCGTTTTCGGCGGCGTGGTCCAGCAGTTGCCGCAGTGAAATCATTGCCATGTGAAACTCCTCCGGGTGGGTCTGTATCCAGTAAATGTGGGTCGTCCGGGCGCCGTTTGCCGTCATTGCGCCGGGACGTGTGCAGGGAGGTGGGCAGGGAGGTGCGCCATCGCCCGCACGGTGTCGACCAGCCGGTGCGCGAAGCCGTGGTCGCCGCGATAGCCGGCGCACACCTTCACGACGCGGCCCGACACCTGGGTCCAGCCCGCTTCGAACACGCTCGACCGCGTGTCGCGCGCCGACAGCGCGGTGGTGAAGGGCGTGTCGGCGTAGCGCAGCAGTGCGGCCCAGTCGCCGAAGGCGGCGGTCTGCATCAGCGCGTTGACCTCTTCGACCGTCGTTGCGCGCTGCGCCACGAACACCATGCCGATCAGCGACGCGTGCGCGCCGGGTATGCGCATCGGCTCGGTTTCGTCGAAGCAGTGGTTCAGTTCGGGTAGCACGCGGTGCAGGTGCGCGGCAGCACCGGTGGCACCGGGCAGCGCGATGGCGCCGTCGTGCGGGCGGCTGTGCACCGCGGTCAGCATGGCGTTGGAAATGCCCAGCGCGTCATGCAGCAGGCGCGCCACCGGCGCGATGGCGTGGGTGGCGCGGCAGGCGCTGTGCACGCTCGCATGCGTGTCGCGCAGCGCGCCGTGGTTGACGCCATAGACCACGGTGGCGTCGGCCGCCGTGCCGGCGGCGGCGCAACTGAGCACCTTGCGCGCGCCCGCCGCCAGATGCACCCTCGCATCGCGCCCGCAACAATCGAGCACGATATCGACGGCGTGCCGTTTCCACGGCAGGCGGCGGGCGTCACGCACACGGCTGGTCGGAACGCCGGCAGCCCCGGCATCCGCACCGTCGTCGTGCCCGTTGATGATCACGAGTTCGAGCCCGGCGGCGCCGCGCAGCGCGTCGAGCACGCTGCGCGCGAGGCCGCCGCCGCCGTCGATGGCGATGCGCGCGCGCACCATCAGCCGTGCAGCGACAGCGCGTCGCGGCCGGCGGCAGGCACCGCGTCGATCAGCGCGCGGGCGCGTTCGTGCAGCGCTTCGGCGGTGAGGCCGAACAGCGCGAACAGTTCGCCCGCCGGCGCCGATTCGCCGAAGCGGTCGAGCCCGACCACGTCGCCGCTGACGCCCGGCTCGCCGACGTACTTCCACCACAGGCCGGTGCTGCCGGCCTCGATCGCCAGGCGGGGCAGGTGGCGCGGAATGACGTCCTGCTTCCAGCGCGCGTCCTGCCGCTCGAACGCTTCGACGCAGGGCATCGACACCACGCGCGCCGGCAGGCCTTCGGCGGCCAGCAGGTCGGCGGCGCGCAGCGCCAGGCCGACTTCGGAACCGGTGGCGATCAGGCACAGCCGTTCGCCGCGCGGCCGGCGCAGCACATAGCCGCCGCGGGCGATGTCGTCGACGCGCGCCGTGCCGTCGCCGGCGTGCGGCAGCGCCTGGCGGGTCAGCAGCAGGCAGGAGGGGCCGGGTCGCGGGGTGGCGCCGCGGCGCAGCGCTTCGCGCCATGCCACCGCCGTTTCGGTGGCGTCGCACGGGCGCCACACGTCGACGTCCGGAATCAGCCGCAGGCTGGACGCGTGTTCCACCGGCTGGTGCGTCGGGCCGTCTTCGCCCAGCCCGATCGAGTCGTGCGTGAACACGTACACCACCGGCAGGTGCATCAGCGCCGACATGCGGATGGCGTTGCGCGAATAGTCGGAAAAGGTGAGGAAGGTGCCGCCGTAGGGCCGGTAGCCACCGTGCAGCGCGACGCCGTTCATCAGCGCCGACATGCCGAATTCGCGCACGCCGTAATGCACGTGGTTGCCCGTGCCTTCGCCCTTGAGCGGCCGGTGGCCCTTCCAGTCGGTGAGGTTGGAACCGGTCAGGTCGGCCGAGCCGCCGAGCAGTTCCGGCATCGCCGGTGCCACGATGTGCAGCACGTCCTGCGAGGCCTTGCGCGTGGCCACCGTTGCGGCGCGCAGTTCGGCCGCGTCGCAGGCGGCTTCGAGCGCGCGCAACGCCTCCGACGACGGCGGCGCGTCGCGGCGCAGCCGCCGCTGCAGTTCGGCCGCCAGTTCCGGGAAGGCCCCGGCGTAGTGCTCGAAGCGTTGTTGCCAGTCGCGGTGGGCGAGCGCGCCGCGGGCGCGCGCCGACCAGGCGGACTGCAGCGCGGCGGGTATTTCGAACGGCGGTGCCGTCCAGCCCAGCGCCTCGCGGGTGAGCGCGATTTCTGCGTCGCCCAGCGCCTCGCCGTGCGCCTTGGCGCTGCCGGCGCGGTTCGGCGAGCCGTAACCGATACTCGTTTTGCAGCACACCAGCACCGGGCGTTCGCTGCGCAGCGCCGCTTCGATCGCCGCGTCCAGCGCCGCCGCGTCGTGGCCGTCGACATTGCGCACCACTGTCCAGCCGTAGGCTTCGAAGCGGGCCGGCGTGTCGTCGGTGAACCAGCCGGCGACGTCGCCGTCGATCGAAATGCCGTTGTCGTCGTAGAAGGCGACCAGCTTGTTCAGCTTCCAGGTGCCGGCGAGCGAACACACTTCGTGGCTGATGCCTTCCATCAGGCAGCCGTCGCCGAGGAATACCCAGGTGCGGTGATCGACCACGGGGTGGCCGGGGCGGTTGAATTCCGCGGCGAGCAGCTTTTCCGCCAGCGCCATGCCGACCGCGTTGGCCAGGCCCTGGCCGAGCGGACCGGTGGTCGTTTCCACGCCCGGCGTGATGTCGACCTCGGGGTGGCCGGGCGTGCGCGAATGCAGTTGGCGGAAGCGCCGCAGCTCGTCCATCGGCAGGTCGTAGCCGCAGAGGTGAAGCAGCGCGTACAGCAGCATCGAGCCGTGGCCGTTGGACAACACGAAGCGGTCGCGGTCGGGCCAGTGCGGGTCGGCCGGGTCATGCTTCAGGTGGTGGCGCCACAGCGCCTCGGCGATGTCGGCCATGCCCATCGGCATGCCGGGGTGGCCGGAATTGGCGGCCTGCACCGCGTCCATCGCGAGTACGCGCAGTGCATTGGCGCATTGCCTGCGCAGGATCCGGTTTGCGTCGTTCATGGCGGTCATCCCTTCAGGCGGCCAGTTGCTGCCGACGGCGTTCCAGCAGGCGCAGGATCATCGGCGTGAAGATGAGCTGCATAGCCAGTTCCATCTTTCCGCCCGGCACCACCAGCGTGTTGGCGCGCGACATGAACGAGTCGTGCAGCATGCTGAGCAGGTAGGGAAAGTCGAAGCCACGCGGATTCGAAAAGCGGATCACCACCAGGCTTTCGTCGGCAGTCGGAATGGTGCGGGCGATGAACGGGTCGCTGGTGTCCACCACCGGCACGCGCTGGAAGTTGATGTGCGTGCGCGTGAATTGCGGGCAGATGTAATGCACGTAGTCGTGCATGCGCCGCAGGATGACGTCGGTCACGGCTTCGGTGGAATAGCCGCGGGTGCTGCGGTCCCGGTGGATCTTCTGGATCCACTCGAGGTTGATGACAGGCACCACGCCGATCAGCAGATCGGCGTACCGGGATACATCAACATGTTCTGTCTTCACGCCGCCGTGCAGGCCTTCGTAGAACAGCAGGTCGCTCGCCGGCAGCGGCTCCCATGGCGTGAAGGTGCCGGCCGGCTGTTTGTACGGCGCGGCTTCGTCGTCGTTGTGCAGGTACTTGCGGCTGCGTCCGCCGCCGCTTTCCGAGTAGTCGCGGAACAACTGTTCCAGTTCGGCAAACAGGTTGGCCTCTTCGCCGAAGTGGCTGAAGTGCGGGCTGAACTGCGCACTGCCGCCGGCTTCCGCATCGGCCATCATGCGCTTCATTTCGGTGCGGTCGTAGCGGTGATAGCTGTCGCCTTCGATGAGGGCGGCGGCCACGTTCTCGCGGCGGAAAATGTTCTCGAAGGTGCGCGTGACCGACGTGGTGCCGGCGCCGGACGAGCCGGTGATGGCAACGATGGGGTGTTTCACTGACATGAAAGCAATCCTTTTGATCGTGATTCGGCTCTTCAATCCCTCTCCCGCATCAGCGGGAGAGGGTGGCGCAACGCCGTGCCCTCACCCCCGGCCCCTCTCCCGCTGATGCGGGAGAGGGGAGAAGGGCGTCGATCGCGACGTTTTTCGCAGGAGCGGGCCCTGCCCGCGATGGCGGCCTCGAATGACCGCCGGCGCGTGGATGGAGGCCGCATCGCGGGCAGGGCCCGCTCCTGCAGGGGCCAGGAAGTAAGCGGTGTCTTGGGTGATGCGCATGTGCTTCTCCGTGGTTCGGTTCTTCAATCCCTCTCCCGCATCAGCGGGAGAGGGTGGCGCAACGCCGTGCCCTCACCCCCGGCCCCTCTCCCGCTGATGCGGGAGAGGGGAGAAAAGCGGGGTCAGACGGCGTCGGCGAACAGGCCGCGTTTGCCGAACAGCGGTGACTGGAAGGTGTCGGCCGGCGGTTCGCGGTGGTAGGCCTCGATGCGCGAGACTTCTTCGCTGGAGCCGAACACGAAGCCGATGCGCTGGTGCAGCGACTCGGGCTGCACGTCCATCAGCCGGCTGCGTCCGGTGCTGGCCATGCCGCCCGCCTGTTCGATCAGGAAGGCGATCGGACTGGCTTCGTAGAGCAGGCGCAGGCGGCCGGGCTTGGCCGGATCCTTGTTGTCCTTCGGGTAGAGGAACACGCCGCCGCGCATCAGGATGCGGTGCGTTTCGGCTACCAGAGAGGCGATCCAGCGCATGTTGAAGTCGGCGCCGCGCGGGCCGGTGCGCCCGGCCAGACACTCGTCGACGTAGCGGCGCACCGCCGGCTCCCAGAAGCGGCTGTTCGACGCATTGATCGCGAATTCGCGCGTCGCGGCCGGTACCTTCAGGTCGGGGTGGCTGAGCACCCATTCGCCGAGCATCGGGTCCAGCGTGAAGGCGTGCGTGCCGCGGCCCAGCGTCAGCACCAGCATGGTAGACGGGCCGTAGATGGCGTAGCCGGCGCACACCTGTTCGCGCCCTGCCTGCAGGAAGTCGGCCGTCTTCGCGTCCTCACCCGGCGTGCGCGCGCGGGTGATCGAAAAGATGCTGCCGACCGACACGTTCACGTCGATGTTGGACGAGCCGTCGAGCGGGTCGAAGGCGAGCAGGTATTTGCCGCGCGGGTACTGCGCCGGCAGCAGCGCGATGTCGTCCAGTTCTTCCGACGCCATGGCGGCGACGTGGCCGCCCCATTCGTTGGCGCGCAGGAAGATCTGGTTGCTGAGCAGGTCCAGCGTCTTCTGTTCCTCTCCCTGCACATTGCCGCTGCCAGCCGAGCCAAGTACCCCGGCCAGGCCGCCGAAAGCCACCTTGCGCGAAATCGCCTTGCAGGCGAGCGCGACGTCCGTGATCAGCGCATTGAGGTCGCCGGTCGCCTCGGGGTGACGGCGGCGTTCTTCGATCAGGTACTGGACCAGCGTGGTGCGTCCGCCTGTGGGCATGAGTCTCTCCTCCCTTGATGTGAATGCCTGGATGCGTGCGCCGTCTGTGAGGCGCTGCGCGGGTGTGCCGCGTGTGTGTTGGGCGCTATTCGGTCTCTTCCTTGAAGCGCGCGCTCATTTCCGCGAGCAGTTGCGACGGCGAGCCGACCGGCCAGGCGTCGACGCCGGGTGCGCTGGCGTGCGCTCCCCCCGCTGTCCCGTATCCCCAGCCCACCAGCGCGACCGGGCAGCCGGCGGCCTGCGCAGCAAGCAGGTCGGCTGAACTGTCGCCGACCATCAGCAGTTGCGCCGGATTCACTGCGAGCCGGGTAGCGGCGGCCTCAAGCAGCGCGGGCGAGGGTTTGAGCAGTTCGCTGCGGTCGCCGCCGTAGACCGACGACATGAAGGGCAGCAGGCCGGCGGCGCCGAGTACCGCACGCGCCAGCGGCGTCGGCTTGTTGGTCACCACCACCAGCGGGCAGATGGCGTACAGGCCTTCGACCATTTCTTCGATACCGTCATAGACCATGCCGTGATCGAGCGGCGCCTCCAGCGTGGCGTGGTCGAAATCGGCGCGCAGCCGGGCGTGCAGCGTGCCGTCGCTGTGCGCGAGGCCGAGATGGTCGAGTGCGCGCGAGATCAGCCGATCCGGCCCGCCGCCGATCCAGCCACGCACGGTGACGAGATCGACAGCGGGCAGGCCGGCCTGCGACAGACCGAAGTTCAGCGCGTGCCAGATGTCGGCGGCACTGTCGACCAGGGTGCCGTCGAGATCGAAGGCGATGGCGTGGATGCGGCTTGGTTTGTGGCACAGGTCAAGCATGGATGGCCTCGGCGGTAAGTGCCTGCGCGCGGCCCACGAGGGCGCGTTCGCGCAGCGTGCGAATGGAATCGGCGTAGCGGCCGCCGGTGAACACGGCCGAGCCGGCGACCAGGGTGTCGGCGCCGGCCGCGCCCACCTGCGCCGCGTTATCGGCATTGACGCCGCCGTCGACTTCGAGCCAGATGTTGCGGCCGCTGGCGTCGATGCGCCGGCGCGCCGCCTCGATCTTCGGCAGCACCGACTCGATGAAGCGCTGGCCGCCGAAGCCGGGGTTCACCGACATCAACAGCACCAGATCGAGCTGGTCGAGCACGTGGTCGAGCACGTTGAGCGGCGTCGCCGGGTTCAGCACCAGGCCGGCTTTCACGCCGTGGCTGCGGATCAGCTGGAGGGTGCGGTCGACGTGTTCGCTCGCTTCCGGGTGGAAGGAAATGATGGCCGCGCCGGCGTTGGCGAACAGCGGGATCAGCGCATCGACCGGCTTGACCATCAGATGCACGTCGATCGGCACCGTGGCCCAGGGCTTGATCGCCTGGCACACCAGCGGGCCGACGGTCAGGTTGGGCACGTAGTGGTTATCCATCACGTCGAAATGGATCAGATCGGCGCCAGCGTCGATGACGGCCGCCACTTCGGCGCCGAGGCGGGCGAAGTCGGCCGACAGCAGGCTGGGGGCGATGCGCAGGGGTCTGTTCATCGCAGTGCGGCATCCGCCGGATGCGCCTCGCCGCCGGCCAGCCGGCACAGTTCGTCGAAGCCGAGCCATGCGAGGTGGCGCAGGCGGGTGCCCGGTTCGTCCGGCAGCGGCGAGGCGGCATCGCCCAATTGCGGCAGCACCAGATCGGCGTCGGAAAAATCGCTGTCTTCGGTCCAGAAGGTTGGCGTGATCACCGTCCAAAGGCCGGCGGCGCGCGCAGCGCGCAGGCCATTGAGCGAATCTTCGAAGGCGATGGCTTGATCGGCGCGCACGCCGAGGTGCTCGAGCGCGAGCAGGTAGATGTCGGGCGCCGGCTTCTTCGCGGCCACCTGGTCGCCGCAGGCGATGACGGCGAAGCGTTCGAGCGCGCGCGCGCCCAGCGTGGCATGCAGCAGCGCATCCACGTTGATCGCCGTGGTGGTGCTGGCGATGGCCAGCCGGCAGCCGGCGTGGCCCGCCTCGTCGAGCAGGCGGGCCACGCCCGGGCGCAGCGGCACAGCGCCGTCGCGCACCACGGCGCTGTAGAAGCGGGTCTTCGCCGCGTGGATCTGCGGCAGCCGGTCGAGCAGCCCGGCGCGTTCGGCGTCCGTCAGGTCAAGCGCGCCGATGTGGCGGGCGATGCGTTCCTTGCCGCCAGTGGTCGTCAGCAGGCGGCGGTAGTCGGCGCGCGACCAATTCCAGCCCAGCCCTTGCTGTTCGAAGGCGAGGTTGAAGGCGGTGCGGTGAGCCTCTTCGGTGTCGGCGAGTGTGCCGTCGACGTCGAAGATCAGTGCGTCAGGGCGGATTGCGGGCACGTCGGTCTTCCTTTCAATCGCTTGCGAACACGCGGCTGGCCAGCACGTCTTCGGCATACAAGGTGCACAGCGCGTCGCGCGTCGGCGCGGTGTCGGTGGCGAACAGCCGGGTGGCGTGGCGCAGCCGGATACGGTCGAGCGCGTTGCGCACCGAGCGTGCGTTGGCGAAGTGCGGCTGCTGGCGGCGCAGGCCGAGATAGCGCTCGAACGCCGCTTCGGCGGTGTCGTCGAAGCGGTAGTTCAGGTTGCGCAGCATCAGCTGGGCGATGTGCATCAATTCGTCCTGGTCGTAGTCCGGGAAGTCGATGTGGTGCGCGATGCGCGACGCCATGCCGGGATTGCTGGAAAAGAAGGTGTCCATGCGGTCGCGGTAGCCGGCGAGGATCACCACCAGATCGTCCCGGTGGTTCTCCATCGCCTGCAGCAGGATTTCGATCGCTTCCTGACCGTAGTCGCGTTCGTTCTCCGGCCGGTACAGGTAGTAGGCCTCGTCGATGAACAACACGCCGCCCATTGCCTTCTTGATGATTTCCTTCGTCTTGGGCGCGGTGTGGCCGATGAACTGGCCGACCAGATCGTCTCGCGTCACCGCCACCATGTGACCCTTGCGCACATAGCCGAGCTGCTTCAGCACCTCGGCCATGCGCAGCGCTACCGTGGTCTTGCCGGTGCCCGGGTTGCCGGTGAAGCACATGTGCAGCGATGGCGGCGTCGACTGCAGGCCCTGTTCGGCGCGCAGCCGGTCGATCAGCAGCAGCGCCGCGATGTCGCGGATGCGGCCCTTGACCGGCGCCAGCCCGATCAGCTCGTCGTCAAGCTGGTCGAGCAGCGCCTGCACGCCGGACGATGCGAACATCGAGCGCGGTGATGCGATTCCGGTCGTCGGTACGGTGGCGGCGTCCATGAGGCAAACCTCCTTCAGTAACGCGCGCCTTCCGGACGCGCCTGCACGGCATAGCTTTCGATGCTGTAGCGCACGGTGCGGCCCGGCTCTTCGGTACGGATCAGGCGGAAGCCGGGTTCGGCATCGGGCCGGTTCACGATGAACGACAGCACGACGGATTCGGTGCCGTGCGTCGAGTCGAATGCGGTCACCCGGATGTAGTACTGCGGAAAGGTAGCGCGGCAGGCGTTCACCTCGATCAGGATGGCGGTCGCGTCGCGGATGTCGAACATCGGGTTGCCGTACATGTCCCAGAAGGTGTTGCGCGGGTGCGGGTCATCGGTGTACTCGATGCCGACCGCCCAGCCCTGGTCGAGGCAGTAGTCGATCTGCGCCGCGATCTGGGAATCGGTGAGGTCCGGCAGGTAAGAAAAGGTGCCCTGGGTGATGCGCATGGTGGTTCTCCTGGATAGGGTTTCTTCAATCCCTCGCCCGCATCAGCGGGAGAGGGTGGCGCGTAGCGCCGGGTGAGGGCTGCGGCGCTTGTTCCCTCACCCCCGGCCCCTCTCCCGCTGATGCGGGAGAGGGGAGAAGGGCGTCGCTCCTGCAGGCGGCGTCACGCCACCGACGGCGTCGGCGCGAAGTCCGAGGTGTCGGTCGAGGCGTAGTTGAAGGTGATGTCGCCCCAGGTATCGAGGGCGGCGGCCAGCGGCGAACACCATTTCGCGGCGTCGCGCAGGATCTGCGGGCCCTCTTCCTTGATGTTCCTGCCTTCGTTGCGCGCCAGCACCATGGCTTCGAGTGCGACGCGGTTGGCGGTGGCACCGGCCTGGATGCCCTGCGGGTGGCCGATGGTGCCACCGCCGAACTGCAGCACGACGTCGTCGCCGAACAGGTCGATCAGCTGGTGCATCTGGCCGGCGTGGATGCCGCCGGACGCGACCGGCATCACCTTCTTCAGCGCGCCCCAGTCCTGATCGAAGTAGATGCCGCGCTGCAGGTCGACTTCGGTGTGCGTGTCGCGGCACACGTTGTAATAGCCCTGCACCGTCATCGGGTCGCCTTCGAGCTTGCCCACCGCGGTGCCGGCGTGGATATGGTCGACCCCGGCCATGCGCATCCACTTGGCGATGACGCGGAAGCTCACGCCGTGGTTCTTCTGCCGCGTGTAGGTGCCGTGGCCGGCGCGGTGCAGGTGCAGGATCATGTCGTTCTGGCGGCACCAGTGCGACAGCGACTGGATCGCGGTGTAGCCCACCACCAGGTCGACCATGATGATGACCGAGCCCAGATCCTTGGCGAAATCGGCGCGCCGGTACATTTCCTCCATCGTGCCGGCGGTGACATTGAGGTAGCTGCCCTTGACCTCGCCGGTCGCGGCGCTGGCCTTGTTCACCGCGTCCATGACGAAAAGGAAGCGGTCGCGCCAGTGCATGAAGGGCTGCGAGTTGATGTTCTCGTCGTCCTTCATGAAATCCAGTCCGCCCTTCAGACCTTCGTACACCACGCGGCCGTAGTTGCGGCCACTGAGGCCAAGCTTGGGCTTGGTGGTCGCACCCAGCAGCGGGCGGCCGAATTTGTCCAGCCGCTCGCGCTCCACGATGATGCCGGTCGGCGGGCCGGCGAAGGTTTTCACATAGGCGACCGGAAACTTCATGTCTTCAAGCCGCGCCGCCTTCAGCGGCTTGAACGAGAACACGTTGCCGATGATCGACGCGGCCACGTTGGTGATCGAGCCTTCCTCGAACAGCGACAGGTCGTAAGCGACGTAGGCGAAGAACTGGCCCGGCGTGTTGGGCACCGGATCGACGCGATAGGCCTTGGCGCGATACATGTCGCAGGCGGTCAGGCGGTCGGTCCACACCACGGTCCAGGTCGCGGTGCTCGATTCGCCCGCCACCGCGGCGGCGGCTTCGATCGGATCGACGCCATCCTGCGGCGTGATGCGGAACAGCGCGAGGATGTCGGTCGGCTTCGGCTCGTAGTCGCTGTCCCAGTAGCCCATCTGCGCGTATTTCAGGACGCCGGCCGAGTAGCGTTTCTTCGCGTCGGTGATCTGCGTCGGGGTGTTCATGTCGCCCATGTCTTCCTCCTGTGAATGCGGTCGTTCGCCGGTGGGAGCCCGGCTTTGAGCCCAATCTAGGGAAGCGCCATGGATAAGAAAAGTTTGTTTTTTTCCCAGTTCGATTAAGTTAAGCTTATGTCCGGACCTTGCCCGGTCGTGGATGCTGCGCTGCCGCATCGGTTGCATCCACTGCAAGCGCCGCTTGCGGTGCGGGACCGGCGCTGCAATGCGCGTTGTCGTGCCGAGGTGCTGCGGCGGCGCGGCACTGCATACATCAGTTATTGTTTATCAATGGTTTGGCACTCATGAACCGCGTTTTCGGGGTCTCGTGACCAGGCTGGCGCGCAACTTGTAATGGACCGGATGTCCCTTTCCGGCCCGCAGGAGATTGCTCATGCTCAAGAACGCCACGCTACGCCAGCTCTCTGCGCTGCACGCGGTCGCCCGTCTGGGCAGCGTGTCGCGCGCAGCCAGCGAAATCCACCTGACCCAGCCGGCGGTGTCGATACAGCTCAAGCTGCTGGAAGAGTCGGCCGGTACGCCGCTGCTGGAGCGCGATGGTCGTGGCATCCGCCTGACCGGTGCTGGCGAGTTGATGGCCGACTACGCGGCGCGCATTCTCGACCTGTGGCGCGAGGTGGGCGACGAAATGGCCGCCTATCGGGGCGTGGTGTCGCGCCGGCTGCGCATCGGCGTGGTCACCACCGCCGAGTACCTGGTGCCGCGCATGCTGGTGGTGTTCGCACGCGAACAGCCGAATGTCGAGGTAAAGCTCAAGGTGGGCAACCGCGACGAGATCGTGCGCCTGCTGACCACGCAGGAGGTCGAGCTGGTCATCATGGGTCGGCCGCCGAAGGACCTGAAGACGGTGGCCACGCCGTTCGCCCGCCACACCATGGCTTTCGTTGCCGCGCCCACCCACCCGTTGATGGCGCGCAAGCGGCTCGCGTTACGCGACCTGGCGAAGGAGGACCTGCTGGTGCGCGAACGCGGCTCCGGCACGCGAACCACGCTGGAGCAGCTGTTTCGCGAGGCCGACCTGAACCTGCGCATCGGTTCCGAGCTATCCAGCAACGAGGCGATCAAACAGATGTGCGCCGCCGGTTTCGGCCTTGCGTTCATGTCGCAACACATCTGTCGTCACGAGCTTGAATCGGGCGAACTGACACTGCTGCCGGTGGCCGACAACCCGATCGAGCGCGAGTGGTACGTGATCCGGCTGGCGTCGCGCCAGCTCACCGGTATCGGCGAGGAATTCGAACGCTTCCTGATCGATCACGGCCAGCAACACATCCAGGACCAGTTGTTGCGGCCGCCGCAAACGACCCTGTCGATGAAGGTGTGCGCGGCGGGGAACGGGGTGACGACGTAGCGGGTGCGGGGGTGGCGTTGGGCATCGCTGCGCTCACCCCAACCTACGTCGGCGCAACGCGCGCACCCCGCCAATCCCCGGCATGGCCCGTCACCCGCGCCCCGCCCCCACTCTCCCACTCTCCCACTCCCCCGTAGGTTGGGGTGAGCGCAGCGA
>NZ_JAUYRO010000052.1 GCF_030696805.1 Methyloversatilis sp. | reverse complement strand
TGCCGGCCACGGCGGCCCGACTGCTCAACACCCCGCCGCGCCAGATGGGATATGCACTGAAGACGTACGACATCGAAGTCCGGCGCTTCTAGCTTGGGATGACATCCTGTCGTGGCGCGCGCCACGACTGGATGTCATCCGGGCCTCTCGTCACGCCCTCCTGTTCTTCCCCTGTTGCAAACGACACAAAGCCGACAGGCGCGCCACGCCGCTTTGCTTCACTGCCGACCGGGGTGCAGTTTGGAAATCAAAAAACTCATTAATATCATTCTGTTGCGATCAATTCGGGTGATGGCATAGCGCTTGCTGAATGACTGTCGGGAGGAATCGCGACATGGCAGCCGACTTCATCATCAATGACACTACGCTGCGCGACGGCGAGCAGACCGCTGGCGTTGCGTTCACTGCAGACGAGAAGTGCACCATCGCCCGCGCGCTGGCACTGGCCGGCGTGCCGGAAATGGAAATCGGCATTCCGACGATGGGTGAAGCGGAGATCGAAGTCATCCAGGACATCGCCTCGCAGCATCTGTCGTCGCAGCTGATGGTGTGGGCGCGCATGGTCGATGCCGATCTCGATGCCGCGCTGCGCTGTCCGGTGGACATCGTGCACATGTCACTGCCGGTGTCCGACCTGCAACTCGAATCCAAGCTGCGGCGCAGCCGTAAATGGGTGCTGGCGCAGATCGTGCCGCACGTCGGACGTGCGCTCGATGCCGGCGTCGACGTCAGCGTCGGCATGGAAGACGCATCGCGTGCCGACATCGACTTCCTGTGCCGCGTAGCCGAAGAAGCGCAGCGGGCCGGCGCGCGCCGTGTGCGTTTCGCCGACACACTGGGCATGCTCGACCCGTTCGGCACCTGGATGATGGTGTCGCGCCTGCGTCGCGCGGTCGACATCGAAATCGAAATGCATGCCCATAATGATCTCGGGCTGGCCACCGCCAACACGCTGGCCGCCTTCCGCGCCGGGGCAACGCATGCCAACACGACGGTGAACGGTCTGGGCGAGCGCGCCGGCAATGCGCCGCTGGAAGAGGTGGTGATGGCGATGCGCCACATCCACGGGGCCGATGCCGGCATCACGACGCAGTCGCTGGTGCAGATATCGCACCTGGTCGAGCGGGCATCGGGCCGGCGCATCGCCGCCAACAAGAGCATCGTCGGTTCCCACGTGTTCACCCACGAGTCAGGCATCCATGTCGATGGCCTGATCAAGAACCCGCTCAACTACCAGAGCTTCGACCCGGCCGAACTGGGCCGTTCGCACCGCATGGTGCTGGGCAAGCATTCGGGCTCGCACGCGGTACTCGCCGCGTACGCGCAGCTCGGCATGTACCCGTCGGTGCCGGAAGTCGCACAGATCATCGAGCGCATCCGCGCCTACGCCACGCGCAACAAGCGCGAACCGGACGCCACCCAGCTCGCCGATTTCTACCTCGAGGTCATGCGCACGCAGCGGGAGACTTCATGAATACGGACAACGCCACCTTGGATCCCTGCATCGATCCCTCCCCGCCGCCCGCAACGCTTGGGCTGTTCGCCATGCTGCGCGAAGACGTGGCATGCGTGTTCAAACGCGACCCGGCGGCGCGCAGCACGCTCGAACTGCTGACCATCTACCCCGGCATCCAGGCGCTGGTGCTGCATCGCCTCTCCCACGCGCTGTGGCTGCGCGGCCTGCGCTATCTGCCGCGCCTGCTGTCCTTCGTCACGCGCTTCCTGACCAATGTGGACATCCATCCGGCAGCGTGCATCGGCCGGCGCTTCTTCATCGATCACGGTGCCTGCGTGGTGATCGGCGAGACGGCAGAAATCGGCGACGACGTGACGCTGTATCACGGCGTCACGCTGGGCGGCACCACCTGGAGCGCCGGCAAGCGCCACCCGACGCTGGGTTCCGGCGTCGTGGTCGGAGCCGGCGCCAAGATACTCGGTGCCATCACCGTCGGCGACTGCGCGCGCGTGGCCGCCAATTCAGTGGTGATCGAAGACGTGTCGCCCGGCATGACCGTGGTCGGCATTCCCGGCCGGATGGTGCTGCCGAAAAGCCAGCGCCGCATCACCGACGGCGGCATCGACCTCGACCACCACCAGATGCCCGATCCGGTCGGCAAGGCACTTGCCTGTCTGCTCGAACGCATAGCCGATCTCGAATGCGAGATCGGCCGCCTGAAAGGCGACCTGCCCGCCATGCAGGGCGCCTGTCGCGACTGCGACGACACCTGTTCTCAACCCGCCTTCGACGGCAGCCTGCACGCCGCCGACATCCCACAAGGAGTGAATCGTCATGGATGAACTGACCCAGCGTCTGGCCACACTTTCGTCGGCCGAAGATTTCCTGGAATTCTTTGCACTGCCCTTCGACCAGTCGGTCGTCAATGTGAACCGGCTGCACATCCTGAAGCGCTTCTACCAGTACCTGCGCGGCGAGCAGGGCGTGGCCGAGGGCGAGCCCGCTGTTGTGTATGCGCGTTATCGCGGCCTGCTGCTGCGCGCCTATGAAGACTTCGTCAAGTCCACGCCGGCGCAGGAAAAAGTGTTCAAGGTATTCCAGGAGGCGGACGGCCAGCAGCGCGTCTCGCTCGAAAGCCTGCGCTCGACGCTGCCGTCGGTCGTCTGAACGTGCGCAAGGAGTGCGATCGTCATGATGGATACCAGCGATACATTTCTCGCCCGCGTCGGCGCGCTTGAAAGCGAAGCGGCCGGCCACTACGAAGTGGCTGCGCAGCATGCGCTGAATGCCGGCGATCTCGAACTCGAAGTCTTCTTCCAGAACCTCGCTTCGCTGGCCCGCATGGAAGCAGGTGAGGCGCTCGGCGGCTCGCTACCGGTGACCGCGCTGTTGCCGCGCATCCGGCCGATCGAAATGGAAAAGCCGCGCAGCGCCGTCAAGGTCATCAGCGACGAAGCGCTCGACCTGTATCGCTCGCTCGAACGCGCGCTCGACCTGAAGCGGCGCAGCCACAGCTACTACGCCACGATGGCCGTGCTCGCCCCCGAACCGGGGCTGCGCAAGATGGCGCGCGCCTTCGCCCACGACGACGCGGCGCACCTCACGGAGATCGAGAACTGGATCTCCCGCATGACCGCCTGACCCTTCCAACCTGAAAGACGCATCATGCCCAAGCCGCTCAAACACGTATTCGTATGCAGTCAACAACGCCCCAACGGACACCCGCGTGGTTCCTGCGCACAGAAGGGCGGCGCCGAAGTGCTGCAGACTTTCTGGGCCGAACTGCAGGCACGCAACTGCTTCGACAGGATCGCCGTGACCTACTCGGGTTGCCTCGGTCCGTGCGATCAGGGCACCAACGTCGTCGTCTATCCGGAAGGCGTCCTGTACTCGAACGTGACCAAGGCCGATGTCGCTGAGATTTTCACCCAGCATCTGCTTGGCGAAGCGCCGGTGGAACGCCTGCTTGCCGGCGAGGCGGTCTGGTGAATCTGTTCACCGGCGAAAGCGCGGACGAATTCTTCGGTGGCAGCGTGCCGCCTGCGGTGCGCCGCCTGCTTGATGAAGCGGTCGGTGCGCCGCCGCTACGGGTCGAGGCGCTGTTATGGACAGCGCAGGCCAGCGCGCCGGAATGTCTGCCCGTGTATTACCTGCTGTACAAGTTCCACGCCGGGCGACGCCAGTTCGAGCTGGCCGAAAAGGCCGCCTGCAAGGGCATCGACGTTGCCGGCCGGCAGGCGAAGCTGAATGTTGACTGGACGCGGGTGCAACCCGGTGACGGCGATTTTTCGTCAACCGGTCCGGCACGCTTCTGGCTGTTCAGCCTGAAGGCGCTGGCCTTCATCTGCCTGCGTTCCGGGCGCAGCGACGAAGCGCGCGCACTGGTCGGACACATCACCCGCCTCGACCCCACGCAAGGGCTGGGCGGTGAAGTCCTCACGTCGCTGCTCGACGGTAGCGCGCCCGGCGATTGATCCCGGCCAGGTTTGTCGTCTCAAAGGGAGTCGACGATCTAGTGTTGGGCATCGCTGCGCTCACCCCAACCTACGGTCACGGATCAATCGCGCAGCCCCGTAGGTTGGGGTGAGCGCAGCGATGCCCAACGACCGCCCGTCGCCGCACGCTTCCGCTGCAACCCGGTTGCACGCCGCTACGTGCCCCGTACCTGTCGCCACACGACACACCGGTTATTGGCCGGCATTGCGTGATCTTCGATCAACTGCAAGCCAGCTTTGCGAGCCAGCGCATCGACCGCCTCGAAATCGCGGATGCCCCGGTGGGGTGCGCCGGCCTTGAGCGAGCGGTCGAACTCGGCGTTGCTGTCGCTGGTGAAGCGGCCTGCGTAGTTGAAGGGACCGTAAATCAGCAGCAGGCCGCCCGGCGACAGCACGGCCGGCAGCGCGGCGAACAGTGCGACCACTTCGCTCCACGCCATGATGTGCAGCGTATTGGCGCTGAACACCGCGTCATGCCAGGCATCCGGCCAGAACCGGCTGACGTCCAGGGGCAGCGGTGGTGGCGTGTTCGGCAGCGCCGCGTCATCGAGCCACATGTGGATGCCCGGCAGCATGTCTTCGCGATCGGTGCACTGCCAGCGCAGATGCGGCAGCGCTGCCGCGAAGCGCGCCGCGTGCTGGCCAGTGCCGCTGCCGATTTCGAGCACGGTCCGGCGATCGGCGAAGTGGATGCGCAGGCGCTCCAGGATGACTTCACCGTTGCGATCGCAGGAAGGCGCATAGGGTTTGTCGGGTGACGGGCTGTTCATGGTCGCACTTTGGCATGAAGCAGCACGTCACGCGGCTCCGGCGAGACATTGGGATGCAGGATGTAGCGGCGCAGCAGGCCCTCGGTCTGCATGCCGACGCGTTCGAGCGTACGCGCCGAGCGCGGATTGTCGATGTCGCTCACGGCCTCGACCCGGTACAGCGATCGGTGGCTGAACGCTTCATCGAGGATGGCCGCCAGCGCTTCGGACGCGAGGCCACGGCCCCACAGATCGCGTGCCAGCGCGAAGCCGAGGCGCATCGAATGTCCCTGGCCGAGCAGTTGCAGCAAGCCGCCTGCTTCACCGTCGCCGGTGACCAGCACCCAGGTGCGTGCTGCGTTGCGCTGCCAGCGCGCGAGGTCGTGCGAAATCTGCCGCTGCGTCTGTGCTGGTTCGGCGTGCGCAGCCCATCCGAGATAGCGCGTCACCCGCGCGTCACCGCTGACGCGCGCGAACAGCGCCGGGGCGTCATACGGCAGCGGCTTGCGCAGCAGGCAGCGGGTCGTGTGCAATGTCGGCGCCCATTCAGTCACGCGTCAGCCCGCCCCACTGTGCCAGGACCAGCACCGTGCCGGTGCGAGGCGATGTGCATCGGGTCTCGTCCCTGATGCCTGTCGGGATTGTCGGCGAGCGGTGTCATGTTTGTTTCTGCAGTGCGTGCGATGGAGCGCTGCCTGTCGTCGTGCATGTTCCGGGCCAGTCGCACTTCACTGAGCGGCGCATCGCGGTCGGCGCACGATGCAGAAGCACGACGGACCGCAGCCGCATTCGACAGGTGTCCGCGCAACAGCCGTGCGCAAAGACAAAATCCCGGGTAAGCGAGTCCAGGACCTGTTCTTGCTTGTCAGCAGGAAGATACGTCAGGCAGATTCACCAGGGAGATCACCGCGATGCCGCTTCATGACTTTCACTGCCGCAAATGCGAAATCAACTTCGAACGGCTGGTTCGCGGCGACACGCCGATCACCTGTCCGGGGTGTGGCAGTGATCAGGTGGACAAGCTGCTGTCGGCACCGCAAGCCCCCGGCCGCAGCAAAGACATCATTTCTGCCGGCCGCGCCGCCGCGGCGCGGGAAGGACACTTCAGCAACTACTCCGCGAGCGACCAGGCCAGAACGCGGCGCAAGTGACGGGCGGCCTGTTGGGCATCGCTGCGCTTACCCCAACCTACAAAGGCATGACGACCCCGTAGGTTGGGGTGAGCCGAAGGCGATGCCCAACAGACACAAGTCACGAACCCAAAGATCGGGGACGATCCGAAGCCGATCCCCGGACACCCGCCCCGCGTCACGACCCCGTAGGTTGGGGTGAGCCGAAGGCGATGCCCAACAGACAAAAGTCACGAACCCAAAGATCGGGGACGATCCGAAGCCGATCCGGACACCCGCCCCGCGTCACGACCCCGTAGGTTGGGGTGAGCCGAAGGCGATGCCCAACAAGCGCCGTAGCGAACCCGCAGGTCCAGGCGAGCCGGAACCGGTGACCGACGTCGTCCGTGCTTACTCTTCCGGGCCGAAGCAGGCGACGTAGTCACTGCACGCGCCGCAGCTGGGCGACTTGCAGACGCGGATATCGGCGCGTTCGCACAGCTGCAGGTAGAGGAATTTCTTCCACTTCATGTCCTGCGTGTTGCGCACCGCCAGCGAGGTGAAAAGGTCATGCATGAGTGCGGACAGCATGCTGCGGTCCGGCAGGTCCATGTCCTGCCACAGGTGATCGGCGCCGACACAGGCGGTGGCGACCGCGTGGGCGAGCCACAGATTGTCTTCGTCGGCCTGCGTGCGGTGATCCGCCAGCAGCGTCACCACGTCGTCGATTTCGATGGCTTCGACGAAGTCTTCCGGCGTGTCGAGCCACAGGTCCGGCAGCCATTCCGCTCCGGGAAAGTGCTGCGCCAGCAGTCGTCGTGTGGTCGCAGTGTCGAGGCCATACAGCGGCAGACGGTGCAGGCCATGCAGTCGCCAGCGCTGGCCGATCACGCCGGCCAGTGCGTGCGCCAGCCGGCTTTCCGGATTGCGTGCGAGGCGCATCAGCAGACTGCGGAAGCTGACGGCGCCGGGTCGCTTTCCGGATAAGGCACGGTCTTCGAGCGATTCGGTGCGAGTGTCCATGTCGGTCTCCGGGATGCGTCGGCCGCCGTATCTAGACTTCGGCCGGCTCGTGCGTGTAGCACTTCTTCGGGCACACCTTCGAACAGGCCTGACAGCCGATGCAGTTGGCCTGCGTCCCGATCGTCATGACCTTTCTTTCGTACTCGTCGTCGTCATCGTCGTTCTCGGGATCGACCACGATCAGGTCACCGTCCTCGGTCATGCCGGCCAGCGCCAGCACGTTGTTGGCGCACACCTTGACGCAGCGCGCACAGCCGATGCAGTTGTCCTGGTTCAGCTTGCTGACGAATTTGGGGGTCCAGATTTCGCCGCTGGGCAGCGTGACGGAAAAGGTGGCCATGATGCTTCCTTCGATCAGGAGGGTTGTCCGGCAGCGCGATGTCGGTCACGCATGCGGACAGGCCCCGGGTGGTGTCGCGATGGCCGGGGCCGTCGCGACGGACAGGACAGTTCGTGCTCAGGCCGTCGCGGCGGCCAGATCCTTGCGCGCAGCCATCAGCGACTGGTGCGCGTCATAAGCCGTCTGCGCCACGTCGAGGATCTTTTCCCAGTTGGTCGGCAGGTCTTCCGACAGATCGTGCAGATCCATCTTGGCCTGGGTCGCCCGCGCGTTGAGCTTCTTCACTTCAGCCTTCAAGGTGTCGATGTCTGCCATGGCGCGCTCCTCAACCCCAGTTGGCGACTTCGTTGTACTTGGTCACCATGCCGACGCCCTCTTCGACGAACTTCTGCCCCGCCTCGGCCAGCTTGGCGTAGCTGGGGAAGCCGAATCGATGCGCGTCGCGCAACTGCTTGTTCACCGCGATCAGGCGACCGGCGATCAGCACCATGCGGCCGAAGCCCTCGTGCGACATTTTCATCATCGGCGTCACCATGACCTTGGTTTCGCGTTCGATGGTGAGCCCCACGGCGTTGAAGAACAGCTCGATGCGCCACAGCGTTTCCGGGTCCGGATCGCCCATCAGCGGCAGCGCGCGGCGCGCCTCGGCGCTCAGGATGTAGGGTTCGAGCAGTTGCGCATCGCTCTTGCCTTCCCACGCGCCGTGCATGTCCTGCGCGCGGAACTGCTTGATCAGCTCGCTCAGGAAGGGGGTTGCCAGTGCCGCACTGTCTTCGGCGGTGATGTCCAGGGTTTCAGCCATTTTGTTCAGCCTCGTCTTCAAAATCGAAATCGCGCCGCGCGTCCTTGTCCAGTGCCTTGCGCAGCCACGGCGGCGGCGTACCGCGCAGCACTTCCTGCAACTTGTCCAGAATGTCCATGATGGGTTCCGGCTGGTTCACCTTGATCGGGTGGATCTTGCTGGCCACCACGCGCGCCGCCGCCGAGCCGCCGATGGCGGCGACATAGACGATGGCGACGTCCTTGATCGCTTCCAGCTTGGGCGCGAGCTTGTCCTCGTCGCCGTCCTCGTCGAGCTTGCCGCCGAAGTCGAAACTTTCGAGAAAGTGGTAGCCGTCGCGGTCGATCTCGTACACCGCGAGGTGTTTGGCCCAGCCGAAGTGCGCGTCGACGCACTGCTTGTCCTGGGTGGCGAAGGCGATCTTCATCATCATCTGCTCCTCAAGGTTTCGGTCGATGATCGGTGTCAGGCGCCGACCGCATCGGGTACGACATCGTCTGCCGGGGTGGCACTGCTGCCGCCACATCCACCGGTACTGCACGATGTGGCGTGTGCGCCGCTGGCCGCGCGCCGGCTCTCTTCCGGCAGCGGCCAGTCCTGCGGCGTGTTCTGGTGTTCGTCGGCGAGGAAGATGTTGGCCCAGCCGTTGATCAGTTCGCGTGTGCCGCGGTAGCCCACCATCAGCATGTGGGCGGCGCCCAGGCGGTCGAACATCGGAATGCCGACACGGTGCAGCGGCACGCCGAGCCGTTCGGCCGCCTGGCGACCGTGCGAATGGGTGATCAGCAGTTGCGCGCCGCCCGCCTTGGCGCGGATTTCGAGGTCTTCGAGGTCGCCCACCAGCACTTCGACGCAGGGCACGCCTTCGAGCACGCGCGAGTGCGTCGTGGTGACCGCGGCCACCACGTGCGCCCCCATTTCGGCGGCGGTGGTCGTCAGCGCGTAGAGCAGGTCGGGTTCGGCGGCGAAGGCCATGTTCTTGCTGCCGACCCAGAAGTGGGCGTCGAGCATCACGTCCTGCAGCTGGCTGCGCTGGCGCCGGTATTTGTGCGGCACCGGCCGGCCCGACAGCTCCGACAGGTATTGCAGGAAGTCGTCGACCGCGGCCAGCCCGGTCAGCCGGTCGAACACGCGGAAGGGCACGCCGCAACGTTCTTCGATCGCCGCGGCGGCGGCGTCCATGCGCGCGCCGATGGCCAGCGTGGCCTTGGCCGCGCCCAACTGGCGCAGCGCGTCGGGCGTGGTGCCACCGAGCGTGGTCGGCGTGAAGTTGTCCGGAATGTGGCCATCCATCGAGCCCGATATGTCGGGCAGCACGCGCGCCTGCAGGCCGAAGGCCTCGATCATTTCGCGCAGTTCGTCGATGTCGGCCGGCGTCAGGTGGGCGCCCGGCAGCAGGTTCACCAGGTGGTCGTCGCGCACTTCGCACGGCTGGGCGAAGGCATCGACCACGGCCAGCACGGCCTTGCCCCAGCCGTCCTCGAAGGCGCCGACGTAATCCGGCGTCGACACGTAGACGATGTCGGTGCCAACCAGCGTTTCGCCGTGCTTCTTGCGGATCAGGTTCAGGTAGCCGTCGACGTCGTCACCCTTGGTTTCGGTGAGTCCGGTCGAGGCGATGGCGATCAGCGACGGATTGGCGCGCTTCTTGATGTTGAGGACGGCCTGTTCGATGTTGTCCAGGCCGCCGAGGATGGTGCTCACCTCGTTCATCGCCGTGGTCTGCATCGGGATCGCCTCCTTGAAGTGGCGCACCAGCAGCACCAGTCCGAACGAGGTACAGCCCTGCGAGCCGTGCATCATGGGCATGCAGTTGTCCAGGCCCATGAAGGCGTAGCACGCCCCGAGCGGCTGGCTCATCTTCAGCGGATTGACCGTACAGGCCTTCTTCGAATCGATGACGGTAGCCATGGCGCGATCCTCAGGCGGCGACCACGTCCCAGGGCGCCGGCCGGCGCACCTGTTCCCAGATCGGGTTGTACAGCGCCTTGTCGATTTCGCGCACCAGATCGACCATGCCTTCGTAACCGGCGTAGGCGTGGTGGCGTTCCTGGTTGATGTCCAGCCAGGGCATCTTGGCCTTGAGCGCGATGAACTGGCTGCGGCCGCCGGACAGCATGATGTCGGCCTTGGCGTCCTTGAGCATCGCGTACATTTCGCGCGGCGTCATGTCGTCGATCATGTGGGCGTCCTGGCCCATGAGCTCCTTGATCTTTTCCTTGTCTTCCTTGGTCGACTTCTTGACGCTGGTGCCGACGATTTCCAGCCCGGCTTCCTGCAGCGCGGCGACCACCGACCAGCTCTTCACGCCGCCGGTGATCAGCAGCACCTTCTTGCCTTCGAGCCGCGGGCGATACGCCGCGATGCGTTCGAAGGCGCGCCTTTCCTCGACCGCGATCAGCGCTTCGGTGCGCGCCTTCAGTTCTTCCGGCGCGCCCTTTTCGACCAGCAGTCGCGCGATCTCGCGCAGCGTTTCCGACATGTCGCCGATGCCGTAGAACGAGCCTTCGAAGAACGGAATGTCGTAGCGCTCTTCCATCTTGCGCGCGATGTTGATCATCGACTTCGAGCACACCATCATCGCCGCCTTGGCGCGGTGGCTGTACGCGACCTCGCGGTAGCGGCCGTCACCCGATATGCACGACAGGATGCGCACGCCGAGCGCATCGAGCAGCGGCTTGATCTGCCACAATTCCCCGGCCAGGTTGTATTCGCCGATGATGTTGATGTCGTACGGCGTGACGAAGTCGGGCTCTTCGGTACCGATCACGTAGTCGAGCAGCGCTTCGGCGCCGAGCTTGTTGCCGAGGTTCTTCGGTCCGACGAAGCCGGGTGCATTCACCGGAATCACCGGCTTGCCGAACTTTTCGGTTGCCCGCTTGCACACCGCCTCGATGTCGTCGCCGATCAGCGCGGTGACGCAGGTCTGATAGACGAACACCGCCGGCGGGTCGTACTTCTCGATGATTTCCTTCACCGACCTGAACAGCCGCTTCTCGCCGCCGTAGATCACGTCCAGTTCATTGATGTCGGTGGTGAAGCCGGTGCGGTAGAGCTGCGAGGTACTGGACGAGGAATTGCGGTTGTCCCACGAATTGCCCTCACAGGCGATCGGTCCGTGCACCAGATGGGCGACATCGACGATGGGCTGCAGCGCGACCTTGGCGCCGTCGAAGGCACAGCCGCCAGCGGCCGCGCCGGGCGACAGCTGCTTGGTGCAGCCCTTCTTCTTTTCCTTGGCCGACTTGTTCTGGTTGTGCTCGCAGGCGGGTTCTTCGAACACGTCCTGGATCTTGGCGGATACACGGGCATCCATTGCACACCTCCCATTCGGTCATGGCATCCGTCGCTGGCGACGGCCCTGCAGCCACTTCAGCAGGAATGATGCCAAGCCGCTGCAGCGCACAAAGCGGCCATCGAATCAGCGCAGTAGCGGCACGACGCCTTCCGGCCCGACAAACCGTGAGCGGTTTGCGACAAGGCTTTGTCGGGTTTGGCAGGTGTCGCGCCGGCGGCTCACTCGATACCGTCCATTTTTGCCTTCTGATAGATGGCCGCCTGCAGTCGCCGTGCGATGCCGCCCGGGCTGGCGTCGAAATCGCGGCTCGCCGCATTGAGGGCGTCCTGCGCGATGGCCGATTCGGGCAGCGTCAGCGCAATGCGCCCGGCCATGTGCGTGGCCTGCGGCACCGCGCGCAGGATGGCCTGGCGGTTCGGGTGCTCGATCAGCGGCACCAGCTTCGTGGCCTCCGGCCTGCCGTCAAGGCACACGGCATCGTCGATCACTTCGACCTTGCGGCCGTCTTCCGTCGTCTTCACATGGATCGTCATTTCGCTTCTCCCGTCAGGATGGATTGCACACAGGGGTGTCGAAGCAGGAGACGTGCCGCGACGGGAACGAAGCTTGCTCATGTGTCGGCAGACACCCATCGACACGGAGGCAACCAGCATGCAGATCGGCGTAGACAGCCAGCGCGCGGTGGAGAACAAGCGCGTATTCGTGGTCGACAACGACGACGTCGTCAGCATGGCGCTGCAGTTCATGCTGGCCGACGAAATGGAAACCCATGTGCTGGCCGACAGCGCCGAGGCGCTGGCCAAGGGCCGCAGCGCGCCGCCCGACCTGCTGCTGCTCGGTGCCGGCGTGCTGGCGAGCGAAGGCGTTGGCGTGGTGACGCGCCTGAAGCAAGGGCTGGACGGCGTGAAGATGCTCGTGGTGTGCAGCGATGCCGACGACGAAGAGGTCAAGGCGGCGCTGGCGCTGGGCGCCGAGAGCACCTTGCTGCGTCCGCTCAAGGTGGAAACCGTGCGGCGCAAGGTCGACACCCAGCTGGGCCGTCGCACGCCACTCGAAATTCCGGTCGTGCTGCGCTGAGCGCCCGGCGATGAAAGTCCTGATCGATGCGCCGCACGTCGAGAGCATGATCGACGCCTTCCCGGATCTGGCGACGCTGCGCGAACAGCTGCGCTTCGGCAACCGGGTCGAAGTGCCGGTGTCGCGGCTGTCGGTCGATGCGCTGCGCTTTCTCGGCAAGCTCTACAGTGAGGCGGGGCCGGCCATGCAGTTGCGCGCTGCGCATCTGGCGACGCTGCAGCGCGCGCTCGAGGGCGACGGTCGCCGCTTTGCTGCCGGCGACCTCGAATCGCTGGTGCCGGCACTGGCGCGCCACCTGGCGACCGACGCCATCCGCGGCTGGCTGTTCACCGCCAACCAGATGACGCGACCGCTGCCCTGGGTGGTCAGCCGGCTCGACTACACGCCGGCCGGCAACGACGAAACCGGCAAGGTGTTCATCGAGCTGAAGGCCAACGTGAAGGCCACGCTGGCAACCGCCGTCATCCGCATCTACGGTGCCGACGTGGTCGACCGCACGGTCGGCGAAATACTGGCCGCCAAGGGCTTCCTCAAGGAGACGCCGGAACTGATCGCCGCGTACGACGACACCATCGGCCGCTACTTCGACTGGCGTGGCCGCTACGGCGAACAGTTCTCCGGCATCGGCACCGGCTTCCACGCCGAAGATCCGGCTGCCAGCCACCGCGACACCGACTGGACGCGCAAGGACGTGGTCGTGCTGTCGGCCAGCGGCGGCGCGGCGCGTCTGGTCAACGACGAAGGCATCCTGCCGGCGCGCACGCTGCTGCTCGACGCGCCGGGCGACATCCTCGGCCCGTACCTGCGCAAGGCTGCGAAGAGCAACCGCTACGACGCCGAAGAAGAGGTCGGCGCCTCGCGCGATGCGATGCCCGAAGGCCTGTTCTCGCAGTTGCCGGTGCATCCCTACATCCTGATGTTCCACCTCGACCTGCACCACTACCTGTGGGTGCACGTCGACGACATCACGCCCTGGGCCTACCAGCCTGCGCTGAAGCAGAAGCTGGTGCTGCCGCCGGAACAGACCGACCTGATCGACATCCTGACCGCCGAGATGGACGTACTGATGGACGACATCATCGCCGGCAAGTCGGGCGGCACCACCGTGCTGTGCGCCGGACCGGCCGGCGTCGGCAAGACGCTGACCGCCGAGGTGTATTCGGAAATCATCCGCCGTCCGCTGTACCGCGTGCATTCCGGCCAGCTCGGCCTGAACGTGGCGCAGATGGAAACCGCGCTGAAGGACGTGCTCACGCGCGCCCAGCGCTGGGGCGCGGTGATGCTGATCGACGAGGCCGACGTCTACATCAAGCGGCGCGACGACAACATCACGATGAACGCCGTGGTCGGCGTCTTCCTGCGCGTGCTCGAGTACTTCAACGGCCTGCTGTTCCTGACCACCAACCGCGTCGACGACATCGACGAAGCCATCGTGTCGCGCTGCATTGCGCTAATCAAGTACGCGCCGCCCGACCATGCGGCGCGCGCGCGCATCTGGCAGGTCATGGCGGCACAGTTCGCGCTCGACATCGACGACGCGCTGATCGAACAACTCACCGTTCTGTTCCCCGCCGCCACCGGACGCGACATCAAGGGACTGGCGAAGCTGGCCGCCAAGTACTGCCAGCACAAGGCCTGCCTGCCCACGCTCGACGTGTTCAAGCGCTGCGCGATCTTTCGCGGCATGGACCAGGCGCACGAAACCGGAACCGCTTCCTGACCCACCTCATCTGAATGGAAACCACCATGGCACGCATCGGACTTTTCTTCGGCACCAACAGCGGCAGCACACGCAAGATCGCCAAGCAGATCAAGAAGCGCTTCGACGACGACACGATGGCCGAACCGGTCAACATCAACAAGGCAACGCCGGCCGACCTCGCCGCCTACGATTTCCTGATCCTCGGCACGCCGACCCTGGGCGACGGGCTGCTGCCCGGGCTGGAAGCCGAGTGCGACGACGAAAGCTGGGCCGAGGCGCTCGACAAGCTCAAGGGCACCAGCTTCGCCGGCAAGACGGTGGCGCTGTACGGACTCGGCGACCAGGATACCTACGCGCACGAATTCGTCGACGGCCTGATCCTGCTGTACGACTTCTTCAAGGGCGCCGGCGCGAAGATCGTCGGCGCGTGGCCGACCGACGGCTACAAGTTCGACGTGTCGCAATCGATCATCGACGGCAAGTTCGTCGGTTTGGCCATCGACCAGGACATCCAGCCCGACCTGACCGCCGAGCGCGTCGACGCCTGGCTCAAGCTGATTGCCCAGGACTTCGGTTTGCCGCTCTGATCGAGGCCGCGCGGACAGGGCATCTTTGCGTTCAGCCCGACCTGCGCGGCGGGTCGGGTGCTTTGGCCGACGCGGGGTGTTGGGCATCGCTGCGCTCACCCCAACCTACGGGGATGGGGCGGGTTGCATCGGGCGGCGCTGGGTGGTGTCGGGCATCGCCTACGGGGGGGCTGGCGGGTGTTGCGTGTCGTCTCCGGCTCACCCGAAACCGCGTGGTTCGTAGGTTGGGGTGAGCGCAGCGATGCCCAACAACACGTCATCCGCACCCCGCGCGTTCACCCGCCCGTAGGTTGGGGTGAGCGCAGCGATGCCCAACACCCGCCCTCAACCCCCCCGACCACCTCAATCTTCGTCGTCAAGATCAATCTCGACCACGCCATCGACCAGGCGTATCGGGTACTCCTGCATCGCGCAACCTTCGGGCGCCACGCCCTCGCCGGTGTGACCGTCGAACACCCAGCCGTGGGCGATGCAAGTCAGGGTGTGGCCGCTGAACACGCCGCGCGCAAGCGACACGTCGTCATGCGGACAGGCGGCGTCGAAAGCGCGCGGCCGGCCGCCCTCCGGCCACATCACCACGACTTCCGTCTTGCCCACGATGCACGGCACGAGTTCGCCCTCATAGAGCAGGTTGCTTTTGCACAACGGCTGAAAAGCCATGTCGTTCTCCCGGGAACACTGTAGGTTTTCCGACCCGGCGGGCCGGATACCATGCACGAGCAAAATCGATACCGGATCGGCGTGTGGTCGGGTGTTGCGCCGAGCGACGTTGCGGTGTTGGGCATCGCTGCGCTCACCCCAACCTACGGGATGCGCCGTAGGTTGGGGTGAGCGCAGCGATGCCCAACACGAACGTTATTCCGCGATGCCCATACATCCAGTATGCCAAACGCAGTCGATGCATTTATCATTGCCCGATGCGCTACCGTCGTTCGTCCGCCCCCGGCGCGACCTTCTTCTTTACGCTGGCGTTGGCCGACCGGTCATCCGGTCTGCTGCTTCGCCACATAGGGGCGCTGCGCAAGGCCGTTCGCGTCACGGCGTTGCACCACCCCTTCCACATCGATGCGGCTGTTGTCCTGCCGGATCATCTGCACATGTTGTGGACGCTCCCGACCGGCGATGCCGACTACGCGACACGCTGGATGCTGGTCAAGGCGGCCTTCTCGCGCGCCCTGCCGCGCGACGAAACGATAGACGCCAGCCGCGCCCGCAAGGGTGAGCGCGGCGTGTGGCAGCGACGCTACTGGGAACACCTGGTTCGCGACGACGACGATTACGCGCGCCACGTCGACTACATCCACTTCAACCCGGTGAAACACGGGCTGGTCTCCCGCGTCGCCGACTGGCCGCATTCGTCGTTTCACCGCTATGTCGAGCGGGGTATCCTGCCTGCTGACTGGGGCGGCGAGGGTTCGCCGGTCGAAGGCCGGTTCGGGGAATGAGGTGGGTGCCGCCGGATCAGATTTGGTGTCGGGAATCGCCTTTTGCTCACCCGACCTACGGGGTGTGTCGGGTGGGATGCGAGGTGGCGGGTGGGTGTTGGGCATCGCCTTCGGCTCACCCCAACCTACGGTGGATCGCGGAATGCGGGGTGGCCGGGCATCGGCTCTGGCTCACCCGAAACCGCGTGGTCCGTAGGTTGGGGTGAGCGCAGCGATGCCCAACACCCGCCGTGGCTTCGTCGTGATGGAAAAACGGGCTGCCCGGTTTCCCGGGCAGCCCGTCCGGACTGCTCTGAGCGGACCGGGGTTGCCCCCGGTGCCGGTACTCAGCGGATGATGTCGTACGAGTAGTCGGTCTTGCCGGCGACGATCGTGTTCACGTCGATGGACTCGAAGAACTCGTCCAGCAGCATGACCAGCACGCGCAGGCCGCCTTCGTAACCCCAGATCGGGTAGCGGTGGTAGTGGTGGCGATCGAAGATCGGGAACACCATGCGGATCAGTGGTGTTCCGGTGTCGCGCTCGAGGTACTTGCCGTAGGTGTTGCCGATCAGGAAGTCCACCGGCTCGGTGAAGAGCAGCGAACGCATGTGCCAAAGGTCTCGCTTCGGGTACACCTTGCAGCCGGCACCGTAGGGCGACGCGTCCAGTACCTCCTGCACCCTCTTCGCCCACTCCTTCTCGCCGTTGGTGGCCAGGATGTGTGCCGGCTCAGCACCGAGTTCCAGCAGGAATTCGGTCAGGCCGAGCATCATGTCCGGGTCGCCGTACATGGCGTAGCGCTTGCCGTGCAGGTGAGCCTGGCTGTCGGCCATCGCGTCGACCAGCTGGCCGCGCTCCAGCTCGAGTTCGGCCGGGATCGGCTTGCCCGTGATGCGCGACAGTTCCATCAGGAACTTGTCGGTGCCGGCGACGCCGATCGGGCTGTTCAGCTTGACCACTTCCTGACCGTGGTCGGCGATGAACTTTGCGGTCTTCTCGCAGCAGAATTCCTGGAAGATGATGGTGGCCTTGGCGTTGAGCGCGCGCTCGACGGTGGCTTTGGTCGTGCCGCCTTCATACATGCGGAACTCGCCGTCGGTCGGCGTGTTCCACACTTCCGACGGATCGCAGATGATGTTGTAGTCGATGCCGAACAAACCGAGGATGCGCTTCATTTCCTTCATGTTGCCGACGACGAACCCGTCGAAGCCGAAAATGAAGTTGATCGACTCGTCGGGTACGCGCTCGAGCTTCGGTGCGGTGTCTGCCTTGCCGTCCCAGAAGTGGCGCACGATGCCGAGCAGCGCATTGTCGTAGCCGGTGATGTGGCTGCCGACGAAGGCCGGGGTGTGGGCGAACGGCACGTCGAAGTCGGCCGGCACGCTGCCTTTTTCCTTCGAGGTCTTGATGAAGGCGTTCAGGTCGTCACCGATGACTTCCGCCATGCAGGTGGTCGACACCGCGATCATTTCCGGCTTGTACAGGTTGAGCGTGTTGGCCAGGCCGTCGATCATGTTGTTCAGACCGCCGAACACGGCCGCGTCTTCGGTCATCGACGAGGACACGCACGAAGTCGGTTCCTTAAAGTGGCGCGAGAAGTGCGAACGGTAGTAGGCAACACAGCCCTGCGAGCCGTGCACGAACGACAGGGTCTTGGCGAAGCCGTTGGCGACGTAGACCGCGCCCAGCGGCTGGCAGGCCTTGGCCGGATTGACGGTGAGCGCTTCGCGGGCGAAGTTCTTCTGTTTGTAATCCTCGGTCTTCGTCCATTCGACGATTTCCTGGATCTTGTTGTCGGCATGGTTGAACTCGAATTCGGACTTCTTGTCCGCGAGCATCTTCTGGTACTCGGGCTCGCGGAAGAGCAGTTCGTGGTCGAGAATTTTGTCGGCTGATTGAGGCATGGTTGATAGCTCCTTGATGTAGGGTGGGCCGGCAGCATCAAGCCACCTGGCCCGTCGACACGCGGGTCGTTCGTGGTGGGTTTCGGTGCCCTCGGCCCACCCTGGGGTCTGCTGACAATTGATTCGTCCGTCGCGCACAGGCCGGGCGGCGTCCATGGCAAGGCGCGCCGACGCAGCCTGACTGGCCGTCAGGTCAGGAGGTGCAACGCCGCCATGGACGCCGCCCGGCCTGTGCCCTTCGGGTTGTCGTTGAGCCGCCCGCGCCCTGCGTTGCGCTTCTTGCCGAGACGGCCAGTCTCGGCTGCGTCGCGCGCCTTGTTCGCGATCGGCTCAACGGCAACGCGGCGGACGAATCAATTGTCAGCAGACCCCGTTTCACTGCAGATGCTTACTTCTTCCAGGGCGTCTTCGACAGGCCCCAGATGGGCGAGCTGATCGCCATGTCCATGTCGCGGGCGAAGATCGCGAAACCGTCGTAGCCGTGATACGGACCCGAGTAGTCCCAGCTGTGCATCTGGCGGAAAGGCACGCCCATCTTCTGGAATACGTACTTTTCCTTGATGCCGGAACCCACCAGGTCAGGCTTCACCTTCTCGACGAACTTCTCGAACTCGTGACCGGTGACGTCGTCATAGATCAGCGTGCCGTCCTTCACGTAGTGCGTGGTGCGCTGGTAGTCGTCGTTGTGGCCGAATTCATAGCCGGTTCCGACCACTTCCATGCCCAGATCTTCGTAGGCGCCGATGACGTGACGCGGGCGCAGGCCGCCGACGAACAGCATCACCTTCTTGCCTTCGAGACGCGGACGGTACTTGTCGATGACGGCCTGCATCAGCGGCTTGTACTTGGCGATCACTTTCTCGGCGTTGGCCTTGATCGTGTCGTCGAAGTGCGCAGCGATTTCGCGCAGCGACTCTTCGATCTTGGTCGGGCCGAAGAAGTTGTACTCGACCCAGGGCACCCCGTACTTCTCTTCCATGTGCCGGCTGATGTAGTTCATCGAGCGGTAGCAGTGCAGCACGTTGAGCTTGGCCTTCGGAGTGTTTTCCAGCTCGGCGATGGTGCCGTCGCCCGACCACTGGGCGATCACGCGCAGACCCATCTCTTCGAGCAGGATGCGACTCGACCAGGCATCGCCGCCGATGTTGTAGTCGCCGATGATGGCCACGTCGTACGGCGTCGACACGAAGTCGGGGCGCTTGTCTTCGGTCTTGTCGAACACCCAGTCGCGGATCGCGTCATTGGCGATGTGGTGACCGAGCGATTGCGACACGCCGCGGAAGCCTTCGCAGCGAACCGGCACAATGGTGTGACCGTCGTACTGCTTCGACTTCTTCTTCGACACCGCCTCGATGTCGTCGCCGATCAGACCGATCGGGCACTCGGACTGCACGGTGATGCCCTTGTTCAGCGGGAACAGGTCCTGGATCTCATCCATGATGACTTCCAGCTTCTTGTCGCCGCCGAAAACGATGTCCTTCTCCTGGAAGTCGGAGGTGAATTGCATCGTCACGAAGGTGTCCACACCGGTCACGCCGATGTAGTAATTGCGTCGCGCAGCCCATGAATACTGGCCACAGCCGACCGGGCCGTGCGAAATGTGGATCATGTCCTTGATCGGACCCCACACCACGCCCTTGGAACCTGCGTAGGCGCAGCCACGTATCGTCATCACGCCGGGCAGCGACTTGATGTTCGACTTGACGCCGCAGTCAGGCTTGCCTTCCTCGTGAACATTGAGGTGCTTGGCCCGCTTCTTGGCAGTCTTTTCCGGGTAGGCCTTCAGCACCTCTTCGATGAGAGCTGCGTTCTGGGCCTTCTTTTCGTCAATCGTCATGCTCATTTGATAACTCCTGTACGTATCGAGAGCGGAGGGAGGAGAACCGTGGGGTCGCCGGCGGAGGCCGGGAGCCTGCGGGCTTTGCGACCCGCGGCTCCCGACCCTCGACTCTCGGTTTCTCAGGCGACTTCTGCGGCCTTCTTGCCGACCTGCGACTCGTCGATCTGCTTCATGATGCCGTGCTCCATCAGCAGGTCTTCGAGCTGGTCCATCGTGATCGGCGTCGGGATCGTGCCGTTGCCGGCGTTGGCGTGGATCTTCTCCGCCAGCGTGCGGTACTCGCCCGCCTGCTTCGACTCCGGTGCGTACTCGAGCACCGTCATGCGACGCAGTTCGGCGTGCTGCACGATGTTGTCGCGCGGCACGAAGTGGATCAGACGCGAGCCGAGCATCTTGGCCAGCGATTCGGCCAGTTCCAGTTCCTTGTCGGTCTGGCGCTCGTTGCACACCAGGCCGCCGAGGCGCACGCCACCCGAATTGGCGTATTTCAGAATGCCCTTCGAAATGTTGTTGGCCGCGTACATGGCCATCATTTCGCCCGACATCACGATGTAGATTTCCTGCGCCTTGTTTTCGCGGATCGGCATGGCAAAGCCGCCGCACACCACGTCGCCCAGCACGTCGTAGCTGACGTAGTCGACGCCGTCATAGGCACCGTTTTCCTCGAGGAAGTTGATCGAGGTGATGACACCACGGCCGGCGCATCCGACGCCGGGTTCCGGGCCACCGGACTCGACGCAGCGAATGTCCTTGTAGCCGATCTTCATGACGTCCTCGAGCTCGAGGTCTTCCACCGAACCGGCTTCAGCGGCCAGCGACAGGATGGTGTCCTGTGCCTTGGCGTGCAGGATCAGGCGGGTCGAGTCGGCCTTGGGGTCGCAGCCGACGATGAGGATTTTCTGGCCCAGATCCGACAGCGCGGCCAGTGTGTTTTGCGAAGTGGTCGATTTGCCGATGCCACCCTTGCCGTAGAAGGCGATTTGCCGAAGTTTTGCCATTTCGATGTCACTCCTGAGTCGATGAACAGTTGGATGCCGCCGACCGTGTGGTCTTTGGCGCTTACCGTGCCACCGGATGCAGCCCCTCGTGCCTTTATTGGTCTTCGTGGTTGCCACTGCGGCGAGTCATGGTCGGTGCAGGGTCACTTCAGCAACTGCCGTGCCACTCGCTTTCAATATCGACCAAAGCCATCGCACACGCCATTTCGTGGCGTTGATCGGTGGTCTGGCGAATGAACGAACGGATGTGACAAACGCGACATTCATCGCAGCGCTGTGCGGAATGGCCGGGTCGGCGCACGGTCTGTCGCGAATGGCGCAAACGGCCTGCAGGCGGGCGTTGGTCATCCCGGACAGCGAGCGGGTACGGGGCTTGCTGTATGCCTGCATCAACACGCGTACCCGATGCCATGGAAACCCGCCCGCCTGCAGACAAGCCTGTCGCCCCCTCCGTCAGTTCAGTTTCTGCCGGCGGCAATCCGCACTTCGAGCGCATCGGTGGCGAAGCAGCGATCGAACGTCTGGTCGAGCGCTTCTATCACCACATGAACACGCAGCCAGCGGCCGCCGGCATTCGCGCGATGCATCCGCACGACCTGTCGTCGGTGCGCCAGATACTGGTGAACTATCTGGTCGAGTGGACCGGTGGCCCGCAGCGCTATTCGACCGAGCGTGGCCATCCGCGGCTGCGCCGCAAACACCTGGCATTTCCGATCGGCGCCGCCGAACGGGATGCATGGATGGACTGCATGCGACAGGCGCTGCAGGAAGTAGTGACCGACGCCGCGTTGCGGCAGCAGCTTGAGCAGGCTTTTTTCAAGACCGCGGATTTCATCCGCAATGATCAGGGGAACCATCATGAGCATCACCATAGCTAGCTCCGCATTTGCCACGCTGGAAAACGAGAAGCGGATGCTCAACGCCGTCTTCAAGGGGCCGACCCACAAGGCGGATCGGGTCGGCTTCCGCGGCGACATCGCGCTGAAGTTCGCCCAGCAGTTTGCCGACGAGGCGCGTCCGCCCGAAATCAGCATGGACCAGGTGATCGCCGCCGCGCACGAAGGCGAGCAGCAGATTCCCTTCCTGACCGGTTTCCTGCTGTCGTTCGAATACCTGAAGCTGCTGGCCGACGTGATGGGCGAGGCGCTGTCGCCGACCGGCAAGTACTTCCTGTTCTGCGACAACATCGACCTGTCGAAGAAGTACCAGGTGCAGTACGGCGGCGCGACCTTCTACATCCTGCCGATCGACGAGGCGACGGTGTACAACGAGCTTCTGGAACTGCTCTATCTGGAAAAGACCGAACTGAAGAAGTTCGACACCGCCGGCAAGGTGGATGCCGTGGCCGATGCCGCGCTCAAGTTCACCGGCAAGTTCCCGGAAATCACGTTCGAGGAAGGTCTGAAGCTGATGGGCCCGATCCGCAACCTGTACGAGAACCGTCCGGTCTGACGTGCCTGCGCCTGCGTCCGGCGGCAAGGCCGGGCGCAGGCGCAGCGCGGGGCATTCGGCTCATGAGTCATATCGTCTTCTACGAAAAGCCCGGCTGCGGCGGCAATGCGAAGCAGAAGCAGTGGCTGCTCGACGCCGGCCACACGCTCGACGTGCGCAGCCTGCTGGCGGAGCCGTGGGCGGCCGATACCCTGCTCGCATGGATCTCGCCGCTGCCTGTCGCCGACTGGTTCAACCGCGCCGCCCCGTGCGTGAAGTCAGGCGAGATCGTGCCGGAGGAAGTCGATCGCGATACCGCGCTCGCGCTGTTGCTGGCTGAACCGCTGCTGATCCGCCGTCCGCTGCTGCAGGTCGGTGATGAACGCCGGGTAGGGTTCGACCCGGCCGTTGTCGATGCCTGGATCGGCCTCGCCAGTCTCGCGGCGCAGCGCTCCCGCGCGCAGTCCGAAGGCTGTGCGGCCGGCATGCGCGAAGGCGGGTGTGCAGCACCGTGATCGGGACGGTGCGAGCGGAGCGACGCTGTTCGACCGCCGCTGTTGGGCATCGCTGCGCTCACCCCAACCTACAAATTACCGATCGCGCATCCCGTAGGTCGGGGTGAGCGCCGCGATGCCCGACACACGGCCTGCGCCCGCCGTGCCGTCAATCGGCACCCGCGGTGAACGCGAACAGAGCGGGCTGCTCTTCGCGGTACACCCGCAGCCACATCAGCGTGGCCGGGGCGAGGGAGCTGGCGGCGAACCACCGCGTGCCGTCGTGATCGGGCGCGCCATCCAGCACCCGGCGCGCGACGTCCCAGCCATCCCAGCCCAGTTCGGGCATCCGGCTGCGCGCCTCGGCGGGCAGCCCGTGCAGGCAGTCGGCGATGACCTTCAAGCGCTCGCACAGTGCAGTGCGGGTCAGGCGCGAACGTTCGAAGTCGTCGCGTGACAGGCCTTCGCCGAGGATGAGCACGTCGCCGCAGGCCTCTTCGAGGATGGCCAGCGATGCCGCACCGAACAGGGTATCGGCCAAGGCTCAGGCGCCGATGCGGTTCTCGAAGTTCAGCGCTTCGACCTTGCCGACGGCGCCGCAATTCACGCAGCGCCAGGCAGCCGAAAAGGCCTGACCGGTACAGGCATCGTCGTAGGTCTGGCGGCAGCCGACATGGCCGCATTCGCAGCGAAAGGTCTGGCCGTTGCACTTGCCGTTCAGGCCGGTGCGGTTGCCAAGGCACAGGCCGCGTTCGGCCTTGATGAGGTCATAGCTCATGGTGTTCTTCCTGTAATCGGTTCTTGAGAGGTTCAGACGAAGCTGAGGATTTCCACCGTCACGTTCTCTTCGCCCATCTGGGCCTGACAGGCCAGACGTGACTTGGAACTGACGCCGACGATTTCATCGAGCTTCGCGTTCTCGGCCCGCTGGATCTTCGACAGGCTCTTGCGTCCTTCATTGATGGCGACGTGGCATTCGCCGCATTTCGCTTCGCCTTCACACTTGCTGACCAGCTTTTCGCCGGCGGCCAGGATGGCGGCCAGCAGCGTGGTGCCGGCGGCGACTTCACTGGTGCGTCCGGACGGCATGATGGTGAGGGTGGCCATGGTGTGTTTCTCCTTTTCTGCGAGGGGGTGGAAAGTCAGGCCGCTTCGCTGAGCGGTGCCATGCGGGCCGCAAATTCAGCCAGCGACATGTCGATGCGGGTGATGTTCTGTTCAGCCAGGAATTTCGCTTCCATGCGCGTCGGCTCCTCGGACAGCAGCGCCCAGTGCGTGTCGCTCGAACGCTTCATGATCTGGCGCGCGAAGGTGCGCGTGAGCTGGTCGTTGAAGCGGCAGCCGATGAACAGGAAGTGGCGGCCGGTGCGCAGCGCCTGGATTTCGGCCGGGATCGGTGTCTGGATGTCGATCTCGGTCAGCACCTCGACATAGTCGGAGTCCGATACCAGGTAGTTGCCGGCCGGGTTGCTGCTGCCGATCGGCTTGTACAGGATGGTCTGCCAGTCCGGCGTGCGGTCGGGCAGCGGATTGCCGTCGCTGTCGTACCAGCCGGTCCAGGTGCCGAAGTGTTCCGATTGCGACAGACCCTGCACCTCGCCCCACTTGACGCCAGCCGCCTGCAGCGCAGCCGCCATCGCTTCGTCGTACCAGGTGTCGACGATCAGCGGTACGCCGAGCGAAGCCAGCCAGCTGTGCATGGCCGAGTAGTGCGGCGCTGCCGCGAATGCGGTATTCATCTGGTCGACCAGCGTCTTGCGGTGCTTGAAGTTTTCGATGAACTGCGCTGCCTGGGTGAGCCGGCCGCGGATCTTGTGCGGCACCGACACCTTTGCCGTGAGCAGCGCAACCAGTGCTTCGGGCGAGCCAGGCACGGCGTAATCGGGCACCAGCGACAGCACGTGCTGGCCCAGGTAGGGCACGATGCGGCCTGCGCGCAGGCCCTGTTCGAGTTCGGCGGGCAGGTCGGTGAGAGTGCGGGTCATGATGGGTCCTTGAGCGATGCGTCGGGTTCAGTAGATGGCGGCGCCGGCGCCGACATTGGTCGCCGCGTCCTTCAGCGTCTTCACCACGAAGCGCACTTCGTCCTCTTCGATGAAGCCGTGGAAGGGCAGCGCCAGCGAGCGGTCGCCGATGCGGTCGGTGTTCTTGAGCTGGCCGCGCTTGTAGCCGTACTGCTGGTAGTGGAACTGGTGGTGCAGCGGCCGGCAGTAGGCGGCCACCTCGATCGCTTCGGTGTCGAGGTCCTCGACCAGTTGCGCGCGCGCGCTCAGCGTGAAGCGCTTGCCCAGGTGCACGACGTAGAGCATCCAGTGCACCTCGTCGACGTCCTGCGCCAGATAGGGCGGCTTGATGCCTTCGAAGGTCTGCATCTGCTGGTGGTACCAGACCTCGACCTGCTTGCGCCGGGCGTGGATTTCGTCGATGCGTTCGGCCTGCGCGATGCCGATGGCCGCGGCGATGTCGCTCATGTTGGCCGCCAGCGGCACGCGGCTGCCGACCGACACCGAATTGCGGTCGGCCAGCGCGTGCGAGCGCAGGTAGCGCAGTTCGCTGGCGAGCTTCGCATCGTCGGTCAGCACCATGCCGCCTTCGCCGCAGTTCAGCGCCAGCGGCTGCGAAAAGTCGAAGATGGACATGTCGCCGAAGGTGCCGACCAGCCGGCCCATGTAGCGTGAGCCGATGGCTTCGGTCGAATCCTCGATCAGCGCGACGCCGTGCCGGTCGGCCAGTGCGCGCAGTTCGGCCCACGCCGCCGGATGACCGTTGCAGTTGTTGGCGAGGATGGCGCGCGTGCGCGGTGTGATGACGTCGGCCACGGCCTGCGGGGCGACGGCACCCGACCAGTAGTCGATGTCGGCCAGCACCGGGGTCGCGCCGGCATGCACGATGGCATTGGCCACGTGGTGCCAGCTGTAGGCGCTGGCGATCACCTCGTCGCCGGGGCCGATGCCGAGCGCGCGCAGTGCCAGCCAGGCACCCATCATGCCGCTCGACACGGCCACCGCGTACTTGCGGGCGTGCAGGTCGGCGAATACGGACTCGAAGGCCTCGACCATCGGACCGCCGGACAGCCGGCCCGAGTCCATGACCTGCGCCACCAGTTGCGCTTCGCGTGCGCCGAGATCGGCAATCGAAAGTGGAATCCAGTCGCTGTCCATGGGCGTCTCCGGCGTCAGGGGTTCTGCGTCAGCACGATGCCGTCGGCGACCAGCGGATCGCTGGTCACCGACCAGCAGTGGCCGTCGGTGTGCATCAGGAAGAGGTCGCGATCGCCGATGCGCAGCGCCGGTGTTTCGCCGCGCATGTCGAAGGCATCGACGGTCGAGGCGCGCAGGCCGGGAATCACCCGGCGCACGCCGTCGACCGCCTCGCGCAGGCTGCCCGCGGCAAGCGTGATGCGCGCCACCTGCGTCAGTTGTTCGGCGTCGAGTGCCATGTCAGTCGCGCCCCCCGGTGAGCCGGGCCTCGACCGTGATCGGCAGCCGCGTGTCGGCCGCCATTTCCGGCAGGTCCAGCGTCCAGCCGTTGGCCAGCGTGATCTGGCCGCCCCACATTTCCGGCCGCTCCATCTGCACGATGGGCTCTTCGAGATCCTTCTTCGGCACGTAGAGCGACAGTTCTCCCTTGTTGCTCTTGCGGATCATCACTTTCATTGCCGGCTCCGTTCAGGATGGTTCATCGATGTTCAGTGGGTGGTCGCGGCGGGCGCGACCAATGGCTGCTGCTGTGCGAGCGAGGACAGCGCCTGCACGACGCGGGCAATATGTTCGGCATCGCTGTCGCGGCCGAGCGACAGGCGCACCGCACCCAGCGCGTCGGCGGCCGGCACGCCCATCGCGCGCAGCACGTGCGAAGCTTCACTCCCGCCTGACGAACAGGCCGCGCCGGACGAGGCGAAGATGCCCTGCCGTTCCAGGCAGTCGAGTACGCGGTCGGCCGACTGCCCGGCGATGGCCAGCATCAGCGTGTTCGGCAGTCGCGGTGCCGCGGCGCCGAACACGGTCAGACCGGGCAGCGTTTCGCGCAGGACGGTTTCGAGCGTGTCGCGCAGCGCGCCCAGGCGCAGCGCGTCCGGCTGCATCGTCGCGCGGGCTGCGCGTGCCGCCACGGCGAAGCCGGCGATGCCCGGCATGTTTTCGGTGCCGCCGCGCCGGCCGCGTTCCTGCTGGCCGGACAGCAGCGGCGGCCAGCTCAGTCCCTTGCGCACGATCAGCGCGCCGCAACCTTTCGGGCCGCCGAACTTGTGTGCCGACATCGACATCAGATCGGCACCCCAGCCGGCGAAGTCGAGCGCCAGCTTGCCGGCCATCTGTGTGGCATCGACATGGAAGGGCACGCCGGCGGCGCGCGCCTGCGCAGCGATGTCGGCCACCGGCTGCAGCACGCCGGTTTCATTGTTGGCGGCCATCACCGACAGCAAGGCGGCCGGCTCGGCCAGCGCTGTCGCCAGCGCATCCCGCTGCAGCCGACCCTGAGCGTCCACCGGCAGCAGTTCGACCTCGATGCCGACTTCGCGCAGCCGCAGCGCCGCCTTCAGGAAGCCGCTGTGTTCGGTCGCCGACAGCAGCACGCGCGGCGCAGCCCCGGCACGGGCCAGCGCACCGCTCAGCGCGTGGTGATTGGCTTCGGTGGCGCCGCTGGTGAACACCACCTCGACCGGCTGCGCGCCGGCCAGCGCGGCCACTTCGGCGCGGGCCGCTGCCAGCGCACTGCGCGCCTGCTGGCCGAAGCCATGTTTGGACGACGGATTGCCCCAGCCGCTGCGCAGGCAGTCGGTCACCGCTTCGATCACTTCGGGCAGCGGCGGCGTGGTGGCGTTGTGGTCGAGATAGATCATGGCCAGAACACCCGTTGCGGGTCTTCGCACAGCACGTCGAGCAGGGTGTCCAGCCGGACGCCCTTCGAGTGCCTGACCCAGCTCGCACTGGCATGGTCGCGCCGGCTCAGCGTCCAGCCACCCGCCGAGCGCTGCAGCAGCGCGATGTCGATGACACCGCCGTCCGGATCAACATTGCGCGAACAGCACGGGCTGGTGACCACCCAGCCTTCGGCCGATGCATGCACCTCGGGCCGGACGTAGCGGTAGCGCTCGCGCCGCTCCAGTGCGCGCAGCACGCGCCGGCGCAGCAGTTCGCTCTCCGCGACCACGGCGTGCGGTGCGTGCTGCGGCTGCCGGGCGGGCGGGCGGGGGCGCGGGTTCATGGGAAGACGCGCGGCGGTCAGGCCGGCGCGATTTCCTCTTCCAGCACGCCGACCACGCAGGGTCGCGGCTTGTCGTCGGCGCCCGCCGGCCCGTCGGCGAACTCGACCATGTAGACCGGCAGATTGGCTTCTTCGTGATGCCCGATCTGGACGATTTCCCCGGCCGAACCTTCGGCCACCAGCAGGGCGTCCAGCGGCACCTCGGGGTGCGAGCCATCGTTGAACAGATCGGTCAGCGCGGTCACGCGCTGGCCCCATTCGAATTTCGCTTCGCGCATTTCAAACACGTTCGTCTCCCGCCTTGATGGCAGCCAGTTGTGTGACGCGGTCGCCGAGCATTTCGATCACGTGCGGCGGCAGGTTGTCGAGCGATACCAGCTCCCGACCCCGCATGCCGACGCGATGGCCGGTGCCCAGGAACTCGACCGCATAGATGTAGTACTGCTGCAGGAAGGTGCCGATCGACGTGACGAATCCGACGTCGCCCTTCTTTGCCAGGACCTCGCCGATGTCCTTGCCGCAGTACGTTCCGTCGTTGCGGATCGTGAAGCGGCTGACCACCTTTTCGCCGTACTGGAATACCGGGTCGGCGGTCAGTTCGACCGTGTCGCTGTCGCGGCTGATGTCACTCATGCTGTGCTCCCGTCTGCTGGTCCAGAACCTCGAGGCGCGCGAGCGCTTCGTCCCTCACCTCTGCTTCCTCGTCGCCATGCGCCATCAGGCGCGCAAGCTCGCGGCCGGCGCGCTGCGCCACTTCCCAGCGCACTTCCCACGCCGGGTCGTGCGCCATGCGGTACAACTGCGCCACCGGCAGCCGCGCCACCACCTCGCGCCGCACCGCGATCTCGCGGTCGTCGCACATGCGCAGCAGCGCCGGCATGCCGACCCGCTTGACCGCTTCGAGGCGCACTTCCCACTCGCGGTCGTCGAGCATCCGCGGCGCCAGTGCTTCGGGCAGCCGGCGCGCCACCAGCTTGCGCACGTAGTAGTCGTCGTCGTTGGCCATCGCCAGCAATTCGCGCCCTTCCAGGCGCATCGCCACGCGGATGCGCACTTCGCGGTGCGGGTCGTTGCGCAGGCGCACCGCCTGCGCCAGCGGCAGACGCACGGCCACCGACAGGCGCACCGTTTCGTCTTCGTCGTCGATCAGCGGCGGCAGGCGGAACACGTCGGCCTGCCGACAGGCGATGGCGCGCACTTCGAAATAGGGGTGTGTCAGGTAGTCGTTGCTGACCTGCGGATTCCAGCGGAAGAAGCGGTCGATGCGCTTGGCGTAGCGGTCCTGCACGCAGGCGTGGCCGCGTTCGCAGCGGATCAGTTCGCTGCGCGTGCCGCAGACCGTACAGTCGAGCGGCACACCGTTCCAGTCGACCGGCGGGATGTCCTCCTCGACGCCGACCGGATCCGTGGGTCCGGTGATCATCCCGCCACCACCCCGCCCGTCGCGGCCACGTCGGGGCAGTCTTCGTAGCCGATGTCGTCGCGTCCCATGCGGGCGAGTACGTCGTCAAGCACACGATGACCGACCTTGTTCGCCGGATCGAGTACCGTCAGTCTGGCGAGTGCGGCGCGACCGGTGTCGAGATCGCCCAGACGCAGGCTCAGATAGGCAAAACCCTTGAGCGAAAACAGATAGAAGCGCGGCAGCGCCTCAAGTGCGCCAAAGCGTGCGTCCGCGCCCACCTGCCGCCAGTCGGACGGCAGCCCGAGGGCGGTGGACGCCATGGCGAGTGCGCGCAGTGAAATGGCGCGCGCGTCGTCGAGCCGGTTGCCGTAGAAGTGGAAGCGGTACAGCGCGATCAGCGTGGCCGGATGTTGCGGCGCCAGGGCGTGCGCCTGGTCGAGCAGCGCGAGCGCTTCATCGACCTGGCCCCGGATGAGGCCGGCGCGTCCGATCAGGCGCTCGGCTTCGGCGGGCAGGCCGCCGCCGAGTACCGCCAGATCGAAGTCGGCGATGTCATCCGCACCGATGTCATCCGCTCGTTTCTCCGACCACATCGCCGTACCCTCAGCCGCGCCGGATCGCGTCGATGCCGACCGACACGACGCCGGGCATCGCATGGCTGTCGCCATGACCGCTGGCGTGGCTGTGCGTGGCCTGCGTGCCGGTCGAACTGCTGCTGCACGCGCACGGCGCCTGGTTCGGGTTGATGAAGGTGAGGCCGCTCTTGATCGGCGTGTCCGAAAAGTCGATCGTCACGCCTTCGAGCAGCAGGCGCGACTCAGCCGGCAGGAACATGCGCACGCCGGAGACATCGACCACGGTGTCGCCCGCCTGTGGCAGCGACTCGACGGTGAATTCCGAGTTGAAGCCGGAGCAGCCGCCCGCGCTGACCTGAAGGCGGAAGCCGGCGCCTTCGGGCTCGCCGGAAAAGCGCACGAGGCGCGACATGAACTTTGCTGCTGCGGGTGTCAGGGTTACGTTTGTCATTTGTCTTTCCTCACGCTGCCAGGGGAAGAATGCAATGGTCGACCGGACATACCGCCACACATTGCGGTGTGTCGTAGTCGCCTTCGCATTCGGTGCATTTATCGGGGTCGATGATGAAGAGGTTCTTTTTTTCGCTGATGGCTTCGTTCGGACACTCCGGCTCGCAGGCCGAACAGCCGGTACAGAGGTCGGCAATGATCTTGAGTGACATGGTGATCTCCCTTCGGAAGTGACCGCGGCACGCCGCCGCGGTCGCGTGGGTCATCGGGTCATGCAGCAGCCGTGAAGGCACCCTGGCGGATCGATGCGTCGCCGCGCGCCTGGTGCACCGTTTCGCCGCGGGCGACGCGGCCGGTGTAATCGGCGAACCACGACAACGCGGCTTTCTCGATGAACTCATCGACGTAGTTGTCGACCGGTTCGATGCCGGCGGCCTTCAGTTCGTCGCGCGGGCAGGCGCCGATCTTCGACACCAGCACGGCGTGGCAGTCGTTGATCGCGGTGACGATGGACGGCAGCTTTTCGTCTTCGCCATAACCGCCCTGGCAGAACAGGTCCACCCGGCGGTGACCGACGAACAGCGCCTCGCCAGCCGACACTTCGAAGATCTGGAATTCGTCGGCGTGGCCGAAGTGCTGATTCACCCGCCCACCACCCGTCGTGGCCACCGCGACCAGCACCTTGATGCCATCGGCCGCACCGGCGTCCTGCGTCGCGGCCAGTGCCTCGACCTTGGCGGCGTGCTGCGCCTGGCGTTCCGCCTCGACGCGGTCCTGGTAGGAACGGCGACGATCCAGGTCGTACACCACTTCCATCTCTTCGATCTTGTCGAGCGTAAATTCCTCGCTGCGGTCTTCACCCAGCAGGCCGACCGCGTCGGCACGGCACTGCCGGCAGTGGCGCATCAGGTTGGCGCCGCCCATGCAGGCGTCCTGCACCGCCTTCAGTTCCTGCGCCGTCGGGCCGCGCTGGCCGGTCAGGCCGAACACCGTGCCGTGTTCGGCTTCGGAGATCAGCGGCATGATGTTGTGCAGGAAGGCGCCGCGCTTCTTCACCTCGCGGTTCACCTCGATCAGGTGCTCGTCGTTGATGCCGGGGATCAGCACCGAATTGATCTTGGTCAGCACGCCGCGCGCGGTCAGCATTTCCAGCCCGAGCATCTGCTGCTGGTGCAGGATGGTGGCCGCCTCGACGCCGGTGACGCGGCGGTGGTCCCAGAAGATCCACGGATAGATCTTGGCGCCCACTTCCGGATCGACCATATTGATCGTGATGGTCACGTGGTCGATGTTGTACTTGCAGATTTCATCGACCAGACCGGGCAGCGCAAGGCCGTTGGTGGACAGGCACAACTTGATGTCCGGCGCCTGTTCCTGAAGCATGCGGAAGGTTTCGAAGGTCTTCTTCGGACTGGCCAGCGAGTCACCGGGGCCGGCGATGCCGAGCACCGTCATCTGCGGGATTTCGCTGGCGACCGCGACCACCTTCTTGACCGCCTGTTCCGGCGTCAGCTTCTGCGACACCACGCCCGGACGCGATTCGTTCGAACAGTCGTACTTGCGGTTGCAGTAGTTGCACTGGATGTTGCAGGCTGGCGCCACAGCCACATGCATGCGTGCGTAGTGGTGGTGCGCCTCTTCCGAATAACAGGGGTGGTTCTTGACCTTGTTCCACACGTCGGCCGGCATGTCGTCCGGACCGTCGGACGTGCCGCAACTGGCCTTGCCTTCACCGCCGGAGGTACCGCAGCCGGCGTGGGCGGGCGCGTCGACCGGTTCGGCCAGCGCATTGCGGTTGGATTTCAGGGCATCCAGGCTGACGTAACTCGCTGCTGCACTTTGCATGACGAACTCCTTGTTCTGCTGATGCGCCAATGGGCAATCAGGGCGATCCAGGCGAATTGGGCGGTGTGGGCTGGCAGAGTGTGTTTAGCCATTTCCGTGCCACCGACGGTTTTCCTGTTTATTCAATTACTTGGCCTGCCTCACCCGGCGTGGCCGGAACCTTACGCTTGCGACAAAACCCACACTTGCGCGGTGCGGGTGCGACACGCACATCAACCTGAAAACCTGGGTTGTCAGATTCAGTGCAGCGCCTTGGGGTTGTCCGCCTTGTCGAGCAGCAGCGCATTGACCGACTGCGCGAAGGCGCGCCAGGCCAGTGCGAGATCGCGCCGGATGTCATGCCGGTAACGGGCCGACGGCTGGGCCTCGTCCGGGAAGTTCGACAGCGCACAGGAGGTGCCGTTGTGCTTCAGCGCCTCGCCCAGCAATTCGTCGCTGAGGCCGGAAAAGGGCGCCAGCACGGCGGGTGTCAGCGCGGAGCGGCCTTGCTCGATGGCCACGCCACGGGTGTCGAAGGACAGGCTGATGAGTTCGGCCAGGGCGTCGGCATACAGTTGGTCGATCACGTCGAGCAGCACGTTGCGCGTCAGGTCCGCGCTGCTCTGCGCCGCCAGCGCGCGCGCGATGCGCTGCCGGTACAGATTGGCGCACAGCCTGCGCTGGTCGGCCACCCAGTCGGTGAAGTGGCGCACGCTGCCTTCGTTGGCCGGTGAAAGCAGCGCGTGCGAGGTGGCCGCGCGCGCCAGCAGGCGGTTGGCAATGCGCGTCGCGGCGTCGAGTGCGCCTTCCAGATAACCCGCGCCGCGCGCCGCGGTTTCGCTGCCGCCCAGCAGCAATCGGCCGTCCCAGCGATCGGCAGCCAGCGCTTCGCAGCCGTCCTCCGGGTGCTGGCTCGGCGCTGCCGCGTCGCGCGCGCTGCAGGTCAGCGGATCGCTCGCCCAGTCGCGCAGGTGCAGTTCGCCCTCGTCGGCAGTCGGACCGAACAGCTGCGCCAGCTGGCTGCGCACCAGCAGTTCCAGCGAAGCAGCGTAGGTCTTGCGCTGTGCCGGCGACAGCGCGACGAAACCGCCGAGTGCAGCGGCGTCGCCGCCGGCATCGCAGGCGTCGAAGATTTCCGCCAGCACCGCCTGCGGATGCGACACGAAGGCGTTGCCCGACAGGCCGGCATCGCGCCAGAAAGCGTCGCCATAGCGCATCGCCGCCTTGGCCTGGGCGGACATCCAGGTCGGTGTGTCCTGCAGCGCCTGCATCAGCGGCGCGTCGAGCGCCGGTTCGAAGGCGATGTGCTCGGCCACCAGCCGCGGCGGCATCGCCAGCACCACATGGCGCACAGCGATGACGAAATCTTCCTGCGGACTGCGGCAGTGCGCTTCGACGAAGTCGCCGCGGTCGACCAGTCGCAGCAGCCTGCAGCCGGTGCGCAGGCGGTCCGGCGCCAGCCCCTGCACCAGCGCGGCGACGATGGCACCCATGCCACCGGCGACGCGGTGCGCGCCGTTGTGCACGCCATCCTGGGCCAGCGCTTCCGGACTCGAATCCGTACTGGCCAGATGCAGGGTGACGCCGCTGTCGTGCTGCGCATGGCTGTCGAGCCCAAGTTCGGCGAGCAGCTTCACCATGCGCGGCTGCGTCTGCGGCCAGAACCAGCCAGGTCCGAGGTCAAGCGCGGCCTTGCCGACCGTGCCCGGCACGGTTTCGATGCGCCCGCCGGCGCGGGGCCGCGCATCGATCAGCAGGAAGTCGCGTCCGGCCGATTGCAGCCGGCCGGCGATGCTCAGGCCGCACAGTCCGGCGCCGACGATCAGGGTATCCAGCATGGTGCGGTCCTCCGCGTGGCAATCAGATGCATTGCGTTCAGCAAGCATCGTTCCACGGCGCCTTGTCGCGCCGCATGGCCGCGCTGCGGGGGCGACCGGCGGACGCGACGTCGGCTTTGTCGCGTTTGGCACATCGCCACCGCGCAGGCGCAATGCAATCGTCCGCTTGCCGGGCGTGCGCGATTCTTGCTAGGTCACTGTGATGACAGCAGGCCCGACATGAATGCACCTCTAAACAGACCTTCCGGTGTTCCGCTCGACGCGCTGGAATTCGACAACCGCTATGCCGCGCTGCCCGCCGCCTTCCATACGCGGCTGCCGCCGTCGTCGCTGCCTGCGCCGCATCGGGTTGTCGTCAGCGAGGACGCGGCGGCGCTGATCGGCCTCGACGTCGCGCAGACGATGCGGCCGGACTTCGTCGACGCCTTCGCCGGCAACGCGCTGCTGCGCGGCAGCGAACCGCTGGCGGCGGTCTATGGCGGGCATCAGTTCGGCAGCTGGTCGGGGCGCCTGGGCGACGGCCGCGCCCACCTGCTCGGTGGCGTGCGCACGTCGTCCGGCACGCTGGAGCTGCAGCTCAAGGGGGCGGGACCCACGCCGTACTCGCGCTTCTCCGACGGTCGTGCGGTGCTGCGTTCGTCCATCCGCGAATTCCTCTGTTCCGAGGCGATGGCCGCGCTCGGCATACCGACCACGCGTGCGCTGTGTGTCATCGGCTCGTCGCTGCCAGTGCAGCGTGAAACGATGGAAACGGCCGCGGTGCTGACGCGCATCGCCCCCACCTTCGTGCGCTTCGGCAGTTTCGAGTACTTCGCCGACAAGGACGATGTCGCCAGCCTGCGCACGCTGGCCGATCATGTGATCGACGGCTTCCTGCCGCATTTGCGCGATGCGCCGAAGCCGTTCGAAGCGCTGCTGGCCGAGGCCGCCCGCTGCACCGGCGAACTGATCGCACACTGGCAGGCGATCGGCTTCATGCACGGCGTGATGAACACCGACAACATGTCCATCCTCGGCCTGACGCTGGACTACGGCCCGTTCGGCTTCATGGAAGCGTTCGACGCCGGGCACATCTGCAACCATTCCGACACCTACGGGCGCTATGCCTTCCGTGCGCAGCCGCGCATCGGCCTGTGGAACCTGTATGCACTGGCCGACGCACTGGGGCCGCTGATCGGCCATCCCGACGTCACGCGTGCGCTGGCGGACGACCATTACACGCCGGCCTTCGACGCGCACTTCGCGCAACGGATGCGCGGCCGCCTCGGTCTGGCGACGGCGCAGCCCGGCGATGCCGACTTCATCGGCGCCACCCTCGGCCTGCTGCAGCTGCAGCGCATCGATTACACGCTGTTCTTCCGCGCGCTCTCAGGCCTGCCCGGAGCAGTCCTGCGCGAGGCGCGCGCCGTCATTGACGCGCCGCTGCGCGACCTGTTCGCCGACCGCGAGGCGTGCGACGCCTGGCTGCTCGGCTGGCGTGCGCGACTCGCCCGCGAAGGCAGTCGCGATGCGGTGCGCAAGCCGGCAATGCGCGCGGTCAATCCGCGCTACGTGTTGCGCAACTGGATGGCCGAGGCGGCGATCCGCCGCGCCCGCGAGGGCGACTTCGGCGAAGTGCGCGCCGTGTTCGACTGCCTGCGCCGGCCTTTCGACGACCAGCCCGCCAGCGCCCGCTACGCTGCACCCCCGCCGGACTGGGCGGCCGGCATGTCGGTCAGCTGTTCCAGCTGACCCCCTTCTTCATCACTCACCGGGAACTGCCATGGACCTCATCTACAAAACCCGCGTCTTCAGCCAGGGCGGCCGCAACGGCCGCGTGCAGAGCGAAGACGGCGCACTGAAGCTCGACCTCGCCGCGCCCGCCGAAATGGGCGGCAAGAAACCCGGCAGCAATCCGGAGCAGCTTTTCGCGGCCGCCTGGGCCGCCTGTTTCGAGAACTCGGTGCGGCACATCGTGCGCGCCGACCGGCTGCCGGTGAAGGGCTGCATGGTCGAGGCGGAAATATCGCTGTTCAAGAACTTCGAGGAGGCCTACCGGATGGCGATCCGCTTCACCACGGTGCTGCACGGCATCGACCAGCCGACCGCCGACTCGCTGGTCGAGCGCGCGCTGAAGGTGTGTCCGTACACCGATGCGACGAAGAACAATGTCACCGTCAGCGCGGTCGCGGTGCTCGAAGCACCGGCGACGGCGTGAAACCGGGAGAAATGTGATGACCAGTGAAAACGGCTATTTCATCGACTGGAACGGCAAGGCGCGCAGCGTGCAGGACCCGGGTGGCGATTTCGTCATCGAAATCGACCTGCCGTCGAAGTACGTCGCCCTGTACACCACCAGGGGCACGCTGATGCACGAGGCGACTTTCTACCGGACGCTGGAAGACATCGCGAACAAGGGGCTCAAGGTCGAGCTGGTGCCCGGTTCGCATCCCTGGGGCATGCAGAAGGAGTGGTAATCCGAAAAAAGTGCGCGGCGAAAGTGCCCGGAAGGCGTTTCCGCCGCGCAACGAACATGCCCCGTTTCACCGTGCTCGTTCGACCGAGCACGTTTCACCGCGCGCGGGTTACCGGGCGCCTTACTCGCGCGCGAGATTGCGCGTGTGCATCGGCAGTTCTATCGTCAGGTCCGCCTGGCCGAGGCGCACGCAACAGGCGAGCCGCGAGGCGGATTCCAGGCCCCAGGCGTCGTCGAGCTGGTCCTCCTCGTCGTCGTCCGGCTGATTGACCGACGACGCGCCCTGCCGCACGTAGATGTGACAGGTGGCGCAGGCGGCCACCTTTTCGCAGGCATGCTCGATCGCGATGTCGTGCGCCAGCAGCGCATCGCACACGGTCGTGCCGGCCGTTGCTTCGAAGCTGGTGCCGGTCGGGCACAGCTGTGGGTGAGGCAGTACGGTGATCAGGCTCATGTCTGCAGCGCCGAGATCCGCGTGCCGGCCAGCGCACGGCGGATGCCGGCATCCATACGCAGCCCGGCAAAGTGGGTGGTGGCGGTGTTCAGCGCCTCGCTGGCGCGCTTCAGGCGCGGCAGGTCGCCGCCGCTTTCCAGTTCGTCGGCCAGCGCGAACATCGCGGATTGCACGGCCACGAATTCGTCGTGCGTCAGCAGGGCGTGACCGTCTTCCGCCAGCGCAGCTTCGGTCGCATCGACCAGACGGCGGGCATCCACTTGTGCCTCGCGCAGCATGCGAGCCGCCATGTCGACGTCGGCCTTGCCCCAGGCGTCGGTCAGCATGTCGGCGATCTGCGTGTCGCTCAGACCGTAGGACGGCTTGATTTCGATGTGCGCCTCGGTGCCGCTGGTCTGCTCCCGGGCCGACACCGACAGCATGCCGTCGGCGTCGATCTGGAAGGTGACGCGGATGCGTGGCGCGCCGGCAACCATCGCCGGAATGCCGCGCAGCTCGAAGCGCGCCAGCGAACGGCAGTCGCTCACCAGTTCGCGTTCGCCCTGCACGACGTGAATGGCCATCGCGGTCTGGCCGTCCTTGTAAGTGGTGAATTCCTGCGCGCGTGCGGCCGGCAGCGTGGTGTTGCGCGGGATGACCTTCTCGACCAGCCCGCCCATCGTTTCCAGACCGAGCGACAGCGGGCAGACATCGAGCAGCAGCCAGTCGCTGTCGCCGCCGGGGTGGTTGCCGGCGAGCACATTGGCCTGCATGGCCGCGCCGAGCGCCACCACTTCGTCCGGATCGAGATCGCTCAAGGGCTCGCGGCCGAACAGCTTGCCGACCGCGTCGCGGACCTGCGGCATGCGGGTCGAGCCGCCGACCAGCACCACGCCGTCGACCTCGTCGGCGGCGATGCCCGCGTCGCGCAGCGCGCGACGTACCGGTGTCATGCTGCGTGCCACCAGATCGGCGGTCAGGCTTTCGAACTGTTCGCGCGTCAGTTCGAAACTGAAGTTGCGTCCGTCGTCCAGCCGGCCGGCGATCGATGTCACCGGTGCACTCGACAGCGCCTCCTTGGCGCTCCGCGCCCGCGCCAGCATCATGCGCGTTTCGCCGGCGGAGGTCGCTGCGAGTGCCAGGTTCTGCCGCAGCCAGTCGGCGATGCGATGGTCGAAATCGTCGCCGCCAAGTGCGGCATCGCCGGCGGTGGACAGCACTTCGAACATGCCCTGCGAAAGCTTCAGGATCGAAATGTCGAAGGTGCCGCCGCCGAGATCGTAAATGGCAAACACGCCCTGTGCCGCGTTATCCAGCCCGTAGGCGATGGCGGCTGCCGTGGGTTCGTTGAGCAGGCGCAGCACATTGAGGCCGGCCAGGCGCGCCGCGTCCTTGGTGGCTTGACGCTGCGCGTCGTCGAAATAGGCCGGCACCGTGATGACGGCGCCCACCAGATCGCCGCCCAGGCCGTCTTCGGCGCGCTGGCGCAGCGAACGCAGGATGTCGGCCGACACTTCGACCGGCGAGCGCACGCCGCTGCGGGTGGCCAGACTGAGCATGCCCGGCGTGTCCACCAGCGTATAGGGCGTGTGCACCGATGCGTCGAGATCGGACAGCGTGCGGCCCATGAAACGCTTCACCGACACGATGGTGTTGCCGGGGTCTTCGACCTGCGCGGCCTGTGCGTCATGACCGACCACGACGTCGTTCTCGGCGTAGCGCACCACCGACGGCAGCAGCCGGCGCCCGTGTGCATCGGGCAGCACGCGCGACAGTCCGCTGGCTACCGTGGCGACCAGCGAGTTGGTGGTGCCCAGATCGATGCCGACCGCCAGCCGATGCTGGTGCGGTGCGGCGCTGAGGCCCGGTTCGGCAATCTGCAGCAAGGCCATGATGGGCTACTCCCGTTTCGGTGGTGACGCTGGCGCAGCAGGCTTCAGACGCCGAAGCTTTCGCCGCAGCCGCAGGCGGCCTTGACGTTGGGATTGTTGAACTTGAAGCCTTCGTTCAGGCCTTCACGCACGAAGTCGAGTTCGGTGCCGTCAAGAAAGGGCAGGCTCTTGGGATCGACCAGCACGGTGACGCCATGGCTTTCGAAGCTCACGTCCTCCGCTTCGGCGGCGTCCGCGAATTCCAGCGCGTAGGCCAGCCCGGAACAGCCGCTGGTCTTCACCGCCAGCCGCAGGCCGACGCCCTGGCCGCGTTTGGCCAGGCTTTTCTGCACATGCCGCGCCGCGGCTTCACTGATGGTGATGGTCATGGCCGGCCTCCGATCACATCGAGAAGGAACTGCCGCAGCCGCACGACGAGGTCGCATTCGGGTTGCGGATGATGAAGCGCGAGCCTTCGAGACCGTCCTCGTAATCGATTTCGGCGCCCATCAGGTACTGCAGGCTCATTGAATCGGCGAGCAGCGTGACGCCGGACTGCACGATGTGCGTGTCGTCCTCGTTCACCGTCTCTTCGAAGGCGAAGCCGTACTGGAAACCGGAACAGCCGCCGCCGGTCACATAGACGCGCAGCTTCAGCGCGGGATTGCCCTCTTCGGCGATCATTTCGGCCACCTTGCTGGCAGCCGCTTCGCAGAAGGTGATCGGCGACAGGGCGGGTGCGCTCGCCAGCGCGACGGGGGTATCGGAAAGCGTGTTCATGACAGGTCCTTTCAGGCGGCTTCGACGGCCGTGTTGGCGGCGGTCTGCTTGGTGCGGTAATCGGCGACGGCGGCCTTGATTGCGTCTTCGGCCAGGATCGAGCAGTGGATCTTCACCGGCGGCAGCGCGAGCTCTTCGGCGATTTCGGTGTTCTTGATCGCCAGTGCCTCATCCAGCGTCTTGCCCTTGACCCATTCGGTCACCAGCGATGACGAGGCGATGGCCGAGCCGCAGCCATAGGTCTTGAACTTCGCGTCTTCGATGATGCCGTCGGCACCGACCTTGATCTGCAGCTTCATGACGTCGCCGCAGGCCGGCGCGCCGACCATGCCGGTGCCGACGTCTTCGTCCTGGTTCGAGTAGCCGCCCACGTTGCGCGGGTTGTCGTAGTGGTCAAGCACCTTGTCGCTGTATGCCATGGTGGTTCTCCGAAAAGGGTAAGTGAGGGGTGTTGCCTGCGCCGCTCAGTGGCTGGCCCACTGAACCGACGCCAGATCGATGCCTTCGTTGTGCATGTCCCACAGCGGCGACAGTTCGCGCAGCTTGTTCACCGCGGCGCTGACCTTCTCGATCACCGTATCGACCTCCTGCTGGGTCGTGAAGCGACCGATCGAGAAGCGGATCGAGCTGTGCGCGAGTTCGTCGCTGCGGCCCATGGCACGCAGTACGTAGGACGGTTCCAGGCTGGCCGAGGTACAGGCCGAGCCGGACGACACGGCGACATCCTTCATGCCCATCAGCAGCGATTCGCCTTCGACGAAGTTGAAGCTGAGGTTGAGGTTGTGCGGCACGCGCTGTTCGAGGTCGCCGTTGACGAACACCTGATCGAGCGTCATCAGGCCGTTCATCAGGCGATCGCGCAGCGAGCGGATGCGCTCGTTCTCGCTGCCCATGCTGTCGCGTGCCAGCCAGTAGGCTTCGCCCATGCCGATGATCTGGTGGGTCGCAAGTGTGCCGGAACGCATGCCGCGCTCGTGGCCGCCGCCGTGGATGATGGCGTCGATGCGCACGCGCGGTTTGCGGCTGACGTAGAGGGCGCCGATGCCTTTCGGGCCGTAGGTCTTGTGTGCCGACAGCGACATCATGTCGACCGGCAGCTCGTCCAGACTGAACGGCACCTTGCCGGTCGCCTGCGCGCCATCGACATGGAACAGCACACCCTTTTCGCGACAGATGGCGCCCAGTGCGGCGATGTCCTGGATGACGCCGGTTTCGTTGTTCACGAACATGACCGATGCGATCACCGTGTCCGGCCGCAGTGCGGCGCGGAACGCTTCAAGGTCGAGCAAGCCGTTCTCCTGCACGTCGAGCACCGTTACGTCGCAGCCGGCGCGTTCGAGTTCGCGCACCGTGTCGAGCACCGATTTGTGTTCGGTCTTCACGGTCACGACATGCTTGCCGCGACCGGCGTGGAACTGCATCGCGCCCTTGATGGCCAGGTTGTTCGATTCCGTGGCGCCTGAGGTCCATACGATGGAGCGCGGATCGGCACCGACCAGCGCGGCCACCTGTTCGCGGGCCAGTTCCACGGCTTCTTCCGCGGCCCAGCCGAAGGCATGCGAGCGGCTGGCTGGATTGCCGAAGTTGTCGAACAACCAGGGCATCATTTTTCCGACCACCCGAGGATCGACGGGTGTGGTGGCGGCGTAGTCCAGATAGATCGGGCGGTTCATGTCGGACTCTCCTGCATGGAAGGGTTTTGCAGGGACTACGCAACTTGCGGGCCAGTTTGAAAACTTTCGATGGATCAACGACTTGCTTTCTTGTTCGTCGCGCGCCGCCCGAAGGTCAGACAAGTCATGTCGAATTTGTAGGGTTGCCGACGCGCTGCAGCACGACATGCGCCGAACCGCCGGATCGGCTTCCCGACCGGGCGGCCAACGGCCGGAAAGCGCGCAGGCACGGCCGTTGCGGCGGATTCGCCGGGTGGCGCCGGCGACGGCGCGGCATGCCGGGGCGGGCATGGCACGCCGCATGCATTGAGACCTGCAACAAGGAGATCGCAATGCGTGATGTCTTGCTCGCAGTAATCGGCATAGCGCTGGTCAACAACGTGGTGCTGGTCCGCTTCCTCGGCCTGTGTCCCTTCATGGGCGTGTCGAAGAAGATCGATAGCGCCTTCGGCATGGGGCTGGCGACCACCTTCGTCATGACGCTGTCCGCGCTGGCGGCCTGGGTACTGGAGCACGCGCTGCTGCTGCCGTTCGATCTGGGCTATCTGCGCATCCTGTCCTACATCGTCGTCATCGCCGCGGTCGTGCAGTTCGTCGAAATGGCGATGCGCAAATCCACCCCCGACCTGCACCGCGTGCTCGGCATCTACCTGCCGCTGATCACCACCAACTGCGCAGTGCTCGGCATCCCGCTGCTCAATGCCCAGTCGGCGCTCGGCGTCGGCATGAGCGTGCTGACCGGCTTCGCGTCGGGGGTCGGCTTCACATTGGTGATGGTGCTGTTCGCCGGACTGCGCGAGCGGCTGCAGCTGGCGCGCGTGCCTGACAGTTTCGAAGGCGCGCCGATCGCGTTCGTCACAGCCAGCCTGCTGGCGCTGGCATTCATGGGTTTTACCGGGCTCGTACCGGCGGGAGGAGTTTGATGGCCCCCACGCTCTCCTTGTTCGCGGTGGGCCGGCTTTGCACAGCCGGCCCGTTCGGCCGGCGCCGCGCATGCGCTGCGAAACCCCGGCCTCACCCCCGCCCCGGGGGCTGCGCTCGCCCTTGGGGCGGCCCGGCGTGCGGCGCGCGCCTCCGTTCTGCGGCTTCACGTTCGCGTTGCATCAAATGGGAGGTAGCGAAATGGAACAGATGATTACAGCAGTGATGAGCCTGGCCGCCATCGGCTCTGGTCTCGGTGTCGTGCTCGGCGTAGCGGCGCGCAGGTTCGCCGTGGAAGGCGACAGCCGGGTCGAGGAAATCGTGGCGATGCTGCCGGCGGCCAATTGCGGTCAATGCGGCTTCCCCGGATGCGAAGGTGCGGCGCAGGCCATCGTGGAAGGCGAGGCGTCGCCGACCTGCTGCCCGCCCGGCGGCAAGGTGGTGGCGCTGGCGATTGCCGGACACCTCGGCATCACGCTGGGCGACGACGACATGGAAGAGGCGCCGAAGATCGCGGTCATCGAGGATGCGATCTGCATCGGCTGCACCAAGTGCTACCGGCTGTGTCCGTCCGATGCCATCGTCGGCGCGATGAAGCAGCTGCACGGCGTGTTCGCCGAAGCCTGCACCGGCTGCAACCAGTGCGCCGAGAAATGCCCGACCGGTGCCATCACGATGCAGGAACTGCCGGCCACCGCAGGTACCTGGGTGATGCCCAAGCCACCGATGGCGGCCTGACGTCATGGCTCACGTCGTCATCCCGCCGATCCGGCGCCTGCTCACGCGCTGGGGCATCCATCCGGACAGCCACAAGTTCCCGGCGGCCGGGCTGGACATCGTCGATGCCGGGCTGCCGCCGCTGCTGGTGCTGCCGCTGTCGCAGCAGGCCGGCGCACCGGCGCGGGCGGTGGTGAAGGTCGGTGACCATGTGTTGCGCGGTCAGCTGGTGGCCGAAGCGGTCGGTCATGTGTCGGCGCACGTGCACGCGTCGACGTCGGGCACGGTGCTGGCGATCGGCGACGCGCCGATGCCGCATCCGTCGGGGTTGCCCGGGCAGGGCATCACGCTGCGCCCGGATGGTCTCGACCGTTGGGCGCCGCGCGAAGTCGAACCGTATCCGATCAACCTGGCGCCGGAAGAGATTGCCCGTCGCGTCGCGGCCGCCGGGGTCGTCGGCATGGGTGGTGCCGCGTTTCCGGCAGCGGTCAAGCTGGCACTGGGCCAGCGCAGCGGCATCCACACCGTCATCCTCAACGGCAGCGAATGCGAGCCCTACCTGTCGTGCGACGACCGGCTGATGCAGGAGTGCGCCGGCGACATCATCGAGGGCGCGCGTCTGCTGCTGCGTGCCACCGGGGCGCAGCACCTGCTGGTGGGCATCGAGGACAACAAGCCGGATGCCATCGACGCCATGAAGGTGGCGGCGCATCCCTACCCCGAAATTTCGGTTGTGCGCATTCCGAGCCGCTATCCGATGGGCGCCGAACGCCAGCTCATCCACACCCTGCTCGGTGTCGAGCCGCCGGCGGGCGGGCGGGCGGCCGACGTCGGCGTCGTGGTGCACAACGTGGGCACGGCGGCGGCGGTGTGGCGAGCGTTGCGCCACGGCGAAGCGCTGACCGAGCGGGTGATCACGGTGGCTGGCGGTGCCGTCGCGGCGCCGCGCAACATGCGCGTGCGTGTCGGCACGCCGCTGTCATGGCTGGTCGAGCGCGCCGGCGGACTGACGCGCGAGCCGGCCCGGCTGGTGGTCGGCGGGCCGATGATGGGCGTGGCCGTGCCCGATCTCGACGTACCGGTCGGCAAGGGCGCCAGCGGCGTGCTCGCGCTGACCGCGGCTGAGGTCGGCGAACGCGAGCCGAGCGCCTGCATCCGCTGCGGCAGCTGCGTCGTCGCCTGTCCGGTCGGCCTGATGCCACTGGAAATGGCCAACCGCATCAATGCCGGCGAACTGGGGCAGGCCGAGGACATCGGCCTGCGCGACTGCCTCACCTGTGGCGCCTGCGGTTATGTGTGCCCGTCGCGCATACCGCTGGTGCAGTATTTCGCGCACGCCCGCGGCGAACTGATGGCGCGCGAACGCGAACGAAAGCGGCTCGACGAAGTGCGCGAACTGACCGAGGCGCGCGCCGCGCGCCACGAACGCGAAGCGCGTGAAAAAGCTGAAATGCACGCCCGCCGCAAGGCCGAGCGTGCCGCCGCGCAGGCGGCCGAGGCAGCGGCGAAGGCGGCTGCCACGCAGGAGGAATCGGCATGAACTCGCCAGTCCAGGCGTCGCCGCACGCGCTGTCGCGGCGCACCAGCGGCCACATCATGGCGCTGGTCATGGCGGCTCTGGTGCCGGCGACCCTGGCCGGCTTCTGGCAGTTCGGCTGGCCGGCCTTCTGCCTGTGGGCGGTCACCGTGCTGTCCTGTGTGCTGGCCGAAGCACTGTGCCTGCAGTGGTCCGGCCGGCGCGTTGCGCCAGTATTGTCCGACGGCTCGGCCGCGCTGACCGGCTGGCTGCTCGCCATGTCGCTGCCGCCCTGGGCACCCTGGTGGATCGGCGTGCTTGGCGGCTTCATTTCCATCGTCATCGCCAAGCAGGTATTCGGCGGACTGGGCTGCAATGTGTTCAATCCGGCCATGGTCGGACGCACCGTGCTGCTGGTGTCGTTCCCGGTTCACATGACGCAGTGGGTGAGCCCGCAGGTGCTGGCCCAGGGCACCGACCTCGCGCAGGCGATTGCCATCGGCCTGAACGGCGGCATTCCCGATGCGCTGACCAGTGCCTCGCTGCTCGGTCACGTGAAGACCGAACTGGGACGCGGCCTGCCGCTGGTCGATGCGATGCACGGTTTTCTGCCGGAACAGTCGATGCTGGGCCTGCGCGCCGGCAGCCTGGGCGAAACGTCGGCGCTGCTGATCGGCGCCGGCGGACTGTTCCTGGTGTTCAAGCGCGTCATCGGCCTGCGCATTCCGATCGGCTTTCTCGCCGGCCTGTGCATTCCGGCGGCCATCGCGCACGCGGCGGCGCCGCAGGCCTTCCTGCCGGCGACCACCCATCTGCTGTCGGGCGGTGCGCTGCTGTGCGCCTTCTTCATCGCCACCGATTACGTGACGTCGCCCAGTGCGCCGTTCGGGCAGTGGATATTCGCCCTCGGTGCCGGCCTGCTGACCTGGTTGATCCGCACCTGGGGCGGCTATCCGGAGGGCGTCGGTTTCGCCATCCTGCTGATGAATGCCGCCACACCGCTGCTCGACCTGTGGGCCCGGCCGCGCATTTTCGGCCGGCGCATCGGCGGCAAGCCGCTTGACGCGCGCCGCGCTCGGGAGGTCACGCGATGAGCGGTTCGCGCGCACCCGATGCGCTGTGGTTTCCGGGCGCCTCGCTGGGCGTGGTGATGCTGGTGACCACCGCTTTCCTCGCCTTCGGTCAGTTCGCCACCCGCGACCGGATTGCGCAGGCGCAATCCGATGACACGCGGCAGCAGCTCGAACAGATCCTGCCGACCGGCTATGCCGACAACAACCTGCTGACCGACACACTGCAGCTGGCCGGGCCGGATGGTGCGCCGCTGACCGTGCATCGCGCGCGCAAGCAGGGCGCGCTGCGCGCGCTGCTGTTTGAAATGTCGGGCTACGGCTACGGCGGGCGCATCGTGCTGCTGATGGCGGTCGATGTCGACGGTCGCATCGTCGGCGTGCGGGTGACGAAGCACAACGAAACACCGGGCCTGGGCGACAAGATCGAGGTCGCGCGGCATGACTGGATACGTTCTTTCGACGGCAAGTCGCAGCAGCAGCCGGCACCGACGCGCTGGGCGGTGAAGAAGGACGGCGGCGACTTCGACCAGTTCGCCGGCGCAACCATCACGCCGCGCGCGGTCGTCGCGACAGTGAAGAAAGGCCTCGAATTTCTCGCCGCGCACCGCGCTGAACTGACGGCTGAGGCGAGCGGCGAGGCGGTGCCGGTCAGCGGAGAGAAACCATGAGTGACAGCCCGACAGCCAAGGCGGTCGCACGCGACGGCCTGTGGGACAACAATGCGGTGCTCGGCCAGATGCTCGGGCTGTGTCCGGCCATGGCGGTAACGAGCAGTGCGACCAACGGTCTGGGCATGGGGCTGGCGACCATGGTCGTGCTGGTCATGTCGAATGCGCTCATTTCGTCGCTGCGTCACTGGGTCAGCGACGAGGTGCGCATTCCGATCTTCATCGTGCTGATCGCCGGCATGGTGACGCTGGTCGATATGTGCCTGAACGCCTGGTTCCACGACCTGTACAAGGTGCTCGGCATCTTCATCGCGCTGATTGTCGTCAATTGCGCGGTGCTGGGCCGCGCCGAGGCCTTCGCATCGCGCCAGTCGGCGGCGCTGTCGGCGTTCGACGGTCTGGCCACTGGCCTTGGTTTCACGCTGGCGCTGACCGTGATGGGTGCGCTGCGCGAAATCACCGGTGCCGGCACGCTGTTCGCGAATGCACATCTGCTGCTCGGGCCGCATTTCGCCTTTCTCGAAACGAAGGTGCTGCCGGCGGATTCGGGCGCGTTGTTCATGATCCTGCCGCCGGGCGGATTCCTGGCGCTCGGCCTGCTGATCGCCGGCCGCCGCTGGTTGCAGCGACGCGCCGATCGGCGTGCCGCGGCGCTGGCCGGCGCTCAGGCGGCTCACTGAAGGAGGCGCGCCATGCGGATCGCCGTAGCCTATGCGGGCAGTGTCGCCAACCACTGGCTGAAGATCGACGTGCCGGACACCTGCACGGTGGCCGAAGGCATCGAGCTGTCGGGCATCCTGAAGCTGTGTCCGGACATCGACCTCAGCCGGCAGAAGGTCGGCGTGTTCGGCAAGGTGGTGAAGAAGGACGCACCGCTGCGTCCGGGCGACCGCATCGAAATCTATCGACCGATCATCTGCGACCCGGAAACGGTGCCGCGCAAGAACGGCGTTTCGGACGACGATGACGACGACTGAAATGTGGCCGGCGCCGGACGCGACCGCGTCGGCTGCCGACGTCGTGCGCGCCTATCACCAGCGCACCCGCCACCGCTACGCCGCCTATGCAGCCGGCCCGGAAACGCTGGACTGGGACGCGCAGCCGGCGCCATTCCGGCACTTCGAAGGCGCGCCGCGCAGCGCGCTGCCGCTGGCGACCGACGACGCCAATCCGGCCCGGCTGCGCCTCGACCAGGATTTCGCCGCGCTCGACACGCCGTTGCCGCCGTTGCCACTGTCGCTGCACACGCTGGGCGCGCTGCTGCACCTGTCGCTCGGCCTGACGGCGTGGAAGTCGAGCGGCCCGGACCGCTGGGCGGTGCGCGCCAATCCGTCCAGCGGCAATCTGCACCCGGTGGAGGCCTATCTGGTGATACGCGGTCTCGATGTGCTTGCAGACGGGCTGTACCACTACCTGCCGGAGACGCACGAGCTGGAATGCCGCGCCCGCCATGGCAGCTGTGCCACCGGGGGCGCCGGCGTGCACGTCGTGCTGACGTCGGTCATGTGGCGCGAGGCATGGAAGTACGGTGAACGCGCCTTCCGTTACTGCCAGCTGGACACCGGTCACGCGGTGGGTGCGTTGCGCTATGCGGCGGCAGTGCTCGGCTGGACGCTGCAGGCGGAGCCGGACATCGACGGGGCGTCGCTGGCGGCGCTCGCCGGCACCGATCGCCTGCAGGACTTTCCGGCACGCCGCGCCATCGACACCGAAATCGAAGAGGCTGAACTGCTGCTCGCCATCGGCTGTGCGAGTGACGACGGTCCGCCACTGCCCGAGCTCGGACACGTGCAGTGGTACGGCACGGCGAGCACGGTGGATCGCCATCCGATGTATCGCTGGGCGGCGGTGGGCGAGGTGGCGGCCGCAACCCGCGGCGCCGTGCAGGGCGCAGTACCTGTTGCCGACGAGCATCCGGCGGGCGCGCGCGCGACACGCGGGGCAGCCGCGCTCACAGCACGCGGGCGATCGGTCGGCGAGGTATTGCTGGGGCGGCGCAGCGCGCAGCGCTTCGATGCGCGGGAGGTGCTGGCGCGCGACGCCTTCGAACGTCTGCTGGAACGGCTGCAGCCGTCCGGGGCCATGCCCTGGGACGCGCTGCCGGGTGGCTGGCGCATTGATCTGCTCTTGTTCGTGCATCGCGTCGAAGGCCTGTCGCCCGGTGTCTATCTGCTGTCGCGCGGTCGCGTCGAACAGGGCGTGCCGGCGCGGCTGGCCCGCCAGCACGACCTGGTGCCCGTGGAAGGTGTCGCCGTGCCGCTCTACCGGCTGGCGGCGATGGAACCGATGGCGCTCGCGCGTTTGGCACGCAGCCTGCACTGCCATCAGGACATCGCCGCCAACGCCTGCCTTGCGCTCGGCATGCTGTGCGAGTTCGAAGCCGCGCTGGCGGCGTCCGCCGCCAACTATCGCGATCTGCACCGGCAGGCCGGACTCATTGGCCAGGTGCTCTACGCCGAGGCGGAGGCGATGGGCCTGCGCGGAACCGGCATCGGCTGCTTTTTCGACGACGCAGTGCACGAGCTGATCTGCCTCGAAGGCACGGCGCACCAGACGCTGTACCACTTCACCCTCGGGCGCGCGATCGACGATGCGCGCATCGAATCATCGCCGGCCTACGCGCAGCGCGCACCGGCAGCACCGGAACTTACGCCATGAACGAAACCGCGACCGCTTCCCGCTATCGCTGCATTCCCGCCGACCAGGCGGCCGACCTGCTGCTGCGCCATCGCAGCGGCGGCCTCGCGTCGCTGGCGGTGTTCGACACACGCGACCGTGCCAGCTACGAACGCGCGCACATCGCCGGCGCGCAACACCTGACCGAAGCCGGCTTCGGCGACGCCCTGCAGGCGGTCGGCCGGTCGATGCCGGTGCTCATCTACTGCTATCGCGGCAACGCCAGCAAGACCTGGGCAGGCATGTTTGCCGACTTCCGCTACGCCGAGGTCTACAGCGTCGACGGCGGCCACGATGCGCTCGCCGCGGCGCTTGGCCGGCGCGCGTCGGCAGGTGCCGGGCAGCCTCCGTCGGCTGGCGGTTCGGCTGCGCTGCAGGCCTTCGTGGCCGAACACGGCTTCGACGCCAGCGATCTCGATGTTTCCCGCGAACACGGCCTGACGCCGCTGATGCGCGCGGCGCTGTCCGGCCGGGCCGATCTCGTGGACGAACTGCTGGCGCTCGGGGTCGCCGTCGACCGGCGCAACGGTGACGGCAACAACGCGCTGTGGCTGGCCTGCGTGTCAGGTCAGGCCGGCATCGTGCGTGCGCTGGTCGCGGCAGGCATCCGTGTCGACAACCGCAATGACACCGGCGCCACCGCACTGATGTACACGGCGTCCAGCGGCAAGCACGACATGCTGGCACTGCTGCTTGAGTGCGGTGCGGATCCGATGATCCGCACCGACGACGATTATCTCGCCGCCGATCTGGCCGCCGCCGTCGAATGCCTGCGCCTGCTGCGCCACACCGTGCGCTGAACTGATCCGGGCCCCTGCAGCGACCGTTCGGGCTTCGTCCGCGAATCCGGCCGGCAGCGCGCATCACGTCGCGACGATGTGTCATCGTCGACGCCTGCGCAAGTCTGTCGGGGGAATGCTGTGAGTGAGTTGCTGGCCCAGTACGGCCTGTGGTTGCTGTTTGCCGTGGTGCTGGCGGAACAGCTCGGGTTGCCGATTCCGGCCATGCCGCTGGTCATGCTGGCCGGCGCGCGCGTGGCCGACGATCCGCTGTATGGCGTGATCGCGCTGCTGGTGGCGGTGCTGGCATCGACCCTGGGCGATCTGGCCTGGTATGTCGCCGGCCGCCGGCACGGCCATCGCGTGCTGAAGCTGCTGTGCCGCATTTCGCTGTCGCCCGACACCTGCGTGCGTACCAGCGAATCGACCTTTACCCGCTACGGTCTGGCGACGCTGGTGATCGCCAAGTTCGTGCCCGGTCTGTCCACGCTGGCGCCGCCGCTGGCCGGTGCGCTGGGCATGCGGCCGGGCGCCTTCATGCTGTTCAATACCGCCGGTGCGCTGCTGTGGGCGGGCGCCGCGCTGGCCATCGGGCTGGTGTTTCACGCACAGATCGGTGCCGTGCTCGACTACCTTGCCGGCCTGGGGTCGGTGGCGGCCGCCTTGATCGGCACGCTGCTGGCGTTGTACATCGGGTACCGGTGGTTCGACCGCCAGCGCGCGATGAAGGCGCTGCGCGCGGTCAGGCTTGCGCCCTCCGAACTGCTGGACATGATCGACAGCGGCGTCGACGTGACGGTGATCGACGTGCGCTCCGGGTTGATCGCCGACGCCGAACCGGTGCGCATCCCGGGCGCGCTGCTTATCGCGCTCGAACGGATCGATGCGGAGGCGCACCGGCTGCCGCGCGACCGTCCGGTCATCGTGTATTGCGCCTGCCCGAACGACGTGTCGGCGGTGCGCGCCACATTCAAGCTGCGCGCGGCAGGTATCGTTGACGCGCGCCCGTTGCTCGGCGGCATCGACGGCTGGAAGGCGGCCGGCTACCGGCTGGAAGCGATCGAGCCGGCCGCCAGCGTTTGACCCGGCCTGCGCAGCGCCGTAGGCTGCGCGCCCGTGTTGTCCATGCACTGAACCTGAAGACCTCAGTTGATCGCTTGAAACATCGATGGAAGACATTGCCCTTGCAACTTTCCTGCTTTCGCCCGGCCTTCGCCCTCAGGGTGAGCGCGCTTCGCCGCCCTGTGCACGGCCGGCGGGGTGCCCGGCTGCGTTGCTCGTCCTTGCAGGGAGCCATCCTGCCGCGTCCTCGCGCCTTGCCGTGCACCCCGCCACCCTTACCCATGGCGTCGATCAAATGAGGTTTTCAGGTTGAACGCATCATGAGCCTGACCGCCTGCGGCATCGATTTCGGTACGTCCAACTCCACCGCCGCGGTGCACGACGGCGCAATCGCCCGTCTGTTGCCGCTGGAAGCGGGTCGGCTGACGCTGCCGTCGGCCGTGTTCTTCAATCTCGACGAAGACACGATGTCGTTCGGCCGCGCGGCGCTGAACGAATACCTCGAAGGTTACGAGGGGCGGCTGATGCGCTCGATGAAAAGCCTGCTCGGCAGCGGCCTGATGGACACCGGCACCGACGTGGGCGGCCGTCACCTCGCGTTCCGCGACCTGATCGGCGGCTTTCTCGCCGAAATCCGCAAGCGCGCCGAAACCGCGGCGCGCTGCGGCTTCGATCAGGTGGTCATCGGCCGGCCGGTGTATTTCGTCGACGATGACCCGGAAGCCGACCAGCTGGCCGAGGACACGCTGGCGCAGATCGTGCGCGGCCTGGGTTTTCGCGACGTCAGTTTCCAGTTCGAACCGATCGCCGCAGCGCATGCTTTCGAGCAAACGGTGGACCGGGAATCGCTGGTGCTGGTGGTCGACATCGGTGGCGGCACGTCCGACTTCTCCCTCGTCCGCCTGTCGCCCGAGCGGCGCAACGCAACCGACCGCAGCGCCGACCTGCTGGGCACCAGCGGCGTGCATATCGGCGGCACCGATTTCGACAAGCGGCTGTCGCTCGCCTGCGTCATGCCCGAACTGGGCATGGGCGGCCTGCTGGCCAGCGGCGCCATCCTGCCCAACACCACCTACTTCCAGCTGGCCACCTGGCACACCATCCATCTCGCCTATCCGCGCGCCGTGCTGGCCAGCCTGCAGGACATGCGGCTCGATGTGGTCGACACCAAGCGCTTCGACCGCCTGCTGCGCGTGGTGCGCGAACGCAGCGGTCACCGCATCGCCATGCGCTCTGAAGCGGCGAAGATCGAACTGTCGCAGTCGCTCTCGTGCGTACTCGATCTCGATGTGGCCGAAGCCGGACTGGCGGTGACCCTGACGCGCCCCCAGTTCGAAGCCGCCATCTCAGCCGAGATCGAACGCGTGTGTGCCGCCGCGCAGCGCTGCCTGGATCACGCCGGTGTGCGTGCGGATACGCTCGACACGCTGTTCTTCACCGGCGGCTCGAGCGCCGTGCCGGTACTGCGCGACGCGCTGTCGCGGCGCTTCCCGAAAGCACGTCCGGTCGAGGGCGACCTGTACGGTAGCGTCGGCTGCGGCCTGGCCGTCGTGGCAAGGCAGCGCTACGGTTGATCCGGCGTTGCCGGGCCGCTGGCTGTGGGAGAGCTTACCCTGCGTGGCCAGCCCGCTTTGCGGGCGGTGAGCAGTGCGCGCCGAAACCCCCTCAACGCGATCCGCGCAGTTTCTGTGGGAGCGGCGTCCTCGCCGCGATACTCACTTTGATCAGCGACCATCGCGGCACTGATCGCGGCGGGGACGCCGCTCCCACAGCGAGCACCCCACAGCGAGCACCCCACAGCGAGCACCCCACAGCGAGCACCCTACAGCGAGCACCCTACATCCAGCACCCTACATCCAGCACCCCCACGCCAAGCTCTCCCGGACCAAGGCGTCGGCTCACGTACCGGCACGTGGCCCTTCGGTGCCGAGCTTTTTCATGCGGGAGCGCAGTGTTCCGGGTGCCACATCGACACAGGGGCTGGACCCTCGATCAGACCGCCGCGATGGTGCCAACCTTACCCGTCGGTGGCTATTGTGCCCGCGACCGGCTGCGGTTGTGTGTCATCTGTCCCGGCCGGTTGCCAGCCGCCGCCAAGCGCGCGGAACGACGCCACCGCAGCGCGCGCGGCTTCGGCTTCAGCCTGTATGCGCGCGTCGCGCGTGCGCAGCAAGCGGCTGTCCGCGTCGAGCACCTCGACCAGACTGACCACGCCACCCTGCCAGGCCGTGAAGGCACGCCCTCGCGCGCGGTTCAGCGCCGCTTCGCCGGTGCTCAGCGTTGCGGCCTGCGCCTCGCGCTTGACCAGCGCCGTGAAGGCGTTTTCGACCTCTTCTGTGGCGCGCAGCACGGCCTGCCGGTAGTGCGCCAGCGCTTCGGCTTCGCCGCCGCGCGCCGCGGCCACTTCGGCATCGACGCGCCCGAAATCGAACAGACGCCAGCGCAGGCCGGCGGCCAGACGCGCCTGCGCGGCGCCCGACGCGATCAGGCTGCCGCCGCCCGCCGTGGCAAAACCGAGCAGGCCGGTCAGTGCCATGCGCGGGTAGTAAGCGGCGATGGCTTCGCCGATGCGTGCATTCGACGCGGCCAGCCGGTATTCGGCCGCCATCAGGTCGGGCCGGCGCCGGATCAGGCTGGCCGGACCGCCCGCCGTGGCGACGGCCGGCGCACGCGGCAGCGCAGCGGGCGGCTCCAGTTCGGCGCGCCAGTGGCCGGGGGTATCGCCGGTCAGCACGTCGAGTGCGAACATCGCGGCGTCACGCCCGGCTTCGAGTGCGGGCAGCGCGGCTTCGACTTCCGCCAGCGCGCCCTGCGCCTGATCGTGCTGCAGTTCGGCGGCCAGACCGCGCGACACCTGCAGCGCAATCAGCCCGACCAGCCGGCGCTGCGTATCGATCTGTTCATGCAGCACCTGCAGGCGCGACTGCAGCGCCCTCACATGGATGTAGGTGTCGGCCGCCTGCGCCACAACCGCCAGTCGCGCGCCGGCCACGCCGGCACCGGCGGCCAGATAGTCGGCGCGGGCGGCGTCCTCGGCGCGCTGCAGGCCGCCGAACAGGTCCAGTTCCCAGCTCGACCCTGCATTGAGCGCGTATTCGTCAGCCGTGCGGTCGAAGCCGGGGCGCGCGTCGAGCAGGCGGCCCAGCGGCGTCTGCACCGACAGTCGGCCGGACGCCGCTTCGGCGCCCAACTGGCCGGACGGGCGCTGGATGGCCGAACGCACCGCCAGCCCCGCACGCGCCTGTTCGAGCCGCGCCGCCGCCACCGTCAGGTCGAGGTTGCCGGCCAGCACGCGGGCGACGATGCGGTCGAGCAGCGGGTCGTCGAAACCGGTCCACCAGCGCGCGGGATCATCGGCGCCCACCGGTGCGCTGCGCAAAGCCAGCGCATCGGCCGACACGAACTGCATGCTGGCTGGGGGTTCGGGGCGCCGGAAGTCGGGGCCGACCGTGCAGCCGCCCAAAGTGAGGATGGCCAGCATCCAGACGGCAGCGCCCGGCAGGCGACGGATCGATGACGGCATGGCGCGCTCCTGATAAAGAGTTACAAGTTTATATACTCGTTACTCGTTGTCAATGCGGGGGCGACCTTGTAACCTTGCTTCATGAATGACAGCGCAGCCCACGACACCCCTCTGGCGACCGGTCAGCGCGGCCCGGTCGAACACGAACGGCGCGAGCAGATCATCGCCGCGGCCGACGAACACTTCCGTCACTTCGGTTACCAGAAGACCACGGTGGCTGATCTGGCGCGCGCCATCGGCGTGTCCAGCGCCTACGTCTATCGTTTCTTCGAGTCCAAGCAGGCGATCGGCGAAGCGGTCTGCAGGATGACGCTGCAGCCGCTGGACGAGCGGCTGATGGCCATTGCGAGCGAGGACACGTCGGCATCCGATCGCCTGAGACGCTTCTACCGAGCGCTTTTCGAAGAAGGCTTCGAGTTGTTTTTCAACGAGCGGCGGCTGCACGACATCGTGGTCGCGGCGGTTGAAGAGGGCTGGGGCTCGGTGGCGCAGCACAAGGGCGCCATCCTGCAGGCGTTGTGCCGCATCGTCGCCGATGGCCGCGAGCGAGGCGAATTCGAGCGCAAGACGCCGCTCGACGAGGTGTGCCGCGCCATCTTCGTCACCACGTCGCCGTTCTGTCATCCGGTGATGCTCGAGCAGACGCCGCGCGAGGAGATCGCAGTGAACGCGGCGGCGGTGTCCGGCCTGGTGCTGCGCAGCCTTTCGCCCTGAGCGGTTGTTTTCAGGTTACGGGTTGACTTATTCGTAACTTGTTACGAAACTGGGCGCTCTCTTTCCGAAAGTGCCCGGTCATGGATGCCCGCCTGCTTCGCCTGCCCGCCGTTATCGGCATCGTCTTTGCAATCCCGGCCGTTCTTGCTCTCGCCGCGTGCACCCAGCCGGCACAACCCGACCCGCGCACCGGTGTGCCGCGCGTGGCTGTCGCCGTCGTGCAGCCGGATCGGGCCGCGTCGCAGTCCTACACCGGCGTGGTGACGTCGCGCGTGGTCGGTGATCTCGGTTTCCGGGTCGCCGGCAAGGTGGTCGAGCGCCTGGTCGATACCGGTCAGACCGTACGGCGCGGCCAGCCGCTGATGCGCCTCGATGCCGCCGATCTCGATCTGGCGCTCGCGGCGCAGGCCGCGGCGGTCGAGGCGGCGCGGGCGCACGCGGTACAGGCGCGCGCCGACGAGCAGCGGCTGCGCGGAATGGTGGAGCAGGGTGCCGTGTCGGCCCAGGTGCGCGATCAGGCGGTCGCCGGCGCCGACAGCGCGCAGGCCCTGCTCGACGCGGCACTGGCGCAGCAGCAGGTGGCGCGCAACGCGGCCGGCTACACGCTGCTGGTGGCCGACAGCGATGGCGTGGTGGTGGACACCCTCGTCGAACCGGGCCAGGTGGTGCGCGCCGGCGAGCCGGTCGTGCGGCTGGCGCGCTCGGGCGCGCGCGAGGCGCTGGTCAACCTGCCCGAATCGGTGCGCCCGGCCGTCGGCACGGGCGCCACCGCCACCTTACACAGCCTGCCGGGCACCACCTTCACGGCCCGCCTGCGCCAGTTGTCCGATGCAGCCGACCCGCGCAGCCGCACCTTCGAAGCGCGCTACCTGCTCGACGGCGCCGCGGCGCAGGCACCGATCGGCAGCACGGTGACCCTTGCGCTCGACCGCATGTCGGGCGACGCAGCGGGCGAGCGGGTGCGGGTGCCGATCGCCGCGCTGCACGACGCCGGCCAGGGCCCGGGCGTGTGGGTGATCGAACGGGTCGGCGATGCCAGCCGCGTCGCCTTCCGCCCGGTCACGCTGGCCGGTCTGGGTCACGACAGCGCGTCGATTTCCGCCGGCCTGCGCGTCGGCGAACGCATCGTCGCGCTCGGCGCCCACCTGCTGCGCGATGGCAGCACCGTGCGCGGCCTCGACACGGCACTCGCTGGCGTGGAGCGCGCGCCATGAACCGCCTCAACCTGTCGGCGCTCGCCGTGCGCGAACGCGCGGTCACGCTGTTCCTGATCATTGCGGTGGCGGTGTCGGGCGTGTTCGCCTTCTTCAAGCTCGGGCGCGCCGAAGACCCGGTGTTCAGCATCAAGGTGATGACCTTCAGCGCCGCCTGGCCCGGTGCCACCGCACAGCAGATGCAGGATCTGGTGGCCGAACCGCTGGAAAAGCGCATGCAGGAACTGGCTGGCTATGACCGGGTGGAAACCTTCACCCGGTCCGGCCTGATGTTCGCCACGCTGACGCTGAAGGATTCGACCCGTCCGGCCGACGTGCCGGAGCAGTTCTACCAGGCGCGCAAGAAGCTCGGTGACGAGGCGCGCCGCCTGCCGCCCGGCGTCTACGGACCGTTCATCAACGACGAATATTCCGATGTGAATTTCGCGCTCTATGCGCTCAAGGCGCGCGACCTGCCGCAGCGCGATCTGGTGCGCGAGGCGGAGCGGCTGCGCGAGCGGCTGCTGCGCGTGCCCGGTGTGAACAAGGTGAACATCATCGGCGAGCGGCCGGAGCGGGTGTTCGTCGAGTTGTCGTACGAGCGACTGACCACGCTGGGCATCGATGCGCGCGACATTTTCGATGCGCTGGCGCGGCAGAATGCGGTGACGCCGGCCGGCTCGGTCAGCACCGACGGCCCGCGCGTTTTCCTGCGGCTCGACGGTGCCTACGCCGGTGTCGACATGCTGGGCGACACACCGGTGCGCGCCGGCGATCGTACCTTCCGGCTGGGCGACATCGCCGACATCCGGCGCGGCTTCGAAGACCCGGCCACCTTCCTGATCCGTCACGACGGTGAGCCGTCGATGATCGTCGGGGTGGTGATGCGGCCCGGCTGGAACGGCCTGGAGCTTGACCGCGCACTCGCCGCCGAAGAAACGGCCCTCGCCGCCGAACTGCCGCTCGGCCTGAGCTTCACGAAGATTTCCGACCAGGCGGTGAACATCACCCAGGCGGTGGACGAATTCATGCTGAAGTTCTTCGTCGCGCTGGCGGTGGTGACCGGCGTGAGCTTCCTGTCGCTCGGCTGGCGCGAGGGCGTGATCGTCGCCGCGGCGGTGCCGCTGACGCTGGCGGCGGTGTTCATCGTCATGCTGATGACCGGGCGCGAATTCGACCGCATCACGCTGGGTGCGCTCATCCTGTCGCTCGGCCTGCTGGTGGACGACGCCATCATCGCGATCGAAATGATGGTGGTGAAAATGCAGGAAGGCATGGCGCGCGTCGAAGCCGCTGCACACGCGTGGACGGTCACTGCCGCGCCCATGCTGTCCGGCACTGCGGTGACGGTGATCGGCCTGATGCCGGTCGGCTTCGCCGCGTCGAGCGCGGGCGAATACGCCGGCAATATTTTCTGGATCGTCGCCTTTTCGCTGCTGATGTCCTGGCTGGTCGCCGTGGTGTTCACGCCCTATCTCGGGGTGAAGCTGCTGCCGGCCGTGGCCGCCGTGCCCGGCGGCGCCCGCGCCATCTACGACACGCCGCGCTACCGCCAGCTGCGTGCTCTGGTCGCGTGGTGCGTGCGGCGCAAGGGCACGGTGGCGCTCCTCGTGCTGCTGATGTTCGGTGCATCGGTGGCTGCGATGGTCGTCGTGAAGAAGCAGTTCTTCCCGGTGTCCGAGCGGCCGGAACTGATCGTCGAGGTGACGCTGCCGTCGGGCAGCGACATCGCCGCCACGCAGCGCACGACCGAAACGGTCGAGGGCTGGCTCAGGCAGCAGCCGGAGTCGCGCGTCGTCACCGCCTACATCGGGCAGGGCGCGCCGCGTTTCTTCTTTTCGCTGTCGCAGGAACTGCCCGACCCGGCGTTCGCCAAGATCATCGTGCTGACGCCCGGTGCTGCGGAACGCGACCGTCTCAGGCAGCGCCTGCGCGAGCGCGTCGCCGAGGGCCTCGCGCCGGAGGCGCGCGTGCGCGCCACGCAACTGCTGTTCGGCCCGCCGGTGCCGTTCCCGGTGTCCTACCGCGTCAGCGGCCCGGACCTCGACCGGCTGCGCGCCATCGCCAGTGACGTCGAGGCGGTGATGCGCGCCCACCCGGACATGCGCGAGGTGCATCGCGACAATACCGGGCCGGCGGCCACGCTACATTTCGTGCTCGATCAGTCGCGGTTGCGCCAGATCGGCCTGTCGCCGGCCGAGGCGGCGCAGCAGCTGCAGTTCCTTCTCGATGGCGTGACGGTGACCGAGCTGCGCGAAGACATCCGTTCGGTGGCCGTGGTGGCGCGCGTCGGCGGCTCGATGCACGGGTTTGTTCGCAGTGACCCGCGAAGCGACCCGGCCACGCTCGACGCCCTGTCGCTGATCGCTGCGGACGGCCGGCGCATTCCACTGGCGCAGATCGGGCGCACCGAGGTGCGGCAGGAAGAGCCGGTGCTGCACCGGCGCGACCGCCACCCGACCATCGTGGTGCGCGGCGACATCGCCGAGCATGTGCAGCCGCCGGACGTGTCGGCCGGCATCGACCGCGCGCTGACCGACCTGCGCGCCGCACTGCCGGAAGGCTACCGCATCGACACCGGTGGCTCGATCGAAGAAAGCAACAAGGCCAATCTCGCGCTGGCGGCGGTGTTCCCGGTGATGCTGCTGCTGATGCTCACGGTAATCATGATCCAGGTGCGCTCCTTTTCCGCGATGACCATGGTGTTCCTGACGGCGCCGCTCGGCCTGATCGGTGCGGCGCCCGCGCTTCTGCTGTTCGACCAGCCGTTCGGCTTCAACGCCATCCTCGGCCTGATCGGGCTGGCCGGCATCCTGATGCGCAACACGCTCATCCTGGTCGGCCAGATCGAAGCCAACAGTGCCGCCGGCATGGATCGCCACGACGCCGTGGTCGAAGCGACCGTGCAGCGCGCCCGGCCGGTGCTGCTGACTGCAGTGGCCGCGGTGCTGGCGTTCATCCCGCTGACCACCTCGACCTTCTGGGGTGCGCTGGCCTATACCCTGATCGGGGGGACGGCGGTCGGCACCGTGCTGACGCTGCTGTTCCTGCCGGCGCTGTTCGCGCTGTGGTTCCGCATCGGCGCACCGGCTGCCGGACACGCCCCTTCGCGTCCCCCTGGCTTGCAGACGGAGCACTGACATGCAGATAACGAACACCGGTAATTGGGCACTCATCACGGGCGCATCCAGCGGTCTGGGCGTCGAATTCGCCCACATCCTGGCGGACCGGCGCATGAACCTCGTACTGGCCGCGCGCGGCGTCGCCGACATGGAACGGCTGGCCGAGGCGCTGCGCAGCGCGTACGGCATCGAAGTGGTCGTGGAAGGCATCGACCTGTCGGCGCCCGGTGCCGCCGCCGAGCTGAAGCGGCGCACCGATGCGCGCGGGCTGCGCATCGAAACGCTGATCAACAACGCCGGCTTCGGGCTGCATGGTCCACTGCTTGACGCCGATCCGGTGCGGCTGCCGCAGATGCTGCAGCTCAACATGGTCACACTGACCGAACTGACGCAGCAGTACGGGCAGGACATGGCGCGCCGCGGGCGCGGCCGCATCCTGCTGGTGGCCAGCCTGCTCGGCTTCATGCCGGCGCCGTTCTACGCCGCGTACGCGGGCACAAAGCACTATGTGCTGGCGCTGGGTGAGGCGCTGCACGACGAACTGGCAGCGGCTGGCGTGACCGTTACCGTGCTGTCGCCCGGCGTCACGAAGACCGCCTTTTTCAAGAGCTCCGGCCACCATGTGTCGGCCACGTTGAACCTGATGATGATGGCGCCGCGCCCGGTTGCCGAAGCGGGCATCCGCGCGCTGATGCAGGGCCGCGCCGGCGTGGTGCCCGGGCTGGCGAACAAGCTGTCCGCCTGGTCCGCGCGCCTCACCCCACGCAGCATGCAGCGCCGCATCATGCAGGCGCTGCTCGCCTGAAATGGCCCGGCTGAGCGTCGACCGCTGTTGGGCATCGCTGCGCTCACCCCAACCTACAATTCGCCGCGCCGCCGTCCGTCGCTGTTGTAAGTTGGGGTGAGCGCAGCGATGCCCAACACCCAACGCCAAACCCGCCAAGTCCGATACGCAAACCCGCCCCCGTAGGTTGGGGTGAGCGCAGCGATGCCCAACACCCAACGTCACCCCCGCGCAGCCCCATCGAGCGCCGCAACCCAGCCCGCCGTAATACCGCAGCGTGACGCCCGCGCAACAAGTCCCGTAGGTTGGGGTGAGCGCAGCGATGCCCAACATCCCAACGCCAACCCGCACGACCCCGCCAAGTACATCACCCCCGCCCGCCGCATCACGCCGGCATTCGCAATCGAAGCGCAACTCCGCCCCGGTAGGTTGGGGTAAGCGAAGCGATG
>NZ_JAUYRO010000002.1 GCF_030696805.1 Methyloversatilis sp. | reverse complement strand
AAAACTGCGACGGTGTTGCTTTTCGTAGGAGCGGACCCTGTCCGCGATGCGAGCGTGGCTCATGCACCGTCACGTGTTCGAAGACCGGGATCGCCTGCGGGGCAGGCTCCTACGAAAACTGCGACGGTGTTGCTTTTCGTAGGAGCGGACCCTGTCCGCGATGCGAGCGTGGCTCATGCACCGTCACGTGTTCGAAGACCGGGATCGCCTGCGGGGCAGGCTCCTACGAAAACCGCGACGGTGTTGCTTTTCGTAGGAGCGGACCCTGTCCGCGATAAGCGCGTCGATTCCGTGCGTCGCGTCCGCGCCCAGCAGCAGGTGCGATCAACCTGCCCGGATAGGCACGAACAGCCGGTTGTCGCCGCGCTGGATCAACAGCGCGACGCGGCCCTTGGCGCGTTCGACCAGGCGCGCCAGTTCTTCGGCGCTGCCGACCGGTTGGCCATTTACCGCGAGGATGGCGTCACCCGGCTGGATGCCTGCCTGGGCGGACGGACCTGCAACGTCGGAAACGACCAGGCCGCGATTCACACCCAGTTGCTGGGCTTCGCCGCCGCTGAGCGGACGCACCACCAGGCCCAGGCGATCGCGCGCCGGTTGTGCGTCGCGCGCCGGATCTGCCTGGGCGACCGCTTCTGTTTCGCCCTGTTCGCCCAGCGTCGCCGTGACGGTACGTTCCGCGCCCTGACGCCATACATTGAGCTTGACCGGCTTGCCCGGCGGCAGATTGCCGATCACCTTGGGCAGGTCGAACGAATCTGCCACCTCGCGGCCATCGACCGACAGCACCACGTCACCGGACTGCAGGCCCGCCCGGTCAGCCGGACCGTCCTTCTCGACATTGGCGACCAAAGCTCCGCGTGCGCGGTCCAGCCCGAAGCTGTCGGCCAGATCGCGCGTGATCGGCTGGATGCTGACGCCCAGTCGCGCATGCTTGGCGCGACCGAATTGCTTGATCTGGTCGGCCACACGCATCGCCACGTCGATCGGAATGGCGAACGACAGGCCCATGAAGCCGCCGGTGCGCGAGTAGATCTGCGAGTTGATGCCGATCACCTCGCCCTTCAGATTGAACAGCGGACCGCCCGAATTGCCCGGGTTGATCGCCACGTCGGTCTGGATGAAGGGCACCAGCGATTCGTCGGGCAGCGCGCGCGACTTGGCACTGACGATGCCGGCGGTCACCGTGTTCTCGAAACCGAAAGGCGCGCCGATTGCGGCCACCCACTCGCCGACACGCACCTGGTCGGCATTGCCCAGTTTCACGGCTGGAAGGTTTTTTGCCTCGACCTTGATCAGCGCAACGTCTGTGCGCTTGTCGCTGCCGATGACGCGCGCCTTCAGTTCCCGCTTGTCGGTGAATTTCACCGTCACCTCGGCAGCTTCCGACACCACGTGTGCATTCGTCAGGATGTAGCCATCCTGGCTGATCACGAAGCCGGAGCCGATGCCGCGTGGCGTCGGGCCCTGACCGTTGCCCGGCCCCTGCCCGCCGCGCGGGTCCTGCGGCACCGGAATGCCGAAGCGGCGGAAGAATTCATACATCGGGTCATTCGGGTTCATGCCAGGCGTCCTGGTCGCCTTGCCGACGACGCTGATGTTCACGACCGAGGCGGACGTCTGGTCGACCAGCGTCGCGAAGTCGGGCAGGCCGGTCACGAGATTGCCGGTGACCGGAGCGGCCGCGACGGGTGCAGATTGCGCCAGCAACAGCGGCTTGCCGTCGGGTGCCGCTTCCGCCTTGTGCATCCAGTCGATCGTGGTTGCCGTCGCGCCAAGGCCGAAGGTCGTGGCGGCGATGGCCGCCAGTGCGGTACGTGACAGGGTGATCTTCATCGGATGTCCTCTCCTGACTGTTATTGCCCGCAGCAGCGAAGTGCTGCGGGGCTTGTGAGCGAACGGTGGAGCCGCGCGGATGACGTGCTGTTCCGGCGGTTTACATCCGGAAACAATGAGTATCGCCGCGCAGGTTCGATCGGAATCTGGGGAGCTAAACTGACTTATCAAGGGTCGGAGTCGATGAACCGCACTTGAAAACAAGTGGCTGCGCCGCCACCATGCTCAGTCCGGGTGTCAGGCAGCGGCATCGCACCGTGATTGCGCCGCTATATATATAAGCAAAAACAGGATGACCATGAACCATTCAGACACCACACGCCCGAGCCGGGAAGAGGCCGAAGCGGCCGTCCGTACCCTGATCCGGTGGGCCGGCGACGATCCGGCGCGAGAAGGCCTGCTCGATACGCCGTCGCGCGTCGTCAAGTCATACGAGGAATTCTTCGCCGGCTATTCGATCGACCCGCGCGAAGTGCTGTCGCGCACCTTCGAAGAAGTCGAAGGTTACGACGAGGTGATCGCACTCACCGGCATCCGCTTCGAAAGCCATTGCGAGCATCACATGGTGCCCATCATCGGCAAGGCGCACATCGCCTACCTGCCGGATCGGCGCGTCATCGGCATTTCCAAGCTGGCACGTCTGGTCGAGGTTTTCGGCAAGCGTCTGCAGATTCAGGAAAAGATGACCGTGCAGATCGCCGATGCGCTGTACGAGGTGCTGCAGCCGCGCGGCGTTGCAGTGGTGATCGAGGCGGCGCACGAGTGCATGACCACGCGCGGCGTGCACAAGCCGGGCGTCGCCATGGTGACCAGTCGCATGCTGGGCGCCTTCCGCGACGACGCCAGCACGCGGCGCGAGTTCTTCAACCTGATCGGCCGGACAGCGGGTGGCTGCGAAAGCTGAGCCAGCGCGTCAGGTCCGGCGGGCGACGGTCTGCTGCACACAACGCGTGCCGGCGGACCGTTCGACGGCAGGTCGCACTTTCAGCCGGCGACGATCCGATGGACGGCCTTGCGGTGATCGCGAATCGGCGGGTCGAAAGATGAGCCGCACGGCTTTGGGGCGACGATGCTTCACTCCTCTGCATATTTATATGTAGAGGAGCGAAGTGAGCTGAATCGGAGCTGCGATCAGACACGAGTGGGTGTGGGCCCTCGTCAAACGGGGCGTGCCCTGCATGCGAGGCGAGCCGGCCCGCCCTTCCGGGCTGTTGCACGAAAACCACAACGGACCGGACGGGTGCATACGTAATTTTACGCATGGCTTGCAGTGAGCTTTCATGCTTCGGTACAGTGCGATCCACCTTCTGAAGGTCCGAAGGTGAGTAGCCCGGCAGTACAGTCGCTCTGCGATCGAACACGATCCGGGCACCCACTATCATCGCAAGAGGAGAATTGCGTAATGTCCAAGAAATTGCTTGCAGTTGCGATCGCAGCCGCACTCGTACCGACCGCCGTTCTGGCTGAAGCATCCAACGTGACCATGTACGGTCGCATCGACTACGGTTTCATGTCGCGTGGTGGCGACAGCGGTGGCCTGTCGCAAGCTGGTCGCGATGGTCGTCAAAACGGCTTCGAAGACGGCATCCTCGGCACGAACCGCATCGGCTTCCGCGGTAGCGAAGCCCTCGGTAACGGCCTGAAGGCGATCTTCGAATTTGAGTTCGGTTTCAGCGGCGATACAGGCACATCGTTTGGCGGTACTACCAACCGTCATAGCTGGGTCGGTCTTGAAGGTGCTTTCGGTACCGCGCTCGGTGGCCGCGTTGATGGCGCTCGCTACTCGTTCGTCGGTCAGTATGACCCGTTCAAGAACCAGACGGTTGCCAATGCGGGCTCGCTGTTCGGCGTGACATCGGGCCTCGGTCAAGCCGATCGTGCCGACAACGCGGTTGTGTACATCACACCTGAAGTGGCCCCCGGCCTTAAGTTCCTGGCTGCTTACACGACTTCTCTGCTGAATGACGAAGGCGGCGGCATTGCTGGCATCTCCGCCGGCGCAGGTCAGGACATCGAACGTGGCGATACGCCCCTGTATGCGATCGCTGCCCTGTACAACAACGGCCCGATCAGTTTTACGCTCGACTACGAAAACCTCAAGATCAAGCGCGGCAATACGATTACGGGTAGCGATCTCGAGTATGACCTTTGGGTTGTTGGTGGGGCGTATGATTTCGGAGTCGTAAAGCTGTCGGCTTACTACGAAAACACACAAGGTGATAACAGCGCTTCAAAGGGCGTTGCTGGTACGAATGGTGCGGCGATCACTTCGGATGGTGATGGCTGGCTGATCGGCCTGTCCGCTCCGGTTACTTCGAACATCACGCTGAAGGCGAGCTACGTCAAGGCTAACGACGATCGCATCGATAACGCCGATTGCTCGAAGTTCGGTTTTGGTGGCGAGTACGCATTCTCCAAGCGTACGATCGCTTACGCGACGTTTGCCAAGTTGAATGCTGATAGCAACGCGCTGTGCGGTATTTCGAAGAATGCAGCCGGTGGTAACGGAAACGCGGGTCAAGTTGGCAGTGCTAGCAACCCGCCGAAGAATGGCGTGAATGGCGCAGGCTACGGCGACACCGGCTTCAACATCGGTCTCGCACACACGTTCTAATCGGTTTCCGATCAGAAAGCTGTGTTGAAACGGGCGCCTTCGGGCGCCCGTTTTTCGTTGACGCTTTGTGCCCCGCGATGCCGGGCCGAACTACGCTTGACCAAGGATGTCGGCTTGGCTAATCTTGGCTAAGTACAGTTCGAACATACGGAGCGAGAAATGGAATCCCAAGTGAACATGCTGCAGGCAAAATCAAACCTTTCGCGTCTGGTCGAGGCCATAGAGCAGGGGCGTGAACGGGAGATCGTCATTGCTCGCAACGGCAAACCGGCGGCGCGTCTAGTGCCCATCGAAACGGTGCTGCCGCAGCGCCGCCTCGGTTTCGCCAAGGGACTGTTCGTCGTGCCCGATGACTTCGATTCGACGAATGAAGAGATCGAACGAATGTTTTCCGGCGACGCGCAGCGGTGAATGTACTGCTCGACACTCACATTGCATTGTGGGCCATCGTCGATGACGTCCGTCTGTCAGCCAAGGCGCGCGAGTGGCTGCTCGCGCCCGAGGCGACGCTCTGGGTCAGTGCAGCCAGCGTCTGGGAAATCGCGATCAAGCACAGTCTGGGGCGCGAACGCATGCCGATATCCGGGCAGATGGCGCAGCACTGCTTCGAGCAATCGGGTTACAGAATGCTGGCGATCCGGCCTGAGCACGCGGTGGCTGTCGAGCGACTGCCGTTGATCCATACGGATCCCTTTGATCGGCTGCTCGTTGCACAGGCCGTCCACGAACCGATGCATCTGCTCACGCACGACTCGAAGCTTGTTGGCTACGGTCCCGCTGTAGTGCTGGTGTAGTCAGGTCGACCTACCCGGCGTCGAGCAGGATGTCCACACTGCCCGCCGACATCGAAAGTCCTTCTTCCCTGCGTCCCATCAGCCGATACACCACGGTATCGCCCTTGCCTTTCAGATAGAGGGTTTGCGGCGGGTGGAAGTCAAAGCGGTTGCGCAGGCGAAGGTAAGTCGTGGTGTCGACCTGCACCATGCCGGGCACGCCTTCGGTGGTGATGCGACTGGCCAGATTGACGGTATCACCCCACAAGTCGTAGATGAATTTCTTCTTGCCCACCACGCCGGCGACGACCGGGCCGGTGCCGATGCCGATGCGCAGATCGAGCAGCACGCCGGTGCCGGTGGTCTGATTCCTGAGCCAGTCGCGCATTTCCAGCGCCAGATCGGCCAGCGCGGCGGTGTAGTCCGAAGTGTTCTCGTTCAGACCGCCGGCGACCATGTAGGCGTCGCCAATGGTCTTGATCTTCTCCAAACCACGCGCACCGGCCTGTTCGTCGAAGCGTGAAAACACCCGGTTGAGCATCGAGAACACCTGGGCCGGCGTCATGCCTGCGGCGACCTGGGTGAAATTCACGATGTCGGCAAACATGACGCTCACGTCGGCAAAGCCGTCGGCAATGTTCTTTTCATTCTGCTTCAGCCGTTCAGCGACCGGGCCGGGCAGGATGTTCAACAGCAGTCGTTCCGAGCGTTCCTGCTCGCACTCCAGCAGTGCATGCGCCTCGGCAAGCTGACTGGCGATGCGCTGCTTCTGTTCGATCGCGAAGCGCAGCAGCATGAACACGATGGTCGAAATGGCGAGGAAGTTGAGCGCGAAAAACACCACGCTCGTTTCGACCGACACGGTGGCGTCGCGGTAGGTGCTGGCGTCGGCCAGATAGAAGTCGAACACGCCGGTCAGCACGATCAGGAAGGCATAGGCGAAGAACCAGGCGAGTGCCTCGCGCGCGCCGATGCACAGGATGGCGCCAACCGGCGCCAGCAACCCCCATAGCAGGATGCCGCTGGCGGTGATGAAATTGCCGATGGCCCACTGCGCGACGAAGGGCACGAACAGGAACAGCCCGAGCTGGGTCGTACGGAACAGTTTGAAGTTACCGCTGCGGATGTACAGCAGCAGGTTGCCAGCCAGCAGCAGCTGGTAGGCGAAAGGCAGGGTGGCCGACAGCTGCGGACCGATCGACCAATACACCGCCAGCCACAGTATCGACGCCACGCAGACCAGACCGGTCGCCAGTACCAGCAGCGACTTGTTCAACCGCTCTTCCGGGCCGTCGCAGGGCAGGATGCCGCCGCTGCGCAGGCGCGACAGGAAGCCGGGTGCCGCTGCGCTCACGGCAACTGCCCCGCATTCATCATTCGGCCGAACAACACGAAGCGCGATTCCCACACCACCAGGTCATCGAATTCGCCGCCGCCGGCTGCGCTGTTCACGCTGCCGTCGCGCGCGTACAGCGCGACTGATGTACCCGGCTGGGAACTGTTGGCCTGCTCGTCTGCGTTGGTGGCTGAATCGTTGGCGATCAGGCTGCCGATCGCCGTCGTGGCACCACGCCCGTTCTCGCCGTGTGACCACAACGCGAAGGCGACTGCCGTGGGGCTGTTCAACGACACTTCTGCGCCGGCTGCGTCGCGGGTTTGGATGCTGATATTGCCTTCGCCGGTGAGCATGATGCGCTGGCCCGGTGCAACGACCAGGCTTTGCGTCGCGGTGGCGTTCTGCGACACGACATAACCCAGCCGGTTGCCCCAGCCGTCGAGCCCGCGCACGCCCAGCGTCTGCCAGGGCAACAGGCCGCGCCGGTTGGCGCAGTTGCCACCGGCGCGGCTTTGTTCGGTGCCGTCCACCTCCGACGCCGCCGGGCAGGGCAGCGAACGGTTGACCACGGCGAACGCCACGACCGCTTCACGTGCCTCGCGCAACGCCGCCTGCGTGTCGGCGATGCGCGTGCGCAGCATGGCGAGCTGCAGCGCGGCGATCGCGCCCACGCTGAGCAGCGCGACGATGGTCAGCACGACCGCGATTTCGATCAGGGTGAAGCCGCGCTGGCGCGTCATGATCCGGTACACCCGCCGACGCAGGCCGGCAGCACCGACAGCGCGCGTGCCACGCGTGAGCCGTCGGCAAGGTTGACGACGCCCTGCATGCCCGACGCACAGACGTGGGCGCACCACTGATTCTTGATCCACCAGGCGTACGGCGGTGTGCCATCGCTGCCGGACTCCCCTTCTGCAGCGAGCAAAATCTCGCCCAGCACGCGCGCCCCGGCGCTCGCGAACAACCGGCTGGTGGTCAGCGTGAGCACGCGGTCGTTGAAGCCGTCATGTGCCTGCAGTGCAATGGCGTGCAGGCCGTCAGTGTGCGTGTATGCCGTGCCGCCTACCGTCGCCGCTTCAAGAAATTGTTCGATGCTGCCTTCGCGGCAGCCTGAATCGCTGAACCCGCCGCTGCGCGACTGCCCGGGCAGTGCCGCGCCGGGTGCGATCAGTACCGCCGCCACCCGCGGGCCGACACCGGCGGCGCTGACTTCGACGATGCCGCCCGGCGTCGCCGGGTTGAGCGCCGGCCGATCCGCGCTGTCGCCGCGCTGGCTGGTCGGGATATTGTTGCTGAACGTGGCGCTGCGCGCGTACCACAGGCATTCGCCTGCGCCGTCGAGCACCGGTCCCATGCCCAGCGTGCGCCAGGGCAGGCGTCCGATATGGCTGTCGCAAAGCGAGGACAGCTCTTCCGACGTGCCGTCGTTGTCGAGGTCCGGGCAGGGCAGCGCACCCGGCGAATTGAGCTGATTGCCATCCCTGTTGCCCAGCGCGCCGTAGGCCGCCAACGCATCGCGCGCCCGGGCCAGCGCACGCTCGGTCGCCAGTTCGCTGTCGGTGCCGGCGGGCGACGACAACGCGCGCGCCAGCGTGGCGATGGCCAGCAGGCCGAGCAGGGCGATGGCGATCAGCAGCGCCGCGCCGCGTTGCCGTTGCCGTGTCGTCCGCAGCGCCGTCATCGGCCGCGCCCCGGCTGCACATCGATCACACCCGTCGCCGGCGCCGCCTGCCCCCCCTCGTCGACGGCGGTCTGCTCGCCCGGGCGCAGCCTGACCACCTGACCGGAGCTGCCCGGCAACTGCAGTGCGTTGCCTGCCGGCTGCGCCTGCAGCGACGGCAGCGCGCGCGTGTCCAAAGCGCCGCCATTGACGAACCAGGTCACCGGGCCGGAAGAGCGGACGACGATGCCGTCGTGCCGCACCGTGCCGACGGCGCGCGGCGCAGAGGCTGCCTGTACCGGCTGGCCGCGCTGCTGTTCCAGCCGCGCGCGCTCGGCCTCGCTGAAGAACAGCCGACCGAGCGGCTGCGCCGCCGCCGCATGCGCGACGCAGCAGAACAGCAGGATCAGTGCGCGCCTCACGACGCTCCCCCCTCTTTCGGACGGAAGGTGATCCAGTCCAGCAGGCAGTCGGCCTGCAGCGTTTCGGGTGTCGAGTCAGTCACCACACGCCGCACCATGCTGCACTCGCGCACCCGCACCAGGGCCGGTGCGTGCTCGCTCAGTTCGTCGAGCAGCGTCAGCAGGTCGCCTTCATGCAGCAGCGGCAGGCGCAGGCGCAACGTGCTGCTGCTGACTTCGAGCTGGCCGGCGTCAGATGGAGCGATCGAGCGATCGAGCGGCCGCTGCGGCGAAAATTCGTAATCGAGCGCGCCCAGACGATGTCGTGCCCGGGTGTCGCGGATCAATTCGACCCAGGCCAGACGCTGTTCGGCGCCGATCGCGCCGCGTGCGGCAAGCTGGCGATAGCGGTCGATCTTCTGCGCAATTTCCATCTCTTCGGCCTGTGCAGCGGCCAGGCCGCCCTGCGCGGCGGCACGCGCGGCGATTGCGCGGGCGTGGTCCTGCTTCGCGTCGTCAGCCAGCCGGCCGCTCGCCCACAGCGCCCCGGCGCCGGCCAGTGCCATCAATACGGCGAGCACAGCGGCACCGCGCAGCTTCTTCAGGTCAGCCGCGTTCATGGCGCGAGCCCCCGGCTGATCAGCAGCGCGAACTGCGGCGTGCTGTCGGCGTCGCTGCGGTCGCTGCGTGCCCCGCCGCGCAGCACCTGACCCGATTCCAGATCGAACGGCGGACGCGTGACCTTCACCTGCAGTCCGTCCGCTGCACGGCCCAGATCGAGGGCAAGGGCGTCGACCAGTTCCAGCGCCCGTCGCTGCTGGGCGCCGTATTCGGCGGGCAGCCGCGCCTGCACCAGCAGTTGTGCCTCGACCGGCGCCAATCCGTCGGCCGCCGGCATTCCGGCACTGCCCAGCTTCCAGTCGAGCCGGTCCAGTTCAACCTGCGGGTAGCGCTCCAGTACGGCGCCAAGCGGCTGCAATAGCCCGGCCGGTGCCGCGCTGCGCTGCTCCAGTTGCAGGCTGCGTTCATGTACGACGCGCAGCGTGTCCAGTGGCACCGGAGTCGGCGGCAGGCGGGCGATGATGTCGCGCCGGGCGGCTTCGGCACGCCGTGCGTCGTCCTGCAGCCGCGCGCTCTTTTCGCGCAGTTCGAGACTGTCGAGCGCGCTGTGCGTGGCCATCAGCAGGCAGGCCGCAAGCGCGACGCTGCCGGCGGCGATCAGCGCGAAGCGCGCCTGCCAGACGCGAAAGGCGCGACGTTCGGCCGGCGGCGCGAACTGTTCGGCCGGCGGCTGACGCATCAGCGCCTGTACGAACAGCGTTTCGCAGTGCAGGTCGTCCGGCGCCGGGCGCAGGCCGAGCCGCTGGGCGGCCAGATGACTGTCTATCAGTTCGAACTGCAGCATGTCATTGCTGCGGCAGGCCTGAGAAAACTCGTCCATGCGGGCTGGCGGCACCAGCACGCGCACGCTCAGCGGGGCGTTGCGGGTGACCAGGCGCTGGCCCAGCAGATAGGGGTGCAGCCGCCGTGCCTCTTCGGCGCAGGCGCGCGGCAGGTCGTTGCTCGACAGCGTGCCGAGCGGCGTCAGGCGCGAAAAGCGCAAGCGGCCGTCTTCAAAGAAGCTCTGCCGTACGCCGGTGCGCGTGATGGCCAGCAACAGCGTGCTGCCTTGCGCGATGTGCAGCCGATCGAGCACCGGCTCGCTGGCCAGTGCCACGCTGTGGATGCCGCTCAGTGCGACGTCGGCATCGCGCAGGGCGGCCAGCCAGGGTTCGAGCAGGGCCGGCCGGGTCAGCGCGCAGAACAGCATCTGTTCGTCGCGCCGGCCGGCGTGCGAGCGCCCGAGCGAGCGGGCACAGGTGAGCGTGGTACCGAAAAAAAGTTGGCCGAGTTTGCGGCGGATCAGCGCCGCACGGTCGCCGCCACGCACGAAGGGCACCATTTCCGCGATGAAGGCTTCGTCCGCCAGATCGCACAGCATCAGGTACAGGCCGTCGTGCTGCGTGCGCAGGAAGTCGGCGAACGCCGCCACACCGTCGCTCGTAGGGGCGAAGCGGGCGTGCTCGGTCACCTCGCCAGCGCGCCAACCATAGGCGACAAGCTGCGTCGCGTCGAGATAGAGGACGTGGCGGCGCGGCATCAGGTCTTCAACTTCGTCAGCATGTCGTACACCGGGCCGAGCACCGCGAAGGCCACGGCCATCAGCAGCAGTCCGAGCACCAGCGTCAGTGTCGGTTCCATCGCGGCCTGTGCGCGCGCGATGGATTCACGCACATCGCGCGTGTAGAAATAGGACACCTCGCGTAGCGCGCGGTCGAGCGCACCGGTGCTTTCGCCGACACGCAGCATGCGCACGACCAGCGGCGGAAACAGCCCGACGCTCTGGAACGCGGCTGTCACGTTCTGGCCCTGGCTGATCAGCGCGCCGGCGCGCGCCAGCGCATCGCGCACCGCTTCGTTGCCGACCACATCTTCCGACGTGCGCACCGCATCGATGATCGGAATGCCGGCGCCGTACATCATCGCGAACATGCTGGCGAAGCGCGACAGCACGACCTTGTGCAGGATCGGGCCGATGACCGGCACCGACAGTTTGAAGCCGTCGAAGCGCTGCCGGGCGACCGGGTTGTAGCGCAAGAGCGCCACGGCGCCGACGGTCGCCGCGACGATGAGCAGCAGCACGGCCGGCCACCATGCCTGCAGGAATTCCGACGTGCCCATCAGGATGCGCGTCTGCAGCGGCAGCTCCAGCCCGGTGTTGCGGAAGAAGCGCGCGAGGTCGGGTACCACCACCAGCATCAGCACCGCGATGACGAACAGCAGGAAGCTGCCGACGATGGCCGGATAGGTGAGCAGGCGTCGTGTCTGCGACACCAGCTCGTCTTCCCATTTGAATGCGTCGATCTGTTCGCGCAGCACCTCGGCCAGATTGCCGGTCAGCTCGCCGGCGCGCACCAGCGCGCAGAACACCTTGCTGAACGCGGCCGGATGTTCGGCCATGGCCTGCGACAGCGATCGGCCACCTTCGATGCTTTCGACCAGCGAGGCGACGATTTCGCGCATGCGCGGGTGTTCGGTCGAATCGCGCAGATCGGTCAGCGCCTCGATCAGCGGCACGCCGGAGCGCACCAGTTGTTCGAGGTGGAAGCTGAAATTGATCAGTTCAAGCCGCGGCAGGCTGTGGCCGAACAGCGGCTGCGCGTGCTTCATCGGCTGGCCATTGACGAAATCGAGCTGCATGCGCTTCAAGCGCATTTCGAGGTCGACCAGATTGGCGGCGTCCATGCGGCCGAACACCATGCGCCCCTGCGTGTTCATCGCCTTGTACGAAAACATCGCCATCGTCAGCGCGCGTACCAGTCAGGGCCGCTCTGGGCCATGCGTTCGGTGAGGTCGACCACGCGCGCCAGCTCGTCGAGCGAAGTCGAGCCGTCGATGACGCGCCGCAGCCCATCTTCGGCCAGCGAGCGGAAACCCTTGGCGCGGGCGGCATTGCGCAGTTCGCGCGCGGTGGCGCGCCGGGCCACCAGTTCGTCGAGGTCGGAATCCATACGCAGCAGTTCCATCACTGCCAGCCGGCCGCGGTAGCCGGTGAAATCGCAGGCCGGGCAGCCGACCGCGTCGTGGATGTCTGGCGCGGCGCGGTCCTCGCGCAGACCGAGCAGATGCAGTTCGTGCGCCTCGGCCGGTCGCGCCTTCCGGCAATACAGGCACAGCTTGCGCAGCAGGCGCTGCGCCATCACGCCGATGATGTTGCCGGCCATGATGTCGGGCAGGATGCCGATGTCGAGCAGGCGCGGGATCGCACCGAGTGCCGAGTTGGTATGCAGCGTGGAATACACCTGGTGACCGGTCATCGCGGCACGAAAGGCCATCTCGGCGGTTTCGGCATCGCGGATTTCGCCTACCAGGATGATGTCCGGATCCTGCCGCATCATCGAGCGCACGCCATTTGCGAAATCGAGCTTCACCGCTTCGGCGACCGAAGTCTGGCGGATCAGCGCCATCGGGTATTCGACCGGATCTTCCAGGGTCATGATGTTCACGCCCTCGGAATTGATGTGGTTGAGCACCGAATACAGCGTGGTGGTCTTGCCGCTGCCGGTCGGGCCGGTGGCAAGGATGATGCCTTCGGGCCGCGCGATCATCAGCTTCAGCTGGTCGAGCTGCGAATCGGCCAGCCCCAGTTCATCGAGCGCGACAATGCCGCGCGCCCGGTCGAGGATGCGCAGCACGATGTTCTCGCCGTGCAGCGTCGGTTGCGACGACACGCGGAAATCGACCGGCCGGCCGCTGATGGTGAGCGAAATGCGCCCGTCCTGCGGCGCGCGCATTTCGGCGATGTTCATGCCGGCCACCACCTTGATGCGCACCGCCATCGCCGGCCAGTACGAGCGGTGCAGCGCGCGGATCTGCCGCAGCAGGCCGTCGATGCGGTAGCGGATGCGCAGGAAGCCGGCTTCGGGTTCGAAGTGGATGTCGGATGCGCCGCGCTTGACCGCATCGGTCAGCAGCGCGTCGATCAGGCGCACCACCGGCTGACTGTACTCGTCGGCCGACGAGGCCAGTGCGCGGTAATCGACCTCACCGGTTTCCAGCTCGGTCAGGATGCCTTCGATCGACAGTTCGTGGCCGTAGGACTGGTCGATCGCGTGCGCGATTTCAGTCTCGCCGGCCAGTACGGTTTCGAGCTCGACGCCTTCCGGCAGCAGCGCGCGCAACTGGTCGAGCGCGACGATGTCGTTCACGTCGGACACGGCGACCGTCAGCTTGCGCGCGCTGGCCAGATAGTTCAGCGGCAACAGCCGGTGCCGCTTGGCCAGCGCCTGCGGCACCAGTCTCAGGGCGTCGGCGTCGATCAGCGCATGCGACAGGTCGACCGTTCGCTTGCCCAGCGTGACGCCAAGTGCTTCGCGCAACGTGGCTTCGCTGACGAAGCCCAGCTGCACCAGCAGCCGGCCCATCGGAATGTTCAGCTTCTGCTGTTCCTGCAGCGCGATGCGCAACTGGTCTTCGGTCACCAGCCCCTGCGCCAGCAGCAACTGGCCGAGCGGGCGGCGCGGTGCGTTGGCCGGCGAGTTCATGTGCTCAGGGCCCATCCTGCGCGGCCTGCAGCGCGGCGACGCGGGCGGCCACCGCGTCTGCGTCGAAGGCGGCCGAGCGTTGGCTGCGCAACGTCACAGCTTCGCGGTAGTACTGCAGTGCGAGCTTCGACTGGCGCAGCTGGTCGAGGCTCACCGCCAGGTTGTAGGCGTGGTCGGGCTGATCGGGTGCCAGTGTCCAGGCATTGAAATAAGCCTGCTGTGCTTCACGCCAGCGCGCCTGTCCGGCATAAAGATTGCCGAGCGCAAAGGCAGCGGGAGCCGATTGCGGCTGCGCCGCGGCGATGTTGAGCAACCGCGCCTCGTGCGCGGACGGATCGACGTTTTCACTCATCGCCACCTGCACCGACGGGTCGGCCGGATCGATTTCGGCGATGCGCCGCAACAGCATGCGCGCCTGCTGCGCATCGCCCCGTACCTCGGCCAGCGCCATCAAGCCGTGCAGCGCGTCGGGATTGCGCGGATCGGCACGCAGCGCACGTTCGTAGGCGACGCGCGCGCGGTCGTACTCGCCTGCGTTGAACGCTGCATAGCCTTCGTTGATGTCCTGCGGAATGACCGGCGCATTGCGGGTGATGCGGATCGGCGGCGTAACGGGCACTGCGGCGGGTGCCGGTGTCGTTGCCGGTGCATCGGCGGCGACCTGGCCGGACAGGAAGCGGCTCGACGGCGCTGCCGCCAATGCGTCATCGGGCGGTGCTGCGGGGGCGGTCACGGGTGCACCCGCAGCCAGGGACGACGGTGCGATCGCGGTGGCGGACGCCGTGGGTCGTTCAGGCGAAGGAGCGGGTACCGGCGTGGGCGCCGCGATGCGCGTCGCCGGCGGCGGCAGGGAGGCGGTCGGTGCGAGGGCCCGGCCGCTGTCCAGCAGGCCGATCTGCCACATGACCCAGCCGACGATGCCGAGCAGCAGCACACCGGCTGCGCCGAGCAGCCAGGTCAGCGGCGACTTGCCGCGAGGTGCCGGTCGCTTGGCGTCGAACAGCACGCGCGCTGCTTCGGCGCCCGGCTGAGTTGGGGGGGGCGTGGCCGGGCGCGGCTCCGGTACGTCGAGCCCGGCGAAGCGCGCAGCCTGCGCGAATTCGTCGTCGATCAGTTCCAGTTCATGGGCCGGCGTAATGCGCGCCGGTGGCGCGACCGCTGTCGACGCGGCTTCGCTTTCAGCTGCGGGGTCTTCCTCGCGCCGCTTGGCGGCCTCGGCCTTCTTCAGCGCTTCGAGCAGCAGGCTCACTGCGCAGGCTCCACTTTGCGGTTCGCGCCGGGCAGCGGGAAGGTCGATCTCATGAAGCGCTCGTCCGGCAGCGAATCGACCAGCGAACGGTAGTCGCCGTCGAGGCTGGCGTCTTCGATCACGACCGGGCGGATCAGCACGACCAGTTCGGTCTTGCGCGATGTTTCGTTGCGCGCCGACAGCAGTGCGCCGATGAAGGGCAGCGCCGACACGCCGGGAATGCTGTCGCGGCGGTAGTTCAGTTCGTCCTGCATCAGGCCGCCAAGCACCGCGGTTTCGCCGCTGGCCACGCGCATGACCGATTCGAGTTCGCGCGTCTGGATGACCGGCACCAGATTGGGCGAGCTGAGGTCGGGCGTCGGATCCTGCGCATCACCGACCTTGCGCGAAATGGTCGGCCGTACGTTCAGCAGCACGAAGCCGTCGGCGCTGATCTGCGGCGTGACCGCCATCACCAGACCGACCGATACCGAACGCGGCGTGGCGGTGAAACTGCGCACGGCCTGCGTGTTGGTATTGGCGACCACGTCGGACTTGATTTCAAAGTAGACGATGTTGTTGACCACCTTCAGCAGCGCGGTCTGGTTGTTCAGCACCGACAGCTTGGGGCTGGACAGCACCTTCACGTCCCCATAGGTTTCCAGCAGCTTGATGCTGTCGACCAGCTCGCGGTTGCGGCCCAGACCGATGGCGAATGGCGCATTGGTCGTCAGATCGGTCGAGGTGGTGTTGAGCGACACCGTTGCACCGCCGCGCTTGCCGCCGCCGGCGAAGGCGGTCCAGTCGATGCCCTGCTGGTAGTTGTCGGTCAGCTGCACCTCGGCGATCGTCGCTTCGATCAGCACCTGGCGGCGTGCGATGCGCGTCACCTGGCTGATGAATTCCTGCACCTTTTCGTGCTGGCGCGAGGTGGCGCGCACATTGATGACGCCGGTTTCGGCATTCAGGATGACCGATGCCGCCTCGCGGAAGGTGGCCCGTCGCTCGACCGGCGGCGGCGCAGCTGCCGGATCGGCGCCAGCGACTGGAGTGGTTGCCGGTTCGGGCATCGTGTCCGGCATCAGCTTGTCGGTTTCGTGCAGCAGGTCGCGGATGTTGCGTTCCAGCGATTCCCAGAAGCGGTTCTTCGCGACATTTTCGATGCGGGTGCTGGAGCTGTTGCCGGCAGTGCCGGTCTGGGCTGCGATGTTGGCGGTGCCGCCGGTACCGGTGACGGCCGCCGAACTGGTCGAGGCGATCTGCGTGTTGATCGACACCGCACCGGTGACGTCTCGCGACATGTTGACGTAATCGACCCGGTAGCTGCGCAGGTAGGGCGCGTCGGGCATCACGACCAGATTCGGTCCGTCGAGCTCGAACCGCATGTCGACCTGGGTGGCGATGCGGGTGAGCAGCTGCGGCAGCGTCTGGTCGATGGCGTTCAGCGTGACCGCACCTTCGATGCCGGGGTGGATGTCTACATTCACCTTGGCGTCACGCGCCAGCGCGAACAGCAGTTCATTCACCGGCACCCGGTTGACCACCACACTGTAGGTTTCCGACTTGTGCCGCGGCTGCGGCTGGGGCGGCGACAGCGGGCGGGCGACCGGCGGCGGGATGCCTTCGCGCGCCGCGCTGGCCGCGCCGTCAGCCTTCTTCGCCACAACGTGTGCATCCGACATCGGCTGGGGGGGGTGCGCCGCACAACCGGCAAGCAGGGCCGCAATCACGGCGCAGGGCAGAACGGGGCGCAGCAATGCTGTCATGGGCACGGAGACGGACGGTGACTCGGAATGAAACTGAATTCGGATGGTACGCGGAATCCGGGGTCGATCAACATGATGCGCAGCCGGCCTTGTTCCGTCAATGCCTCTGGCATTTTCAGGGCTGACGCAGGCTGCGTACCTGCCGCGCAATCGGCCGCGCGGTGGCGATCCAGTCGGGCAGCGTGGCGAGCGCCTGCTGCGCAGTGCGCTGATCCGGGAAGTCGCCGTAGATCACCGCCAGCTTGGTGCCGCCTGCAGTGTCTGCGCGATAGGCCCGCAACTGCTGTGCATCGAGGGTGCGGCGGGCGCGCCGGACATAGCGCTCGACCTGTTCGCCCTGGGCGTCCGGGGCCGACATCAACTGGATGAACCAGCGGTCATCGGGCGCAGAGGTTGTCCATGATTTGCTCGATGCCAGCAGCGACGTCAGGTCGTCGGCAGGCGCGGGGGGCTCCGCAGCCGGTTCCGGTGCAGCGTGGGGCGGGGCTGAAGCGATGGCGTCCGGCATCGCGGAAACCGGCGGGACGGAGGGTTCACCTGCCGGGGCTGCCGGTGGGGCCTGTCCAGCCTCCGGAGCGGCGGCGGGCGGCGGCTCCGGCGCACGGCCGGCCGGGGCGGCGGCCGTCGTGCCGCCGGCGGTCGCTGCCGGGGGGGCTGTTTCGGGGGGAGCTCGGTCGATACTGCGTCCGAGCAGAAAACCCGCGGCCAGCAGCACGACAGATGCCGCGACCGCGAGCGCCAGCCGGGTCGGCGTGACGCCGCCCGGTGCCGGCACGCGCAGTTCGGTGTCGGCGAACGCTCGCGCGGCGTCGGCGGCCGTGACGCCGTGGGCGCCGCGCGCAAACGCCGCGAGCAGTGCCTTGTCGGCCAGGATGTTGATGCGTCGTGTCAGGCCGCCAGAATCACGCGCGATGCGTGTCACCGAGGCGGCGTCGAACACGTTCGGTCCGCGATAGCCGGCGGCACGCATGCGGAAATCGATGTAGGTGCCGACGTCGTCCGGCTGCAACGGGTCGAGCCGGAAGTGCTGGGTGATGCGGTCCTTCAGTTGCCGCATGTCGGTGCGCGCCAGCAGGTCGTCCAGCTCCGGCTGGCCGAACAGTGCGATCTTGATCAGCTTGTGGCGTTCGGATTCGAGGTTGGACAGCAGCCGGATCTGTTCCAGCGTTTCCGCCGGCATCGCATGCGCCTCATCGATCAGCAGCACGATCTGGCGGCCGGCGGCGAATTCGGCAACCAGCGCTTCCTGCACCGCACGCAGCAGGCGGTGCGCGCTGCCATCGTTGCCGGTGGCAGGCGCGCAGCCCATTTCGTCGGCCAGCACTGCGAGCAGTTCGCCGCGGTTCATCAGCGGGTCGGCGAGATAGATGGCGCGCAGATGGGCGGGAAGGTGATCGATCAGCACCCGCGCCAGCATGGTCTTGCCGGTGCCAACCTCGCCGCTGACCTTGACCAGCCCCTCTTCACGTCCGAGCGCATAGACCAGCGCGTCGAGCAGTGCCCGGCGGTTCGCACCGCCGAAGAAGAAATCGGCGTGCGGGGTGATGCGGAACGGTGATTCGCGCAGGCCGAAATGGTCGAGATACATGTCAGTCGCCGCGCCCGGCATCGGCATCCGGCGCATCCATCCGGTGGTACAGCGTCGTGCGCGCGATGCCCAGCAGACGTGCCGCCGCGCTCACATTGCCACGCGCCAGGCGCAGGGCAGCTTCGATGTAGGCGCTTTCCCATTCGCGCAGCCGGGCGTCAAGCCGGAAGCCGCCGGCGCGCAGCTCGTCGAGTGCGACATCCGACAATTCGCGCGCCTGCTCGTCGTGCATGCCCGGCGCAGACGGAGCGCTCCCGGCCGGGTCGAACTCCGCCTGCAGATCGGCTACACCCACTTCGCGACCCGGATACTTGGTCGAAAGCCGGATGACGATGTTGCGGAGTTCGCGCACATTGCCGGGAAAACCGTACGCCAGCCACGCCGCACGCGCGTCGGCCGACAGCGAAAACGGCAGTCGTTCAAGCTGGGCGCAGAACTGGCCGCGAAAGTGCTCGAGCAGTTGCAGCCGGTCGCTGCCCATGTCGCGCAGGGCTGGCAGGGTGATCGTGAACACACTGAGCCGGTGATACAGATCCGACCGGAAGCGTCCGGCACGGACTTCCACGCTCAGATCGCGATTGGTGGCTGCAATGATGCGCGCGTTAGAACGGCGCAACTGCGTTTCGCCCACCCGCTGGTACTCACCGTTCTCGAGCACGCGCAGCAGCTTGGCCTGGAGGTCGAGCGGCAGTTCGCCGATTTCGTCGAGGAACAGGCTGCCCGACGCGGCCTCCTCGAAATAGCCGGCGCGTGCCGTCTGTGCGCCGGTGAACGCGCCGCGTGCATGGCCGAACAGCGTCGGCTCTACGAGACTGGGTGAAATGGCGGCGCAGTTGAGCGCCAGAAAGGGCTGACTGACACGTGTCGTGCCGGTGTGCAGGCAGTTGGCGACAATGTCCTTGCCGGTCCCCGATTCGCCCTCTACCAGTACCGGATAGGGCAGGTCGGCATACTGCACGATCTGCGCCCGCAGCCGGGTCACCGGTTCACTGTCGCCGATCAGCGCCGGCAGGTCGGGTGGCGGCGGGTTGCAGGTTTCGGCCAGTTGCCGCAGCAGCGCATGCAGCGCCGCAGGCTGCGCCGGTTTGGACACGAATTCCGTTGCGCCGAGGGCCCGGGCATGGCGCGCGAGGCCTTCCTCTCCCTGGCCGGACAGCACCACAATGCGGGTGTCCGGCGCGTGGGCCAGCAAGTCGGCGATCAATGCGTAGCCTTCATCCGGCCGATGCGGACAGGGCGGCAGTCCGAGATCGATCAGCGCCAGTTTCGGCGGCGCCGGCTGCTCACGCAGCCACGCGATGGCCGCACCGCGCGAGGCGCAGCTGGTGACCAGAAAATCCGCCTCGAGCATGAAGCTGAGTGAATCGGCAATCAGCGGATCGTCGTCGACGATCAGCAGTCCGGGCCGCGGCGCTTCGGTTTTCGTCGGGCGGGCAGCGTTTGCGAAAGTCATGACCGATGATAGCGCACGCCGTTGACATGCCAGGTGGCGTCGCTGCGGCCTGAGGAGCGCCTCTGCTACAATCGCGCTCCTTACTTGCCCGCATACACTGTTCTCGTGTCACTGTCCCCTCCGGCCGAAGACATCCTGGTCGACCTGAAGAACGTCGACTTTGCCTACGACACGCGGCCCATCCTGTCCGGCATCAATCTGCGCATTCCGCGCGGCAAGCTGGTCGCCATCATGGGCGGCAGCGGCTGCGGGAAGACGACATTGCTGCGCCTGATCGGCGGCCAGCTCAAACCGACGGCGGGCCATCTGACGGTGGACGGACAGGAGCTTGCGCGGCTGTCACGCCGTGAAATGTATGCAGCGAGACGGCGCATGGGCATGCTGTTCCAGTTCGGCGCGCTGTTTACTGATCTGAACGTGTTCGACAATGTGGCCTTTCCGTTGCGCGAGCATACGGATCTTCCTCCCGACATGATCCGCGACCTGGTCATGACCAAGCTTCATGCAGTCGGGTTGCGCGGCGCGTGGAAGCTGATGCCGGCCGAACTGTCCGGCGGCATGGCGCGGCGCGTCTCGTTGGCCCGTGCGGTGGCGCTCGACCCGATGCTCATCATGTACGACGAGCCATTTGCAGGGCTCGATCCGATTTCCCTTGCCGTGGTCGGCCAGCTCATCCGCAGGCTCAATGACGCGCTTGGAGCGAGTTCGATCATGGTGACGCACGACGTGCACGAGTCGCTCGAGATCGTCGATTACCTGTATTTTCTGTCGGCCGGCAAGGTGGTGGCCGAAGGGACGCCGGATGAGATCCGCGCCTCGACCGACCCATTCGTGCATCAGTTCGTCAATGCGGAAATCGATGGGCCACTGCCGTTCCATTACCCGGGTGACGACTACAGGACAACCCTGATGGAAACGCACGCATGATCGCGCGGGTGCTTCGCTCGATTGGCGCACGCACGCTGGACGGACTCTGGCGGCTGGGCTTTGCCAGCCGCTTCTTCATCGCCGTGCTGATGCGCTCAGGCACCGCTTTCTCGCGTTTCTCGCTGACCATTCGCGAAGTGTATTCGACCGGCGTGCTGTCGCTGATCATCATCATGGTGTCCGGCTTTTTCGTCGGACTGGTGCTGGGTTTGCAGGGATACGAAACGCTCCAGCGCTACGGTTCGAGCGAGGCGCTGGGCATTCTGGTGGCGTTGTCGCTGGTGCGCGAGCTTGGTCCGGTGGTTGCCGGCCTGCTGTTCGCGAGCCGCGCCGGTTCGGCGCTGACGGCAGAAATAGGCCTGATGAAAGCGACCGAGCAACTCAAGGCGATGGACATGATGGCGGTCGATCCGATCGCGCGCGTCGTGGCACCGCGCTTCTGGGGTGGCGTCATTTCGATGCCCCTGCTGGCAGCGCTGTTTTCGATGATGGGCGTGTTCGGCGCCTGGTTCATCGGAGTCGTTTTCATCGGCGTCGATGACGGGGCCTTCTGGTCGCAGATGCAGGCATCGGTCGATTTTCGCTACGACATCGTGAACGGCATCATCAAGAGCATCGTGTTCGGCTTTGCGGTGTCGCTGATCGCGGTTTTCGAAGGCTACGATTCGGCCCCGACCGCCGAGGGCGTGTCGCGTGCCATCACGCGAACTGTTGTCAATTCGGCGCTAACCATACTGGCGTTGGACTTTGTGCTCACATCCTTCATGTTCAGGGGTATCGGATGAACCGTACTGTGCTAGACCTCTGGGTCGGTGTGTTCGTGGCGATCGGCGTGGCTGCAGTGTTGTTTCTGGCACTAAAGGTCGGCAACCTGGCGTCCGCTAACATAGGCGAGACATACAGGCTGCAAGCCAACTTTGATAACATCGGTGGCCTGAAACCGCGTGCGCCCGTGAAAAGCTCGGGCGTTGTGGTCGGGCGGGTGACGGAAATCACCTTTGACCCCACTCTTTATGTCGCGGTGGTCAAGATGGATGTCGATAAGCGGTATGTTTTCCCGCGTGACACGTTTGCGACCATCCTGACGTCAGGGTTGCTTGGCGAGCAGTACATCGGTTTTGAAGTCGGTGGCGATACGGAAATGCTCGCCGCCGACGCGACGATAACGAAAACGCAGTCTGCGGTAGTGCTTGAAAAGCTGATCAGTCAGTTCATGTTCAACAAGGCTGCCGAGAGCCCGCAGGCTCCCGAGCAGTGATGGCATAACGCATAGCCGGGAAGCTCGCCAGATGACTCATACAAAAAAGCAGATATCCAATTTTCGACCGGTGCTCGCTGCAGCCATTGCTGCAACATTGATGACCGGTTGTGCGACCTCGGGTAATCCGAAGGATCCGATCGAAGGGTTCAACCGCGCTGTCTTTTCGTTCAACGAAACGGTCGACAAAGCGCTCATCAAGCCCGTCGCGCAGGGTTACGACTACATTACCCCGACGCCTGTCCAGACCGGCGTGTCGAATTTTTTCGGCAACATTGCCGATCTGTGGATCGGTTTCAACAACCTGATCCAGGGCAAGCCGGGCGAAGCACTGTCTGACGTCGGGCGTGTGGTGATCAACACGACCATCGGCATCGTCGGGCTGTTCGACGTAGCCACCGGTATGGGCCTCGAAAAGCACGAGGAAGATTTCGGCCAGACGCTCGGCCGCTGGGGCGTCGGCGACGGTGCCTATGTCGTGCTGCCGATCTTCGGGCCGCGTACTCTGCGGGACACCGGTGGTTTCCTGGTCGATGTCTGGATCGATCCGGTCGCCAATCATGATCCGGTTTCGGTCCGCAATTCCGCCCTTGTGCTGCGCGCCGTCGATATGCGCGCCGATTTCCTGAAGGCCGAAAGCGCCATTGAAGCTGCCGCACTCGACAAGTACGCCTATGTGCGCGATGCATATCTGCAACGTCGCCGCAGCCTGATCTTTGACGGAAACGCACCGCGAGAAAGCCCGTTCGCACAGCTTTCGCCGAGCGAGAACCTGATGACCATGTTACCGATTGAATCAACTTGGTGCTTCATGCTTGTCGGCACCCCTGCCACCATGGGCGTTAATACCATGAGTGCGCAGACCTCGACAGAGCTTGCCGTAGCGTCGAACTGATCGATTCATTGCCTCGCCCGGTCGGGCGAGGTGGCATGGTCATGACGGCCTGTCGCGTGGCGACAGGCCTTTTTCATCTGGGAGAACACATGTTCAAACGCATATTTCAACTGTTTTTGCTGACTTTCGCACTGAGCGCCGGCGCCCAGGCGAACGTCGCGAAGACGCCCGACACGCTCGTGAAGCAAGTGACCGAAGAGGTGTTGAACACCCTGAGGACAGACGCAGCCATCAAGGCGGGCGACAAGAAGCGCGCGGCAGAACTGGTGGAAACCCAGGTAATCCCGCACTTCAATTTTTCGCGCATGACGCAGCTGGCCATGGGCCGCGAGTGGGCGAATGCATCGGACGAGCAGAAGGGTCAGCTGGTCACCGAGTTTCGTACGCTGCTGGTTCGCACCTACTCGAACGCCTTGACCAGCTACAAGAACGAGACGGTCGAGTACGACGCGTTCCGCATGGCGCCGGAGCAGACCGACGTGACGGTCAAGACCAAGGTCGTTCGCGCAGGCGGCCGTCCGATCCCGATCGACTACGCCCTCGAAAAGAACGGTGAAGGCTGGAAGGTTTACGACGTGAGCGTCGCTGGCGTCAGCCTGGTGACCAATTATCGCGAAACCTTTGCCGCCGAAATTCGCGCCGGCGGCGTCGATGGTCTTGTCAAGTCGTTGCGCACCAAGAATTATCCTCCGGCAGCCGCTGCAAAATGATCGCTCTGGATGGAGACGTGCTGAGGGTGACAGGTGCGATGCGTCTGGCCGAGGCAGTCAGTCTGCGCGACGCCGGTCTCGCGTTGATCGGCTCGGCGAGGTCGATCGATCTGTCCGGAGTGAGCGAAGTGGATTCGGCCGCGATCGCCGTTCTGCTTGCCTGGGAACGCGCGTCGTCCGGCTCGGCAGGCCCGCTGCCGGTCGTCGGTGCCCCCGAAGGACTGCTCAGCCTGTCCAATCTGTACGAAGTGTCGTCGTTCTGCGGACTTGACGCCGCGTCGGCTGCACGCTGACTGCTGTTTTCCCCGGCACCGCTCCGGTGCCCGTCCCGATGCATGTCCATCTCTGATCCGTCCGCCGCCTTGCTGATAGATGGCGTCTGCAAGCGATATGGCTCGCTTCAGGCGCTCGATCACGTGTCGCTGACCGTGCGGCAGGGCGAATTCTTCGGCCTGCTTGGACCGAACGGTGCCGGCAAGACCACGCTGATATCCCTGCTCGCCGGGCTTGGACGCGCCGACTCCGGCGTGATTCGGGTGATGGGGCACGACGTCGTTGCCGGCTATCGCGATGCACGGCGCAATCTGGGTGTGGTGCCGCAGGAACTCGTGTTCGATCCGTTCTTCACCGTGCGCGAAACGCTCCGCATCCAGTCCGGCTACTTCGGCTTGCGCCGCAACGATGACTGGATAGACGAAATCCTGCATCACCTCGATCTCCACACGAAGGCAGAGGTGAACATGCGCGCGCTGTCCGGCGGCATGAAGCGGCGGGTGCTGGTCGCTCAGGCGCTGGTGCACCGGCCGCCGGTCATCGTGCTTGACGAGCCGACAGCCGGTGTCGACGTGGAGTTGCGCCAGGGCCTGTGGGCCTTCGTGCGCGATCTGAACCGGCAAGGCCACACCATCGTGCTGACCACCCACTATCTGGAAGAAGCGGAAAGCCTGTGCGGGCGCATCGCCATGCTGAAGCAGGGGCGGGTGATCGCACTCGACAACACGACCAGTCTGCTGGCGCGGCCGATCCACCAGACACTCCGTCTTCGCCTGCGCGGCGACATCGCGCTGCCGGCAGATCTGCGCGCCGTGGCGCGTGCGACGGCAGACGGACGCGTCGCGCTTGCGCTCGAAAACGCCGATGCGGTGAGCGCCTGCCTCGCCCGACTGCATGCGGCCGGCGTCGGACTGGAAGAAATCGAACTGGTCCGTCCGGATCTGGAAGACATTTTCATTTCCATCATGCGGGAGGCCGCGTGAGCATTGCGCTGCGAACCCTTCTATATAAAGAGGTGCTGCGCTTCTGGAAGGTCGGCTTCCAGACGGTCGGCGCGCCGGTGCTGACCGCGTTGCTCTACCTGCTGGTGTTTTCGCACGTGCTCGACCGTCATGTCGAAGTCTATGGCGGCGTGAGCTACGCGGCCTTCCTGGTGCCCGGTCTTGTAATGATGAGCCTGCTGCAGAATGCGTTCTCCAACAGTTCCTCGTCGCTGATCCAGTCCAAGGTGACCGGCAACATCGTATTCGTGCTGCTGGCGCCGATTTCGTATCGCGAGTTCTACGCAGCGTATGTGCTGGCGGCGGTCATCCGCGGGCTGGTGGTGGGCGCAGGCGTCTGGCTGGTCACGCTGTGGTTCGTCGAATTGCCGTATGCGCACCCGCTGTGGATACTGTTCTTCGCCACGCTGGGCGGTGCCATTCTGGCCAGCCTGGGTGTGATCGCAGGCATCTGGGCCGACAAGTTCGACCAACTCGCGGCGTTCCAGAATTTCGTCGTGATGCCGCTCACCTTCCTGTCTGGTGTGTTCTACTCCATCCACTCGCTGCCGGCTTTCTGGCAGACGGTGTCGCACGTCAATCCGTTTTTTTACATGATCGATGGTTTCCGTTACGGCTTTTTCGGCCAGTCGGATGTTTCGCCGTGGATCAGTGCCCTCGTCGCAGGCGGCAGTTTCGTGGCGTTGACCTATGCCACATTGAACATGCTGGCCCGCGGCTACAAATTGAGAAGTTGATATGGTCACTCCGCAAAGCATTGAATCCTCCATCACAGCCGGTATCGCCTGTGATCACTGCCAGGTATCGGGCGATGGCCAGCATTTCGAGGCTGTCATCGTGTCTGCCGCCTTTGACGGTCTGACCCGCATCCGCCGCCATCAGCTCGTCTACGCAGCGCTGGGCGATCGCATGCGCGAGGAGATCCACGCGCTGTCGATGAAGACGCTGACGCCGGCCGAGTGGAAGGCCTGAACGCACGATGGACAAGCTGTTGATCGAAGGCGGCCATCGTCTGCAGGGTGAAGCCGAAATGTCGGGCGCGAAGAATGCAGCGCTGCCCATCCTGTGCGCAGCACTGCTGACGCGCGAGCCGCTGACGCTGACCAATGTGCCGCAGCTCAACGATATCGGCACCATGCTCAAGCTGTTGGCGCAGATGGGCGTAGCCGTGCAGCGCGATGGCTCTGTCGTGACGCTGGACGCGTCCGGGCTGAACAACCCGCTGGCGCCGTACGAAATGGTGAAAACCATGCGGGCGTCCATTCTGGTGCTCGGCCCGCTGGTAGCCCGCTGCGGAGAGGCAAAGGTGTCGTTGCCCGGTGGCTGCGCCATCGGCGCGCGTCCGGTCGATCAGCACATCAAGGGTTTGACCGCGATGGGTGCCGACATTGCGGTGGAACACGGCTATGTCGTCGCGCGCACGTCGCGCCTGCGTGGCGCGCGGCTGTTCACCGACATGGTGACCGTGACTGGCACCGAAAACCTGATGATGGCGGCTGTGCTGGCCGAAGGCGAAACGGTGATCGAGAACGCCGCCCGCGAGCCCGAAGTCGTCGATCTGGCGAATTGTCTGGTCTCCATGGGCGCGCGTATTTCCGGCGCGGGCAGCGACGTGATCCGTATCCAGGGCGTCGAGCGGCTGCACGGCGCAACGCATCGCATCATGCCGGACCGCATCGAAACCGGAACCTATCTGTGTGCCGCGGCGGCCACCGGTGGTGAAATCCGTCTGACCGGAACGTCGGCCGCCTACCTCGATGCCGTGGTCGACAAGCTTATGGATGCCGGCTGCGACATCCGTACCGAAAAGTCGCCGTCGTTCGAAGCCATCGTGCTGCGGGCGCCGCAACGCCTGAAGGCGGTGTCGATCCGCACGGCCCCCTATCCGGCCTTCCCGACCGACATGCAGGCACAGTTCATGGCACTCAACGCGCTGGCCGAAGGCACCTCCATCATCCGCGAAACGATTTTCGAGAACCGCTTCATGCATGCGGTCGAACTGGCCCGGCTGGGCGCGGACATCCGCATCGACGGCAATACCGCGGTGGTGCAGGGCGTGGCGCAGCTCGACGGGGCCACCGTCATGGCGACCGATCTGCGCGCATCGGCCGGACTCATCATCGCCGGCCTCGTGGCCCGCGGCGAAACCGTGATCGAACGCATCTATCATCTGGATCGCGGCTACGAGCGCATCGAACAGAAACTGACTGCGCTCGGTGCCACCGTCAGGCGCCTTTCCTGATCTGCGATCGACTCTCCCGCGGCCGAATCATCCGCCGCCGATCCAACCGCTAACGAGGCACACCGTGCAAGGCATCACCCTCGCCCTGTCCAAGGGTCGCATTTTCGAAGAAACACTGCCGCTGCTTGCTGCGGCAGGCATTGAACCGACCGATGATCCGGAAACGTCGCGCAAGCTCATCATCGGCACCAACCGGTCGGATGTGCGCCTGGTCATCGTGCGCGCATCCGACACGCCGACCTATGTGCAGTATGGTGCGGCCGACATCGGCATCGCCGGCAAGGATGTGCTGCTGGAGCACGGCGGCGCCGGCCTGTACCAGCCGATCGACCTGAAGATTGCGCGCTGCCGCCTGAGCGTGGCGACACAGGCCGGTTTCGACTATGAGCAGGCAGTTCGCCGCGGCGCACGCCTCAAGGTGGCGACCAAGTATGTGCATACGGCGCGCGAACATTTCGCCGCCAAGGGCGTCCACGTCGACCTGATCAAGCTGTACGGATCGATGGAACTGGCGCCGCTGGTGGGCCTGGCCGACGCCATCGTCGATCTGGTCAGCAGTGGCGGCACGCTGCGTGCGAACAATCTGGTCGAGGTCGAACACATCATGGACATCAGCTCCCGTCTCATCATCAATCAGGCATCACTGAAGGTGAAGCACGATGCGCTGTCACCGATACTCGAGGCGATCGCCGGGGCGGTGCAATGAGTACCGCCATTCGACGCATGGATTCCGGCGCGCCGGATTTCATCGAACAGCTTGATGCGCTGCTTGCATTCGATGCGTCGACCGACGACGCCATCGAGGCGGCCGTGGCCGGCATCCTGCGTGACGTGCGCGCGCGCGGCGACGAAGCCGTGCTCGACTGCACGCGCCGCTTCGACCGCCTCAACGCCGCGTCGATGGTGGAGCTTGAACTGCCGCGCAGCGTGCTCGACGAGGCCTATGCCAGCCTCGGAGACGAGCAGCGCGCGGCGTTGGTCGAGGCCGCCGACCGCGTGCGCCTGTATCACGAGCGCCAGAAGCAGGTGTCGTGGGAGTACACCGAAGCGGACGGCACGACGCTGGGCCAGAAGGTGACGCCGCTTGACCGCGTCGGCCTGTATGTACCGGGCGGCCGTGCCTCCTACCCCAGTTCTGTTCTGATGAACGCCGTGCCGGCCAAGGTGGCGGGCGTATCGGAACTGATCATGGTTGTGCCGACGCCGGGTGGCGAGCGCAATGCGCTGGTGCTTGCCGCCGCCGCCATCACCGGGGTTGACCGCGTATTCACGATAGGTGGCGCCCAGGCGGTCGGCGCGCTCGCCTACGGCACGCAAAGTATCCCGCAGGTGGACAAGATTGTCGGCCCGGGCAATGCCTACGTGGCCAGTGCCAAGCGCCGCGTGTTCGGAACGGTCGGCATCGACATGGTGGCCGGTCCGTCCGAGGTGCTGATCATTTCCGATGGCCACGGCAATCCGGACTGGCTGGCGATGGACCTGTTCGCCCAGGCCGAGCACGACGAGCTTGCCCAGTCCATCCTGCTGTGCACCGACGCTGCTTTCATTGACCGCGTTCATTCGTCGATTGACCGCCTGTTGCCCGGCATGCCGCGACGCGACACCATCGCCACGTCGCTCGCCAACCGGGGCGCACTGATCAAGGTGCGCGATCTGTGCGAAGCGTGCGACATCGCCAACCGGATCGCCCCGGAGCACCTGGAAATCTGTACCGAAACGCCGCGCGACTGGGTGGATCGCATCCGTCACGCGGGTGCGATGTTTCTTGGCCACTACTCGGTCGAGGCGCTGGGTGACTACTGCGCTGGCCCGAATCACGTGCTGCCGACCATGCGCAGTGCGCGCTTCTCCAGTCCGCTCGGCGTGTACGATTTCCAGAAGCGCACATCGATTCTGGAGATTTCCGCTGAAGGCGCCCAGAAGCTGGGTCGCATCGCGTCGGTGCTGGCACACGGAGAAGGCCTGCAGGCACACGCTCGTTCGGCGGAAATGCGCCTGAAGGACTGATTCCCCCGGCTGCAGTGACTCGGCGTACAGTGGCGCCGGGTCACGCGTCGGCAGGGTGGTCGGCGCGCATCAATGCGGTGATGCGGATGAGGGGGATGCATGCAGCCATCGGAACTGCCGACCGGAGAAAGTCCGGCCCGGGGTGATGCACAGGAACTTCCGTTCCCGGTTGTCCGTGAAGTCGGAATGTTCGCGCCGTTCGACTGGCTTGCCAAGGGCGCTGCGGACCTTGCCGGCAATCCGGCCGCCAGCATTTTCTACGGTGGCTGCTTTGCCTTCATGGGTCTGCTGCTGTCAGTCGTGTTCAGCCACGCGTATCATCTCACCTCGGCGTTGGTCTGCGGCTTTCTGCTGCTGGGCCCTTTTCTTTCGCTCGGCCTGTACGATCTGTCGCGTCGGCGCGAAGCGGGCGAATCGCCCATGCTTGCGCACTCGCTCACCGCCGGTCAGCACAATGCCGGGGCAATCGGCGTATTCGCCGTCGTGCTGATCATCATCTTTCTCGTATGGGCGCGCGCGTCGCTGGTCGTATTCGCGCTGTTCTACACCTCTGAGATGCCTTCCGTCGGCCGCTTCGTCGAACAGGTTGTCAGTCTGGAGAACGTCGAGTTCCTGATGGCCTATGCGCTGGTCGGCTCCATCTTTGCGTCACTCGTGTTCGGTGCCAGCGTGGTCGCCATTCCGTTGATGCTTGACCGGCGGCAGGACGCCGTGACTTCGATGCTGGCGAGCCTGATCGTGCTCGGTAGCAACCCCGGTCCGATGTTGGTGTGGGCCATGCTGATCGTGCTATTGACCGTAGCCGGATTCGCCACCCTGTTCCTCGGCCTTATCGTGCTGATGCCGCTGATCGGGCACGCAACCTGGCATGCCTACAGGGCGCTGATCGAACCCCTGCCAGCGCCCTGAGGTTTCTCGCGTGGTGTCAGCGCGTTATCGGCGCAGGCGCGCGGCCATTAGCGCAAGGCCTGCCAACATCATCCAGCCCATCGATACTTCAGGTACCGGCGACACCGAAATCGAAAACGCCGCGAGGTCAGGTTGCGCGCTTGCGTGGTCGCCGTCAGTGAAGCCGGTCCAGTTCGAAGCAGCATTGACGAGCAGCCGGTAGGCAGCGAAATCTGCTTCGCCACTGCGCGGCCCGGTGTATTCCGCGAAGTCGGTGCTGGCCGGCAGAATCACGGCGTTGATGCCGGCCTGCAACCCGGCGGCAGCGAGCGCGTTCGTGGCGGCGGCGTTTGCTTCGGACGACACCGCGGCGAGGAAGGTGGTCGGGCTGTTGGCGGCCGTGCCGAGGTAGGCATACACGGTTTCGGCCGTGCTGCTCAGCGCGCGGTTGCCCGACGACGTCAGTGCGCCGATCGATGCCGCGCGGCTTGCCTGATCGATCTGGCTGAAGCGGATCACGCTGCCGGCGGCAATTGATGCAGCGCCGGTGTTCCAGGTGTGAAAGCCTTCGGCGCTTGAAAATGCGCTGCCGCCCCAGTTGCTGTCGGTGAAGTAGATCGTGCTGTCAGCCGCCAGTTCGGTTAGGGCCACGATGGCCCAACCGTCTTCATCGGTATTCAGTGCGGTGAACGCAATGTCACCGGTGCTCAGTGCGAACGTGTGCTGCGCCGACAGGCACAGCGAGACAGCAAGAAGCTTGCGTGCTGACAACATGGGACTCTCCTCGGAAAATGTGACGAGCCGCCCCGGTGAGGGCGGATTTCTTCGGGTGTGTCCCTGGCAGCCGTTCAAATGCCGCTGTTTGAATTATTCGTTGTGCATACACCCGGCGCAAGAGTATTCCATACGAATGAAATGATCAAACGCGGTAACGGGTAACGCAGGACGCAGTCAGCGCAAGGTCATGCCGGTCCAGCCGTCCTTGCGCAGGCAGTCGTACAGGCCGCGGGTGACAGTCTTGGCGATCGGATCGGGCTCGTGGCCGGCACCGAGTGTCGACAGGCAGGCTGCCTGTGAAACCATCAGCGCCGAGCCGTCGGCCCCGGCTTTGGCCCACATGGCAATGGTGAGGCGCGACAGCGGATCTTTCGGTACTGCCGCTTTGGCGGCAACTGCCGCCGCCGGACGGGCTGCGCCCGCCTGCTTTTCTGCCGGAGCTGCGCCGGAAGAGGGTGCCGCCGCCGGCTTCGAACCTGCGGCCGTGCCGGTAGCTGCCGCGGCGGCTACCGGCACGGCAGCCTCATCCTCGATATCGGCGGCATCTTCATCCACCGGCGCGAAACCGAGTTGTGACAGTTCTTCCATCGACCGCGTCCACCACCCCTTTTCGTCCATGCACCGGGAGAATGCGTTGCGCTCCGAAGTGGTGCTCCTGCATTCGGCTTCGGCGCGGCGGAAGTCTTCGCCGCCGGCGCCCTGCTTGAATGAAATGCCGGTGCAGCCGGCGAGCGCGGCAATCAGGGCGGACTGGAGCAGGGTGCGGGCAAAGCGATGCATGACTGAACGACCGGAGGATGTGGGCCGGGAAGCTCTAGCAAGAAGCGCTCCGCAAGTTCGACATCAGGTCAGGAAGTCTTGATGATTTCCCGCAGCGCGGCGACAAGCGATGCACACTGCGCATCGGTTCCGATCGTGACGCGCAGAAACTGTTCGATGCGCGCTACCTTGAAGTGGCGCACCAGGATGCGCCGCTCGCGCAGTGCCAGTGCCAGCGCGGCAGCGTCGTGCGCCGGATGGCGAACGAACAGGAAGTTGGCCGCTGAAGGCAGTACGTCGAAGCCCAGCGCATCCAGATCGGCGCGCAGCGCTTCGCGGCTTGCCATGACGTGCCGGCGCGTCTGGTCGAACCATTCGACGTCCTCGATCGAGGCTGTGGCGCCAACGAGGGCCAGCCGGTCGAGCGGGTACGAGTTGAAGCTGTCCTTCACCCGCGTCAGCGCTTCGATCAATGCCGGGTGACCCACGGCGAAACCCACGCGCAGCCCGGCCAGCGAACGCGACTTCGACAGCGTTTGCGTGATCAGCAGATTGGCGTGACGATCGATCAGCGCCACCGATGACTCGCCGCCGAAGTCGATGTAGGCCTCGTCGATCACCACCGGGCAATCAGGCAGCGCCGAAGCAAGCCGGTCGATGTCTTTTAGCGGCAGCAGGCAGCCGGTCGGTGCGTTTGGATTCGGAAAGATCACCGCGCCGGGCCGACGGGCGATCAGGTCGTCGACGCGGATCGCGAACTGGGCGTCCAGCGGCACGCGCTCGAAGGCGATGCCGTACAGCTGGCAGTAGACCGGGTAGAAGCTGTAGGTGATGTCCGGAAAAACCAACGGCCGGTCATGCTTCAGCAGACCGATGAAGGTGTGCGCCAATACTTCGTCGGAACTGTTGCCGACGAACACCTGATCCGGACCGATACCGAAACGTGCGGCGATCGCCTCGCGCAGAATCTGCCCTGACGGTTCCGGATACAGCTTCAGCCGGTCGCCGTCGCGGCCCAGTTCAGCCTGTATGGCTGCAACGGCGCGCGGGCTGGGCGGGTAGGGGCACTCGTTCGTGTTGAGCTTGATCAGGCCTTCGATCTTCGGTTGCTCGCCCGGTGTGTAGGGCGACAGGGTACTGACGACGGGGCTCCAGAACTGGCTCATGGTGATCGAGGTGGTGACGTATTGAAACGGAGAACGGGCAGCCGGCGCGACGAGCGCCGCAAATGACCGGGTCCGAGTCGATGTTATCATCGGGCACTTGCGATTCCGGCGCTGCGCCGGGGCGATTTTCCGACGGCGATCCGACCATCCATGCGGCAAGCAGACATCACGCGCAACACGCTCGAAACCCAGATCAGCGTGCGCATCAATCTCGATGGCAGCGGCCAGGGCAAGCTCGATACCGGCATCCCGTTCCTTGACCACATGCTCGACCAGATCGTTCGCCACGGCCTGATCGATCTGGAAGTCAGCGCGAAGGGCGATCTGGAGATCGATGCCCATCACACGGTGGAAGATGTCGGCATCTCGCTGGGTCAGGCCTACGCCAGGGCAGTTGGCGACAAGAAGGGGCTGCGTCGCTACGGCCACGCCTATGTGCCGCTCGACGAAGCGATGTCGCGCGTCGTGGTTGATCTGTCCGGCCGTCCGGGCCTTGTCTACAACGTCGATTACACGCGGGCGCGCATCGGCGATTTCGATGTCGACCTGGTGCGCGAATTCTTCCAGGGTTTCGTCAATCACGCGCTCGTCACACTGCACATCGACAATCTTCGCGGAATCAATGCCCACCATCAGTGCGAAACCGTGTTCAAGGCCTTCGCAAGAGCCTTGCGTGCGGCCAGCGAGCGCGATGACCGCGCGTCCGGCCAGATGCCGTCGACCAAGGGCACGCTCTGAGCGTCCGCCTGATTTCGAACCCGAAAACTTCGCGTTCCACTCTTCTTTGCGCCACTCATGACCCGCGTTGTCATCATCGATTACGGTATGGGCAACCTGCGTTCCGTCGCCAAGGCGATCGGGCACATCGCGCCGGCCGCTGACGTCGTCGTCAGCAGCGACCCGCGCGATGTCGCAGCGGCCGACCGGATCGTGTTTCCGGGGCAGGGCGCAATGCCCGACTGCATGCGCGAACTCGATTTGCGCCAGTTGCGCAGTGCCGTGATCGATGCCGCCGCGAACAAACCCTTCCTCGGCATCTGCATCGGCCTGCAGATGTTGTTCGAACACAGCGAAGAGGGTGATCATCCCGGTCTCGGAGTGCTGGGTGGCGAAGTCCGTCGCTTTGACGATCCGGTCGATCCGGAGAGCGGCGCGCGGCTCAAGGTCCCGCACATGGGCTGGAACGGCGTCCGCCAGACCGCAAAACACCCGCTTTGGGCGGGTATTCCAGATGAAGAACGCTTCTATTTCGTGCATAGTTACTATGTGGTGCCGCGAAACGCTGACGTGACCGCAGGTGAAACCTGTTACGGCGCGCCCTTTACCAGCGCCATAGCGCGAGATAATATTTTCGCCGTTCAGTTCCATCCCGAAAAGAGCGCACACGCCGGACTGCGCCTGCTGGCCAACTTCATCGACTGGACGCCCTGATGGACGAAGCCGGGCAGTGCTGCCCGACCTTGACTGCCTCTCTCCCTTATCTGACTCGACCCGACCTCGTGCCATGCTGCTGATTCCTGCCATCGACCTCAAGGACGGCCACTGCGTACGCCTGAAGCAAGGCGACATGGAGGTGGTGACCGTATTTTCGGAAGACCCGGCTGCCATGGCCCGGCATTGGCTGGATGCCGGCGCGCGCCGCCTGCATCTGGTCGATCTGAACGGCGCCGTGGCCGGCAAGCCGAAGAACGAAGCGGCCATCAAGGCCATCGTGCGCGAGCTTGGAGACGAAATCCCGATCCAGCTCGGCGGGGGGATTCGTGACCTCGATACCATCGAGCGCTATCTGGATGACGGCATCAGTTACGTCATCATCGGCACGGCGGCGGTGAAGAGTCCGGGTTTCGTGCATGACGCCTGCGGCGCCTTTCCCGGCCACATCATCGTCGGGCTGGACGCGCGCGACGGCAAGGTCGCAGTGGATGGCTGGTCGAAGATGACCGGTCACGACGTGGTCGATCTGGCGAAGAAGTTCGAGGATCAGGGCGTCGAAGCGGTCGTCTACACCGACATCGGCCGCGACGGCATGCTGGGTGGCGTCAACATCGAAGCGACCGTCAAGCTCGCGCAGGCGCTGCGCATTCCGGTCATCGCCTCGGGCGGCGTGACCAATATGGACGATATCCGTGCGCTGTGCGCCGTCGAGGACGAAGGCGTCATGGGCGCCATCACCGGACGCGCCATCTACGAGGGCACGCTGGATTTCGCGGCGGCCCAGGCCGAAGTCGACCGCCTGAACGGCGACACCTGATCCACTTTCTGTCGCGCGCGGCGCGGGAGTTCCATGCTGGCCAAGCGCATCATCCCCTGTCTGGACGTCAACGCCGGCCGCGTGGTCAAGGGCGTCAATTTCGTTGCACTGAAAGACGCAGGCGATCCGGTTGAAATCGCCCGTCGCTACGACGAACAGGGCGCTGACGAACTGACCTTCCTCGACATCACCGCCAGTTCGGACGCGCGCGACATCATCTTGCACGTCGTCGAACGGGTGGCTGATCAGGTGTTCATCCCGTTGACGGTGGGCGGCGGCGTGCGCGCGGTCGAAGACGTGCGCCGCCTGCTCAATGCCGGCGCCGACAAGGTCAGCATGAATACGGCGGCGATCAACGATCCCGAACTGGTCGCCCGGGCATCCGGCAAGGTCGGTTCGCAGTGCATCGTGGTGGCTATCGATGCGAAGCGTGTGGCCGACCGCGACGGTCAGCCGCACTGGGAGGTGTTTACCCACGGCGGCCGCAACGCCACCGGGCTGGACGCGATCGCCTGGGCGCAGAAGGTCGAATCACTTGGCGCAGGCGAAATCCTGCTCACCAGCATGGACCGCGACGGCACGAAGAGCGGTTTCGATCTGGCGCTGACGCGCGCGGTGTCGGACGCGGTACGCATCCCGGTGATCGCTTCGGGTGGTGTCGGCACGCTCGACCATCTGGTCGACGGTGTGCTTGATGGGGGTGCAGATGCCGTGCTGGCCGCCAGCATCTTCCACTTCGGCGAACATACGGTGCGCGAAGCCAAGGAACGCATGCGCAGCCGTGGCATCGAGGTCAGACTGTGAGCGGGCCGGCCTGGGCAGACGAAGTCGAGTGGGATGCCAACGGCCTGCTGCCGGTCATCGTGCAGGAGGCGGCCAGCGGCGATGTGCTGATGTTCGCCTGGATGAACCGTGAAGCGCTGGTCCGCACGGCTGAATTGCGCGAAGCCGTTTTCTGGTCGCGTTCGCGCGGCAGGCTGTGGCACAAGGGCGAGGAATCGGGTCACACGCAGAAGGTGCTGGACATCCGCCTCGACTGCGATCGCGACGTACTGCTGCTGAAAGTTGAACAAACCGGCGGTATCGCCTGCCATACGGGACGTCACAGCTGCTTTTTCCATGCCTTGACGAGCGACAGCTGGGAAACAACCGAGCCCGTACTCAAGAATCCGGACGACATCTACAAATGATCGACATTGAAGTATTGCATCGAGTGGCGCAGACCATTGCCGAACGGCAGGCGGCCGAACCCGGCTCGTCGTATGTGTCGTCGCTGCTGCACAAGGGGACCGACGCGATCTGCAAGAAGGTGGTCGAAGAAGCCGCGGAAACCATCATGGCTTCGAAGGATGGCGACGCCGGTCATCTGGTGAAGGAGGTGTGCGACCTCTGGTTCCACAGCATGGTGCTGCTTGCGCACCACGGCCTGACGGTCGATGACGTGCTGCACGAATTCCGTCGCCGCGAAGGCATTTCCGGCCTGGACGAAAAACGTTCGCGCACAACCTGAAGCACTGTTGCAGGCACACAATACGGTAATACGCGTATCCCAGAATGCGCTCCTAACGGACACACTGACGCCATGCACGACAACGACTGCATTTTCTGCAAGATCATCAGCGGCAAGATTCCGTCGCGCAAGCTGTACGAAGATGATCTGATCTATGCGTTCCACGACATCAACCCTGTCGCGCCGGTGCATTTCCTGATCATTCCGAAAGCCCACATTCCGACGCTGTCGGATGCGAGTGCGGCGCACGAGGCAGCGCTGGGTCGCATGCTCGCGAAAGTCGGCGAGCTGGCGCGCGAAGCCGGATGTACCGACGGCTATCGCACGCTGATCAACTGCGGAAGGGTGGGTCGGCAGGAGGTGTATCATCTTCATATGCATGTCGTGGGCGGGCCGGATCCCCTGCCGCCCATGCTCGTTTTCGAGAGGTAATCATGGGTTCATTCAGCATTACGCACTGGCTTATCGTTCTGGTCATCGTGCTCCTCATCTTCGGCACGAAGAAACTGCGCAACATCGGTTCGGACCTCGGCGGAGCGGTCAAGGGTTTCAAGGACGGCGTCAAGGGTGGCGAGAACGACGCCGCTGGTACAACGGAGCAGCCGACCCAGCACGTGGGCCGCACCATCGACGTCAAGGCAGAAGAGAAGGTCAAGTCCTGACCCCTGTGCCCGGCCGCTTGCCGGGTCGCGTCGCCACACGGCCACCGGGGCGCAGTACCCGGAGCCTCATCCGTCCAGTCCATGTTTGACATCGGTTTTTCCGAATTCCTGATCATTGGCGTCGTCGCGCTGTTGGTGCTCGGCCCTGAAAGGCTGCCGCGTGCCGCGCGCACGGCCGGGCACCTGCTCGGTCGCCTGAAGCGTTACGTGAGCGATGTGAAGTCGGACATTTCGCGTGAGATGCAGCTGGACGAACTGCGCAAGCTGCAAGCCCAGGTAGAACAGCAGGTGCGCGATGTCGAGCGCCAGGTCGATGAAACCGCGGCCGGCGTCAATAACGAAGCGGCCGGGCTGAGTGACCAGATGCGCGCAGCGATGGCCGAGCAGGACAAATACGCCGCTGTCGAAAACACCCTGATGGACCCGCCCCCGCCGGCCAACCCCGCCGTGCCGGCCGAAGATCCTGCATCCGGCCAGCTGTCGCTCGACATCCCGCCGCCCGGCGCGATCGAGCCGGCGAATCGCGAAAAGGCATGAGAAGCCGGGCATGAACGAACAGACCGAAAGCTTCGTATCTCATCTGGTCGAGTTGCGAGACCGGCTGCTGCGCGCCGTCATTGCAGTGGTCGTGGTGTTCGTGTGCCTGATGCCCTGGGCGGCGGACATCTACGACATCCTTGCTCATCCGCTGATGGTGGCGCTTCCGGAAGGCACCAAGATGATCGCCACCGGTGTCGTGACGCCGTTCTTCGTCCCGGTGAAGGTGACGCTGATGCTGGCCTTCCTCATCTCGCTGCCGGTGGTGCTCTACCAGGTCTGGGCCTTCATTGCGCCCGGTCTGTACGCACACGAGAAGCGGCTCGGACTGCCGCTGATCATTGCAAGCACGCTGCTGTTCATCGTCGGCATGGCGTTTTGCTACTTCCTCGTTTTCGGCGTTGTATTCAGTTTCATCGCGGAATTCGCACCGAAAAGCATCACGCCGGCGCCGGATATCGAGCAATACCTGTCCTTCGTGCTGACCATGTTTACCGCGTTCGGCGTCACCTTCGAGGTACCCATCGTGGTCATCGTGCTGGTGCGCTTCGGGCTGGTGACCATTGCGCAGCTCAAGGAGGCCCGCCCCTACGTGATCGTCGGCGCCTTCGTCGTGGCGGCGATCGTCACGCCGCCTGATGTGGTGTCGCAGTTGCTGCTGGCGATACCGCTGTGCCTGCTGTACGAGCTCGGCATCCTGCTTTCGCGCTTCATCAAGGCGTCACCCGAGCGCAGCAAGGCGGCTCAGGACGCCTGATCACTCGTCGCGGCGCTGCGCCTGCGCGGTGACCGGGCGCTTGCCCACGGTGACTCCCAGATCCTTTTCGCCGCCGCTGCGGTAGATTTTCAGCGTTGCCTGCTGACCGGGCACGAGTGCCGCGATCAGCTGCAGCATGCCGGAAGCGTCCTTCACCTTCCTGCCATCGACCTCCAGCAGCACATCGCCCGGCCGGACGCCGCCGCGATCGGCCGGGCTGCCACGCATCACGCCTGCGATCAGCGCGCCGCCAGCCGCCGGAACCTTGAAGCTTTCAGCCAGTTCGGGCGTCAGTTCCTGCACCTCCACACCGACCCAGCCACGCGTGACCGAGCCGTTGGCGACGATCTGTTCCATCACGCTGCGCGCCGTGCTGACCGGAATCGCGAAGCCGATGCCCAGCGAGCCGCCGCTGCGCGAGTAAATCGCAGTGTTGATGCCGACCAGATTGCCGTCAGCATCGACCAGTGCGCCGCCCGAATTGCCCGGGTTGATCGCGGCGTCGGTCTGGATGAAGTTCTCGAAGGTGTTGATGCCCAACTGCGAGCGGCCGAGCGCCGACACGATGCCCATCGTGACGGTCTGCCCGACGTCGAACGGGTTGCCGATGGCCAGCACCACGTCGCCGATGCGCAGACCGTCGGTTGCACCGAAACTGGCCGCCGGCAATTTGGTCGGCGCCTTGACGCGCAGCACCGCCAGGTCGGATTCGGGGTCGCTGCCGATCAGCGTGGCCGGATACTTGCCGCCGTCGTTCAGCGATACCTCGATTTCGTCGGCTGCCTCGACCACATGGTTGTTGGTCAGCACCACGCCATCTTCGCTGACGATGACGCCGGAACCGAGTCCCATCTGGCGCTGCGGCTGATTGCCAAGCCGGTCGCCGAAGAAATGCCGGAACACCGGATCATTCATCAGCGGGTGCTGCGGGGTCTTCACCGCCTTGGTCGTAAACACGTGGACCACCGAAGGCAGCGCCTTCTGCGCCGCGTCGGCGTAGGTTACGACCCTGGCGGCTTCGACACGCGCGGGTGGCATCGCCACATCCGGCAACAAGGCCGCCTGAGCGGCAGATACCGCTGCGTTGCCGCCAGTCTGGCCGTTGCGTGCCGGCAACCAGTCGGGGCGCAGCGTCGCAATGACGAAAAGCACGGCCAGCGCGGCCGTGACCGATTGAGCAAAGACAAGCCACAGACGCTGCATAATCAGGAAATGAAAACCGGGGGGAAAATGGACACGACGCAGCTGCAAAGATATCTCGACGAACTGCTGGATGCCGCGCGCTTCAAGGATTATTGCCCAAACGGACTGCAAGTGGAAGGCGCGTCAGAGGTGTCGAAAATCGTCTGCGGTGTCAGTGCCAGCCTGGCCCTGATCGAAGCTGCGATCGAGCGCGGCGCGCAGGCCCTGCTGGTGCACCACGGCTGGTTCTGGCGCGGTGAGGATGGCCGGGTGACCGGCACCCGACGCGCCCGGATGGCGCGCGTGCTGGCGCATGACATCAACCTGTTTGCCTATCATCTGCCGCTGGATGCGCATCCCGAACTGGGCAACAACGCTCGCCTCGGCAGTCTGCTTGATTTCCGGCCGACCGGCACGACCGGAGAGCAGGGTCTGATATGGCTGGGCGAACCTGAACAGCCGGCCACGGCTGCCGAGCTGTGCATGCGAACCGAGAGCGTGCTGGGCCGTAAGCCCCTGCTGGTCGGCGACGCGCAGCGCATAGTGCGACGCGTCGCCTGGTGCACCGGTGCAGCGCAGGGGTTTTTCGAGCAGGCCATCGACGCCGGCGTCGATCTGTTCATATCCGGAGAAATTTCCGAGCCGACCGCCCATCTCGCGCGCGAGTCCGGGGTGCCCTACATCGCCGCCGGTCATCATGCGACTGAGCGGTATGGCGTCAAGGCGCTGGGCGCGCATCTGGCCGAACGGTTCGGGCTGACGATCGAATTCGTCGATATCGACAACCCGGCTTGATGCGGGTGCGCTGTCTTACAGCAGTGCCAGCCGGGACGTCTGGGTTTCGGTGATCGACGGGTTGGCAATCAGCCATTCGAGAATGGCCTTCAACAGCAGGATGTCGTCGATCACACCGAGCGGGAAGCCGACGCGAGCCCCGGCACGGTTGTCCCGCAGCAACTCCGCAAGGTAGTCCAGACAATCCTGGTTCGGCCAGCTGGCACTGATGCGCGCCATGATGTGTCCGAACTGCTCGACCGACTCCGACGTCGTGGGGCCGCAGAAATGCTCCCAGTCCGGCACTTTGGCATTGAATGCGCGATTCAGCTTGGGCGCCAGATCGTCGTATTCGCCGCGCCGGCCGCTTGAGTGGTAAAGATCGAGCAGCTTGAGCCACGGAATGATCGATTCCTTCGGGTAATCGCGCAGGAATTCGGACAGTGTCTGCGCCGCGCCCTCGGCACGACCGAAGGACATCATGATTTCGGCCAGTTCGAGCACATGCTCGGAAGACGGCGGTGCTTCTTCGTTGGCGGGTCGGGCAGTCTGATCGAAACTCAGGGCAGCAGGTGGGGTGGTTGTACTGCTGACCAACCTCGGCCCGGGCGGCGCAGCGCTGGTTTCGGAGGCGCCAAGGCTGCTCGCCGAACCGGTGAAGCTGTCGAATTCGAGGTCGAGCCGAATCGGCGTATCCGCTTCGTTTCCGTCGACCTGCCCCAGTTCGAAATCGACGCCCGGCGCATCCGCCTCGGTTGACGTGTCAAGGACCGGGTGCTGCTGCGCAGTATTCAGGTCCTGAATGTTCTCGGCGGGTGCTTCACCGGGAACATGCTTGAACGATGCGGCTTCGGGCGCGCGTGCTGCCGGGCCGACCGGATATTCGGGGTCCTGCTGGCGTGGCGGCTTCCACGACATCGTATCCACATCGTCCTGTGCGGCCGGCGAGTCCGCAACCACCGGCGACAGTGTCTGGCTCATCATCATGCGGGTGATGGCCTCTTCGGCATGGCGGCTGCGCAAGGCTGCTGAAGCCGCAAGCTTGCGGGCGCGACGGCGCCATATCCAGGCGCCGCCCAGTACGGAACCGGCGGCCAGCGCACCGAGTGCTGCGACCAGCCAGTTCACGCCGCTCGCCTCGGGGGTCTCCGGCACGGTATCGGGTGGCAGCTTGTTGATGACGCGCACCGGTTCGTTGGTCAACCCGGCGGGCGGCGCGACAATCCTATCCGGGATTGACGGTGCCTCCACCGTGGCTGACTCGATCGCCGGGCTGTCGCCGGCAGGCGCCTGCCCAGTCACGTCATCTGCTTCGACCGCGGATGCCGTCGGCGCTGCCGATGTGACGTCAGGCCTGGCAGTGACGGGAGTGGCGGTTTGTTGCGGCGGCAAGGCGGTGTCCATCGATGCTTCGGTCCGGCCGAGCTGCTTCTGCAGTTCCGCCATGCGTGCCTCGAGCTGCTTGACCTTGTCAGCGATGGCGAGATGGGTCGCGATCTGTTCATCGAGCGCGGCGAGCAGCCGCTGCTCCGTGCGCAGCACCTCGCGCTGGGCTTCACTGGCTTCGGCCCGACGCGAAAGCCCGCCCGACATTTTCAGTCCGTTCCCGGCGTCTGCGTTCGGCGCCACCCACAGGCGGTCGACAGTCGCAGCTTCCTTCTGGCGCCGCGGCTTGCGTTCCGGCCCCGGCTTTGGCTGCGCGGGCCGGTCGTCGGCCACGGATGCAGCCCGGGCGTCGATCGGGGCGGTTGCCGCAGTGCGGCGCGCCGGGACCACTGCGGGTGCAGGCGGCGCGGGCGCCACGGTGTCCTCGATCCGCAGGGCGCCGGACGGCTGCATGAGCACGGCGTATTCGCGTGCCAGTTCGAAACCGCAGCTGAGGCGCAGCCCGACCATCAGGATGGGGTCGTTGATGGCCTGCGAACTGCTGATGAAAACGGTGCGGCCCTGCGTGCGGATGCGCGCACTCGACAGCCACGGTAGATCGTCTGCGGCAGCCGTGGCCGGAGCGTCGATCGAAAAGCAGGTGCTGGCCGGAACGGCTTCACCTTCACCGAGCACGGTAATTTCTGCCCGGAACGGTTCACCGATGACCGATTTGGTCCTGATCGCACCCAATCCGAGTGCGAGCGCATCCTGTGCGTGCAGACCTGCGGCAAGCAACGCGGCTGCCAGAAGGGTCGGGCGCAAGTAATGAAGCGTGCGTGGATGTAGCGGACGTCGAGGGGTCACAAGGATCTCCGAACCTGCATTCGCCTGAGAGTAATGGTCGTTGTCAGTTCTTTCGGCCGCGCGAGGGGAAACTTTACTTTAATGGCGCAACCCGGCTGGAGCCGCGCCGTGCCAAGCGATGCCGCTGCAGGCAAACTTGTCTGTCACGACAACCCTGCAGGAGCCAGCCATGCCGCTGATGCTGTTTCCGTTACCTGTACCGACGCTTCCGGTACAGGGTGAAAAGGCGCTTTTTCCGGTGCGGCGCATCTACTGTGTCGGGCGAAATTACGCCGAGCATGCGAGAGAGATGGGGCATGACCCGGCGCTCGAAGCGCCTTTCTTCTTTTCCAAGCCAGCCGATGCAGTGGTGAACGTGCCCGCTGCGGTGGCCTATCCGCCTGCGACACGTGACCTGCAGCATGAAGTGGAACTGGTGGTAGCGCTGCACGGTGGCGGCCGAGCGCTGAATCCTGCTCAGGCGCGCGCATGCATTTTCGGCTACGGCGTCGGGCTGGACCTGACCCGGCGTGATCTGCAGCGTGCGGCTCGCGACAAGGGGCAGCCATGGGATATGGGCAAGGGTTTTGACCAGAGTGCGCCGGTGTCGCAACTGGTGCCGGCCACTGTGTGCGGACATCCGCGCGCCGGGCAGATCGAACTGTCGGTGAATGGGCAGATGCGTCAGCGGGGCGATCTGGCCGACATGATTCTCGATGTGGACACGCTTCTGGTCAGGCTGTCGCAGCTGGTCGAACTGCGCGCTGGCGATCTGCTGTTCACCGGCACGCCGGCGGGTGTTGCGGCACTGCACCCCGGTGACTGCGTCAGTGCGCGTGTGGAAGGCGTTGCCGAATTGAGGGTGGATATTGCGCCGCCGCAAAATTGATCGGCGATTTGCCGTTCCGAGGTTTCAGTGAAGCTTATGAGCTGTATAATTATGGATTATACGAGGTGGTGCGCACGCCGCCCCGTTGGATGGTGCGCCAACCGGCGTCCCGTGCCTGAAGGACCTGTCCGGTGGAACGCGCCGGGCAGGCATTCCAGCAACAGTGCGGATAACAAGGCGAGGAATACGCATGAAGATCCATGAGTATCAGGCGAAAGAGGTATTGCGCCGTTTTGGTGTAGTGACCCCGCGGGGCGTGCCCTGCTTCGAAGCCGATCAGGCAGTGGCAGCGGCCGAGTCGCTGGGCGGCAAGGTATGGGTGGTGAAGGCGCAGATTCACGCCGGTGGCCGCGGCAAGGGTGGCGGTGTCAAGGTGGCCAAGTCGCTCGACGAAGTACGTGAATTCGCCAATCAGATCATGGGTATGCAACTGGTGACCCACCAGACCGGCCCGGCTGGCCAGAAGGTGCGCCGCCTGCTGATCGAGGAAGGCGCCGACATCCGGAAGGAATATTACGTTGCCGCGCTGACCGACCGCGCCACCCAGAAGGTGGCGCTGATGGCGTCCAGCGAAGGCGGCATGGACATCGAGGAAGTCGCCCACAACACGCCGGAGAAGATCATCAAGGTGTTCGTCGATCCGCTGATCGGACTGACCGATGCGCAGGCCAAGCTGCTGGCCGACGGCATCGGCGTCCCGGCGGCGTCGCAGGCCCAGGCGATCGATACCTTCAGGAAGCTCTACACCTGCTACATGGAAACCGATGCCTCGCTGGCGGAAATCAATCCGCTGATTCTCGAAGGCAACGGCAATATCAAGGCGCTGGACGCCAAGTTCAATTTCGATTCGAACGCGCTCTACCGTCACGAAGACATCGTGGCCTTCCGCGATCTGGACGAAGAAGATCCGGCGGAAATCGAGGCGTCGAAGTTCGATCTGTCCTACGTGTCGCTGGACGGCAACATCGGCTGTCTGGTCAATGGCGCCGGTCTGGCCATGGCCACGATGGACGTGATCAAGCTGTACGGCGCCGAACCGGCCAACTTCCTCGATGTCGGCGGTGGTGCCACGACCGAGAAGGTGACCGAGGCGTTCAAGATCATGCTGCGCAATCCCAATGTGCGCGGCATCCTGGTCAATATCTTCGGCGGCATCATGCGCTGCGACACCATTGCGACCGGCGTGGTCGCCGCGGCGCGCGAAGTGCACCTGACGGTGCCGCTGGTGGTGCGCATGAAGGGCACCAATGAAGACCTGGGCAAGCAGATCCTGAAGGATTCGGGCCTGCCCATCATTTCGGCCGACAGCATGGCGGATGCGGCACAGAAGATCGTGGCCGCCGTGGCCGGACACTGAGGGGAACACAACACATGTCGATTCTGATCAACAAGGACACCAAGGTCATCACCCAGGGCATCACCGGGAAGACTGGCCAGTTCCACACCCGCATGTGCCGCGACTACGCGAACGGCAAGAACTGCTTCGTCGCCGGCGTCAATCCGAAAAAGGCCGGTGAGGACTTCGAAGGCATCCCCATCCACGCCACGGTCGCTGACGCGAAGGCTGCCACCGGCGCAACGGTGTCGGTCATCTACGTGCCGCCCCCGGGCGCGGCGGCGGCGATCTGGGAAGCGGTCGAAGCCGACCTCGATCTCGTCATCTGCATCACCGAAGGCATTCCAGTGCGCGACATGCTGATGGTGCGCAACCGGATGAAGGCCAAGGAAGCCGCTGGCGGCAAGCGCACGCGATTGCTCGGCCCGAACTGCCCCGGCCTGATCACGCCGGACGAAATCAAGATCGGCATCATGCCGGGCCACATTCACAAGAAGGGCCGCATCGGCGTGGTCAGCCGCTCCGGCACGCTGACCTACGAAGCCGTCGGTCAGCTGAGCGAGATCGGCCTCGGCCAGTCGAGCGCAGTCGGCATCGGTGGTGACCCGATCAACGGACTGAAGCACATCGAAGTGATGCAGCTGTTCAACGACGATCCGGACACCGACGCGGTCATCATGATCGGTGAAATCGGCGGTCCGGATGAAGCGGAAGCGGCTGAGTGGTGCAAGGCCAACATGAAGAAGCCCATCGTCGGTTTCATTGCCGGCGTCACCGCCCCGGCCGGCAAACGCATGGGTCACGCCGGCGCGCTGATTTCCGGTGGTGCCGACACGGCCGATGCCAAGCTGGAAATCATGGAGGCGTGCGGCTTCACCGTGACACGCAATCCGTCGGAAATGGCCAGGCTGCTCAAAGACCTGCTCTGATTCCGGCGCACTGACAGACAGACGTGACAATGAAGGCCACCGCTTCGGCGGTGGCTTTTTCATTTGTGCTCGTCATGCGGCCGCACCGGTAGAATCCGCGCTTCCGCAATTCGAATGCACCACCATCATGGATTTCAGTTCTCCCGAGTTCTGGCTCGCTGTCGGTCAGATCATCATGATCGACATCCTGCTCGGCGGCGACAACGCCGTCGTGATCGCGCTGGCCTGCCGCAAGCTGCCGCCCGCGCAGCGTCGTCTGGGCATCATGTGGGGCACCGCCGGCGCCGTGGTGCTGCGCGTCGTGCTCATCATGTTTGCGCTGACGCTGCTCAAACTCCCTTTCCTGAAGCTGATCGGCGCGCTCTTGCTGCTGTGGATCGGCATCAAGCTGCTGATGGCCGATGATGAGGACGACCACGCCAACATCAACCCCAGCGACAAGCTGTGGGCAGCGGTGAAAACCGTCATCGTGGCCGACTTCGTGATGAGCCTGGACAACGTGATTGCGATTGCCGGCGCGGCCGAAGGCGCCGGTGCCGACCACCAGTTCGCACTGGTCGTGTTCGGGCTGGTCGTGTCGATTCCCATCATCGTGTGGGGCAGCCAGATCGTGCTCGGCCTCATGAGCCGATACCCTGTCATCATCACGTTCGGTGCAATGCTGCTTGGCTGGATCGCCGGCACCATGGCGGTCGGTGACCCGGCGATCACGCCTTATCTGCCGCTGATCGAGCCCTCGTCAAAGACGGTGGCGCCGGAAGCGATTGCCGTGGTGCGCTACGGTGCCGGCATAGCCGGCGCGATTTTCGTGCTCGCGCTCGGCAAGTTCCTCGGCGCGCGCAACAAGCCGGTCGACTACCCGATCCAGTAACCGACCATGGCGCTCTACCTCACCGAAAGCGACATCCGTCAGGTGCTGACCCTGGAGGATGCGCTTTCGGCGGTGGAAGATGCACACCGCTGGCACGCTACCGGCGAGGCCTTAGACACGCCGCGCGCGCGCAGCCGCACGCCGGCATCGGCGCTGCACATCCTGCACGGCGCCGTGCTGCCGCTGGGTGTGATCGGCTACAAGAGCTACACGACCAGCCGCGAGGCAGCGCGCTTCTGGATCCATCTGTTTGACGCGGCTACCGGTCGCGCACTGGCGGTCATCGAAGCGGACTACCTCGGCATGATGCGCACCGGCGCAACCGGCGGTGTGGCGGCCCGCCTGCTGTCGAATCCGGCATCGAAGCATGCAGGCGTTTTCGGCGCCGGCTGGCAGGCGCAGAGCCAGATCGCGGCGCTGTGTGCGGTACGCGAAGTGGACGAGGTTCAGGTGTTCGCCCGCAAGCGCGACAAACTCGAAGCCTTCTGCGCCGAGCAGTCGGTTCGGCTCGGCCGTACGGTTCGTCCCGCTGCCAGTGCCGAGGAAATGGTGAAATCGGCGGACATCGTGGTAACCATCACCACCGCCAGCGAGCCGCTGTTCGACGGGCGCTGGCTCAAGCCCGGCACGCACGTGACGGCCGCCGGATCAAACGCGCTGATCCGTCGTGAAATCGACGAAACGGTCATCCGCCGCGCTGCCGTGGTCGCCGTCGACTCGCGCGCGACGGCGTTGCGCGAATCCGGTGACCTGCTGCCGGCGCTCGAGAAAGGGCGACTGGCGGAGTACGGGATGGTGGAACTGGGCGAACTGCTCAATGGCATGCGGCCAGGGCGCCAGTCGGATGACCAGATCACGCTGTTCGAATCGCAGGGCATGGCCATCCAGGACCTCACGCTGGCAACGCGCCTGCTTGAGAAGGCCCGGATTGCCGGCCTGGGGCGCGAACTGCCGTACTGATGCCCCCGCAACATGACGATTTGAATGCGTTCAGCGTGATATTCCACCGCGCAGGCTGAAGCCCCGTTTGACGGAGTTGAGGCTGAACTGCAAGAATATGTGACAGATGACTGTTTTCTCGCGAGACTTGGTTTGGCGGGAAAATCAGGTAGATCACACAACAACAAGCAGGTCACCGGCATCCAGCAATCAGGAAGCCACAATTTTTCGGGGGTGAGCGTGGCCAAAGCCGCTGTATGGAAGACGGATTGGTTCCTGGGCGTCATCATCAGCCTGCTGTTCCTTTTCTCCACCCAGACCGACCTCATCCAGAGCCTCGAACGCAAGGCGTATGACGTCGGTGTCGCTGCGACCGACCGCAGCCCCAGCCCGCGCATTGCGATCATCGCAATCGATCAGCAGAGCATCGACAACATCGGCCGCTGGCCATGGCCGCGTGATGTGCATGCCCGCATGATCGACAAGCTGGCAGAGGCACAGGCAAAGGTGGTCGGTACAACGATCTTCTTCGCCGAGCCGCAACTCGATCCGGGCCTTGTCTATATCAACCGGTTGCTTGCACTGGAGCAGCAGGCCCGTGACCAGATCGAAATAGCGGCGGCTGTCGAACCGCCTGCGGAAGGCGACGTGTTCGTTGAACCACCCGCGCAGGCCGTCAATCCGCTGGATGTTTTCGGCGCAACCCTGCGCGAGGCCGAGGCGGCCCTGAACACTGACCGTCAGCTCGCCGACAGCATGAAGAAGGCGGGCAATGTGGCGCTGCCGATGCTGTTCCTCGACGGCGAGCCGCAAGGCCGCCCCGACAAGCCTCTGCCGGAGTTCGTGCGCGCTACCGCGCTGACGAATGTGAGTGGTACCGAGCCCCTGCCGCCGCTGACACTGGATGTATCGGCCGGCGTCATCGAGCAGCTGGGAACGGTCACCGCAGCGGTCGGCCACCTGAATCCGTCGATCGACCGCGACGGCGGGCTGCGGCTGCATCCGCTGGTGATGACCCATTTCGACCAGTTGTACCCGTCATTGCCGCTGTTGATTGCGGCGAAGAGCCTGAATCTGGGTGTGTCCGACATCAAGGTTACGCTGGGCGAATCGGTGTCGCTGGCCCGGCTGAACGTGGCCACCGACCCGAGTCTGGGCATGTACAGCTTTTATTACCGCGGCGAAGGCGGCAAGCCGGCGTTTCCGGTCGATTCTTTCTTCGACGTCATGAGCGGCAAGATTCCGCTCGACAAGTACCGCGACCGCATCGTGCTGATCGGGCAGACCGCACCGGGTATCGGCAATTTCTACGCCACGCCGGTATCGCCGGCCATGTCGTCGGTGGAGGTGATGGCGCACGGCCTGTCCAGCATCCTGCAGGAGCATTTCTTCGTGTCGCCGCCGTGGTCGGTGGCGGCCGAGTTCGGCGTGTTCCTGCTGGTGGCGCTCTACCTCATCGTGCTGCTGCCGCGCTTGAAAGCCGGGCTGGGTGCCGGCGTCACCGCTGCCATCTTCGTTGCACTGCTGGCGACCCATTTCGTGCTGATGACCAGCCAGCTCGTCTGGCTGCAGTTGATGCTGCCGGCCGCACTGCTGCTGGTCGGCCACCTGCTGCTCACCACCAAGCGCTTCCTGGTGACCGAGCGCGGCAAGGTGAAGTCCGACGAACAGTCGGCCGAGTCGAACCGCATGCTGGCGCTGGCCTTCCAGGGCCAGGGGCAGCTCGACATGGCGTGGGACAAGTTCCGCCAGGTACCGCTTTCGGATGCGGTGATGGAAAACCTCTACAACCTGGCGCTCGATTTCGAACGCAAGCGCCAGTTCAACAAGGCGGAAAGCGTGTTCCGCCACATGGCGGAATTCAATCCGAAGTTCCGCGATCTGGAAACACGGGTGAAGCGCGCCAAGGCGATGTCCGAAACGGTGATGCTCGGTGGCGGTGGCGGTGGCCGGACGAATACCAGCATCCTCGAGGACGGCACGGTCGAAAAGCCGATGCTCGGGCGCTACCAGGTCGAGAAGGAACTGGGCAAGGGCGCCATGGGCGTCGTCTATCTCGGGCGCGATCCGAAGATCAATCGTGTCGTGGCGATCAAGACGATGGCCCTGTCGCAGGAATTCGACGAAGAAGAGCTGGCCGACGTGAAGGAACGCTTCTTCCGCGAAGCCGAAACTGCCGGGCGCCTGAATCATCCGAACATCGTCACCATCTTCGATGCCGGTGAAGAGCACGACCTCGCCTACATCGCGATGGAGTTCCTGAAGGGGCGCGATCTGGTGCCGCAGACCAAGCCGGGCCAGCTGCTGCCGCTGCCGAAAGTGATGGACGTCGTGGCTCGCGTGGCCGAAGCGCTTGCCTACGCACACGGCAACAATGTCGTGCATCGTGACGTGAAGCCGGCAAACATCATGTTCGAGCCGGAATCGGACCAGGTGAAGGTGACTGATTTCGGTATCGCGCGCATCACCGATTCGTCACGCACCAAGACCGGCATGGTGCTTGGTACGCCGTCCTACATGTCGCCGGAACAGCTGGCGGGCAAGAAGATTGACGGTCGGTCCGATCTGTTTTCGCTGGGTGTCATGTTGTTCCAGATGGTGTGCGGCAAGCTGCCCTTCGAAGGCGATTCCATGGCGCAATTGATGTTTCGCATTGCGAACGAAGGACATCCGGACATCCGTGACATCCGCCCTGACGTTCCGGATTGCCTGTCGGCCATCATCGACCGCGCGCTCGCCAAGGAAGTCGAGGCGCGTTATCAGTCGGGTGGAGACATGGCGGCCGACCTGCGTACCTGCGCCGGCAACCTGACACAATCCATCACCCAAGTTGATTTCGATATCTGACATGACACAGTCCGCATGCCCACGCCACCTGCCGTCCCCGGAGGGGATGTGTCCGTGTATCTGCTCGCCCGGGCAGTACTGACATGACCTGGGATCTCGGTCAGGCGCTGCAGATGGTCAGCCGCACCCATTCCGGCATGGTGCGCACCCACAACGAAGACGCGGTGTTTGCGCAGCCCGGCGTCGGCCTCGCGATACTGGCCGACGGGATGGGTGGCTACAACGCTGGCGAAGTGGCGAGCGGCATGGCCACAGCGGTCATCGGCGCGGAGCTTGCGCAGGGTCTGCAGGAAGCGAAACACGGCGTGTCGCAACTGCTGGAATCGGTCATCGGCCGCGCCAACAGCGCGATCTATCAGGCCGCCGAGAGCCAGCCGCAGTATTCGGGCATGGGTACGACGCTGGTCATGGCTGTATTCCGCGACAATCACATATCCGTCGCGCATATCGGCGATTCGCGCATGTACCGGCTGCGCGACGGCGCTTTCGAGTGCGTCACGCGTGATCACTCGCTGTTGCAGGAGCAAATCGACAGCGGCATGATTACGGAAGAGGACGCTCGCCGGTCCCAGAACAAGAACCTCGTGACGCGCGCGCTGGGTGTCGATCCGGAAGTCGAGCCCGAAATACACACCTATGAAGTGGTTCCCGGAGACGTATATCTGTTCTGTTCCGACGGACTGAACGACATGGTCGAGAACGACGACATCGCGCTCACGCTTCAGGCGTTGTCCGCCAACCTCGATCTGGCAGCCGAACAACTGGTACAGATGGCGAACGACAACGGCGGACGCGACAATGTGTCGGTGATACTGGTCAGGGTGCTGCAGGCCTTTCCTGCCACCGAACGCGGCTTGCTTGCGCGCCTGCTCGCATGGTTGAAGTAAAGGGACTGGAAAATGGCAAAACTGATACTGAGCATGGATGGACTGGTCCTCAAGGAGTTGCCGCTCGCCAAGGAGCGCACCACCATTGGGCGCAAACCGCACAACGACATCCAGATCGACAATCTTGCGATCAGCGGTGAGCACGCGGTCATCGTCACCATCCTCAACGATTCCTTCCTTGAGGACATGAACAGCACGAACGGCACGTATGTAAACGGGCAGCCGATCAAGAAGCACTTCCTGCAGAACAACGACGTGGTCGAGCTCGGCAAGTACCGGCTCAAGTACATCAACGAAACGCCGACTGTCGCGCAGTCGCCTGATTTCGAAAAAACCATGGTGTTGCGCCCGGACATGATGCGCAAGGCGCCGACCGATGCACCGCCCGCACCGGCACCCGCGCGCAGCCAGACCGATACGCAGACCGGTTTCCGCCCCGGCCAGTCGATGCCGGCCGGTTCGTCGCTAGGCGGCTCGGGCCTGCCACCGCCGCCGCCTCCGCTGGCACCGCCGCCGCCGGCCGCAAGCGCCAATCAGGTCGGTGCGATCCAGATTCTCAACGGTGCCAATGCCGGGCGCGAACTTGAATTGACGAAGACCTTGACCACGCTCGGCAAACCGGGGCTGCAGGTCGCCGTCATCACACGTCGCCCTCAGGGTTATTTCATCACCCACGTCGAAGGCGCGAACATGCCGATCGTCAACGGTCGCCAGCTCGACGCCCAGGCGCATCCGCTCGAGGATCACGACGTGATCGAAATCGCTGGCGTGAAGATGGAGTTCTTCATCAAGCGCTGACGACTCCCCGCCCGAGCCTGTCATGCTGCCGCGTCCGGCGCCTGCCGTCCGCCGTCCTCCAGGGCATGTGCCGGATGAGGCGCTGCCTGCATCGGGGTGTGCTGCCGGGCGTGTGCAATGAACCAGAACGCTCTGCGCTACGGTATCGGCCTGCTGTTCCTGCTGATCCTGCTCGGCCATGCCGCCCGCCTGTACCAGATACCGGTGCTGGGCAACCTTGATCACATCGCCTACGACACCAAGCTGTCGCTGACGATGCCGGGGAGTGTCGATGACCGGGTGGTCATTCTCGACATCGATGAAAAGTCGCTGACCGAAGTCGGGCGCTGGCCATGGGGGCGGGAACGGCTCGCAGTGCTGATGGACTTGCTGTTCGACCGCTACGGCGTCAGCCTGCTTGGCGTCGACGTTGTTTTCGCCGAACCGGACACCAGTTCGGGCCTGCAGGCGCTGGAAGGCCTCGCGCAAGGCGTGCTGGTCGACAACGCCGATTTCCGCGCATCGCTCGACGCGCTGAGGCCGCAGCTCGACTTCGACCAGCGGTTTGCGGCTTCCCTGAAAAACCGACCCGTCCTGCTGGGCTACTACTTCGGCAATCGCGATGACGGTCTGAACAGCGGCGCGCTGCCGGAACCGGTCTTGCCGGCCGGCACCTTCCGCGGCCGCAACATCGCGTTCGCGACCTTCAACAGCTTTGGCGCCAACCTGCCGCGCTTCCAGCAGGAAGCGCTCGGTGCCGGACACTTCAATCCGCTGCCCGATTTCGACGGTTTGAACCGGCGTGTTCCGATGCTGGTGGAACACAAGGGGGCCTATTACGAATCGCTGTCGCTCGCCATCGTCCGCACGCTGCTGGGCAGTCCGAACCTGGCACCTGGATACGCCGATAGCGGCTTCTTCTCCTCGGCCGGCCGTGATTACGCCGGACTCGAATGGCTGGAACTGCCGACCAGCAAGGGTACGCTGCGCGTGCCGGTCGATGAAAACGTTGCCGCGCTCATTCCCTATCGCGGCCTGCAAGGCAGTTTTGTATACCACTCGCTGGCGGACGTACTCGCCGGTCGCACGCCGGTCGATGCGTTGAAAGGCCGGATTGCGCTGCTCGGTACCACCGCGCCCGGGCTGCTCGACCTGCGTGCGACGCCGGTCGGCAGCACCTATCCCGGGGTGGAAATCCACGCCAACCTGATCGCCGGCATGCTCGATGGCCGCATCAAGCATCGCCCACAGTACGTCACAGGTTTCGATGTGATCGTGCTGCTCATGATCGGCGGCCTGCTGATCTGGTCACTGCCTCGGCTGTCGCCACAGAACGCGACGCTGCTGGCCGGTGCCGCGCTGCTCGCACTGATCGGCATGAACTTCGCCTTCTGGCAGTTTGCCGACTTCGTTCTGCCGCTGGCGGCATCGGTGCTGCTCGTGGTCGGGCTGTACGCGCTCAACATGTCGTATGGCTATTTTTTCGAGTCACGTTCGAAGCGCCAATTCACCCGCATGTTCGGGCAGTACGTGCCGCCCGAACTGGTCGAGGAAATGAGCCGCAACCCCGAGCACTACAGTATGGAAGGCCGAAATGCCGAGCTGACCGTTCTGTTTTCGGACATCCGGGGCTTCACCAGCATTTCGGAAGGCCTCGAACCGAAACAATTGACACAGCTCATGAACGATTACCTGGGCGCAATGACTGCGGTGATTCAGGATCAGCGTGGGACGCTCGACAAGTACATCGGCGACGCCATCATGGCGTTCTGGGGCGCGCCGGTCGATGACGCCGAACATGCCCGGCACGCCGTGGCGGCGGCCCTGCGAATGCACGCCGCGCTGGCCGATCTGAACCGTTCGCTGATGGCGCGAGGCTGGCCGGAACTGAAGATAGGCGTGGGTTTGAACACCGGCCCGATGACGGTCGGAGACATGGGGTCGCCAGTACGCAAAGCCTATACTGTCATGGGCGACGCGGTGAATCTGGCGTCCCGGCTGGAGGGGCTCACGAAGCAATACGGCGTTGGCGTACTGGTTGGCGAAGCTACGCGACGTGCGGTCAAGGATGTCGTTTTTCGCGAAATCGACCGGGTGCGGGTGAAGGGCAAGGACGAGCCGGTGTCGATTTTCGAACCACTCGCCTTCGAAAGTGAATTCGACCGCACTCGGGTCGAGGAACTGAAATTGTGGAATCTCGCGTTGCGGCAGTTCCGCGGCCAGGAGTGGGATCAGGCCGAACTGACGTTGTACAACCTGCAACGCATCGCGCCGGACTGCGGGCTATACCGGCAGTACGCCGAACAGATTGCCGACTACCGCCGTCACCCGCCCGGCAAGGACTGGGACGGCGTGCGGACATTTGAAACGAAGTAGTGTTTTGCTGGATAAGGAACTGATGAGGATACGGGTGCTCGGTTGCAGTGGCGGTATTGGTGGTGCAAATTTGCGCACCACCTCGCTGCTCGTGGACAACGACATCCTGATCGACGCCGGCACGGGCGTGGGCGACCTTTCGATCGCCGAGCTGTCGCGCATAGACCATGTGTTCGTCACGCACAGCCATCTCGATCACATCGCCTGTCTGCCGCTGATGGTCGACACGGTAGGCGAACTGCGCGACACGCCGCTGACCGTGTGGACGACAGGTCCGACGCTGGAAGTGTTGCGACGCCACATCTTCAACTGGTCGATCTGGCCCGATTTCACCGAGATTCCGTCTGCCGAAAAGCCCTTCATGCGCTTTCGCGAACTGCGCGTCGGCGACGAGATCGAGCTGGGTGGACGCGCCATCCGGGCACTCCCTGCGCAACACACCGTTCCGGCCGTCGGCTACGCCGTGCGTTCGGCGGGCGGCACGCTGGCGTTCTCCGGGGATACCACGGTGTGCGACGAATTCTGGTCGGCGGTCAACGCGCTGCCCGACCTGCGCTACCTCATCATCGAAACCGCGTTCCCTGACCGTGACCGCCAACTGGCGGTGATGTCGCGCCATCTATGCCCGGACATGCTGGCGGGCGAGCTCCAGAAGCTCGAACATCCTGCTGAGATCTACATCACGCATCTGAAACCAAGCCAGATGATCATGACCATGCGAGAGATCGCCGAAACATTGGGCGCACTCCAACCGCGCATGTTGCGCAACAATCATGTTTTCGACTTCTGACTGGCTGGCAGCACCTCTGCGCGGCGCCGTCGCGCGGGGTGCGCCGGCCGGCGGAAACGAGGTGATCGAATGAGTGCAGTGTTGCCGCCGGCGAGTGATCTGGGCGCCATGAGCGATGTATCGAGCCGGCTGGCCTTCTTCAAGAATCTTCAGGGCGTCACGACGAAGATTCACGCCACCACGAACATCGACGAAATCATGCTTGAGCTGTCGCAGGAGATTTCTGCGCTGTTCAACGCAGATCGTCTGACCATCTACGTGCTGGGCGACGACAAGTCCACCATCGTGTCCAAGGTCAAGACCGGCCTCAATTCCTTCAAGGACCTCCGGTTGCCGCTGACCGAGCAGTCGGTGGCCGGTTTCGTCGGCATGAGCCGTAACCTGCTTAATTTGCGGGACGTGTACGACGAAGAAGAATTGAAGTCGCACTCGCCCAGCCTGCGGTTTCTCGACGGCGTCGACAAGAAGACGGGCTACCGCACCAAGCAGATGCTGGTCGCACCCATCCTCGATCCGGAAAAGAAGGATCTGCTCGGTGTCGTCCAGCTGATCAACAACAAGTCCGGCCAGCCCTTCTCGGCACTTGCCGAAGAGGGCTTGCTCAGTATGGCGCACACGCTGGCGGTCGCTTTCCAGCAGCGCAACCGGGTCACCCACGTCGTGAAGTCGAAATACGACTACCTGGTGGTCGACGGCGTCATGTCGCCGCAGGAGTTCGATCTGGCGTCGCGAGCCGCGCGGCGCAAGGGCGTCGACGTCGAAGACGTGCTGGCGCGCGACTTCCAGGTCAAGCAGCAGGCGATCGGCGCGTCGCTGTCCAAGTTCTTCGGCGTCGCCTATGAACACTTCCGGCCCGAGCGCATCAAGCCGTTCGACCTGATCAAGAATCTCAAGCGCGAGTATCTCGAAGAACAGCAGTGGGTACCGGTGGAAGAGGGCAAGGACGGCATCGTCGTGATGGCGCTCGACCCGGAAAAGGTCAAGGGCGCGCGCGTCGTCAACAACATCTTTCCGAAATCGAAGTTGCTGTTCCGCGTCACCACGACGAAGGAATTCGTGCAGACGCTCGACCAGTTCTATGGCTCGACGATGGACGAAACGAGCGTCGGCGACCTGCTGTCGGACATGCTGGGCGAGGACGAATCTGCGCAGGACTCAGGAAATGACGACGTCAGCGCCGCCGCCGACAACGAACTGGTGCGGCTGGTGAACAAGATCATCATCGATGCCTACCAGCAGGGCGCGTCCGACATCCACATCGAACCGCGGCCGGGCAAGGACAAGACCCACGTACGCTTCCGCAAGGATGGCACGCTGCACCCCTACATCGAGGTGCCTGCCAGCTACCGGAGTGCGCTGGTCACGCGTCTGAAGATCATGTGCGATCTCGACATTTCCGAGCGTCGCAAACCGCAGGACGGCAAGATCAAGTTCCGCAAGTTCGGTCCGCTCGACATCGAACTGCGGGTGGCGACCATCCCGTCCGCCGGCGGGGTGGAAGACGTGGTAATGCGTATCCTGGCCGCCGGCGAGCCGATTCCGATGGACAAGCTTGGCGTGCTGCCGGCCAATCTCGGCCGGCTCAAGGACGCGGTAAGCAAGCCCTACGGCCTGTTCTTCGTCTGCGGCCCGACCGGCTCCGGCAAGACCACCACGCTGCATTCGATACTTGGCCACATCAACACGCCGGAAACCAAGATCTGGACCGCCGAAGATCCGGTCGAAATCACGCAGAAAGGTTTGCGGCAGGTACAGATCAACAAGAAGGCGGGGCTGGACTTTCCGGCCATCATGCGCGCCTTCCTGCGGGCCGACCCGGACGTGATCATGGTCGGTGAAATGCGCGACAAGGAAACGGTGGCGATCGGCATCGAAGCCTCGCTCACCGGCCACCTTGTGTTTTCGACGCTGCATACCAACAGCGCGCCGGAATCCATCGTGCGCCTGCTCGACATGGGCATGGACCCGTTCAACTTCGCCGACGCATTGCTCGGCGTGCTGGCTCAACGCCTCGCCAAGCGGCTGTGCCCGGTGTGCAAGGAAGCCTGGCATCCGAGCGACGACGAAATGAAGCACTTCCTGCAGGAGTACTGCGAGGAAATGCGCCACACGCCGGATTTCGTGGTCGATGCCGAAGGTGCGATGGCACGCATCTTCAACGAATGGAAAAAAGCCTATGCCGACGACAAGGGCCGCTTCACGCTTTACCGCGCCAAGGGTTGCGCGGAATGCGGTGAAACCGGCTACCGCGGGCGGCTCGGCCTGCACGAACTGATGATCGGTACCGACGCGATCAAGAAGCACATCCAGGAGCGCGAACGCGTGGCCACCATGCTGGCGACCGCGCTGCAGGAAGGCATGCGCACACTGAAGATGGACGGCATGGAAAAGGTGCTGTCGGGCGCGACCGACATGAAGCAGGTTCGCGCGGTCTGCATCAAATAGGCTACGGCCGCTGACCGGGACGCACGCCATGGACACGCTCGACGATCTGCTGCGGCGCCTGGAACAGCTCAACGAGGTCGGCAGCGCGCTGTCGAACGAGCGCAATATCGATGCGCTGCTCGAAAAGATCCTGCTGGCGGCCAAAACCATCACCCATGCCGATGGCGGCACGCTGTATCGCATCGACGAAGCGGGCGAACACCTGCGCTTCGAAATCATGCGTACCGACTCGCTGGGCATTGCGATGGGCGGCAGCACCGGCAAGCCCATCTCGTTTCCGCCGTTGCCGCTGCATCTCGACGACGGCTCGCCCAACCTGTCCATGGTGGCCGCCTACAGCGCGCTGAACGGGCAGACGGTCAATATCGCCGATGCTTATCGCGCCGAAGGTTTCGACTTCTCCGGTACGCGCGCCTTCGATGCGCGCACCGGTTACCGCTCGACCAGCTTCCTGACCGTGCCGATGATGAACCATGAGGGCGCAGTCATCGGCGTGTTGCAGTTGATCAACGCCGTGCATCCGGTCACCGGCGCCGTCGGGATCTTTTCCGGCTCGGACCGTCAGCTCGCCGAATCGCTCGCCTCGCAGGCCGCCATCGCACTGACCAACCGTCAGTTGGTGAGCCAGCTGGAAGCGCTGTTCGAATCCTTCATCACGCTGATCAACAACGCGATCGACGAAAAGTCGCCCTACACCGGCGGCCACTGCCAGCGCGTGCCGACGCTGACGATGATGCTGGCCGAAGCGGTGAATGACACGCAGGACGGCCCGCTCGCCGGTTTCACGATGACCGAGGCCGACCGCTACGAACTGAAGATTGCCGGTCTGCTGCACGACTGCGGCAAAGTCACGACGCCAGTGCACGTGGTCGACAAGGCGACCAAGCTGCAAACCATTTTCGACCGCATCGAACTGATCGATACCCGCTTCGAACTGATCCGGCGCGACATCGAACTGGCCACACTCAACAGCCGCTTTGCCGCCGGCCTCAATGCCACGCCGGCCGTGCTGGCCCAGATCGAACGCCACGGTGCAGACCGGCTGCGCGATATCGACGAAGACCGCGCCTTCCTGCATCACGCCAACATCGGTTCCGAACGCATGAGCGATGCCGACGTCGAGCGGGTGCACGCGATCGCCCGCCGCTGGCGCTGGACCGATTCACAGGGCATCGAACGGTCCTGCCTGAGCGAGGAAGAAGTCGAAAACCTGACCATCCGCGCCGGCACGCTGACCGGCGCCGAGCGGGAAATCATCAACTACCACATCGTATCGACGATACGCATGCTCGAAGCACTACCCTGGCCGCGCCACCTGACCAACGTGCCCGAGTACGCCGGCGGTCACCACGAGCGCATGGACGGCAAGGGCTATCCGCGCGGGCTCGCGCGCGACCAGATGAGCGTGCAGGCGCGCGTGATGGGCATCGCCGACATCTTCGAGGCGCTGACCGCGAAGGACCGGCCGTACAAACGCCCGATGCGGCTGTCGGAAGCCCTGCACATCCTCGGCAAGTTCCGCCTGAACGGCCATATCGACCCCGACCTGTTCGACGTGTTCGTGCGCCAGAAGGTGTATCTCAAGTACGCCGAAACCTTCCTCGACCCGGAACAGATCGACGACGTCGACCTGTCGGCCATCCCCGGCTTCCAGCCCTGAACTGACAATTTGCGTCACATGCTGCCTGTGCGCGTCAGCACGCAGGCATCTGTTTCGGACTGTGTCAGCACAAGCGGAAATAAAAAATACTGTAAATCAAGCATTTGTAAAAAATCGCTAAAGCTGGCACCCGCCTTGCTCGATATCACCCTGAGCGCACAGGCGCCCGTTCCGTTCAAATTTCAGGAGAGTGATATGAAGAAGGTTCAACAAGGCTTTACGCTGATCGAACTGATGATCGTGGTAGCCATCATCGGCATTCTGGCCGCGATCGCGATTCCGCAGTATCAGGATTACGTGACGCGTGCGCGCTGGTCGGACAATATTTCCAGCGCTGGATCGCTCAAAATGGCGATCGGCGAATGCTTGCAGAATCGTGGGGGAGTCGTGACTGACTGCGACTCGATTCCTGAACTGAACACGAATGGCTTCTTTCCGTCAAACGCTGATCCTGTGAATACGAACAATGGTTCGATGACGGTAATCGCTGGCGAAGGCGGCGCTCCGGCCATCCAGATTACGGGTGCGGGCCAGTTGGGTACGCCTGCCTGCCGCGTGTTACTTACTGGAGCGTCCAATCTGGCAACGGTTCGGTGGGTTGCGAGCAACGCCCCGGTTGCCGGTTGTGGTCGCTCCAAGACAGGCGTAGGCACCTGATTTGTTGCTGGGGTTCCTGCATGGAAAAAAGCTCCCGATGGTCGGGAGCTTTTTTTTATTGTTTTCCGTTGTACCGCTCTTCGTATTCCCCGCAACCGGGCTTTCAGAACACGACGCGCAGCGCATCTGCCAATGGGCCCTGTTCGTGGTTGCAGGATTCCATTCCTTCAAGCTCAGATACGCCGTCTCGTGGCGCTGGATGGTTGTGGTCGCAGCAATGCTGGGATTCGGGCTGGCCAGTGGTCGCTGGGCGCTGATTGAATCCGTTCACCTGATTCTGCTGCTCGCCCTGTTCTCCGTATGGACGACATCGCTCCGTGAGCGTCCGGAATCTGCCCTGCCGCAAGTGTATGCCGGGGTCGCAGTGTGTTATCTGGTTCTGATGCTCCCACGCTGGGCTGCCGTCATTGTTGAAGGTTTGCCGTTCCACCCCCAGGAATTCTATTTCGGCTTTTCGAACCAGCGCTTCTTCGGTCACTGGGTAACCTTGTCGCTCCCGATGGTAGTACTGGCGCGCGACCGCCTCGCCGCGCTCACGCGTTCGCCGTGGGTGCTCGATGTTGCGATGGGCGCATGGGTATCGTTCGCACTGGCATCCGGTACGCGCGGGACGTGGATTGCTCTGGCGCTTGCGATAGCCGTAGTTGCTGTTTGCGGAAAGGGCGGGCGGGCGTTCGCGTTGCGACTGATACGCTGTATCGCAATAGGGTCTGTTGCCTACACGGCGATGTTCGTGCTGCTGCCGTGGATGACTGGAAGTATCCAGACAGCCCTGCCAGGCGTGGGCCGTGCGCTGGAAGGCGCGCATTCTTCGGGCCGGGGCACTCTCTGGCTGTTTGCACTGGACGGCATCGAGGCACGACCCTGGCTCGGTAACGGACCCATGTCCTACGCTATAACCGACGATACCTATGCGCGGCATCCCCATAATCTGCTGCTCCAGATTGCGTACGAATGGGGGATTCCGCTGGCATGCGCGATTGCTGCGCTGATTGCACGGATGCTGCTGCTGCAGATTCGGCGCGCGATCAGCCAAGATGGAAGGGATCCGCTGCACCTTGCCTTGCTTGCGGTCATCGTGGGCGGACTTGCGCAAGCCCAGGTGGACGGCATTCTGATCATGCCCTTTTCGCAGGTATGTTTCGTTCTGGTTTGCGCCATGCTCTGTTCGCTACAGCTCGAACAGAAGTTGCCGGCTGGAAACGGGCTGCCTGGCAGCCACTTTTATCTTTCGGTTGGCATCCTGTCACTTGCTGCCGCGCAGTTATTCCTGATGTGGCCCGAACTGTCGCGATTCCTCGAATGGGAGGCTGAAAGCCTTGCTGCGACCGGTGTCCCGATGTATCAGCCGCGCTTCTGGCTGCAAGGTGTGATCTTCCCGGGCTGGGACTAGTCGAGGCGAGCCGAAAAATGGTTCTGGCCCGGGCTGGCTGGTCGAACGGCGGCGGCTGATGCAACCCGCGGCAGCGGCATGCGGCGCTGGAAGATTCCACGCCGGTGATCCAGGAACAAGAACATTGCGGCGCTGGACCTCATTACGGCGAACTCAGTTCAGTCCCCCGGGCCACTCGCCAGCAGTGCGAAAAGGCAGGCGCCCAACTTGCGTCGTTCAGCTTGTTTCCGTCGCTTCAGACGAAATGCTCAAGCGCAACACCGTCTGCGTCTCCCCGTCCCGCACCCGGTTGCTGAACCACCATACCGCGCCCTTCTTCACCGTCCAGTCCGCTTCCTGACCGGACAGCAGCAGCGCGGCGAGCTGGCCGAGCGTGGGTTGATGGCCGACGATGAGTGCGGCGCCGCCGCCGGTCGGCCACTCGGAGGCGGCGATCAGGTCGGCGACCGAGTTGTCGGTCGACAACAGGCGGGACGTTTCAAAATCGAGGCCGAGCGCCTGTGCGGTCTGCTGGCAGCGGGTGGCCGGACTGACCAGAATGCGCGTCTGCTTCGGCAGTCGCGGCTTGAGCCAATTGGCCATCTGCGCGGCCTGGCGTTCGCCCCGGCTCGACAGGCGGCGCGTGGCGTCGGGCAACGTGTCGACCGCTTCGGCGTGGCGCCACAGTATCAATTCCATGTCTGTCTCCTCCATCATTTTCAGGGCGCGCAACAGTGTGCGTGCCGGGCGTGACAGTGGAATGAATTCACGCCGATGTCAGCGCGGCAAAGGCATGCGCGACAGGCGTTTTAGCAGTTTCGGCGCGTCGCTGACGATTCTGCGGTAGCGCGACCGGTGATGACGTGCGATCAGCGCCACGGCCGCCACGAGGTCAGGGTCGTCGCCGGCGGCGGCGAGCAGGCGCGGGCCGGCCTGGCTCAGGTCGTTCAGGAAGCCGAGATCTTCCTGCGCCTGCATCAGCGCGCCGATCGCCCGCTTTGTCTTGCGCGGGCCAAGCAACGGCGAGAAGAACTCGATCGCATAGCGCAGGCGTTTGATGTCGATGCGCAGCGCATGCAATGCCGCGATGTCGCCGTCGGATGCGTGCCGGCAGCCGTCGACCATGCGCGCGTGGGCGCGGGCGAGTCGCTTGTGAGCCAGCGTGCGCAGATCGCCGTCGTCATCCGGCGGCAGTTCGTGCAGCGCGCGCAGCAGCGCCATCATCAGTCTGGCTTGCCGGCCGTCCTGCAGCGCTTTCTGCACGCGGTCGCGCACCTGCTGCCGGGTGGCATGCAGTGCCGTATCAAGTGCGTGCAGATTATCGTCAGCGTTGTGCGCAAGCACTGGCGCAAGCAGTTCGGACTGCAGTACGTCGCGGTCGCGCAACTCGCCGAGATCACCGGCCAGCGCGCGCAGCGGCAATGCGAGATCGGCCACCATGCCGTCGGGCAACGACGGCGCGAACAGACGCAGCGCGCTTCTCAGGCGGCGCAGCGCCACCCGCATCTGGTGGATGAATTCCGGCGCATCGGACTGCAGCGCACCAACTTCGTTGGACTGATAGTGCTGGATGCAGTCCTGCGCGACCGCGCGGAAGGCTTGCCGCGCGCCGCCGTGCGGATCGACCGGCGAACGCGTGGCACGCACCGGCTGACACGCCTTGTCTTCGATCAGCGCGTATCCGCGCTGTGCCTTGCTGCGCGATTCGGCGCGCAGCGGCAGCGTGCGCACCAATGTGTCGGCGTGGTCGAGCAGCGCTTCGATCGGCGCGCCGGCCAGTTCCAGTTCCAGTTCGGAAATGCTGTCGCGCCGCCCGGCTGCTTCGATCATGCCGCGGTCGGCCATCAGCAGCAGTTCGCCGTCGCCTGCAGCGAAGCGCCACTCGCGCCGCTCGAAATTCGTCTCGAACACCTGCGCCAGCAAGCCGCGGTCGCGCATGCCTTCAAGCTGCCGACGCAATGCCGCGTCATCCACCTGCGAAAAATCGAACAGGCCGGTAAAAGGTTGTTCCCACTCCGGGCGGGAGGAGAGGCCGGCACTGGCAGCACTGGTGCATTTCACCGTCTGCAGCCATCGCCTGCCGACGCGGCGCAGCCGCAGCGCGGCACGCTGCTCGCGCAGGCGGAAATCCGGCGTGTCGAAATAGAGGTTGCGCAAGGTGTGCGTCTGCGGCGCGGCGATCGCCTGGCGAAGCAAGGGGTGCCGCGAAAAGGCCCGCCATCCGTGTTCGGCGAGCGCCAGCTTGAGTTCCGTTTCCCGGCCCATGACTGTCCTGTCGCATCGGGCGTCACTGCCCGGAAGAGGACGATGGTAGAACGAAAAGCCTCGGCTTCGTCACCTTGCGGCGGCGCGGCGCGATTCAGTCGGCCTGCCAGTGCCCGGATTTGCCGCCGGCCTTTTCCAGCAGGCGGATGCCACCGATCTGCATGGCGCGGTCTACCGCCTTGCACATGTCGTAGATGGTCAGAAGGGCCACGCTGACTGCAGTCAGCGCTTCCATTTCGACGCCGGTCTGCCCGGTGGTGCGTGCGGTGACTTCGCAATGCACGGCGCTGCCGGCTGCATCGAGCGTGAATGCCACGCTGACCTTGGTCAGTGCAATCGGGTGGCACAGCGGAATCAGATCGGACGTGCGCTTGGAAGCCTGGATGCCGGCAATCCGCGCCACGCCCAGTACATCGCCCTTCTTCGCCGTGCCGTCGCGCACCAGTTCGAAGGTGGCCGGCAGCATGGTGATCGACCCGGCGGCGCGCGCCACGCGCGCGGTGAGCGCCTTGTCGCCGACATCGACCATGTGGGCCTGGCCTTCGGCGTCGAAATGGGTCAGCGATGTCTGCTGAGGGATAAGGGGATTGTCGGCACTCATGGGCGTGGCCTCAGCGCGCCATCGCCGACGGATGCGGCGGCTGGATGTTCAGTTCGAGCCAGTAACGCGCGAGCAGCGTCAGCGTTTCGGAAAAGCTCACAAAGTCGAGCGACTTGCGGACGAAGCTGTTGGCGCCAAGCTGGGCCGCGGTGCGGATGTCTCGCTGCTGCGAGGAGGCCGACACGACGACTACCGGCAAGACGTGCGTCTGCGGGTCGGCGCGCACCAGACGCAGCACTTCCATGCCATTGATGCGCGGTAGCGTGAGGTCCAGCATGATGAGGGCAGGCTGGTAACGTGTGTCGCGTCCTGCGTAGTTACCGCGCCCGAAAAGGTAGTCGAGCGCTTCCTCGCCCGACGGTACGACCTTGATCTGGTCGGCCGGCACGATGGTGCGCAGTGCCGTGGTGATGAGCTTCACATCCTCGGGCACGTCTTCAATCAGCAGCAGTGCGTGCGAACCAACCGGAATCGATGACATCGGGAGCGTAGGCGTGAATGGGTGAGGATGATTGTCTGGCGATGCCCGCGTCACATGGCGGATGACACCCTGCGGTTGCCGGGCGCGCTGCCGGTTGTTCAGTGGCCCGTCCCGGCTACGAAGCAGGCCAGCGTACCGGAACCGAACGATCGTTCACTTTGCTTCGTTATCATAGCATCGCCATGAGTCACTTCTTCACCCGCCGCAGGCTGCGTGCCGTCGTCGTCGCGCTGCTTGTGCTGCCGTTGTCCGTGCCCGCGCAGCCGCTGCCCGATCTGGGCGATTCGGCCCAGGCTGACCTGTCACCCGCACTGGAGAACCGCATCGGCCTTGCTTTATGGCGCGACATGCGGGTGCGCGAGCGCGCGTACATCGATGACCCGGAAATCAACGGCTATCTCAATCACCTCGCCGATCGGCTCACCGAAAAGCTGCCCGGATCGACGCAGGACTTCGAACTGTTTGCGCTGCGAGATCCGAGCCTGAACGCCTTTGCCTGGCCGGGTGGCTTCATCGGCGTGCATAGCGGCCTCATCGTCACCGCGCAGAGCGAATCCGAGCTGGCATCGGTCATTGCGCACGAAATCTCGCACGTGACACAGCGCCATATCGCGCGCCAGTTCTCCAATCGTGGCCAATCGACCATCCTTGCGCTGGCATCGCTGGTCATTGCGGTGCTGGCCGCGCGCGGTAACTCGCAGGTCGCGCAGGGCGCCCTCATTGCCGGGCAGGCGGCGACCGTCGCGTCGCAGCTTGCCTACACACGCGATTTCGAGCGTGAAGCCGACCGCATCGGCCTGCAGATGCTCGACAGCGCGGGCTTCGACACGCGAGCCATGGCGGCCTTCTTCGAACGCATGCAGCGTTCGGCGCGTTTCTATGAAAGCAATTCGCCGGCCTATCTGCGCACCCACCCGCTGACCGTCGAACGCATCACCGACGCCAGCGCGCGCATCGAGGAAACCGCCTACCGGCAGGTGCCGGACAGCCTCGATTTTCTGCTGGTGCGCGCCAAGCTGCGGGCCTACGAAGGCGATGCAAGGGAGGCGTTGGCCGAGTTCGACAACCGCTTGCGCGACGTGCAAGGCAGCATCCGGCTCGCCACGCGGTTCGGGCTGGCACATGCTGCATTGCGCAAGCGCGATTTCGCCCGTGCGCAGCAAGAGGTGGATGGCCTGCGCGCCGAGCGCTTCGAGTCGCCGATGCTCGACAACCTTGCCGGCCTGATCAGTCTCGAATCGGGTGATGCGAAGGGCGCCGTCGAGCGCTTTCGCGACGGCCTGAAGCGTTCGCGTTCGCGCGCGCTCACCTACGGCCTGATCGAGGCGCTGCTCGCCGACCGGCGCGCGGCCGAAGCACTCGCACTGATCAATGACGAGGTATTGGCCTACACGCAGGACCCGCGCCTGTATCGCTATCAGGCCCGCAGCCATGCCTTGCTCGACCAGCGGCTGGCGCAGCATCGCTCGCAGGCCGAGGCCTACGCGCTCAATGGCCAGTATCAGGCGGCAATCGAGCAGCTCGAAATCGCTCAGCGCGCCGCCGATGGCGACTTCTATCAGCAGTCTGTCGTCGACGCGCGGCTGCGCGAACTGCGTGAAAAGCTGGCCGAACTCAAGCGCGACGGGCTGTGAACACCGGCTCGGGCCGACAGGTGTAGACTCGATCTACTTTCATCGCGACCCGAGCGACCGGAGCAGACATGGAATTCGACAAGGAACTCGATGCGCGCGGCCTGAACTGTCCGCTGCCCATCCTGCGCACGAAGAAGGCGCTGTCCGAAATGAGCAGCGGTCAGGTATTGCGTGTGGTCGCGACCGACCCCGGTGCGGTGCGCGACTTCGAAGCCTTTGCACGCCAGACCGGCAACACGCTGCTCGAAAGCAGCGACGCAAACAAGGAATTTGCCTTCCTGCTGCGCCGCAAGTAAGACACGCGAATCGCACGTTTACGACCGGAATCGCCTGCGGGGGCGGAGCGGGGATCTCGGCGAGCACGGCTCGCCGCCCGTGGAACGGCTCCTACGAAAACCGCTGTGCGGCCTGCCTTTCGTAGATACTCCGTTTGCCGTCAAGTCACTGTAGAGGGATTTGAGAACAGTGACGCGGAATTGAAGGGTGTGTTGTTGCGGATGCAAGCCCAGATGCCGGTGAGCATTTTGCGCATGAGCGCACACTGCGCCTGGATCT
>NZ_JAUYRO010000084.1 GCF_030696805.1 Methyloversatilis sp. | reverse complement strand
GTACGCCTTCGCTTCGCCACCGAACTTCGACGACAGAATCGTCGTGATCGCCGCCGTCAGCGTCGTCTTGCCATGATCAACGTGCCCAATCGTCCCCACGTTCACGTGCGGCTTGGTACGTTCAAACTTTCCCTTTGCCATGTCTAGCCCCTAAATCCCAAAACTCACTTCTTGTTGATGATCGCTTCGGCGACGTTCTTCGGCGCTTCGGCGTAATGCTTGAATTCCATCGAGTAGGTCGCACGACCCTGGCTCAACGAACGCAAAGTCGTGGAATAACCAAACATTGCCGCAAGCGGGACTTCAGCCTTGATGGCCTTGATACCACCCGGCAAATCTTCCATGCCCTGAACGATGCCGCGACGACCCGACAGGTCGCCCATCACGTTGCCCATATAGTCTTCCGGCGTTTCCACCTCGACCGCCATCATCGGCTCAAGCAGCACGGGACTCGCCTTGCGCATCGCGTCCTTGAACGCCATCGACGCAGCCATCTTGAACGCGTTCTCGTTCGAATCGACGTCGTGGTACGAGCCGTCGAACAACGTTACCTTGACGTCAACAACCGGGAATCCGGCAAGAACGCCATTCGGCAAGGTTTCGCGAAGGCCCTTATCGACCGCAGGGATGAACTCGCGCGGAACGGTGCCGCCCTTGATTGCATCAACGAACTCGTAACCCTTGCCCGCTTCGTTCGGCTCGAGCTTGATCCAGACATGGCCGTACTGGCCACGACCACCTGATTGCTTGACGAACTTGCCTTCCTGTTCGACTGACTTGCGCACGGCTTCGCGATAGGCGACTTGCGGGGCGCCGACGTTGGCCTCAACGCCAAATTCGCGCTTCATCCGATCGACGATGATTTCGAGATGCAGCTCGCCCATGCCCGAAATCACTGTCTGACCGGACTCCTCGTCGGTGCGCACGCGGAATGACGGATCTTCCTGGGCAAGACGCGATAGCGCCAGGCCCATTTTCTCCTGATCACCCTTTGTCTTCGGCTCGACGGCAACGTGAATCACCGGCTCCGGGAACTCCATACGCTCAAGCGTCACGGCATTGTCCGGATCACACAGCGTTTCGCCGGTGGTCACCGACGACAGGCCGATTGCGGCCGCGATATCGCCAGCGCGCACTTCCTCGATTTCCTGACGGTCGTTGGCATGCATTTGCACCAGACGACCGATGCGGTCCTTCTTGCCCTTGATCGGGTTGTACACCGTATCGCCCGATTTCAGCACGCCGGAATAAACGCGGATGAACGTGAGCTGACCGACGTACTTGTCCGACATGAGCTTAAACGCAAGCGCCGAGAATTTCTCGTCGTCGGCTGCGCGGCGCTCGACCGGCTTGTCGTCGTCATCCAGGCCCTGGACCGGCGGAATATCAACCGGCGACGGGAGAAAATCGATCACGGCATCCAGCATTCGCTGCACACCCTTGTTCTTGAATGCCGTGCCACACAACATCGGATGGATTTCACCCGCGATAGTGCGGGTCCGCAGCCCGAGAATGATGTCCTTCTCGTCGAGGTCGCCGTTTTCAAGGTAGCGGTTCATCAGCTCTTCGCTGGACTCCGCCGCCGCCTCAATCATCTTCTCGCGCCATTCGTTGCATACATCAGCGAGCTCGGCAGGAATCTCTTCGTACGTGAATTTGATGCCCTGGGACGCCTCGTCCCACAGGATCGCCTTCATCTTGATCAGATCAACAACGCCCTTGAAACCTTCTTCAGCACCGATAGGCACAACAACCGGCACCGGATTGGCATGCAAACGGGTCTTCAGCTGTTCATAGACCTTGAAGAAGTTCGCGCCCGTGCGATCCATCTTGTTGACAAAGGCCAGACGCGGCACGCCGTACTTGTTGGCTTGGCGCCAGACGGTTTCCGACTGCGGCTGCACACCGCCCACGGCGCAATACACCATGCAAGCGCCATCCAGCACACGCATCGAGCGCTCGACTTCAATCGTGAAATCCACGTGCCCCGGTGTGTCGATGATATTGATGCGATGCTCGGGGTAGTCGCCCGCCATACCCTTCCAGAAGGTCGTCACGGCAGCCGACGTAATGGTGATGCCGCGCTCCTGCTCCTGCTCCATCCAGTCAGTCGTGGCCGCACCGTCGTGCACTTCACCGAGCTTATGATTCACGCCGGTGTAATACAGAATTCGCTCGGTGGTCGTCGTCTTGCCGGCGTCGATGTGAGCGGAAATGCCGATATTCCGGTAGCGCTCGATCGGTGTCTTGCGTGCCACGATACAGTCCTTTGAAACAAGAGGCCGCCACAAGTGGCGGCCGTTCGATTAAGCGGGATGACTCAGAAACGGAAGTGCGAGAATGCCTTGTTGGCGTCCGCCATCCGATGCACCTCGTCGCGCTTCTTCATCGCGGCGCCGCGACCTTCGGACGCTTCGAGCAGTTCAGCCGCAAGGCGCAGACCCATAGACTTTTCCGAGCGTTTGCGGGCTGCTTCACGCAACCAGCGCATCGACAGCGCCATACGACGCGACGGACGCACTTCAACCGGCACCTGGTAGTTGGCACCGCCAACGCGGCGACTCTTGACCTCGACAACCGGTTTCACATTACTGATCGCTTGAGCAAAAACCTCAAGCGGATCCTTGCCGCTCTTGGTCTTGATCTGCTCGAAAGCGCCATACACGATGCGCTCAGCCACCGACTTCTTGCCGGCCGACATCAGAACATTTACAAACTTGGAGAGTTCGACGCTACCGAATTTCGGATCCGGCAGGATATCCCGCTTGGGTACTTCACGACGACGTGGCATGTTTAAACCCTTAACTTCCTGCTATTACACTGCACTGAGTACGCGCTGACGGAATCCGGTCAAGCCTTCTTCGGGCGCTTCGCGCCGTACTTGGAGCGCGACTGCTTGCGATCCTTCACACCCTGCAGATCAAGCGAACCGCGAACGATGTGGTAGCGCACACCCGGGAGATCCTTGACGCGACCACCGCGGATCAATACGACCGAGTGCTCCTGAAGATTATGACCTTCACCGCCGATGTACGAGATCACCTCGAAACCGTTGGTGAGACGCACCTTCGCGACCTTGCGCAGCGCCGAGTTCGGCTTCTTCGGAGTCGTGGTGTACACACGCGTGCAAACGCCGCGCTTCTGCGGGCAAGCCTCAAGGGCCGGCACTTTCGATTTGCTTACCGGCGACGTGCGCGGCTTGCGAACAAGCTGATTAATGGTTGGCATTTTTCGAGATTCCAAAAGACCGGAGGCGACGCCTTTTACGGTCGGCCCGCCTCCGTGACTCGTTCGCCCCGGGCCCGCTACGGTTGGCGGACCCACAAAGAGGCCGGATTATAGGCATACTTAACAGGACGGGTCAACCACCAGCTGGCCTTTGCCAATGGTGGTCGACCCTTCCACGAGTTACTGCTTTAGCTACTGCGCTTCGCCGGTTTCGGCTTCGACCGGCATCGGGTCGTCACCGAACAGCACGCGATCCGCCGCAGCCGCATCATCGCCGCGCATCTGTCCGCGACGGGTACGGTGATAGGCCAGACCGGTACCGGCCGGAATCAGACGTCCGACGATCACGTTCTCCTTGAGGCCACGCAATTCATCGCGCTTGCCCATGATCGCTGCCTCGGTCAGCACGCGCGTCGTTTCCTGGAAGGACGCCGCGGAGATGAACGAATCGGTCGACAGCGAAGCCTTCGTGATGCCGAGCAGCATGTACTGGTACTCGCACGGACGCTTGCCCTCGGAAACCAGGCGGTCGTTCTCGTCCAGCACTTCGGAGCGCTCCACCTGTTCTTCCCGGATGAACTTCGAGTCGCCGGAATCGACGATCACCACGCGGCGCAGCATCTGGCGGACGATGACCTCGATGTGCTTGTCGTTGATCTTGACGCCCTGGAGGCGATACACATCCTGCACCTCGTCGATGATGTAGCGCGCCAGCTCCTCGACGCCCTTCAGACGCAGGATGTCGTGCGGCTCGACAGCACCGTCGACAATCACCTCGCCCTTGTTCACCACCTGACCGTCGTGCACCGTGACGTGCTTGTCCTTTGGAATCAAAAACTCGTTCACCGTGCCGTCCGGCTCGGTGATCACCAGGCGCTGCTTGCCTTTGGTGTCCTTGCCGAAAGACACCGTACCGGTCACCTCGGCCAACAGGCCAGCGTCCTTGGGCGAACGGGCTTCGAACAGTTCGGCCACCCGCGGCAGACCACCGGTGATGTCGCGCGTCTTTGCCGACTCTTGCGGAATGCGCGCGAGCACGTCACCCACGCTGACCGTCTGACCATCCTTCACGGTGATGATGCAGCCCACCTGGAAGGTAATCGACACCGGCGTCTCCGTACCCGCAACCTTCACTTCCTCACCTGTCTCAGTGAGCAGCTTGACCTGCGGACGCAAACCCTTGGTCGTCGTGCTGCGACGCTTCGGATCGATCACGACCAAGGTGGTCAGGCCGGTCACATCGTCGACCTGCTTTGCCACGGTCACGCCTTCCTCGACGTGCTCGAAGCGGACCACGCCCGAGTACTCGGTAATGATCGGACGGGTGTGCGGATCCCAGCTGGCCAACGCGGTACCGGCCTTGATGGCCTGGCCTTCATCGACCTGCAGCGTGGCGCCGTAGGGCACCTTGTGACGCTCGCGTTCGCGGCCGTGGTCATCGGTGATGATGACTTCGGCGCTGCGCGCAATGACGATCTTTTCGTTCTTCGCGCTGGTGACATAGCGCATGTTCAGCGTGAAGCGGATGATGCCGGAGCTCTTCGCCTCGACGCCGCTTGCAGCCGCCGCCCGCGACGCCGCACCGCCGACGTGGAAAGTGCGCATCGTGAGCTGGGTACCCGGCTCGCCAATCGACTGCGCCGCGATCACGCCAACCGCCTCACCGGTATTCACCAGCTGGCCACGGCCCAGATCGCGGCCGTAGCACTTTGCGCAAAGACCGTAACGGGTTTCGCAGGTCAGTGGCGTGCGGACCTTGACCTCATCCACACCGAGCGAGTCGATCAGGTCGCACTTGTCTTCGTCCAGCAGCTCACCGGCGTAGATCACCGTAGCCTGCGTTTCCGGATTCACCACATCGGCAGCGGTCGTACGGCCGAGGATGCGGTCACGCAGCGGTTCGATGACTTCACCGCCCTCGACCAGCGCTTTCATCACGAAACCTTCGCTGGTGCCGCAATCGTCCTCGGTCACCACCAGATCCTGCGTCACGTCGACCAGACGACGCGTCAGGTAGCCCGAGTTCGCCGTCTTCAGTGCCGTGTCGGCCAGACCCTTGCGGGCGCCGTGCGTCGAAATGAAGTACTGCAGAACGTTCAGACCTTCCCGGAAGTTGGTCGTGATCGGTGTTTCGATGATCGAGCCGTCCGGCTTCGCCATCAGTCCGCGCATGCCGGCGAGCTGACGGATCTGCGCCGCGGAACCGCGCGCACCGGAGTCGGCCATCATGTAGATGGAGTTGAACGACTCCTGCTTGACCGTCTTGCCGTCGCGATCGACGGTGTCTTCCGTGCCGAGCTGGTCCATCATCGCCTTGGCGACCTGGTCACCGGCACGACCCCAGATGTCCACCACCTTGTTGTAACGCTCGCCGTCGGTCACCAGACCGGACGTGTATTGCTGGGCGATTTCCTTCACCTCGGCTTCGGCAGCGCTGATCAGGGTGTGCTTGGCATCCGGCACCAGCATGTCCTTCACCGCAATCGAAATGCCCGCGCGGGTCGCCAGTGCGAAACCGGCCTGCATCAGCTTGTCGGCAAAGATGACCGTTTCGCGCAGGCCGCAGCGCCGGAAGCTATGGTTGACCAGACGCGAGATTTCCTTCTTCTTCAACGCCTTGTCGAGCACGGTAAACGGCAGGCCCGGCGGCAGGATTTCCGACAGCATGGCGCGGCCGACCGTCGTTTCGTAACGGGTGACCTTGTCGCGCTTCTCATCGTCGATCACTTCGACTTCGCGGATCCGCACCGAAATCTTTGAGTGCAGTTCGACGAAACCGTTGTCGTAGGCGCGGCGCATCTCATTCACGTTGGCGAACATCATGCCTTCGCCCTTGCCGTTGATCTTCGAACGGGTAGCGTAGTAAAGGCCGAGCACGATGTCCTGTGACGGCACGATGATCGGCTCGCCATTCGCCGGCGAAAGCACGTTGTTCGACGCCAGCATCAGCGTACGCGCTTCCATCTGCGCTTCCAGCGACAGCGGCACATGGACGGCCATCTGGTCGCCGTCGAAGTCGGCGTTGAACGCCACGCAGACCAGCGGGTGCAGCTGGATGGCCTTGCCTTCGATCAACATAGGCTCGAAAGCCTGGATGCCGAGGCGGTGCAGCGTCGGCGCGCGGTTGAGCATGACCGGATGTTCGCGGATCACTTCTTCGAGGATGTCCCACACTTCCGGCACTTCCTGTTCGACCAGCTTCTTGGCGGCCTTGATCGTGGTCGCCATGCCATTCAATTCAAGCTTGTTGAAGATGAAGGGCTTGAACAGTTCGAGCGCCATCTTCTTCGGCAGGCCGCACTGATGCAGCTTGAGCTGCGGGCCGACCACGATGACCGAACGGCCTGAGTAGTCGACACGCTTGCCCAGCAGGTTCTGACGGAAACGACCTCCCTTGCCCTTGATCATGTCGGCCAGCGACTTCAGCGGGCGCTTGTTGGCGCCGGTCATCGCCTTGCCGCGACGGCCGTTGTCGAGCAGCGAATCCACCGCTTCCTGCAGCATGCGCTTTTCGTTGCGCACGATGATTTCCGGTGCCTTCAGTTCGAGCAGGCGCTTCAGGCGGTTGTTGCGGTTGATGACGCGGCGGTACAGGTCGTTGAGGTCCGAGGTCGCGAAAC
>NZ_JAUYRO010000100.1 GCF_030696805.1 Methyloversatilis sp. | reverse complement strand
CCTGAACCGAGCTGGGTGTTCGGGCTCATCAACGCAGTGGCCGTGTTGATCATTGCCTGCCCCTGCGCGCTGGGTCTGGCTACACCAATGTCCATCATGGTGGCTACTGGCCAAGGCGCCACCCGCGGCGTACTGTTCCGTGATGCAGCCGCCATCGAAAATCTGCGCAAGGTCGACACCTTGATTGTAGACAAGACGGGCACGCTAACGGAAGGCAGGCCGCGTTTTGATCGTGTCGTTCCAGCCGCGGGCTTTGATGCCAACGAAGTTTTGCGGCTCGCCGCCAGCCTGGACCAGGGCAGCGAACATCCGCTCGCCGATGCCATCGTTCAGGCAGCCCGAGAACAGGCGCTCAGTCTCGATAAGGTCGAGGACTTTGAGTCTTCCACCGGCATTGGTGTGCATGGTCGCGTGGCCGGAAAGTTGCTGGCACTTGGTAATACTGCGCTGATGGAACAGGCCGGGGTTCAAGTGGCCCCCCTAGTAACGGATGCCGAACGCCTGCGTAGCGAAGGCGCCAGCGTGATGTATCTCGGTGTCGACGGAAAGCTGGCGGGTCTGCTGGCTGTGTCTGATCCAATCAAGTCGAGCACTGCGGAAGCGCTTGCCATGTTGCGACAAGTCGGCATTCGTCTGGTCATGGCCACCGGCGATGGCTTGACCACCGCCAAGGCCGTGGGTGCGCGATTGGGCATTGATGAAGTGCATGGCGAGGTAAAACCCGCCGACAAGCTGGTTTTGGTCGAACAACTCCAAAAAGCCGGGGCCGTGGTTGCGATGGCTGGCGATGGCATTAACGATGCGCCTGCACTGGCTAGAGCCGATGTCGGTATTGCCATGGGCACAGGTACGGATGTCGCCATGAACAGCGCACAACTCACGCTCGTCAAAGGCGATTTGCGTGGCATTGCTTTTGCCCGGGCTTTGTCGCAGGCAACGGTAGGCAACATGCGCCAGAACCTGATTTTTGCATTTCTCTATAACGCTCTCGGCATTCCGATTGCCGCCGGCCTCCTGTATCCCGTGACCGGGTGGCTGTTGTCGCCCTTGATTGCAGCGCTGGCGATGAGCCTTAGCTCTGTTTCCGTGGTCGGCAATGCCTTGCGCCTGAAGTGGAGGAAATTCTGATGAAGCAAACAGATGTTGTGGAGAGAGTCTGAGATGTCGTCGTTAAAAAGCTTGCAGAGCCTGCTTTTGGGGCTGGCCATCAGCAGTACCGCCTTGGCTCAGGAGCCGCCGCTGGGGCGGAATGTCGAAAGCCTGCTGGAATATGCCAAGCCCCGGAATCCGGAATATGCGGCAATGCAGGCGGAAGCCGATGCATCATTCGAGCGCATCAACCCGGCGGGCGCGTTGCCCGACCCTCGTTTCAGAACCGAGTTGCGCGACATTACCAAAATGGGCGAACAGAACGCCACGCTGGCGCCCAGTAAGGTCGGCAGCACCCGCTATTTGCTGATGCAGGAACTACCTTGGTTTGGCAAGCGCGACCTTAAACGGGAAATCGCCGAGCTGGAGGCAGATGGTGCCAAGGGGCAGCTCATGGGAGCTTGGGCTGATATTGCCGGGCAGATCAAACTCAATTTTGCGCAGATGTATTACGCCTATCGTAATGAACAGCTGACCCGCGAAATCCTCGATCTGATGAGCCGTCTGGAGAAGGTCGCGCAAGCCCGCTACGCTGGCGGCCTTACGGC
>NZ_JAUYRO010000020.1 GCF_030696805.1 Methyloversatilis sp. | reverse complement strand
CCGCATTATCCACCCTCCCCACAACCTTCGCCGTCGTGGCGCCCCAGCCGATAAAGGGAATCATGGCCGCGCCCGACAGGGCTGCGTTCGTGTTGTCGCCCCGTCCAAGGTAGATCAGCGCGTTGGCACCGTCGGCAAGCTCACCGAACCCCGGCACCAACCCTGCCACGTCGAGCACCGTCTGCGTACCATCGAGTATCCGCGTGCCGTTCTGCGATATGTAGCTCGAAGCCGAATTCCACGCCAACGCCGCCATCAACCCATCCGGATCATTGAACAGCACCGGATTCCCGTCCGCGTAGGCATACGGGTTGATCCCGGCCGACAGACCCAACGGGTCGCGGCTCACGAACCGGCCGATGTCGGGGTGGTAGTAGCGCGCCCGGTAGTGGATCAGCCCGGTGGCACCAGGCTCGCGTCCCGTGTATCCCCAGGTCGGCACCGAGCCGGCCGCCTGTTCCAGTTGGCCCCAGGCATCGAAGCGCTGGGCGGCTGTCGTTTGCCCGGACGTGTTCCACGCCTGAAGCTCGGTCAGCCAGACCAGGCCACTCGCGTGGGTCGCACTCGTGAACCTCACCCGCACTTCGCTGGCAACAACCGGATTGAAGCTCTTGACCGCCCGAACGCTCGCCCCGTCAGACCATGGCGCGAAGTCTGTGCCACTTCCGGCGGCGGCCTGCACCCATGCGCCTGCGCCATTGCGCGTCTCGATCACATAGGCGGCCGGCCGATAGTTGGTCACCGCCATCAGTTCCACCCGCTCCACCGCACGGGCAGCTGGCAGCGCAAGGGTCACGGCAGCGGATTGGGCCACAACCCCCACCCAGCCTTCGTTATCCGACACGACAGTCACGCCGTTGGCCAGGTCACCCACCGGGTAGGTCGCCGTCGAGTAGTTGCCCGTACCCGTCAGCGCGGCCCCGCTCTCCCGCGCCTGATTCGCCACGTCCTGCGTCTGCGCCATCGCAACGATGGAACCCACACCGTCCTGAACGTAGTACGCCACCTGCGCCTGCGGCGACTCCGCATCTCCGGTCAGGCGCATCAGCGGCTCGTCCATGCCCGCGCCGTGTGCGTAAAGCGCAATCGGCTCGGCCGACGCGCCGCCATACTCGGCCAGAATGTCCGGGCCGTCGTACTGATAGCGCGTGGTGCTGGCGCCT
>NZ_JAUYRO010000063.1 GCF_030696805.1 Methyloversatilis sp. | reverse complement strand
TCTCGCAGACGGACATCGCCCGCGCGGCAAGCGGATCTTGAATCACCCCCATCGGGCCACAGCACACGTCGCAGAACCGGCACGTCGATCAGGCACCTGCCGATGTGCAAGGTCCGTGTTCGCGATCAATGGATCGCTCCTGCAACAGCGCGCCGCTCGCTGAGCCGGCCAACCAGGCGGGGCCAGCCGTGGGCCGCTCCCACAAAAACCAGCGTCCGCCAGGCTCCGACAAGGCCGGATGTTTGTGCGGACCAGATGAATCGTTGCAGAGCGAGCGCTGTCTATCTATATTGATCATGTTGATATCAACATTCGAGGCTCTATCATGCCGCTTCAAATCGCGAACCCGAGTGTAATCAGGAAGGTCGAGCAGCTTGCGAAGGCGACCGGCCTGTCCAAGACCGCAGTGGTCGAGCGTGCACTTGACGGGCTCATCCGCGAGACGGTCGCCACATCCGACCCAGCCGGACGCATCGCTGCATTGCTGGCGCAACTCGACCGCATACCCGACCGTCCGGATGCCTACGATCCGCTCGACTGGGACGCTCACGGACTGCCCAAGTGATCGTCGTCGACACATCGGCCATCGTTGCCATCGCCTTTGCCGAACCGGAGCGCGCCGAATTCGTCCAGATCATCGGGCAGTCGGCCAAAGCACTCGTCAGCACGGCGGCAGTCCTTGAAGCACGCATGGTCGTGCACGGACGGCGCGGTCAGCGCGCCGTCATTCTCGTTGATGATTTGCTGCGGCAACCGGTATTTGAACTCGTCGCGCCCGGCATTGCCGAGGCCGATGCGGCGTACGCCGCCTTCGTCACATACGGCAAGGGCAGCGGCCACCCCGCCGGACTGAACTTCGGCGACGTTTTCAGCTACGCACTCGCAAAAACCCGTGGCCTGCCGCTCCTTTTCAAGGGCAACGACTTCTCGCAGACGGACATCGCCCGCGCGGCAAGCGGATCTTGAATCACCCCCATCGGGCCACAGCACACGTCGCAGAACCGGCACGTCGATCAGGCACCTGCCGATGTGCAAGGTCCGTGTTCGCGATCAATGGATCGCTCCT
>NZ_JAUYRO010000003.1 GCF_030696805.1 Methyloversatilis sp. | reverse complement strand
ACAGGACCGTGAAACGCAGCCGCGCCAATGATAGTGAGTACTACGCTCGCGAAAGTAGGTCAGTGCCAGGCTACCCTACGCATCAACACATAACGCCCGATCACAAAACAACGTGATCGGGCGTTCGTGTTTGAAGCATTGGAACGTGTTTGAGGTAGTTAGCGCGACCAAGCTTTCGCGGTAAATCTTTGTTGTTTCAAGGTCTTGTTCGCCGCACCTAGCTTATCGGATGTGATCATTTCCTTCGCACGACACCCGTAGGGGGCTGTGCTATCCTCTAAGGCTATCCAAGCATTCAATGCAGGTTCTTGCCTGTTTTTTTCAATCGATTCAAGGATATTGGCTGATGGCCCTGAGCACCTCTACGACAAACTCCCTCGAGCGGACAATCAATATGTCCGTTGTTGCAGCCGACGTCGAGAAAGATGTTGCCGCACGACTCGTCAAGATGGCACGTACGATAAAAATGCCAGGTTTCCGTCCGGGAAAGGTTCCGATGAAGTTGGTGCAGCAGCAGTTTGCTGCCCAAGCGCGCTCGGAGGCCTTCACCGAAGCGGTTCAGATGCAGTTTGGCAACGTAGTACGCGAACAACACCTTCGCGTGGCCGGTAATCCGAAGATCGAACCGCTTGAGTCGACCGAGCCCGGGCGGGTTGCGTTCAGTGCGACTTTCCAAGTGTATCCGGACATCGAACTCGCGGACTTGTCTGACGCAACTCTCGAGCAGGCCGTGCTTCCCGTCGGCGATGCCGAAGTAGAGAAAACGATGGAAGTTCTTCGCAAGCAGCGTGTCACTTATTCCGCAGCTGACAAAAAAGCAGCCAAGGAAGACCGCTTGACCATCGATTTTCGAGGCACTCAGGAAGGAGTTCCATTTGACGGCGGAGTTGCAGAGGATTTTCCATTGGTGCTCGGTGCCGGATCGCTGTTGCCGGAGTTTGAAGTCAGCCTAGAAGGCATGCAGCAAGGTGAATCCAAAACTTTCCCACTTACATTTCCCGACGACTATCAGGCTAAAGATCTAGCTGGCAAGACCGTTCAGTTCGAAGTCAAAATTAAGACAGTAGAAGCCCCGCAACTGCCGGCGATAGACGAAGAATTTGCGAAGTCGCTCGGTGTTCCCAGTGGAGATGTTTCTCTCCTCAAGGCTGACGTTCGCACAAACTTGGAGCGCGAGGTCAAGAAGCGCCTCCATGCTCGGGTCAAAAATGAGGTCATGAATCTACTGCTCGAAAAGCATACCTTTGATGTTCCGACTTCACTCTGTGAGCAGGAATCTCATCGGCTTGCCGAGGAAGCGCTCTCAAATCTCGCCTCACGGGGAATGAACGTAAAAGACATTCCTGTAGAGCCGACTTGGTTCCTGGCCCAGGCCGAACGGCGAGTCCGTCTTGGTTTGCTTGTTGCGGAAGCAGTCAAGAAAAACGAACTCTATGCAAAACCAGAGCAGATCCGAGCTGTAGTTGAAGAACAGGCGCAAAGTTACGAAGATCCGGCTGATGTCGTCCGCTGGTACTACAGCGATACACAACGCCTCGCACAAGTCGAAGCAATGGTTGTTGAGGATAACGTGGTCGACTGGGTACTCCGGGCGGCCAAGGTAACGCCAAAAACGGTCGAGTTTGACGAGCTGATGGCGTCAAACTGACCCATTGCTGAGCAATATCTCCGCGATCCCGGGCACCGGCCGGTAACCAGATAAACTTGGAGTAGGCGTACCTGCTTCAACAAGGAGTGAAAAGAATGATGTCGGAAACCGTAGGCTTGGGCCTCGTACCCATGGTCATTGAACAGAGTGGGCGTGGCGAACGGGCGTATGACATCTACTCGCGCCTATTACGCGAGCGAGTAATTTTTCTTGTCGGCCCGGTGAATGATTCGACCGCGAACGTAATTGTTGCTCAGCTATTGTTTCTCGAATCTGAGAATCCCGACAAGGATATTTTCTTCTACATAAATTCACCGGGAGGATCGGTTACGGCCGGGCTCTCGATTTACGACACGATGCAGTTCATCAAGCCTGCGGTATCGACGCTGTGCATCGGACAGGCCGCCAGCATGGGAGCGTTTCTGTTGTCAGCTGGTGAAAAGGGTAAGCGTTTCTGTTTGCCGAACTCGCGCGTGATGATTCACCAACCTATGGGAGGATTCCAGGGTCAGGCTTCGGACATCGAGATACATGCTCGCGAAATTTTGACTTTGAGATCCAGGCTGAACGCAATCATGGCGCATCACACCGGTCAACCGATTGAAACCATTGAGCGTGATACCGATCGCGACAACTTCCTGTCGGCTGAACAGGCCCGTGATTACGGCATCATTGACAAGGTACTCACGACCCGCGCCGAAGGCACGACCTGATCCTTCACGCTGTGCAGTAACGTTGAAGTCTGGAGTAAAGCCATGACCGAAAAAAAATCGGGATCCGAGAAATTGCTGTATTGCTCTTTTTGCGGAAAGAGTCAGCACGAAGTAAAAAAGCTTATCGCCGGGCCCTCGGTATTCATTTGCGATGAATGCATCGACTTGTGTAATGACATCATTCGCGATGAGATCAGCAGCGAGCAGTCTAGTAAAGGCGCTCGCAGCGACTTGCCGTCGCCGAAAGAAATCTGCGAAATACTCGATCAGTATGTGATCGGTCAATCCCCAGCAAAACGTATTTTAGCTGTTGCGGTGTACAACCACTACAAGCGTCTGCGCCATATGTCGCGCAAGGACGAAATCGAATTGTCGAAGAGCAACATCCTGCTCGTCGGGCCAACGGGTTCGGGAAAGACGCTTCTTGCGCAAACGCTCGCCCGCCTTCTGAATGTGCCTTTCGTGATGGCTGACGCTACGACACTGACCGAAGCCGGCTACGTCGGCGAGGACGTCGAGAACATCATTCAGAAGCTGCTGCAGAAGTGCGACTACGAAGTCGAACGGGCACAGCAGGGTATTGTCTATATCGACGAGATAGACAAGATTTCTCGCAAGTCCGATAACCCATCCATCACCCGCGACGTGTCAGGCGAGGGTGTTCAGCAGGCGCTGCTGAAACTGATCGAAGGAACGGTGGCCAGCGTACCGCCGCAGGGAGGTCGAAAACATCCCAACCAGGACTTCGTTCAGGTCGATACAACGAACATACTGTTTATCTGCGGCGGCGCTTTCGACGGTCTCGAAAAGGTGATCCGCAATCGCACCGAGCAGTTCGGTATCGGGTTCGGAGCCGAGGTAAAGAGTCGCGACAACCGAAATTCCGGGGAAGCGCTCCGCGATGTCGAGCCGGAGGATTTGATCAAGTTCGGCCTCATCCCCGAATTTGTTGGCCGTCTGCCGGTTGTGGCTACGCTGCAGGAACTCGATGAAGAGGCGCTCATTCAGATATTGATTGAGCCGAAGAACGCATTGATCAAGCAATATCAGAAGCTCTTCCAGATGGAAGGCGTCGAACTAGAAATCCGGCCGGCGGCGCTGCAGGCCATCGCCGGCAAGGCGCTGAAGCGGAAGACTGGGGCACGCGGGCTGCGAAGTATCATTGAGTCAGCGTTGCTTGACACCATGTACGAACTGCCGGGGATCGATAACGTCACCAAAGTTGTCATTGATGAAGGTGTGATCGAAGGCGAAAGCAAGCCCATCATGCTGTTTGCAGACCAACCCAAAGTGTCAGGGTCGAACTGAAGCCCGCGAACCGGAGTCGTGTAACGCGGGTGCGCCTTCGAGGTGGCTTGATTCGGGCATTGTCGCCCCAATCTGCTTGACACTGTCGCGTTAAGGAATATCAATGTCCAGCCTTCAAACCGTCTCTGAACAACTGGAGCTTCCACTCCTGCCGCTGAGGGACGTCGTCGTTTTCCCCCACATGGTCATCCCGCTTTTCGTCGGTCGTCCTAAGTCGATCAAGGCGCTGGAATCGGCGATGGAATCCGGCAAAAGCATCCTGTTGGTCGCCCAGAAGTCAGCCGCCAAGGATGAGCCGAATCCGGATGATCTTTACCGCATCGGCTGCGTTGCCAATATCCTGCAAATGTTGAAGTTGCCGGATGGCACCGTTAAGGTTCTCGTTGAAGGCACCCAGCGTGCGACCGTAGAAGACATCGTTGATATCAAGACGCTCTTCATGGCTAACATCACTACCGTGCCGGCAGTCGAGCAGAACTCTCACGAGATTGAGGCGATGCGCCGTGCGCTTATCGGTCAGTTCGACCAGTACGTCAAGTTGAACAAGAAAATCCCGCCGGAAATCCTGACGTCGCTATCGAGCATTGAAGAAGCGGGTCGCCTTGCAGATACGGTCGCAGCACACCTGCCGCTGAAGCTCGAGCAAAAGCAGGACATACTCGAGCTGTTCGGCACCGGGGAGCGAATCGAGCGTTTGCTGTCGCAGCTGGAAACAGAACTCGACATCCTGCAGGTTGAAAAGCGCATCCGCGGTCGCGTGAAGCGGCAAATGGAGAAGAGTCAGCGCGAGTACTACCTGAACGAACAGGTGAAGGCGATCCAGAAAGAGCTGGGCGAGGGCGAGGACGGCGCAGATCTCGAAGAAATCGAGAAGAAGATCAAGGCTGCCGGCATGACAAAAGAAGCTATCGCCAAGGCGCAAGCCGAACTGAAAAAGTTGAAGTTGATGTCGCCGATGTCGGCTGAAGCGACGGTCGTGCGCAATTTCATCGAAACGCTGGTTGGCCTGCCCTGGCGCAAGAAGTCACGTATTTTCAAAGATCTCGCCGAGGCTGAGAAGGTGCTTGACCGCGACCATTACGGTCTTGAAAAGGTTAAAGAGCGCATTCTCGAGTATCTGGCTGTTCAGCAGCGCGTAGACAAGCTGAAAGCGCCCATATTGTGTCTGGTTGGTCCTCCGGGGGTCGGAAAGACCTCGCTCGGTCAGTCAATCGCCAAGGCGACGAACCGCAAGTTCGTCCGCATGGCGCTCGGCGGCGTGCGTGATGAAGCGGAGATTCGTGGGCATCGCCGGACGTACATCGGCTCAATGCCCGGCAAGATTTTGCAGAACATGACCAAAGTGGCGGTAAAGAATCCGCTTTTCTTGCTCGATGAAGTCGACAAGATGGGGCAGGACTTCCGCGGTGATCCATCATCAGCCTTGCTGGAAGTGCTTGATCCAGAACAAAATTCAACCTTCGTCGATCATTATGTTGAGGTTGAATACGATCTATCGGACGTCATGTTCGTTGCGACAGCCAACACGCTGAACATTCCTGCCCCGTTGCTCGATCGAATGGAAGTCATTCGCTTGTCGGGCTACACGGAGGATGAAAAGGTCAATATCAGCCAACGTTATCTGGTTCCGAAGCAGATAAAGAACAATGGCCTGAAGAAGGAAGAGATTTCGATAACTGAAGATGCGCTGCGCGATATCGTCCGCTACTACACCCGGGAAGCCGGTGTGCGTGCGCTGGAGCGCGAGGTGTCGAAGATTTGCCGCAAGGTGGTCAAGGGCCTGGTGCTGAAGAAGCGCTCGTCGAAGATCATCATCAACGCCAAGAATCTGGATAAATTCCTCGGCGTTCGCCGTTATACCTTCGGTATTGCGGAGAAGGACAATCAGGTTGGTCAGGTTACGGGTCTGGCGTGGACGGAAGTCGGCGGCGAATTGCTGACGATTGAGGTAGCGACGATGCCTGGCAAAGGTGTCGTGCAGCGCACCGGTTCGCTTGGGGACGTGATGAAGGAATCGGTAGAGACGGCGCGTTCCGTCGTCCGGTCGCGCGCACGTCGCTTGGGCATCAAGGACGAAGTGTTCGAAAAGGTCGACCTGCACGTGCACTTCCCGGAAGGGGCCACGCCGAAGGACGGACCGTCGGCTGGTATTGCCATCACGACTGCACTGGTGTCCGCTTTGAGCGGAATTCCCGTGCGTGCCGATGTGGCCATGACAGGTGAAATCACTTTGCGTGGTGAAGTTCTCGGCATCGGCGGTTTGAAGGAAAAGCTGCTTGCTGCCGTCCGCGGTGGTATCCGTACAGCATTGATTCCGCACGAAAATGTGAAGGATCTTGCGGACATGCCCGATACGCTGAAAAACTCGATCGAAATCGTTTCGGTCAGGTGGATCGACGAGGTGCTAGAGCGTGCGCTGGAGCGCAAGCCCGACGCTCTGCCGGACGCCGATCCGGCGGCACCGATTGCCAAAGTCGAAGACGCCGCGGTTGCCGCCGCTACCGTCATCACTCACTGACAGTCCGCGCGACTACAGCCCGCGACGCCTCTTGTGAGGTATCATCGCGGGCTGTTTTTCGCAGTACCCAAAGCTCGCGCAGCAATCGGCGGGTGCTTAGCTCAGTTGGTAGAGCGTCGCCCTTACAAGGCGAATGTCGGCGGTTCGAGCCCGTCAGCACCCACCAGAACGGAGTGGTAGTTCAGTTGGTTAGAATACCGGCCTGTCACGCCGGGGGTCGCGGGTTCGAGTCCCGTCCACTCCGCCAAAACTGACAGCGGGCGAACTTGGGTTCGCCTTTTTCATTTTTCGCGCCTGCACCACGTGGGCCCCGCGAAAGGTTCTTATGTTTGATGCGGTTCGCAACAACAAGCGCGTCGTCCAGGGTGTCCTGTTGCTGATGATCCTGCCGTTCGCGTTCTTCGGCGTCGAATCCTACGTAAACAGCGACGTGCAGCGTGAAGATGCCGCGGTCGTCGGCGGTGCGAAGATCGCGCAGGAAGAGTTCACTGCCGCTTTACGCGACCAGCAGGACCGGTTGCGCGAAATGATGGGCGAGGAGTTCGACCCTAAGATCATGGAACGCGCAGAGGTGCGCAGTCAGGCGCTTGACGGTCTTGTGAGTCAGCGCTTGCTGATCCAGGAAGCGCAACGCACGAACCTCACCGTACCCGACGCGCGCATGAGCCAGATCATCGCCGCCATCCCCGGTTTCCAGGTGGATGGCAAGTTTTCCGAGGCGCGTTTCGATCAGGTAGCGCAGTCCCAGGGGTACAGCCGTGACGGGCTGCTGGCCCGTATCCGTCAGGATCTGTTGATTCGCCAGCTTTACGCTGGCGTTGCCGGAAGTTCGTTCGTTCCGGCATCGCTTGCGAAGCGCTGGGCGCAAATGCAGCAGGAACAGCGCGAAGTCAGCGAGGCGGTGATCACGCCGTTTGAATTCATCGAGCAGGTCGATATCACGCCCGAGCAGGTGCGGAAGTATTACGACGACAACCTGAAGCAGTTCGAGGTACCCGAACAGGTCAAGGTGGAATACCTGACGCTGAGCGAAACCGCGCTCGCCGCAACGATGGACGTGAGCGAAGAAGACATCCGGAAAACCTACGATGCGGATCAGTCGCGCTACATGCAGGGCGAAGAACGCAAGGCCAGTCACATCCTGTTGACGATCGACGCATCGGCCAGTCCTGATGATCGCGCCGCGGTCCGCACGAAAGCCGAAGCGCTGCTCAAGACGCTGCGCGCCGACCCGTCAAAGTTTGCAGAACTGGCGAAAGAGAATTCGCAGGACCCCGGCTCGAAGGACGCGGGCGGCGATCTTGGCTACTTCGGACGTGGAACGATGGTGAAGCCATTCGAAGATGCCGTATTCGCGCTCAAGCCGGGTCAGGTCAGCGGCGTCATAGAATCGGATTTCGGCGTGCACATCATTCAGCTCACCGAAGTCCGCGGTGGGCAGGGTAAGACGCTGGACGAGGCGAGGGCAGAAATCGCCGAGGAACTGAAAAAGCAGTCGGCACGCCGCAAATTCGCCGAACTGGCCGAGGTGTTCAGCAATACCGTGTATGAGCAGGCCGATTCGCTCGCGCCGGCCGCCGAAAAGCTCGGCCTCCAGGTAAAAATCAGCCCGTTGATTCCGAAGGGTTTCCTGATGCCGGCGCCGTTCGACAATGAAAAGCTGCGCGACGCTATTTTCGCGGAAGACGCAGTAAAGAACCGCCGAAACACACAGGCGATCGAAACGGCTTCCAACACGCTGGTATCCGCGCGTGTCGTCGAACAACTTCCTGCGTCGGTCAAACCGTTCGAAGATGTGAAGGCGGAAATTGAAAAACAGCTGGGGCTTGCGGCCGGCGAAAAGATGGCGCGCGAGCGTGGCGAAGCGGCCATCGCAAAACTGAAGGCCGGAGAGAATGCACCACTGAACTGGTCGCCGCCGCAGGATGTTTCGCGTGCCCAGGCGCAAGGACCGGCCGCGGAAATGGTGCGCGCCATCTTCAATGCGCCCGCCAATGCGCTGCCTGCCTACCTTGGTTTCCCAATGGGTAACGGAGGCTATGCGGTGTTCCGCATCAGCGCTGTCAAGCAACCGAAGGAAGCACTTGATCCGCAGCGAATAGAAGCAATCAAGGCCCAACTCGACCAGGCCGTTTCGCAGGATGATTTTGCAGCTTATCTGGGTTCTCTGCGTCAGCGCTATCCGGTAACTATAAACAGTAAGGCGATTGAGGCGGTGAAGCAGCAGTAGCCGCGGTGCACACGCCCAAACATAAAGGCCGCCTCGTAGGCGGCCTTTATGTTTGGGCGTGTGTCTTCAGCCCGCGGGATCCGGAACCGGTGCGTTGCGCAGGCCAATCAGAAAGGTATCGACCAGCCAGGGCGCGGACTTCTGCAAGTCGAAGTCGCGTCGTTCAATCCAGCTACGCATCAGCCCGCCAATGAAAGCGTGCATCGCCTCCGCGGTTTCCCGTGGTGGAAGGTGCAGGGGCAATTGCCCGATGCGCACCGCAGCGCCGAAGACGACTTCGAGCATATCGAGGCAGCGGCTGTGGGTTTCAAGTTCGCGGCTGCGCAGGCGGTCAAAATCCGGCCCGCCATCCAGTTTGCAGAACTTGATTTCAAACACTGCCTGCACGCGTTCGCAATCAGTCAGCATGCGCAGCACGCGGATCGCGTCATTGCGCAAAAAACCGAGCGGATCGTTACCTGGATCGGCCGCGAGATCGCCGAGCATTGCCTGCATCGGCGTTGTGACGCGCTCACACACCGCCTCGAATATGTCGGCCTTGTTTTCAAAGTGCCAGTACACCGCGCCGCGCGTATGCCCGGCGCTTTTTGCGATGTCGTCCAGCGTTGTGCCCGCAACCCCCTTTTCACGAAAGCAGCGTTCTGCGGCATCAAGCAGCTGCAGCCTCGTTGCTTCAGCTTCTTCTTTGGTTCGTCGGACCATATAAGGCAATCTTTTTACAAACAAGCTTGAATGTATATAAGTACGCGCGACGCGTCAAACGCGCGTGTGGCGACCGTACATCAATTCGAAGGAAGAGGTTTCGGCAGCCCCGCTTTGTGGGTCGGCTATCATGAGCCCACCACAACGTCGTCACTACACCACAGGAGGCACAACATGGGATTGCTGAATTTCCTGAAAGATGCGGGCGAAAAGCTCTTCGGATCTGGTGAGGCCAAGGCCGCAACCGACCAGGTCAAGGCGGCTCCTACACCGGAAAACCGAGCAAAACTCGACCGCGCTGCCGGTGACGCCATCAAGTCGTATATCGAAAAGCTGGGCTTGGCGGCCACTGCGCTCAGCGTGTCCTTTGACGGCAGTACCTCGACATGCACAGTGTCAGGAACCTGCGCCGACCAGGCGACGCGCGAGCGCATCGTGCTGTCGGCCGGCAATGTGGCCGGCGTGTCTTCGGTGCAGGACCAGCTCAATGTGCTCAACCTCGAACCGGAAGCCCAGTATCACGACGTGAAGTCGGGCGATAACCTGTCGAAGATCGCCAAGACCTACTACGGCGACGCCAACAAGTACCCGCTGATCTTCGAAGCCAACCGACCGATGTTGTCGCATCCGGACAAGATCTATCCCGGGCAGAAGCTGCGCATTCCGCCCAAGCCTTGATCATCCCCAAACCCGCAGGGCAAAAAAAAGCCCGAACCTCGGTTCGGGCTTTCAAGATTGGTGGGCAGTACTGGGATCGAACCAGTGACCCCCGCCGTGTGAAGGCGGTGCTCTACCGCTGAGCTAACTGCCCTGCATTCATGACAGGGCGCGAATACTAGCTGTTAAGCGAAGTGCCGTCAAATGGCCGCTGCGCTGGCGGTACAATCGCGCGCTCATCTTTCGCAGGCATTGCCATGACTCAAGTTGTCCGTACGCGATTTGCGCCGAGTCCGACCGGTTACCTCCACATCGGCGGCGCGCGCACGGCGCTGTTTTCCTGGGCTTACGCCCGTCATCACGGCGGCCAGTTCGTGCTGCGCATCGAAGATACCGATGTGGCACGCTCCACGCCCGAGGCAGTACAGGCGATCCTTGACGGCATGAACTGGCTCGACCTCGGGCATGACGAGGGTCCGTTCTTCCAGATGCAGCGAATGGAGCGTTACAAGGAAGTCATCTCGCAGCTGCTTGAGCAGGGCCATGCCTATCGCTGCTACACCACGCAGGAAGAACTCGACACGCTGCGCGAGCAGCAGAGAGCCAGCAACGAAAAGCCACGCTACGACGGGCGCTGGCGTCCGGGCCCCGGCCGCACGCTACCAGAGGCACCAGCCGGGGTCGAGCCAGTAATCCGCTTCTGCAATCCCGTCACCGGTGTGGTTGCATGGGACGACCAGGTCAAGGGTCGCATAGCGATAGCCAATGATGAGCTGGACGACCTCATCATCGCGCGCGCCGACGGTACGCCGACTTACAACTTCTGTGTCTGCGTCGACGACTGGGACATGGGAATTACCCACGTCATCCGCGGGGACGATCACGTGAACAACACGCCGCGCCAAATCAACATCCTGCGCGCGCTGGGGGCCAACGTACCGCAGTACGCCCACCTGTCGATGATCCTCGGCGACGATGGCCAAAAATTGTCGAAGCGGCACGGCGCTGTCAGCGTCATGCAGTACGAGGAAGATGGCTATCTGCCGGAAGCAGTCATCAATTATCTGGCGAGGCTGGGCTGGAGTCACGGCGATGACGAAGTCTTTTCACGCGAACAGTTTGTCGGATGGTTCGACCTCGACCACATCACGCCGTCGGCAGCACAGTTCAATACCGAAAAGCTACGCTGGCTGAATTCACACTATCTGAAGCTGACCGACAATGTGTGGCTGGCAGCCGATGTGGCAAACCGTCTTGCACGTCGTGGAGTCGATCCGGAAGCCGGTCCGCAGCTCGAACCACTGATCGCGCTCTACAAGGACCGCGCAGCCACCTTGGTCGAGCTGACCGACGCGCTCGAAGCCTTCTACATCGACCTTCATGTGTCGCCCGACATGCTGGCGCAGCACCTGACCGATCTGGCGCGCGACGCGTTGCGCAGTCTGGCTGCACGTCTGGAAAGTGTGCCGTGGGACAAGGCGGCACTTTCGGTAGCGATAAAGGAAACGTGCACCGAGTGCGGCATTAAGATGCCTCAGGTGGCGATCCCGCTGCGCGTGGCTTTGATTGGCCAGCCGCAGACGCCGTCGATCGATGCCGTTCTTGAAGCGTTCGGCCGTGAGAGGGTTCTGGCTCGCCTGGCGCGGGTTTGCTGAGCCTGCGCGGCCCGAACGTGTCGGGTCGCGCAGTCCGTCAGCTCGCTTGCCTGGGCCCGCACTGCGCACGTCAGGTCGTTTCTGGCCAGCGCAGCGTCACTTTCTGCACTTCCGCGTCGCACGCCTTCACTTTCCGTTTTACCCGGTGCAGGGTCGTGGTCATCCGGTCACGGAATGAGCGGCTGCTTCAGGTCCGACGCGGTTGGCCCGGGCCGCACGCCAGAAAAGAAGGGCGGTGCATACAGAGGCGTCCACGCCAGGTTTCAGCGTTGATCGTTCCTTGCAATGGCAGCCTGATGCCCGACTGTTGCCCCTGCTGTTCCGGGCATACACTCATCAAGTGTGTGCTTTCCGCCGAGGCGCTGCCTTGCCTTCCCGCATGAACCGGATCTTCATCAGCTACCGCAGTGCCGACGGCACCAAGGACGCCAGCAGGCTGGCTGACGACCTCGGCGACGTTTTTGGCGCCGCGCAGGTCTTCCTCGACCGGCATGACTTGCGGGGCGGCGGCAGTTGGCGTGAAGCGATCAACAACGCCATCGGCAACAGGCCAGTCGTACTGCTGCTGATCACGCCAGCCTTCTTCGGCGCGCGACATGAGGACGGGCGTTTGCGCATCGATGATGCGGATGACCCGGTACGCGGCGAAATCCAGTCAGCGATCGCTGCCGGCGCAACCTTGATGCCGCTGCGCGTCGACGGCGCGCCGATGCCTTCCGCTGAAAGCCTTCCCGCGCCGTTGCGCACAGTCACCGAATGGCACGCACTGCCGCTGCGCACCGACGACTGGTCGGGCGTCGACCTGCCGCGCATCGTGGCCGACATCGAGACGCTGGGTGTGCCGCGCGCGGCTCCAGAGGGGGTTGCGAGCACGGTAGGGACGCGTCGGCTGGTCCTGAGTTCAGGTATTGCACTCGCAGCCGTTGCAGGTGCCGGCGTGCTTTTGCGTTCCGGCTATCCACCCGTCGACACACCAGCGCCGGAGCCAGCCGTGCCAAATTCTCTGGATGGCGACTGGCTTCTTGTGTCCGCCGACGGCCAGCGCACACCGGCACATCTACGCCAGCGCGGCGATGCTGTCGAATTGCGATCCGAGCCGGTGCGCGTCGACAGTCGGCCGCAGTGGGCGTCCTACATCGCGTCGCTGGCAGCCGACGGCACGCAGCTCACGCATGTGCGCTACACCGCGCGTGGTGAGGTCTTTGGCAATGAACTCGACATGGCGCTGATGCTGATCAGTGGAGACGGCAGCTTCGAAGTGGCCGGTGGCAATCTGCATGTGCGAATTTCAGCTGATGCGCGAATGCTTGAAGGAAAGGTATCGCTGAATACAGGCGATGAAGAAGTGGTACGTCTTGAGCGCGTACGCTGACGCCCGAAGAGCAAACGAGAAAATGTAGAAAAAAAGGGCACCCCTGAGGTGCCCGGAAAACGTCCTCACGGAGAGAGAGGAAGAGGAATCCTGAAACGACTCGCTAGTCGCCTTGGACAAGGTTGCCGTTCTGCAACTTCACCTTGTCGCCGACATGCCAGTTCGGTGCTGCGTCAAGCGTGACCGTACGATAGTCACCGTTGTTCATGCGCACACCCAATTCGTACCGGGTCGTCTTGCGCTGTGTCTTCTCGATCTGGTGTCCCGCGTAGGCTCCGCCGGCGATGCCGATGATCGTGGCCACCGTGCGGCCGCTGCCCTTGCCGACATTATTGCCGAGCAGGCCGCCGACCACACCACCTGCCGCCGCACCCAGACCGCTCGGATCGGCAGCCGCCTGTACTTCGCGAATCGACTCGATGATGCCGCAGTCTATACACAGCGGCGTCGGTGCTGACCGGTAATCGTTCTCGATACGGTTAGAAGCTGCGCGCGACGTGTCGATCGGTTGGTCTATGTCACGTTGTGGTGCTGCCGTGATATCGATACCCGGGTCGTAGGTCCTGTCTGCCACGCGTACCGGGCGCGCGTCGGCGTACTGCGTCAGTTCCGGCTTCCTTGGCTGCGCGACCACGACCGGCCTTTCAGCGGTCGCCGACTTGGCCGGTGCCTGCGTGACGGCCGGCTGCTCCGCGACCGGGGCAACCGGTGCGACAGCGGTCGCGGCAAGTGGATCGACGCTGGCCGCCGCGACGACCTGAATCGGTGCCGGCGCCGGCGAGCGTTCGAGCATTCCGGTCATTGAAGCGATGCCGACCGCGCTGAAAGCCGTGATCGACAGCGCGGCCACCCACAGCGCCGGATGCAGCGAGCGGGCTGAAGCAGTGCGGGCCAATGTGTTCATCGTGTTCTCCTGTGGGTGTGCAGCGCACAAGCGCAAGTAACGCATGCCCGAGTAGATGAAAGCGACCCCTGTTTGTAAGGATCCATTTCCGGCGTGCTTGCGCTGCCTGCGCAAGCACGCGGCCGGCGCCAGTCAGGCCCTGCTGTTTCAGTCGCGCCAATAGCCGGGGAAAACCCCGCTTCTTTCCGGGGTTCGAGAGGCGCCCGGTGAGCTGAAATACTGACATGGCTTCCTCCCTCTCGCTCCGGCAGGCAATCGGCACACCAAACATCCAGCAACTGGCTGCGCCGATATTGATCATCCTCATCCTGTCGATGATGGTGCTGCCGCTGCCCACCTTCGCGCTGGACGTGTTCTTCACCTTCAACATTGCGCTGTCGGTGATGGTGATGCTGGTAGCGCTCTACACCACGCGCGCACTCGATTTTTCAGTTTTCCCCACCGTCCTGCTGGTTACCACGCTGCTGCGGCTGTCGCTGAACGTTGCGTCCACCCGCGTCGTGCTGCTCGAAGGTCACACCGGTCCGGATGCGGCGGGCAAGGTGATCGAAGCGTTCGGCCACTTCCTGGTCGGCGGCAACTACGCGGTCGGCATCATCGTATTCATCATCCTGACCGTCATCAATTTCGTGGTCGTGACCAAGGGCGCCGGGCGCATCGCCGAAGTCGGCGCGCGCTTCACGCTGGACGCGATGCCCGGCAAGCAGATGGCGATCGACGCCGACCTCAACGCCGGCCTGATTGGCGAGGACGAGGCGCGCAGCCGGCGCAAGGAAATTGCCGATGAGGCAGATTTCTACGGTTCGATGGACGGTGCGTCGAAGTTCGTCCGCGGCGACGCGGTCGCCGGCATCATGATCCTGCTGATCAACGTGATAGGTGGCTTGCTGATCGGCGTCATGGAACATGACATGAGTGCCGGCGAAGCCGCCAAGGCCTATGTGCTGCTGACGATCGGCGACGGCCTGGTGGCACAGATTCCGGCACTGATCATTTCAATCGCTGCCGGTCTTGTGGTATCGCGAGTCGGCAGTGGCCAGGACGTCGGCGGGCAGGTCATCGGCCAGCTGTTCGGCGACCCTCGCGTACTGGCCATTTCGGCCGGCATCCTCGGCCTGATGGGCATGATTCCCGGCATGCCCAACTTCGTGTTCCTGTTGCTGGCGTCGGTGCTGGGCTATCTGGCTTGGCGCGGCGTGAATGCCCAGGCACGACCGAAGGCGAAGGAGGCCGCCGAGCATGCCGCCGCAGCGCAAGCGGCCGAGGGCGCCAACGTGGTGATGCCGGAGTCGCAGGAAGCGGCCTGGAGCGACGTGGTGCCGGTCGATACGCTGGGCCTGGAAGTCGGTTACCGCCTGATCCCTCTGGTCGATCGCGGACAGGACGGCGAACTGCTGAAGCGCATCCGTGGCCTGCGCAAGAAGTTCGCGGCTGAAATCGGCTTCCTGACCGCGCCGGTGCATATCCGCGACAACCTCGAACTCAAGCCCAACGGCTACCGCATTACGCTCAAAGGCGTCGATGTCGGCAGCGGAGAGGCGTATCCGGGCAGCCTTATGGCAATCAACCCGGGTCGGGTGGCAGGTGCGCTGCCCGGGCGTGAAGCAAAGGATCCGGCATTCGGCCTTCCTGCGGTGTGGATTGAACAAGGCCTGCGAGAACAGGCGCATGCGCTGGGTTACACCGTCGTCGATGCCGCCACCGTCGTGGCTACCCACCTGAATCACCTCATCCTGAGCCATGCCGCCGAACTGCTCGGCCGGCAGGAAGTGCAGGCGCTGCTCGACCACGTGGGCAAGGATCAACCGCGCCTCGTCGAAGATCTGGTGCCCAAGGCGCTGCCGCTCGGCACGGTTCAGCGTGTGTTGCAGAGTCTGCTGGAAGAGGGCGTGGCCATCCGCGACATGCGTTCCATCATCGAAACGCTGGCCGACTATGCAGCGCGCACCCAGGACACGCTGGAACTGACTTCCCGCGTCCGTGTGGCGCTGGGTCGCGCCATCGTGCAGCAACTGTTCCCCGGCAACGCCGACGTGCAGGTCATGGTGCTCGATCCGGGTCTGGAACGCCTGCTCGGTCAGGCGCTGGGCGCCGGCGGTGACGGGTCTGTCATCGAACCGGGTCTGGCCGACACGCTGATGCACGAAGTCGCCCGCAGCGCACAGCAGCAGGAAGAAATGGGGCTTCCAGCGGTGCTGCTGGTACCGGCGCCACTGCGCTGGCTGCTGTCGCGCTTCCTGCGCCGTGCGGTACCTAGTCTGAAAGTTGTTGCCAATTCCGAAGTTCCTGAAACACGCACCATCAAAGTGACCTCTGTCATCGGAGTCAAATCATGACGCCTCGCAAATATCTCGCAGCCAGTGCGCGCGACGCACTTCGTCGCATCAAGGAAGAACTCGGCCCGGACGCCATCGTGCTGTCCAACCGACCGGTCGAAGGCGGGGTGGAAATCCTTGCGCTGCCGGCCAACGCACTCGACGCGATGACGGCGGCTGCCAGAAAACCGGCGCCGAAGGCGAAACCGGTCGCCATGGCATCGCAAGCCGATGACGAAGACTTCCAGCTCACGCTGTCGAGCAGTGTCGCCGCACGCAGCGCCGCGCCAAGCGCGGCCCGGGTGGCTGCCGCGAGCACCGAAGTGCGCGCACCGAAGCCCTGGCAGCCGTACAAGCCCCGTCCGGCGACGCCGAGCGAGCTGCGCGACATGGCCTACGGCCGCGACATCCCGGCCGCCAACTCCCGAATTGAACTGGGCCGGCCCGACGCTGCGCCGGTCGATCCGGTGCAGCTCGGTGCTCACGCCGAAGTTGCGCAGTGTCGTCCGGCCGCCGAAGCCGTTCCGGCGCCGCAACGCGCCACCGTGCAGGCAGCGGATCGGGCGCCCGAAATTGACGGCGCTCTGCGCGCCGAACTGGGCAGCATCCGCCGCATGCTCGAGCAGCAGCTGGCTGGCTTCGCCTGGGGAGAAATGTCGCGGACCTCGCCGCTGAACGCGACGCTCGCTGGCGAAATGCTGGAGTCCGGCTTTAGCGCGACCACCACCTACCGCCTGCTCGACCAGCTGGGCGCCTCCGACTCTCTGGCCGCCGCGCGCAACGAGCTGCGTACACTGATCGGTCGCGATCTGATCACGCTCAATTCCGACGCCGACATCATCGACCGCGGCGGTGTGTATGCACTGGTCGGCCCGACCGGTGTCGGCAAAACCACGACCACCGCCAAGCTGGCCGCGCGTTGCGTGGTGCGGCACGGTGCCGACAAGGTGGCGCTGCTGACCACCGACGGCTACCGGATCGGCGCGCACGAACAGCTCCGCATCTACGGCCGCATCCTTGGTGTGCCGGTACATGCGGTGCGCGATGCGTCCGACCTGCGCCGCATGCTGGTCGAACTGCGCGACAAGCACATGGTGCTGATCGACACCGTCGGCATGAGCCAGCGCGACCAGGCGGTGACCGAACAGATTGCCATGCTGTCATCCAGCGGTGACGTACGCCGCTTGCTGCTGCTCAACGCGGTGGCCCGAGCGGATGCGCTCGACGACGTGGTGCGCGCCTATTCGGCGCCGAATGGCGGGGCAGACCTGGCGGGCGCCATCATCAGCAAGGTCGATGAGTCGGTCACGCTCGGGCCGGTGCTCGACGTGCTGATGCGCCACCAGCTGCCGCTCTTTTATGTCGCCAACGGCCAGCGCGTGCCGGAAGACCTGCATCTGCCCAATCGCGCCTATCTGCTGCATCGCGCACTGCGCGCGGCCGGTGAGGATTCGCCGCAGCACCTTTCGGCGCAGGACGCCGGACTGGTCATGGCATCGTCGCGTCGCGCCGCACGCAGCGAGGTGAGCCGTGGCTGATCCGATGAAGGACCAGGCCGCCGGTCTGCGCGCCATGTTCCGCCGCTACCCGACCCAGCGCATCAGCGTGGCGGGCGCGATGGCGGGCGTCGGTGCGACTTCGGTGGCGCTCGGCGCCGCCATCGAAGCCGCACGCAGCGGCCTTCGCGTCACCGTCATCGATGAACATCAGGGACTGGGTTCGGCGACTGCGCGGCTGGGGCTGACTTCCCGACTCGACCTGTTGCAGGCGATCAACCGCGATTGCCCGCTGGCGTCGGTACCGCTGCTGTCGCAGCACGGCGTATCGGTGGTGCCCGCGGCACGTCTTGCGCAGAACTCGCGGCAGTTGAACCGCCTGCAACTCGAGGCGCTGGATGAAGCACTGATCGAGCTGACGCGCGAAACCGAGTTGCTGATCATCGACTGCGCGCTCGAAGAATCGCAACTGTCGGCGCTGGCCCGTCGCGCCGATCGTCTGGCGGTGGTGACGGCAGCCTCCGGTGTCAGCGTCACCGCTGCGTACGCGCTGATCAAACGTCATCTGACCGGCAATGCGCCGCTGTCGGCCGGGGCGGTGCGCCCGGTTCATGTCGGTGTCAGCCGCGCGCGCTCGGTGTCGGACGCCCGCCAAGCGTTCGCCAGCCTGAATGGCGTGGTGAGCGAACACCTCGGCAGCGCGCTGCACTGGCTGGGTTGCCTGCCAGCCGGCTATCAACGGCCGAATTTTGTGGTGGCGGGTGACGATGCCCTCAAGATCGGACGCGATCTTGCCGAAAAGCTCTTCGTGACCCGCGAGACGGAAAAACCCGGTATGTTGATGCCGCACAACGACACACAGTCCGGCGATCCGGCCGGACTGCCAGATGGGCTTTCGGCACGCGTAGCCTGATCGCGCAGCCGGCCGAAGCAGAGGACGACCTATGTATACCGCATCCGGAACACTGGACCGCGACCAGCTCGCCAAGCACTATGCGCCGCTGGTCAAGCGCATCGCCTACCACCTGATGGCCAAGTTACCGGCCAGCGTGCAGGTCGAAGACATCATCCAGAACGGCATGCTCGGGCTGCTTGATGCGATGAACCGCTATGAAGAAAGTCTCGGCGCGCAGTTCGAAACGTATGCCGTGCAGCGCATCCGCGGTGCCATGCTCGACGGCCTGCGCGAAAACGACTGGCTCCCGCGCAGTCTGCGGCGCGACATGCGCCGCATCGAAACCGCCATTACCACGCTGGAGCAGGCCAAGGGCCGTCAGCCGACCGAAGGCGAACTGGCCGAATCGCTCGGCATGCCGCTGGGTGAGTACCAGAAGATGCTGCAGGAAGCGCGTGGCTACCAGCTCGTCTACTTCGAAGATTTCACCAACGGTGACGACGACGATTATCTGGATCGTCACAGCGTCGGCACCGAAGATCTCGATCCGCTCGCCCGGCTGCTCGACAAGAACATGCGCGATGTTCTGGTGCGCGCCATCGGCGACCTGCCGGATCGCGAAAAGACCGTCATGGGCCTGTACTACGAAGAAGACCTGAACCTGCGCGAGATCGGAGAAATCCTCGGAGTTTCGGAATCGCGAGTTTGCCAGTTGCACAGTCAGGCCATCGCGCGCCTGCGCAGCCGCATCTCGGCGCGTACCTGAGCGCGCCGGCCCGATATCCCATGCGTGTCGATCGTCTCAGCATCGTCGGTCTGGCTCTGGGCATCGCCGCCATCATGGCGGGCCAGGTGCTCGAAGGGGGCAGCCTGTCATCGCTGTTCCAGCCGGCCGCGCTGGTCATCGTTCTCGGGGGAACGCTGGGCGCGACCATGCTGCAGACCCGCTTTCCCATTTTCATGCGTGGCATGCGCATGGGCGGCTGGGCGTTTTCTGCACCGGCAGCGGTACCCGACGACATGATCCGCAAACTGGTCGGCTGGGCCACGCTTTCGCGACGCGAAGGCATCCTGGTGCTGGAAAAGCACATCGGCAGCGAACCTGATCCGTTTTTCCGCAAGGGCGTGCAGTTGCTGGTCGATGGCGCCGATTCGGAACGCCTGCGCGAGGTCATGGAGGTCGAGATCACCACCTACGAAACCACGCTGCGCCAGGCTGCCCGCGTATGGGACGCCGCTGCTGGCTACGCACCGACGATAGGCATTCTGGGCGCGGTGCTGGGCCTGATTCACGTGATGGAGAACCTGGGAGATCCGGCGCGGCTCGGCGCCGGTATCGCCACCGCCTTCGTGGCGACGATCTACGGTGTGGGGAGTGCGAACCTGATCTTCCTGCCGATCGGGCGCAAGTTGCAGATGCATGTCACCCAGCTGATCAGCCTGCGCGAAATGTTCGTCGACGGTCTGGCCGGCATCGCCAACGGCGACAACCCGCGCATCATCGAAAGCCGATTGCTCGGCTATGTCGCGCCGGTGCCCGGTTGAGTGCGCAGGCGGACCGTGAGGAAGCGTCGCTATGTGCCGGATTCGGACGAGAACCATGATCGGTGGCTCATTTCGTACGCGGATCTGGTGACCCTGCTGTTTGCGTTCTTCGTCGTGATGTACGCGATTTCGCAGGTCAATGACGGCAAATACCGCACGCTGAGCCAATCTCTGAACAGCGCCTTTGCGGCACGCGAGGGCGTGCGGCTGATCGAACTGCCGGCCACCGACCAGAGTACCCGCATGCAGGTCGAGATCGATGAACTGCGTGCCCATCGCGCGGCGCAGAAAGCGCAGGAGCGGCGCGAGCGGGCGGACAAGGCGGCGAAGGACATCCAGCAGGCGTTGTCTGCACTGACCCGTGAAGGGCTGGCCAGCGTCACCCAGGGCGCATTGGGCATTACGGTGGATCTCGACGCGAAGTTCCTGTTCGGCCCGGGCGAAAGCGTGCTCGAGCCGGCTGCGCAGGACATCATCGGCGCGATCGCGCGCGTTCTGCTCTACACCGATTTCCCGCTGGTGATCGAAGGGCACACCGACAATGTCCCGGCCGGCGGCAGGCTGGGTTCCAACTGGGAACTGTCGGCGGTTCGTGCGGGCGCCGTGACGCGGGTATTCGCCGACGAGGGCATCCTGTCGACCCGGCTGACCGCAGCCGGTCTGGCCGACCAGCGGCCATTGGCCGACAACGCGACCGAAGAAGGGCGGGCGAAGAACCGCCGGGTGTCGATCCGCATCGAAACCTACTCTACTGATCGCGTCACCGCGCCGGGTCAGACGCCTTCGGGGCCGGCCGATGTACCGGAAGGCAGCCTGGGATCGAGTTTCCCGAAGCTCTAGCCGGAACGGAAACGCCAAAGCCCGCAGGCCATCGCCGCGGGCGCAGTCTGTTACGCGAGAAAATCAGGCGCTACCGAGCGAACGGCTGGTGCTGCGCGCCATCGACTGGCCGTCCGGCCCATAGGTCGATGCCTGTTCCGATGCCGACATCAGCACCGCAAGCGCCTGCTGGCTGGACTTCATCTGCGCGCGGATGAGCACGCCGTTGGCCTGATTCAGGTCGTGGGCTTCCCGGGCAAGCGCAACAAGTTCCGTGAAGGGCTGCCTGCACGCAGCCCAGTCGGGAGCGCTCTGGAACAGCGCTTCGATGTCGTCACGCCCCGGCTTGCTGCTGGCGCGGGCCAGCAGCGCAGTCCGTGCGTCACCCAGTTGCGCCAAGCGTCCATACGCTTCGGATTTGCGGGCGGCAAGCACGGCGAGCGTATCGACTTCGCCCGCTTCGAGTGCGCGGCGTTCGGCGTGCAAATGGCCAAGGGCGGTGCGCAAGGTCACCGCTTCCTCGGTCATCAGTGCGGCCAACCTGGCTGCGGTCTGAGCAGCCGGCTCGGTTGCGGCCATCAGGCTGCCGGGCGTGTGTTCAACATCTGACGCACACTTTCGATCAGGCTGTCGGCCACGCGGTCCGCATTGACCTTGAAGCGGCCATCTGCGATGGCCTGCTTGATCTCGTCGACGCGTGCGCTGTCGACCACCGGTACATTGGCGACAGACGCTTCAAGTTCTCGCAGTCGCGAGGACGTGCCCGAAATGTCGACCTGCGCGCCGGGTGCTGCGGCAGATGAAGTTGCAGTCGTCGAATTGTTCGCCGAACTGCTCTTGGTAGCCGAAGTTGCCGTCGGTGCAAGCGGTTTTCCAGTTCCGTCGATTTTCACGATGAACCCTTTCATAAGACGTTCGACTCGTATTACGACGGCACCGCTACAAAACTTTAGGACTTTTTGTAGGGAGCCGTCCTACACGGCGGCAGGCTCATGAATATACCAAGCGGCGGGGCCGGTGGCGACCGACCTGTTGGTGTCGGGCGGATTGTCTCAATAGACAACCTCCACCTGACCGCCCGGGCGGGCGACGCCGCTGACGACCTGGCCGCGCCCGGTGCGCACCTGCACCATCTGGCCCTGCTGTGCGCTGGCAAGCGCGCGGCCGTCGTGACTGATCGCAAATCCGTTACCGCGCGCGAACAGTTTCACCTGCTGGCCCTGCTGGACCGCGACCGGAGCGCGCAGCCAGTCTGCGCGTAGCGGCTGGCCTGCGCCAATGGCGGCATTGACCGTCTGGCCGATCACCTGCTGCGGATCACTGACCATATTGGGTGGCAATTCGGTCAGCTCGCCGCGCATGAAGCCGAAATCTCCGTCGGCAATGATCTGGCCGCGACCGAGCGCGCGCGCAGCGACCAGATAGTCGCCGCTGACCTTGACCCGCGCCGGCACGTAGATCGTCCAGCTGGCGCCGGCGATGCAGCGCACGCCGACCTGCACGCGACCCCACGCGCGGCTGCCGGTCGGCAGGAATACCTCGTGAGCGGCGCAGCTTTCCAGCGCCAGCCGTGCGTCAACCTGCCCCACCTCGAAACTGGCCTGACTCGGCAGCCCGGCCGTCTGCTGCTGCAGGAAGTCGCCCACTGCAAGCCGCAGCTGGTCACTGGCCGGCGCCACGGGCGGCGCGGCCAGTGCGGCGCTGCACAGGGCAATACATGAGGGGATCAGCAGACGACGGATCATGGCGGGCTCCTTGGCAAGGTTTCCATTGCACCACCCGAGCCTGCGTTGCGATGACGCAAATAGGGCGGAAAGCACCGCCTTGTTCCGGTTTGTCGACCGGTCGTTGCCGCAATCCGGGCTTGCCGGCCCTAAAACCCTTTCCAGCATTGGGTTTGCGGCGATTCACGGAGCCCGGAAGCGGCAAGGTTTGCCGCTTCCGGGCGGCAGATAGCCTTGAAAGGCGGGGCAGCAACCGTCCTTTTTTGCCGATCCAGACCGGCAATCGGGTCATAGAGTGGCTGGCACGATAGCTGCAATGGGATACCCATCATGCCGAACCCTCTCGACAAACTGCTCGACCTTCCGCAAGCCGCCCTCGGTGTGCGTGCGTCCCGCCAGCAAACGCTGGCCGCCAACATCGCCAACGCCGATACACCGCACTTCAAGGCGCGCGACGTCGATTTTCGCGGCGCGCTGGAAGCCGCGATGGGTGGACGTCTCGGTGGCCCGGTCGAGCTTGCGCGCACGTCGGCGCGGCATATCGAAGCCAAGGGTGACGCGTCGATGGACGCTTCGCTGAAGTACCGCACCGAAACGCAGTCCAGCCTCGACGGCAACACGGTGGACATGGACGTCGAGCGTGCCGCCTTCGCCGAGAACACCGTGCAGTACGAGGCGCTGCTCACCTTCATCAACGGTCGCCTGCGCACGATGCAGAACGCCATACAAGGCCAGTAAGGAGACTGATCATGGGAAACATGTTCAACGTATTCGGCATCGCAGGTTCCGCGCTCACCGCCCAGTCGGTTCGCCTGAACACGGTGTCCAGCAACCTGGCCAATGCGGATTCGGTGACCTCGGCCAATGGCCAGCCCTATCGCGCCAAGCAGGTGGTGTTCGAAGTGCGTCCGATCAGCGAAGGCGGCGAAGCCAATGGCGTGCGCGTGACGCAGATCGTCGAAAGCGCAGCGCCGTTGCGCACCACCTACGACCCGACCAATCCGGCGGCGAACAAGGAGGGTTATGTACAGATGCCCAACGTCAACGTGGTGGAAGAGATGGTGAACATGATTTCCGCCTCCCGCTCGTATCAGACCAACGCGGAAATGATGAATACCGCGAAGCAGCTGATGCTCAAGACCCTCTCCATCGGACAGTAAGGGAATCGTCATGGCAGTCAATTCGACAGGCAATACCTCGGCGGCAGATATCTACAGCTCGCTGAACACGACGCAGACCAAGGCGACTTCGGAAATCGACAAGGCGCAGAACCGCTTCCTGATGCTGCTGACGACGCAGCTCAAGATGCAGGACCCGCTCAATCCGATGGACAACGCACAGGTCACCTCTCAGCTGGCACAGATCAGTACGGTGGATGGCATCAGCAAACTCAACAGCACGCTGGAAAAGCTCACCAGCAGTTCCGCCGACTCGCAGCACTTGCAGGCCGCAGCGCTGGTCGGCCATGCAGTGCTGGTCGAAGGGTCGGCGCTGGAACTGGTGAATGGCAAGTCGTTGGGCGGCATCGAGCTGACCTCGCCGGCCGATCGCGTCACGGTATCGATCAAGGGTGCCAATGGCGTACTGGTGAAGGAAATCAATCTGGATGCTCGCGATGCCGGCATCACGCAGTTCGTGTGGGACGGTACCGACACGGCTGGCACGGCAGTTGCTCAAGATGGCAAGTACTCCTTCACTGTGAGCGCCATCCAGGGCACGCAGAAGCTGGTCACCACGCCGCTCGAACTTGCCGTGGTGCA
>NZ_JAUYRO010000061.1 GCF_030696805.1 Methyloversatilis sp. | reverse complement strand
GCAGAGCCGACGCGTGCCGCGCAAGTCCGGCATCGGTGAGGCGATCCAGTACGCGCTCAACCACTGGCAGGCGCTGGTGCGCTACGCCGGCGACGGGCGCATCGAGATCGACAACAACGCGGCCGAACGCGCGCTGCGAGGTGTCGCCCTCGGGCGCAAGAACTATCTGTTCGCAGGCTCCGACGCCGGAGGTGAGCGCGCAGCGGCGATCTACAGCCTGATCGGCTCGGCCAAGATGAATGGGCTGGACCCGGAGGCCTATCTGCGCGAAGTGCTCGCACGCATTGCCGATCACCCGATCAATCGCATCGAGGATCTGCTGCCCTGGAATCTGGACATGACCGCAGTTGTCTCGATGCGAGAGGTCGCCTGAACATGGGAAATGTGGTGGCGCTGAAGAAGGCGCGGGCGGCTCCTCATCTGCTGCAGTTGAAGATAGAACTCGCCGGAATCCGGCCACTGATCTGGCGCCGCGTTGTACTGCCGGAGACGGTCACGCTGCCCAAGCTGCATCAGGTCATCCAGGTCGTGATGGGGTGGCAGGATTGTCACCTGCACGAGTTCGAAATTGCCGGCGAGCGATACGGCATCCCTGACCCCGACTACGACCTCGTTGACCCGCTCAGCAACGAACAGCGGGTGCGCCTGGCCAGCGCGCTGGGTGCTGCACGTTCATTTAGCTATCTCTACGACTACGGTGACAACTGGATTCACCGCATCAAGGTCGAACGCCGCATCGAACCCGATCCGCTGTTTGACACCGCACTGTGCGTGACCGGCGCCAATGCAGCACCGCCCGACGACGTCGGTGGCGCCCACGGCTACGCCGTATTTGTCGACGCCATCACCGACCCGCGACATCCCGAACATCAAGCCATGCTCGACTGGTTCGGCTCAACCTTCGACCCCGCTGCCTTCGACATCGCCGAAGTCGATCGACGACTCGCAAAGATCAAACTCTGACCGTCAACACGGTGTCGGTCGGACGCTTACGAACTGTATCGAAATCGTCAATCCGCAGAGTAGCAGTGAAGACGATACCCTGATCCGGATGATGAAAGCGTTGCAGGCGCTGCGTGGCATCCGGCATGAAGTCGTGCCGCTGTCGTTGGTCGGGTTGAATGCCGAGGAGGA
>NZ_JAUYRO010000092.1 GCF_030696805.1 Methyloversatilis sp. | reverse complement strand
CGCTCCGCCCCTGCAGGCGATGCCGGTCTCCGATGACGCGACGCCGCGTGATCAACGCGCGGATCGCGGACGGGGTCTGCTCCTGCGAAGGGCAGCACCATCGCGGTTTCAGCAGGAGCCTTTCGGGCCGGTTCTGCACAGCCGATAACTCCGGTTACAATGTTGCCATGCAGCAAAATCTACCTTCTCCCGGCCTCGGCCACGCCGGTCCGCCATAGCCTCTCAGCGCTGCTGACAGCGCTCAGCTCGCGAGCGCGGTGTCCGTTCCCCCCGATATTCGTGCCGCACCGCCATAGGCGGATGCGTGCGCCCGTCCCGCGCAGGCGGAACGCAAAAAAACTTCAGGATTCATATGTCGATCAAAACACTGCGCCAGGACTGGTTGTCCAATGTGCGCAACGATCTGCTGGCCGGCCTCGTCGTCGCGCTGGCGCTCATTCCCGAGGCGATTGCCTTTTCCATCATTGCCGGTGTCGATCCGAAGGTCGGGCTTTATGCCTCCTTCTGCATCGCGACCGTGACGGCATTCGTCGGCGGCCGGCCGGGCATGATTTCGGCCGCGACCGGCGCAATGGCGCTGGTCATGGTGTTGCTGGTGAAGGACCACGGCCTGCAGTATCTGCTGGCCGCCACGCTGCTCACGGGTGTGCTGCAGATTGTGGCCGGCGTGTTCAAGCTGGGAACGCTGATGCGCTTCGTGTCGCGCTCCGTGGTCACCGGCTTCGTCAATGCGCTGGCCATCCTCATCTTCATGGCGCAGCTGCCCGAACTGACCGGCGTCGGCTGGCAGGTGTATGCGATGACGGCGGCCGGGCTGGGCATCATCTATCTGTTCCCGTACGTCACCAAGGCGGTGCCGTCGCCGCTGGTGACCATCGTGGTGCTGACGGCAGTTTCCATGGCGCTCGATCTGGACATCCGCACCGTGGGCGACATGGGCGCGCTGCCGGACAGCCTGCCGGTGTTCCTGATTCCCGATATTCCGCTCAACTTCGAAACCCTGGCGATCATCTTTCCTTATGCACTGACGCTCACGGTAGTTGGCTTGCTGGAATCGATGATGACGGCGACCATCGTCGACGACCTCACGGATACGCCCAGCAACAAGAACCGCGAATGCGTCGGTCAGGGCGTGGCCAATATCGCCAGCGGTTTCATCGGCGGCATGGCGGGCTGCGCGATGATCGGCCAGTCGGTCATCAACATCAAATCCGGCGGCCGGGGGCGTCTTTCCACGCTCGCATCCGGTGTTTTTCTGCTGATGATGGTCGTCTTTCTGGGCGACTGGGTGGCGCGCATCCCGATGGCCGCCCTGGTGGCGGTGATGATCATGGTGTCCATCGGCACTTTCAGCTGGGGCTCGCTGCGCAACCTGCGCGAGCACCCGGCCAGCTCCAGCATCGTCATGGTGGCGACGACGGTCATGACCGTGCTCACGCACGATCTCGCACAGGGCGTGCTGGTCGGTGTGCTGTTGTCCGGCTTCTTCTTCGCGCACAAGGTCGGCCGCATCCTGCGCATCACTTCGCAGACCGGTGACGAAGGTCGCGAGCGCACCTATCGCATCAGTGGCCAGGTGTTCTTCGCCTCGGCCGACCGTTTCGTGGCGGCCTTCGACTATCGCGAAGTGATCGACCGCGTGCGCATCGACGTCAGCCGCGCGCACTTCTGGGACATCACTGCGATCAGCGCGCTGGACAAGGTGGTGATCAAGTTCCGCCGCGAAGGCACCGACGTCGAGGTGATCGGCATGAACGAAGCCAGCACCACGCTGGTGGACAAGTTCGCCGTGCATGACAAGGACGGTGCCGAAGACATGCTGATGGGAGGCCACTGATCATGAATATGGACAACAAGGTGCTTGCCTGCGTCGACCAGTCGCCCTGGGCCGATCACGTCGCCGACTACGCCGCCTGGGCCGCGCAGCGGCTCGACACGCCGCTGGAATTCCTGCACGTGATCGACCGCCACCCCGAGCGCGGCTCGGGCAAGGATCACAGCGGCAGCATCGGCGTCGGCGCGCAGGAGGCGTTGCTGACCGAACTGAGCGAACACGACGCCGCCTTCGCCCGCGACGCGCGCGAACAGGGGCGCGTGTTCCTGAACCGGCTGCGCGAGCGCGCCACCGGTGCGGGTGCTGGCTGCATCGACACGCGCCAGCGCTACGGCGAACTGGAGGAAACGCTGGTCGAACAGCAGCAAGACGTGCGCCTGATCGTCATCGGCCGGCGCGGCGAATCGGCTGCCACCACACAGCGAGACCTCGGCCGCAACGTCGAGCGTGTGGTGCGCGCGCTGACCCGCCCCATCCTCACCGTCACCGACGCCTTCCGCGCGCCGCAGAAGGTGCTCGTGGCTTACGACGGCGGCGGCATCACCCGGCGCGGCATCGACATGCTGGCGACCAGCCCGCTGTTGCGGGGACTCGACGTGCATGTGCTGATGTCCGGTCCGGAACGCCCAGGCGCCCCGAAAGACATCGAACAGGCCTGCGCCACGCTGACCGCCGGTGGACTGACCGCAAGCGGCCGCATCATCCCCGGCGACCCGGAACAGGTCATTGCGCAGTACGCTGCCAATGAGGGGATGGACCTGCTGGTGATGGGCGCGTGGAGCCACTCGCCACTGCGCAGCCTGCTGTTCGGCAGCAAGACGTCCGACCTGCTGCGCTCGGCGCGCCTGCCGGTGCTGCTGTTGCGCTGATCAAGCCGGAGTGGGGATCGGCGCCGAGGGCGGCGAGCAGTGGAGGTTTTTGTGGGAGCGGCGATCCACTGCCGGCCCTGCGTGGCCGGCCGGCTATGCGGGCGGCGAGCAGTGCTCGCCGAAACCCCCGCTCCGCCCCCGCCGCGATACGTACGCTGCAATGTGGCCATCGCGGCACTGATCGCGGCGGGGACGCCGCTCCCACAGCCCATCCCACAGCTCTCATCCAACCAGCTCAGCACAACGACGCTCTGCCGACTCCGGCAGCGACGTCCGGATCGCGGCGCGTGTTCCGGCTTGCGCTCAGCGGATGCCGTCGGTCGACAGTGCTTCGCTGCAGTGCTGCGGCAGCACCATGTTGCGCGACGGATCGTCTACAGCGGTGGCGCGGATGAACGGGGCTTGCGACAGCACGCCGCCGAAAATCGTGGCGAAGGCGACGTCGGCGGCGTCGCGGCCGGTGCCCAGGCGCACCAGTCCCATCGGGATGGCGGTGCCGGACGGATCGAAGATGTACCAGCGGTCGCCCAGATACACCTCGACGTAGGCATGGAAGTCCGGCGGGCCGAGCACCGGATCGGCGCCATAGTCGGTGCCGGTCACGAAGCGGGCCGGGATGTTGATGGCGCGGCACAGTGCGATCATGAGATGAGCGAAATCGCGGCAGATGCCGGCGCGCTCGATCACGGTGTCGACGGCCGAAGTGCTCGAATTCGAGCTGTTCGACGTGAATGCGACATGGCTCAGCACCCAGTCGCGGATCGCCTGCACCCGGCTGTGGCCCTGCCACATGTTGCCGAACTCGCGCGTCGCCAGACGGATCAGCCGGTCGGACTGGCAATAGCGGCTGGGGTAGATGTAGCCCATGACTTCGGGCGGCAGCCGGTGCACCGGCACCTCGGACAGTTGTGCCGGATCTGCCCAGTGATGCACCAGATCGACTGTCGCCTGGTATGAAACGGTGAGCGGTCCGGGCTCGGCGCGCAGTCGCATGTAACGGTTGCCGGTCAGCGGATCGACGTGGACGTGCGGCTCGATCGGCTGGCTCAGCGTCAGGACTTCGTTCGATACGGTCTGGCTGGCGGTTTGCGCGACATGGATGTTGAAGACGAAGTCGGCGCCCTGGAAGTCGATCTGGTAGTTCAGTTCAATCTGCAGTTCGATGCGGATCATGGTGCGGGCTCCGCGGGATAGAGGTCGCAGGCGCAACCTCAGAGGTTGTGTGAAAAGGTGGGTGCAGCGGACAGGTCAGAGCAGGCCGGTCACAGCACCCGCGCAGAGCGAAGCATGACGCGTGCCACTGCAAAATTCCGTGCGCTGTCGAACATACAGTGATCCGCCGCAAGCCCACAGTCGTCGCTTTGAATGCGACCGTGGCAGCCTTGAGCCGGCTGAAGCCGCCGCCAGCGCCCGCTTCTAGGCAGCGTTCCAGGGTCGCCGGGCCGGAACCTCACTGAAGGCGCAGCGCCCGCAAGCTATCGGGGCCCGCGCTTTCGTCATTTCTGTTGATCCATTGCCTTACGTTTCACCTTGAAAAAATCCTTGCTGGTCATCAACGCCGGTTCATCGAGCATCCGCTTTGCGCAGTTTGAACTCGCCGCGGGCGCGCTGCCGGTTCGCGGCATGCGGGGCCACATCGAAGGGCTGGGTCGGGCGCCGCAGCTGATCGTCCAGGACCGGCTGGGCGGCTGCGTGACGCAGCGTGCGCTCGATCCGGGCGGCGATCCGGCGGCCGACCACGCCAGCGCACTGGTTGCACTGTTCGACTGCATCGCCGGACCCGACTGGCCCGACGGCCCGCATGCAGTGGCGCATCGCATCGTGCATGGCGGGCCGGCCTTCGTGCACCCGGTGCGCGTCACGCCGGATGTGCTGGCGCAGCTGCAGGAACTCGTGCCGCTGGCACCGCTGCACCAGCCGCACGGGCTGGCCGCACTGCGCGCTGCAGCGGCCCGCTGGCCCGAGGTGCCGCAGATCGCCTGCTTCGACACCGCCTTTCATGCCACCCGCTCACCGGTCGAACAGGCGTTTGCGCTGCCGCTGCCGTTGCGCGACGCCGGCATCCGGCGCTACGGGTTTCACGGCCTTTCCTACGAATACATCGCCGGCGTGCTGCCGCTGCATCTGGGGGCACTGGCGAGCGGGCGCGTCGTGGTGGCGCATCTGGGCAACGGTGCCAGCCTGTGCGCGATGCGCGGCCGCAAGAGCGTGGCGACAACCATGGGCATGACGCCGCTCGACGGTCTGATGATGGGCACGCGCTGCGGCCGCATCGATCCGGGCGCCGTGCTGCATCTGATACGCGGGCTGGGCATGACGCCGGACGAAGTTGAAACCCTGCTGTACAAGCACTCGGGGCTGCTGGGCACCTCCGGCATTTCGGGTGACATGCGCGTGCTCGAAGCCAGCAGCGAGCCGGCGGCCGGTTTCGCCATCGACCTGTATGTCCATGCGATCACGCGCGAACTGGGTGCCATGGTTGCGTTGCTCGGCGGCCTCGACGCACTGGTATTCACCGCCGGCATCGGCGAACACAGCGCACGGATCCGCGAACGCGTGTGCCGCGACGCCGCCTGGCTGGGGATCGAGCTGTCGGGCGGTGCCAACGAAGCGGCCGAAACGCGCATCAGCACGCCGCGCAGTCGCGCTTCGGCGTGGGTCATTCCGACGCACGAAGCGCGCGTGATCGCGCACCAGGCTAGCGCGCTGCTCGCGATCTGAACGCCCCACCGCAGCGCATCGATGCGGGTGCGTCAGCGCACAGACCATCCGGCGCAAGCCGCGCACGCTGCTTCGGACGAGTGCTGCCGGGAAGCCTTGCCCGGCAGGCCGAAGTGATCCACGGGGAGCCTCTGCATGACGGCACTACAGCACGCGCGCGACGCCGGCCAGAGCCTCTGGCTGGACAGCATCAGCCGCAGCCTGATCGATGACGGTCGGCTGGCGCGCTACATCGACCAGTACGCCATCACCGGACTGACGTCGAATCCGGCCATTTTCGACGCCGCGCTGGGTGAGGGCGGTGCCTACGACGAAGACATCCGCGCCGCTGCGCGCGACGGCCTGTCGGGCGAAGCGTTGTTTGCCGGGCTGGCGCTGGCCGACCTCAGGCGCGCCGCCGCGCTGCTGCAACCCTGCTTCGATGCCAGCGGTCATGCCGACGGATGGGTGTCGATGGAAGTGTCGCCGCTGCTCGCTGCCGACAGCGCGGCCACCGTCGCCGCGGCACGGCAGATCCATGCCGACGCGGCGTGCGCCAATCTGCTGGTGAAGATTCCGGGTACGCCGGAAGGCTTGCCGGCGATCGAACAGACCGTGTTCGCCGGCATTCCGGTCAATGTGACGCTGCTGTTTTCGCGCGAGCAGTATCTGGCCGCCAACGACGCCTGCCTGCGCGGCATCGAGCGGCGCATCGCGGCCGGGCTCGACCCGAAGGTCGCGACCGTGGCGTCGCTGTTCGTCAGCCGGTGGGACGTGGCGGCCAACAGCGTGATTTCGGTGTCGCTGCAGAACCGGCTTGGCATTGCCGTCGCCCGCCAGGTGTGGCGCAGCAAGGTCGAAACGCAGGCGTCGCCGCGTTGGCAGGCGGCGTTGGCGAGCGGTGCCATGCCGCAGCGCCTGCTGTGGGCCAGCACCGGCAGCAAGGATCCAGCCGTGTCCGACACGCTTTATGTCGATGCGCTGATCGCACCCGGCAGCATCAACACCTTGCCCGAAGCCACCTTGCTGGCCTTCGCCGACCACGGCCGGCCGCAGGCTGACATGGCGGACGACGGCGGCGATTGCGACGCGGTGATCGCGCGCATCGATGCCGCAGGCGTGAAGGTTGCGCTGCTGGCCGACCGGCTGCAGCGCGATGGCGTGGGGGCGTTCGCCAAGGCGTGGCGGCAATTGCTCAAGCGCATCGAAAGCCGCACCAGCGTCGCGCCCCGGGTGGCCGTATCGTGACCGCCGCACTGCTGGAGCGCGCTCCGCGCGACGCCTTGCTGGCCCGCATGCATGCCTGGTGGCGCGCCGCCAACTACCTGTCGGTCGGGCAGATCTATCTGCGCGCCAATCCGCTGCTTGAAACGCCGCTCACGCGCGAACACATCAAGCCGCGCCTGCTCGGCCACTGGGGCACCACGCCCGGTCTCAATTTTCTTTATGTACACCTGAACCGGCTGATCAAGGAGAACGACCTCGACCTGATCAACATCATCGGTCCGGGGCACGGCGGGCCGGCGCTGGTTGCCTCGACCTATATGGAAGGCTCATACAGCGAAACCTATCCGGCGATCACGCAGGACCGCGCCGGCATGCAGGCGCTGTTCCGCCAGTTTTCGTGGCCGGACGGCATTCCGAGCCATGTCGCACCGGAAACCCCCGGTTCGATCCATGAGGGCGGCGAGCTGGGCTATTCGCTGGCGCACGCCTATGGCGCGGCGTTCGACAACCCCGGTCTGATCGTTGCCTGCGTCATCGGCGATGGCGAGGCTGAAACCGGCGCGCTGGCGGCGAGCTGGCACTCCAACAAATTCCTGAATCCGGCGCGCGACGGGGCGGTGCTGCCCATCCTGCACCTGAATGGCTACAAGATCGCCAATCCGGCGGTGCTGGCGCGAATTGGCCGCGATGAACTTGCCGACCTGCTGCGCGGCTACGGTTACGCGCCGCATTTCGTGTCGGGCGATGACCCGATGACGATGCACCGCGAGCTGGCCGACACGCTGGACATCATGCTGGCGGACATCCGTGCCATCCAGACCGCCGCGCGCGCCGTGGATGCACCGGTGCCGCCGCCGCGACCCCGCTGGCCGATGCTGGTGTTCGAGTCGCCCAAGGGCTGGACCGGCCCGGCCGAGGTCGATGGCCTGCCGTCCGAAGGCACGTGGCGCGCGCATCAGGTGCCGATCACCGATTTCAGCAAGCCGGAACACGTTCGCCAGCTCGAGGACTGGATGCGCAGTTACCGGCCGGAAGAGCTGTTCGATCACGCAGGCGCGCTGTATCGCGAGATCGCAAGTCTCGCGCCGTCGGGTGCGCGCCGCATGGGCGCCAACCCGCACGCCAACGGCGGTCTGCTGCGGGTGCCGTTGCGCATGCCGCCCTGGCGCGACTTCGCCGTCGCACTGGAAGCACCCGGCGCGGTCCAGGCCAGCGCCACCAGCGTGCTGGGCAGCTTTCTCGCCGAAGTGATGACCGGCAATCTGCTGGCGCGCAATTTCCGCGTGTTCGGGCCGGACGAAACCGCGTCGAACCGTCTGGGCGCGGTGATCGACGTGACCGGCAAGGCCTGGATGGCAGAGTGCAAGGCGGTCGATATCGACCTGTCGGCCGATGGTCGGGTGATGGACGTGCTGAGCGAACATCTGTGCGAAGGCTGGCTGGAGGGTTATCTGCTGACCGGCCGCCACGGCCTGTTCTCGTGCTACGAAGCGTTCATCCACATCATCGATTCGATGTTCAACCAGCACGCCAAGTGGCTCAAGGTGTGCAACGATATTCCGTGGCGCGCACCGATCGCGTCACTCAATTACCTGCTGACCTCGCACGTGTGGCGGCAGGACCACAACGGCTTTTCGCATCAGGATCCGGGCTTCATCGATCACGTCGCGAACAAGAATCCGGACGTCGTGCGCATCTACCTCGCGCCCGACGCCAACTGCCTGCTGTCGATTGCCGATCACTGCCTGCGCAGCCGCAACCAGGTCAATCTGATGATTGCCGGCAAGCAGCCTGAATGGCAGTGGCTCGACGCCGAGGCTGCCGCGCTGCACTGCGCCGTCGGTGCCGGCATCTGGCACTGGGCGGGTACCGAGCACGGCGACGAGGCGCTCGAACCCGATGTGGTGATGGCCTGCGCCGGCGACGTGCCTACGCTGGAAACGCTTGCCGCGGTGATGCTGTTGCGCGAATACGTGCCCGACATCCGCATCCGCGTCGTCAATGTGGTCGATCTGATGGCGCTGCAGCCGGCGTCCGAACACCCGCATGGCCTCAGCGATACGGCGTTCGACGCGCTGTTCACGTGCGATGCGCCCATCGTGTTCGCCTTCCACGGCTATCCGTGGCTGATCCACCGTCTGACCTACCGGCGAACCAATCACGGCAAACTGCACGTGCGCGGTTACAAGGAAGAGGGTACGACCACGACGCCGTTCGACATGGTGGTGCTGAACCACATGGACCGCTATCAGCTCGCGCTCGATGCGATCTGCCGGATTCCGCGCCTCGCCGATCAGGTGGACGACGCACGGCTGAGGCATCGCGCCAACATCGCCGCCCACAAGGCGTGGATCGCCGAACATGGCGAAGACCTGCCCGAAATACGCAACTGGCGCTGGCTTGCCGCGCCCGACGGGGTGACGGATGAGGCCTTCGACGAGGCGCTCAGGTCGCCTTGAGGGCCGGCAGCAGCCGGTCGTATTCCTCTTTCACGACCGCGTAGCATTCGCAGGTACGTTTTTCCAGCCCGGGGCGGTCGAGCACCGTGATGTGCCCGCGCCGGTAGCTGATCAGGCCGCATTCCTGCAGCCGGCCGGCGGCTTCGGTCACGCCTTCGCGACGCACGCCGAGCATGTTGGCGATCAGTTCCTGCGTCATCACCAGCTCGTTGGTCGGCAGCCGGTCGAGGCTGAGCAGCAGCCAGCGGCACAGTTGCTGGTCGAGCGAGTGGTGACGGTTGCACACCGCGGTCTGTGCCATCTGCGTGATCAGTGCCTGCGTGTAGCGCAGCAGCAGGTGCAGCACCGGTCCGGCGCGGTTGAACTCCAGCATCATCAGGTTGGACTTCAGCCGATAGCCTTCGCCGGCGCTCTGCACCACGGCGCGGCTGGTGGTCGACTGGCCCCCCATGAACAGTGACACGCCAACCAGGCCTTCCTTGCCGACCACGGCAATTTCCGCCGAGGCGCCATCTTCCATCACGTACAGCAGCGACACGATGGCGGTGACCGGGAAATAGACGTGGCTGAGCCGCGTGCCGGCTTCGTACAACACCTTGCCGAGCGGCATGTCGACCGGTTCGAGGTTCGGCAGCCAGCGGTCCCATTCGGCATCGGGCAGCGCAGCGAGCAGCTCGTTGGTGCGGGCGATAACAGGAGGAGGTTTCATTTGCATCTTCAGCGGAATCCTGTGTGAGCCCTGATCGCGTATCGATCAAGGTCGGCCAAGGTAGGGCAGGCGGCCTCTTCAACCGGGGTTACGCCGGTCAAGCGAAGGGCGCTGCAGCCTTCAACAACTTGTGGTCGAGGCGCCGAAGTGCATCGGAAGTATAGACACATCTCATGTCCGGCGCCTGCCGGGTGCGACACCGCACAGACCCGCCCGGCGCACCCGCCCAACATGCGACGCATCGCGACTGACCCGGCCGCCCCGGCGCACGCCGCGGGGCGACCGACCTGACGGAGGTTTTCCAGATGCAGCCAAGCCGACTTGTTGCCCTGCACGCCGCTCAGCCGCGCGAAGCGGAGGTGCCGGATTTCGACCCCGACCGGCTGCGCCGGCACCGCATCAGGGTTCGCCGCCTGATCCGCCGCATCAAGGCGGGCTACGGCGACCCGAAAGACGAGCCCTGTACCGGGCTCGACCATGCAGCACAGCAGGATCAACCAGAGGAGATGAGCATGAGCTATCAGGACAGGGACAAGTACGGGATGTACAAGGGCGAGGGCGCAGCGCCCGGACCGATCATGCGCCACGGCCCCGGGCCGGGCCTGATGGGCGCTGACACGCTGATGGGCAACGACGTGTTCAACAAGGACGGAGAAGACCTTGGCGACATCCAGGAAATCATGCTCGACATGCGTACTGGCAAGGTCAGTTACGCCGTGATGTCGTTCGGCGGTTTTCTCGGTATCGGCGACAAGCTGTTCGCCGTGCCGTGGAACGCGCTGACGCTCGATACCGAGAACAAGCGCTTCACGCTGGACGTTGCCAAGGAGCGCCTCGAAGCCGCGCCGGGCTTCAACCAGGACTGCTGGCCCGACATGGCCGACCAGTCGTGGGCCCGGCAGATTCACGACTACTACGGCACCCGCCCGTACTCGGACGATTCGAAGCTCTGAACGCAGCGGCGGAACGGATGAAGACGGGATCGGGGCAGGTATTGCCTGCCCCGATCCCGTCTTCATCCGGTTGTGTAGCGCGGGGGGCATCGGCCCTTACACCGCCACGCCCTGCAGCAGGTCGGCCAGTTCATCGGCGTGCTGCTCTTCCACCGCCAGTATCGATTCGAGCAGGCGACGCGTGGTCGGATCCTGTTCACCCAGATAGAGAATGAATTCGCGATAGCTGTCGATGGCGATTCGCTCGGCGACCAGGTTCTCTCGAATCATTTCCGCCAGCGTGCCCGCTTCGACGTACTCTGCGTGGCTGCGCGCGGTCAGCGTGTCGGGCGAGAAATCGGGCTCACCGCCCAGCTGCACGATACGTGCGGCCAGTTCGTCCGCATGCCCCTGTTCTTCCTTCGAATGCGTCAGGAACTCTCCGGCAACCGATTGTGAGTGAATGCCGCTCGCCATGAAGTGATGGCGGCGATAACGGAGTACGCATACCAGTTCGGTGGCCAGCGCTTCATTCAGCAGCGTGAGCACTTGCGCGCGATCGGCGTCGTAGCCAGCGGTGACTGCGCCATCTTCGACGTGCTTGCGGGCGCGCTCACGCAGGACGGCAACCTCCGACAGCTGGGATTCGGTGTTCATGAAGTTCCTCGGTGAAGTCTGGGACAGCGGGTGGACAGAACCAGGCGGGGTGGGCAAAACCGGCTGGCTGACCGGACTCAACCTTGCGGGGGTGACCGGACATCGGTCCACTCTGGCGTGATGAAACAGTCCGGTCCGTGCGGTGGAACACTTAGCGCACCATGCGCCGTCCACGTTCGGCACCGCACAGACGGTCCGGGCTGTCGAGAGCCCAATAGGTCTCGTGGCGGGATGCCTCGGGAAGGTGAGCCTCGCACCCTGTTTCTTCCCTGGCTTCGCGCTGCAACCCGTCAGAGGCCGGGGAGCATCGTCATCGAGGAGGATTTGTCATGCTGCATTACGCCGTCGTGTTCTTCGTCATCGCCCTCATCGCCGCGCTGTTCGGTTTCGGCGGCATCGCTGCCAGTGCCGCCGGCATTGCGAAAATCCTGTTCTTCATCTTCATCGTGCTTGCCGTTGCAAGTTTCGTGTTCGGTCTTGTCCGTCGTGGATGAGGCGTTTGCGGGCCGCTGGCCGCCCCTGATCAGAGAAAGCAGGCACACCATGAACGATCGCACCAAGAACGACCTTCAGCACGGTTTCGGCGCAACGGCAGATACGTTTGCCGATGCGCTGGCACACACCGCCGGTGAGGCGATCCGCTCGTCGAACCAGATCGCCCATCAGACGCTGGACCAGCTGGCCGACCGTGTGGACAGCGCCCGGCTGCAGGCCGCGCCCGTGTTCGACCGCCTGGCGCACCGCGCCGACGAAATGAAGTACCGCGGCGTTGCGGCGGTGCGCGAGGGCTCGCAGCGATTGCGCTACCAGGCGGTACGGGCCACCGACTCGACGCTGGGTTACGTGCGCCACAAGCCGGTCCAGTCGCTGCTGTTCGCCGCGGCGCTGGGCGCAGCGGTGACGCTGCTGCTGTCGGTCGTCGGACGGGCCGGAAAGCCGCGCGACTGATCGGCCGGTTGCCCCGTCCGGCATCAGCGACCCCGCAGCCGTCAGTGCGCTGGGTTGAACCTTCATATCGCTTCATGTCCAGGGAGATCCCATGCCTGCCAATACCTACCATTCCGTCAGCCCGGACCCGACCCGCCTCAATGATCACCTCAGCCAGTGTGTGGTGGCACTCGGACCGATGCATCGTGTGCGCTGCGCAGCCGAGGCGGTCGACGCCTTCCTGGCGCCGCGCTTTGTCAGCCTGCTGCTGGTGATGTCGGCGCTGCTGCTCGCCGGCCTTTCGTTTTAAGAACGGCCCAGGGCTCCAACGACGATGTCTACATGACCCGGGCGCGATTGCGCCGGCAGATACCCGACGCAGGCGCCGAGGCACTCGCACTGATCGATCCGTCGCGCGGCGTGATCGAGTCACCGATCCGCGGCGAGCTGTTCAGCGCCGAACGTTTCCGGCAACACGGCCGCAGCCTGGGCGAAGCGCAGACTGCGCGGCTCAAGGCGCCGCGCTCGACCGCCTTCTTTCCGCGTCTGCACGACAACATGAAGGTGCTGCGCGAGGCGCAGCACTACATCGGCCTGCAGGAGCGGATCGGTCATCACGTCAGCCCGGCGGGTGAATGGCTGCTCGACAACTTCCATCTGGTGGCCGCCCAGATCAAGGCGGTGCATGACGGGTTGCCGCGGCGCTACTTCCGCGATCTGCCGGTGCTGGTCGGCGATCATCTGGCCGGGCTGCCGCGTGTCTATGGTGTTGCCTGGGCCTTCGTCGCGCATACCGACAGCGCCTTCGACGACGACCTGCTGATCGAATTCCTGAATGCCTACCAGCAGACCAGCGAACTGAACCTCGGTGAGTTGTGGGCGCTGCCCACGACGCTGCGCGTGGTGCTGATCGAAAACCTGCGTCGGCTGTCCGAGCGCGTGGCGGCCGACAAGGCGGCGCGCGAACTGGCCAATCTGTGGTGCGACGGGCTGGAACGCGAAGCGACCGGCCGCACGGGCGGCCACGCCCGCATGATCGACGCCGACGCGATGTTCGGCTTGATGCAGGCGCGCCGTGTCGGCACCGTGTTTGCGCTGCAGGTGATGCAGCGGCTGCACTCCGATTCCGGATCGCGCTCCGCCGCCGGGCTGCGCGGTCGCGAATCGGTGCGCGAAGCGCTGGCGCGCGCACTGCCCGATCCGGCCAGCGCGCAGGCCCGACAACAGGCTGAAGAAGCGGCCGACAACCTGAGCGTCAGCAACGCAATCGGCTCGCTGCGCATGCTGGGGGACGCCGACTGGCGCGCGCTGATTGCACAGACCAGCATGCTGATGCAGCTGATGCTGGCTTCATCGACCTTCCGCGCCGAGCGCGACGATACACAGGACGCCACGCTGCATGCCATCGAGCGGCTGGCGCGCACGAGCGGCCACAGCGAACTGGCCGTGGCGGAGCGGCTGCTTGAGCACATGCGTGTCCCGGTCAGCGATCCGCAGCTCGACCCGTCGGCGCCGATCGAGTCGCCAAGCTTCTGGCTGCGCGGCGGCGGAGCCGGTGCGATGCGCCGCTCGCTCGGCCTGCGCCCGGCCGTTCTGACCGGCTTCGGCGAACTGCGCAACCGGTGCGCGGTGCCGGTCTATCTCACCTTGCTGGGCGTTGGCAGTGTGCTGCTTGCGCTGGGGTTCATGCAGCACGCTGCGGCACCGTCACTCACGTTGCCGGTGTGGGCGATGCTGGCCGTGCTGGCGCTGCTGCCGGCGAGCGAGGCAGTGATCGCCGTGCTCAACCGGCTCATCAGCGAGTGGGTGCCGCCGCGCCGGCTGCCCCGGCTGGCGCTGCTCGCCGGCATTCCACCCGCGCTGCGCGTGCTGGTCGTGATACCGGCCATGCTGTCGTCGGCCACCGCCATCCGCGCGCTGGCGCGCCAGCTCGAACGCCATCATCTGGCGAACCGCGAGCCGCACGCGCAGTTCGCCCTGCTCACCGATTTCAGCGATGCACCCGTCGCGCACGACGGGCCGGACGCTGCACTGCTCGCCACCGCCGTCGCCGAGATCGATCGGCTCGAAGCGCTCTATCCGCCCGACGCCGTCGATGAGGGGCCGCGGCAGCGCCGCTTCCTGCTGCTGCATCGCGACCGGCGCTGGTCGGAGACGGAACAATGCTGGATGGGCTGGGAGCGCAAGCGCGGCAAGCTCGAACAACTGGTCGACCTGCTGGCAGGCGGTCGGTCGGGGTTCGTCGATCTGGGGCCGCGTTCGACGCCGGCGCCCGATACACCGTTTGTGGTCACGCTCGACAGCGACACCTTGCTGCCGCCCGGGGCCTTGCGAGAACTGGTCGGTGTTGCAGCGCATCCGCTGAACCGACCGCGAGTCGATCTCGCGCGCGGCCGCGTGGTGTCCGGTTATGCGGTGCTGCAGCCGCGCATCGTCACGCCGCTGCCGTCGCCGCTGCACGCCACGCCCTTCCACAGCCTGTTTGCCGGCCGCTGCGGTGTCGACCCGTACAGCGCCGAGACCTCCGAGCTGTATCAGGATCTTTTCGACGAAGGCACGTTCACCGGCAAGGGGCTGTTTCACGTCAAGGCGATGCAGGCCGTGCTGTCGGGGCGGCTGCCCGAAGGCCAGGTGCTCAGTCATGACCTGCTCGAAGGGTCGATCGCGCGCTGCGGCGGTGTCAGCGACATCACGCTGATCGAGGACGCGCCGATGCACGCCGACGTCGCCGCCTCGCGCGTGCACCGCTGGACGCGCGGCGACTGGCAGCTGTGGCCGCTGCTGTGGCGCGCGCGCCGCTTCGACCTGAATGCCATCAATCGCTGGAAAATGATCGACAACCTGCGCCGTTCGCTGGTCGCCCCGTTCTCGGTCGTGCTGCTGCTGGTCGCGCTGGGCAGCGATCTGCTGTCGCCGTGGAGTGTGCTCGCGCTGATGGGGGCTGCGTTCGGCGGTGGCCCGCTGCTCGGTGCGCTGGCCGGCATGGCACCCGCGCGTGACGATCTCGCGCTGCGTCACTTCTATCAGCAGGGGCTGGTCGATATCGGTCGCGCGCTCGGCGGCATGCTGTGGAATCTGGCGCTGCTGCTGCGCAATGCGCTGCACCTGTGCGACGCCATCGTGCGCGCAGTGTGGCGCACGGCAATCAGCCGCAGACGCCTGCTGCAATGGACCACCGCAGCCGATGCGCAGTCCGCTGCACGGCACAGCCTGACCGGTCTGTGGCGCGTGCATTGGCCGGTCAGTGTGCTGGCGGCTGGCGTGCTTGCGCTGCTCTGGTGGCGCGGGACGTCGTCGCCATGGCTGACCCTTTCGGTGTGCGCGCTGTGGGCCGCCACACCGCTGTGGATCGCGCTGGCCAGCCGCGCCTCGGCGCATCACCACCGTTACAAGCTGGCCGCCGGCGATCGCGCCTATCTGCTTGATGTGGCGCGCCACACCTGGCGCCTGTTCGAGCGCCATGTCGGGCCGACCAGCAATTATCTGCCGCCGGACAATGTGCAGACGGTGCCCTACATGATGGTCGCGCAGCGCACCTCGCCGACCAATATCGGCCTCTATCTGCTGTCGACGGCTTGTGCGCGGCGTTTCGGCTGGATCAGCACGCTCGAACTGCTGACCCGCTGCGAACGCACGCTGGCCACGCTGGCCCTGCTGCCGCGACATCGCGGCCACTTCCTGAACTGGTACGACACACAGACGCTTGCGCCGCTGGCGCCGGCCTATGTGTCGGTGGTGGACAGCGGCAATCTGTGTGGTCACCTGCTTGCACTGGCCGGTGCCTGCGATGCGCTCGCGGCGCGACCGGCGGACGACGATGACCGCGCATGCAACGCGCCGCTGCGCCTGGTCGCGCTGGCGGCGCAATGCCGCCGGCTGGCGCTCGAAGCCGAATTCGCCTTCATGTATGACGAGCGCCGGCGCCTGTTCCACATCGGTTATCTGGTCGAGGAACAGACGCTGGACAAAAGCTACTATGACCTGCTCGCGTCCGAGGCGCGGCTGGCCAGCCTGTGGGCGATCGCCAAGGGCGACGTGCCGGTCAAACACTGGGCGGCGCTCGGGCGGCCGTTCTTCGCAACCGGCAGCGAAGCGGGCTTGCGCTCCTGGTCGGGTTCGATGTTCGAATATCTGATGCCGTCGCTGGTGCTCGATGAATTGCCGGGCAGCGCACTGGCCAGCGCCGCGCAGGCCGCCGTGCGGGAGCACCGGGCGTTCGGACGCACCCACGGCGTACCGTGGGGCCTGTCGGAATCGGCGTATGCCGCGAGTGATCACACGCTGGCTTACCAGTATTCGCCGCAGGGCGTACCGCGCCTTGCCCTGCGCCGCACGCCGACCGACGAAATCGTCGTCGCACCTTATGCGACTGCGCTGGCGGCCATGTTCGAACCGGCCGCCGCCATCGACAACTTGCGCCGCATGGAAGGCCTTGATGCCCGCCGCGATATGGGCTTCGCCGAGGCGCTGGACTTCGTGGCCGACCGCCAGACCGGCGGCAGCGCGTTTACGGTGGTCAGCACCTTCATGGCGCATCATCAGGGCATGACCATCGTTGCACTTGCCAATCTGCTGCTCGACAGTGCGCCCCGGCGCTGGTGCATGGCCGAGCCGCGCATCGACGCGGTCGCCCCGCTGCTGCAGGAGCGCGTGCCGCGCGAGGTGTCGCGACTGCTGGCGCCGCCGCCCGCGCCGACGCGCAACGACCGGCGCGATGCCTTGCCCGGCGTCACCCGCCTGGTCACGCCGGGGGCCTCGGCGCTGCAGCCGACCCATCTGCTGTCGAACGGTCGCTATTCGGTCGCGCTGCGCGCCAACGGCGCCGGCTGGAGCCGCTTCGGCACGGCGGATGTGTCGCGCTGGCGCGACGACGCGCTGCGCGACGCCTACGGCACCTTCTTCTATCTCCGGCGTACGCCGCAGGCCGTACCCGTGTCGATCACGCAGCATCCGGCGGCCGACCCGCTGGCTGACTACAGCGCCACCTTCCACAGTGACCGCGTCTGTCTCGACGCGCAATGGGCCGACCTGCGCACCCGCTGCACCGTGTGGGTCAGCCCGGAAGACGACGTCGAGTTGCGCCGCGTCGAACTGTGGAACACCTCGTCGGAACCGATCGAAGTCGAACTGATGTCGATGTTCGAAGTATCGCTGTCGGACGCGCGGGCCGACGAAATGCATCCGGCTTTTGCCAAGCTGTTCGTTCAGGCGACCTGGGATGACGCCAGCCGTGCCGCTTACTTCTCCCGCAAGCCGCGACTGTCGACCGAAAGCGGGTTGCACGCGGTGCATTTCATTGCGCACGCCGACCTGCATCTGACGTCGGTCACGGTGCAGACGGACCGCGCGCGCTGGCTCGGGCGTCATTGCGACGCTGCACATCCGCGGGCGGATTACAGCAAGGCGGCAGATCCGTCGATCGCGTCGCATGCGCCGGGACAGGACTGCGTGACCGGCCTTGATCCGCTGGCGTCGCTGTCGATGCGCCTGAGCCTGCCTGCGCACGGCATGGCTTCGCTCACCGTCGGCACGGCGGCGGCCGACGCGCGCGACACGCTGCAGGCGCTGGTCGAGCGCTACCGGCAGGACGCCATGGTCGAACGTTCATCGTTGATGTCCGGCACGTTTGCGAGCATCCGGCTGCGCGAAATGCGGGTCAATGCCGACGATCGCGCCGCCATCCAGTTGCTGACGACGACCCTGGCACTGCTGATGTCGCGCCCGGCTGCGGTCGATGCACTGGTCGATGCGCCAGCGGGCGGCGCGCTGCATGACCGGCGTGCGCTGTGGCGGCTCGGCATGTCGGGTGACCGGCCGATCATTGTGGTGCGTGCCAGCGCGGTGCAGGGCATCCGCATGCTGCGTTCGCTGTTCCAGGCGCTGCGCTGGTGGTCGTGGGGCGGGCTGACCTGCGACCTCGTCGTGCTCAACGGCGAGGCCCGCTCCTATCTGATGCCCTTGCAGACTGAACTGGCCGCGCTGCGCGAGCGTTATGCGGCCGAGATTGTCGCAACCCCGTCGGCTCGGGCCTGCGGCCTGTATCTGTTGCACGCCGACGAGCTGTCGCCGGCCGAGTGCGGCGCGCTGAACGCGCTCGCCCGTGCCAGCCTGCATGCCGACGGCCGACCGCTGTCGCATCATGTGCAGGACCTGGTCGACTGGCATGACAGCGCGCTCGATGCGCGTGCCGAGCAGCCGGCAACAATGCTGCCGGCCGCGCGTCACGGCGCCGTCGGCTTGCCGCCGAAGGGTGCGTTTGACGGTGCAAGCGGCGATTTCCGCTTTACCGTGACCGACGCCCACCGCACCTTGCGTCCATGGATCAATGTGCTCGCCAATCCGGATTTCGGCAGCCAGGTTTCGGAAGCCGGCACCGGCTACACCTGGGCGGGCAACAGCCGGCTGAACCAGCTCACCGGCTGGTCGAACGACCCGGTCGGGGATGCGGGCGGTGAAACCTTCCACCTGCAGGACCTGCGCAGCGGCGAAATCTGGAGCGTCGGCGCCGGCGCCGCTGCCGCCGACGTGCCATACCGCATCGAACACGGACAGGGCCTGACGACGATGCGTCACCGGCGCGGCGACATCGAGGTGAAGGTGACCTGGTGCGTCGATCCGGAACAATCGGTCAAGCAGGTGCGCATCGTGCTGACCAATCGTGGCGCCCGCGCGCACTCATTGCGGGTGATCGGCCTGTTCGAGTGGGTGATCGGCGCGCTGCGCACCGACCGCCAGTCGGTCCGAACGGTGTTCGCGCGGCTGGCATTGCCTGACGCCTCGGCGCGGCAAATCGATGCGCTGCTGGCCACCCAGTGCGATGGCCATGCCGGCTTCGGCAACAGCACCGCCTTCGTCGTGCTGCAGCGCGAGGGGGCCGACGGCAGACCGGGCGTCGCCACGCTCGCCGACTGGACCTGCGACCGGCGCGAACTGTTCGCCCCGGATGGCCGGCCGGTCATTCCGGATCGGCTGGCTGCGCAGGACGCCATCGGCGTCGATCCGTGCGCCGCACTGGCGGCAACGGTCAGCCTGGCGCCGGATGAGGCGTCCACCCACGTATTTCTGCTCGGTCACGGGGACTCGCCGCGCGCGGCTGGCCTGCTGGCGCGCGCCGCTGCGGAGCAGGGTGCCGTGCAGCGCGAACAGGCCGTGCGGGCGAAATGGAACGGGCTGCTCGATACCGTCACGGTCAGCAGCCCTGACCCGCTGTTCGATGTGCTGGTGAACCGATGGCTGCCTTACCAGACGGTGGCCTGCCGTCTGTGGGCGCGTGCCGGCTTCTACCAGTCGGGCGGTGCGTTCGGCTTTCGCGACCAGCTGCAGGACGCGATGGCGCTGTGCGTCGCCGCGCCCGCGCTGCTGCGCGCGCAGTTGCTGCTCTCGGCGTCGCGCCAGTTTCCCGAAGGCGACGTACAGCACTGGTGGCATGCGCCGACCGGCGCCGGCGTGCGCACCCGCTGCTCCGATGACCGCCTGTGGCTGCCTTTTGCCGCAGCGCGCTATATCGAGGTCACGGGCGATGTCGAGGTGTTCGACGAGCTGGTGCCGTTCCTTGAAGGCGACCCGATACCCGACGGCGCAGAAGATGCGTATTACGTGCCGCGGGTCGGCACGCAGCGGGTGTCGCTGTACGAGCACTGCGCACGGGCGATCGACTGCAGTCTTGCGGTCGGCACGCACGGACTGCCACTGATCGGTACCTGCGACTGGAACGATGGCATGAACCGCGTCGGCCATGAAGGACGTGGCGAGTCGGTCTGGCTGGGCTGGTTCCTGTGTCAGGTGGTGGCCCGCTTCTCCGTGCTTGCGCATGCAGAAGGCGAAACCAGCCGTGCCGAACGCTGGCAGCTGGCCGCTGCCGGCTGGCGCGATGCGTTGCGCGGCGAGGCGTGGGACGGCGAATGGTTCGTGCGTGCGTTTTTCGACGACGGCACACCGCTGGGCTCGCGCCGCAACGAAGAGTGCCGCATCGACCTCATCGCGCAGGCCTGGGGCGTGCTGTCGGGTGTGGCCACGCCGGCGCAGCAGCAGGCGTCGATGGCATCGGTCGGCCGCCTGCTGACCGACGAAGTGAATGGCCTGGTGCGCCTGCTCGACCCACCGTTGCAGCACGCGCGGCCGGACGCCGGCTACATCCAGGCCTACCCGCCCGGTGTGCGCGAGAACGGAGGCCAGTACGCACATGCGGCGGTGTGGGCATTGATGGCGCAGGCCGAACTGGGCGACGTCGACGCGGCATGGCGTACCTTTACCGGGCTCAGCCCGGCCCACCGCGCGGACAACGAGGTGCGTGGCGCCGCCTATGGCATAGAGCCCTATGTGATGGCGGGCGACATTTACACCCAGCCACCCTATGCCGGACGCGGCGGCTGGAGCTGGTACACCGGCTCGGCCGCCTGGATGCACCATGCCGCCATTGAATCGATGTGCGGCCTGCGGGTGCGTCAGGGCCGCCTCTGCGTACTGCCCCGACTGCCCAGCCATTGGCCGAAGGTGACGCTGACCGTGCTGCGCGCTGGTCGCCGGCACGAAATCACCGTGTGTGCGGCCGGTGCACTGGCGGACATCGCAAGTGCGCGCGCGGCCGGCCTGCTGCCGCTGGCGGTCGGAGAGTGGCTGGATCTGGCTGCTGCGGGTGAGCACAGCCGCCATCTGGTGATCGCCGCGGCGAATGTGACATTGACCGCGAGGTCGCCGGCACGGGTGGTCACGGCATGAAGCTGCCGCACGCGCTGGCCGAGGTGTGGCGGATCGCGCTGGCGACCCTGCGCCGCTACGACGACGCGCGCGGCATGACTTATGGCGCCGCGGTCGCCTTTTACGCGGCGTTTGCGATTGCGCCGCTGATCGTCGTCGTTACCCGCGTGATGTTCTGGGTGCTCGGCGACGAAAGCGCGCAGGTGGCGCTGATCGACGCGCTGTCGGGGCTGATCGGTGCTCGCGAAGCCGGTACCGTGTCCGACTTGCTGCAACGTGCAAGCGAACGTACGAACGGTGACGGCAATGGCTCGCTGGGCCCCTGGCTGGCACTGGGCGGCACGCTGATCGGTGCCACCGGTGTGTTCATCGAACTGCGCGCCGCACTGCAGGCCATGCTGGGCGAAAAGGCCGTGCCATTTTCGTGGCTCAGGCTGCTGCAGGTAAGGTTATTGGCGCTGGGCATCGTGCTCGGCGGCGGCTTTCTGCTCGCGGTGGCGCTGGTCGCGCAGACGGCCGTGCTGCTGGCGATGCACAAGGTGACCAGTCACTGGCCGGTGCTGCTGCCGGTGGTACTGCTGGTCGAAGCGGTGTTTTCGTTCGGCGTGATCGCGCTGCTGTTCGCCACCCTGTTGCGCTGGCTGCCCGATCATCGCATGCCCTGGCTGCACGCTGCGGTCGGCGCCTGCTTCGCTGCCATGCTGTTCATGCTGGGTCGCTACGCCATCGGGCTGTACATCGCGACCACAGCCACCGAATCGGCTCTGGGAGCCGCGGGCTCCTTCGCTGCGCTGCTGATATGGTTCTACGGCTCGAGCCAGATCTTCCTGCTCGGTGCCGCGCTGGCGGTGGAAGTCATACCGGCTGCGCCAGCGCGCGCGACCGGGTCAGCCGCCGGCCGCGCGCACTAGGAGTCTGTCGGACTTGCAGCCGATTTCCTTCAAGTCCGACAGGCTCCTGGTACATTCAACCGCTCGCCAGTCCGATCGCATGCGCGTCCAGCGGCAGGCTGATCGAGAACTGGCTGCCGCGTCCGTGACCGCCACTGCTGGCGATCAGGCTGCCACCTTGTGCTTCCACCAGATCGCGCAGCAGGTGCAATGGCAAGGTGCGGCGCCGGGGCGACGGCCCGGTCGATCCAGCGGGCGCGAAAATGGCGGGCAGCGCGTCGGGCGGAATGCCAGTGCCGTCGTCCGATACGGTGATCTGTACCCATCCATCGACGGCCTCGACTGACAGGCGGATTTCGCTGCCGTCGGTCGAATGATTTGAAGCGTTCTCGAGCAGCCGCGCGATGATGCCGATCAGGCGCACTGCATGGCCACGCGCAGGCGGCAGTTCGGCCGGCCATGATGTGACCAGACGCTGACGCCTGCCGTCGAGCGTGCGGCGTACCTGTTCGGTCGCTGCACCGAGCACCGTCATCAGGTCGATCGGCCGCAGTTCGCACACGACGTCGGTGCCACCCGGCTGAGCCGCCGCGACCAGATCATCGACCAGCCGTGACATGCGGCGCACCTGGCGCTTGATGATGGCCGGCAGACGAGCGTGCAGCGCTTCGTCCTGCCGGGCGCGGCTGAACAGCCCCGCTGCCGTGCGGATCGGATGAAGTGGCTTGCGCAGGTCTTCGGCCACCATCGACAGAAAGTGGATCTGCCGCCAGCGCAACTGGTTTGCCTGTTCGTCGAGTTCCTGCGCCGAAAGCAGCGCAAGCGTCAGGTTTTCGTTGGCTTCACGCAGGTTGCGCACATGCATTTCACGCTCTGCCAGCACGAATTCGCGGTGCGATGTCGGTAGTGGCCGTACCGGACCGACCCGCGGTTGCAGCCCGACGGCGCGCGCGATGTCTTCGCGGTGAAAGTCGAAGCAGCCGCCGCCTTCGCGCTTGGCGCGGTACATCGCAACGTCTGCGCGATCGATCAATGTAGCGGCGTCGTCGCCATCTTCAGGAAACAGGGCGATACCCACGCTGGCTGACAGGCGCAGCACGATGTCTCCGACATGGCAGGGCTCTCCCAAAGACGCGAGCATCTTGGCGGCTATCTGGGCGGCGTCGGATGCCTGGGTGACTTCAGCCAGCAGCACCAGGAATTCGTCGCCGCCATAGCGGCTGACGGTATCGGAGTCGCGCACCACGCTTTCGAGGCGGCGCGCGACCTGGCACAGCACGGCGTCGCCGACCGGATGACCCAGTGTGTCGTTGATCGGCTTGAAGTAGTCAAGATCGACGAACAACACTGCGATGTGCGTGCTGCGCCGCCGGGCCAGCGTAATCGCGCTGTCCAGCCGGTCGTTCATCAGGCCTCGGTTGGGTGTGCCGGTCAGCGGATCGCGTTGACCGTTGCGCGCCAGTTCGTCCAGCGTCAGCGTGGCGCTTTCGGCTATCGCTTCCGCCTGCAGCGCGGCGAGCACGAGATTTTCGTTCGCTTCGAGCAGGTCGGCAGCCTGTGTCGCATTGAAGGCATGCTTCAGGTCTTCAAGCTCGCACTGCAATCGACTCAGTTCTTCTTTCAGCGCATGCGTCTGCGCTTCGAACTGCGCGACGGTGGTGCCGGCTGCCGTGGGCGGCTCTTCGTCCGGCGGCCGGTTGTTCATGATGACCTGAGCGCGCCGTGACGAGTCAGTTTGCCGAACCTTGCATGGCCGCGCCGTCCGCACCGTTCGAAGCTTCCGGATCGCGTCGCGCCGGCTGACCGCCGAGCAGTCCTTCGTGGCCGGTGATCCGCTCGCCGATGCAGATTCCTTCATCACCGATGGTGAACTGCCGCAGCTCGTTCGAGTGCGCGCTGCCGCGCACCTTCACCACGGCCATCACCCGCTTTAGCCGGCTGTCGACCTCGACATAGCGCTGCACGATGATGGCGTCGGTCATGAAGGCGGTGCCGTAAGGGCTGAAGCGCAGGTCATTGAAGCGATCTTCCAGTTCCGACGTCATCAGTACGGTGACGCCGGTACTCGCCAACGCCGACACCAGGCGCGAGAGCGATTCGCGGAAGTCGGTGCGGAATGTCGGCGCCAGCGCCAGTTCGAAGCCGGACAGCGAATCGATGACGACCCGGCTTGCTTTGAGGCGGTTGATTTCAGTGATCAGCAGACGGGCAATCTCGTCAACAGACACTCCCGGTGCGCTGCTGTCGACCACGCCGATGCGGTCGGCCCGGATCAGCGGGGCAAGCGCTGCGCCCTGGGCCAGCCGCGGACGTTGTTCGAAGGCGGCAATGACGGACGTTTCACCCTGGCGCGCGCCCTCGGCCAGAAATGCCGTGGCGAGCGTGCTCTTGCCTGAACCCGACGGACCGGCGACCAGCAGCGAAAAGCCGCGCGGCAGACCGCCACCCATCATGTCGTCCAGACCGGGAACGCCCGTGCCCACGCGTGCCGCCCCGGCCGCTGGGCGGTCGACGCGCGGTGCGCCGGACACCTGCGGCGGCGGGAACACCTGAATGCCCGAAGTTCTGATGCGGAAGGTGTGCAGGCCGGGCAACGAGGGCTGGCCGCGCATCTTCATGATTTCCATCTTGCGCACCATGGAATTGCGTTCGACGCTCTGGCGCAGCCAGATCAGGCCGTCGGCGACGGTGAAGATCGGGTTCGGATCGCAGTCGCTGAAGTACTCGCCGATCAGGAAGGTGGTGGCCTGCCAGCTCGTCATCAGCACGCCGAGATTCTGGATGAAGTGCTGCAGCGTGATGAAGGACGTGCCGTCGTTCTGGCTCGCCAGGATGACCGACCGGAAGGAGTCGACGAATACCAGCCCCGGTCCGCGCGCTTCCACCTCGGCCACAATGTGTTCGAGCACCTTGTCCAGATTGCCGCACGCGACATCGTCGGCCAGATTCACGAAGCGGATCGCGCGGTTCAGCTTGTCGAGCTCGAAAAAATCGAATTGCTGCTGGTAGCGCAGCATCTTCAACGGCGGTTCGCCGAGCACAGTGAAATAGATCGCCGGCCGCTCGGGCGTGGCCAGGGCGAACATGATCTGGTGCGCCAGTGTGGTCTTGCCGCAACCCGGTGGGCCGGCGATCAGGTTGCAGGAGAACTCCGGCAGCCCTCCGCCGAGTACTTCGTCCAGCCCTGGAACACCCGTCTTCAGGCGATTGATGCTTGCTTTGCCGGTGGTCATTGCGAGGTGTCCTGCGCGGCGGAGCCGCTTGAATTGTTGACGAGTACCGACCGCAGCAGCCTCTCGGTCAGCGAATCACCGACGAGTGTGGACAGCAGATCACGGAAGTTTTCGAGCAGCGCGCCATGAGCGTCTACCACTTCGGCTTCGGCCTGCAGCAGCAATGCACTGCGCAGGGCGGCGAGTACATCGTGCCCGGCCGCCGTGTCACAGATCGGAGCCAGCCATGGATGGCGGTCACGTGTCAGGTAAAGGCTGCGCCTGACGAGTGCGGCCACGCCGCGCTGGCCGATGATGGGGGAAAGACTCGCGTGCAGCGTATGCCAGGCAGCAAGTGTCGCGTCGAGCTTCGAAGAAGCCGAAAGCGTCGGGCCGGTGACATCCGCCTTGTGAGATCCCGCTTCCCGGACGTCTCGTGAATCGCTTTGCATCGATGGTCCGGTAGTGGTTGGCTCGCGACTGCCCGCTGATGGTACACCCCGGAGCGGCGCTTCCGGTCGGCTTTTCGCGCTGGCGCCCGTGAGCTGGATGCCATGCGGCACCCGCCGCGCGCCGGTAAGCAATGTCGCCTGCTTATTGATTGTTCGACATCCCGCTTGGCGGCGGCCCGAAAACGATTTCCACGCGCCGGTTCATCTGGCGCCCGGCGGCGGTGTCATTTCCGGCTACCGGCCGGTCTTCGCCGAATGCACGCGTGCTCAGCCGATCAGACGCCACACCGAGCTTGACCAGTTCCGCCATCACCGCATTCGCACGTCTGCCCGACAGCGCGAGGTTGCTCGCTTCGGAGCCTACGCTGTCGGTGTAGCCTTCGATCGTTGCGCTGCGTTGCGGGTTGCGCTTGAAGAAGTCGGCCAGGCGGATCATGTCGGCCGAACCGCTGGACAGCAGATCAGCCTTGCCGCTGTAGAACAGCACGCCGCCCAGCGTGACGACCATGCCGCGATCGGTCTTTTTCGCATTCAGCGCGGTCAGTTCGGCTTCCAGCGTTTCGACCCGCGACCGGCTCTGTTCCATGGCGGCCTGGTCGCGCAGGGCGGACGATTCAGCTTCTGCAAGCTGGGAGCTCTTGACCTGACTGCGTTGCTCGGACGCGATCAGCTCGCGCCGTGTGTTGTCTGCCTCGGCCGTCCGTTCGGCCAGCCGCATGCGGTCGCGCTCGGCCGCCGCACCGGCGGTCACGGCCTGTGCCGCCCGACCGGCCGCGGTTTCGCGGGCGATCAGGATGCGCTGTTCGGCCAGATAGGCGAGGTGATCGACGGTCTCCTTGCGTGTGCCCGCCGTCCAGGCCTGTTCGGCCTTGCTCACGGACGCTTCGGCGTCGCGCAGTTCGTCGGCGGCCAGCGCGCTGACGTGCGGGTCGCTGCGTGCGGCGACGACGCGCTCGCGTGACTGGTCAAGCGCGCTGTTGCGCTCCGGCACGCTGCTGCAGGCCGCCAGCGAAGCGCCGAACAAGGCGATGCACAGCGTGCGGATCTTGGTATGGGGTGTCATCTTGGGCTCCTGATGCGCTGACCGCTGAGGTCAGCGAACGATCTTGCGGTTGATTTCTTCCTGCAGCACGCGGGCGGCGTCCTGCGACTCGGTGGCGCTGCGCTGCGAGCGCACTGCCTGGGCATGCGCTTCGGCAACGTGGGCGTCGAGTTCGGCCTGTTCCGCAAGCTGGCCGGCGCGCTCGTAGTCCTTGTTCGCCAACGCCTGGCGGGCACGGGTGAGCTTGCCGATGGCGATCTGCAGTTCGGCCGGCGCGTTTTCACGCGTGCCGGCGCTGCTGGCCCGTTCGACAGCGGCTTCGGCAACCGCCATCTTTTCGACGGGTGGCGGCGTGGATGCGCAGGCGCCGAGCAAAACGGCGGCCAGCGCGAGTGCGAGCAGCGACCAGGTTGTCCGGGCGGGAGCGGGCAGCGCCGATGCGGCGTGGGTACGAGTGGATGCGTGAGTGGGGGTGTAACTCGGGGTGTGCATGGGGGTGTGCATGGTCATGATGTTTCCCTGGGCAATGTGTCCGTCGACGGCAGCAGGTTGGCGGGCAGTGTTGGTGAGCTTCGCGTGCAGCCTGATCGCTGGCGGCCCCGCCGTCTGTCTGTTTGCGCACATCCGTTTGCGTTCGCGCACATCCGCCCAGGCGCCGGGCGGATGCAGTGCGGCAGCGTACAGACCGCATCCCGCCTGTCGCGGATATTCCGGCCGCACTGGCGACGCACGCCCGCGTTCCGGCCGTCCGTCGGGGCGGGGCCATCGTTGCGCCGCCTCGGGAGCCGTCATGCAAACAAGCCCACAGATCGAACACACCCGTCGACGACGGGTCATCCGGCGCCTGCTGGACGAACTCGCATCGTGCGACCCGGATGACGACGCCTACGAGCGCAAGCTTGATCTGCTTGGCCGGCGCATCGCGCGCCGCGTCCCGCCGGTGGCGGGCGATGCGGCATCCGGCCGCGCCAGCGGGGCCGGGCGCAGGTCGCCCCCGGCGCCTCTCTGGCAACCCTTCTGGCGACGGCAGCGCGCCCGTCTGACAAGGCTGGGCGGCGTGCTGCTGAAACTGGTCAGGGTCGCCTCCGCGCGCACCGCTGACAATCTGCACCGTTCGTCGCCCGCGCGACCGGATGCGCCTGTAGCCGACGGTTCCGGCGGTCTGACCGCAGCGGACGGCCGGCGGGTCGGTCGGTTGATCGGCCGATTCGGGGCTGGACAGCGGGTCGAGGGCGTCGACGGCCATTACATGCTGTATGAACCCGCGTTCCGCACCGCGGGACCGGCGCCGCTGCTGGTCATGCTGCATGGCTGCAATCAGGGGGCCGCCGAGTTTGCCGCCGGCACGCGCATGAACGAGGTGGCGGAAGATTCGGGCGTTGTCGTGCTGTACCCGGAACAGTCGATGGGTGCGAATGCGCTGCGCTGCTGGAACTGGTACGCCTTGCAGGACGTGTCGAACAGCGCCGGTGACGCGGCACTGATCGCCCGCCTGACGCGTCGGGTGATGCAGGATCAGGATATCGATCCGGCACGCGTCTACATCGCCGGCATGTCGGCCGGTGGCGCGATGGCCGCCGTGCTGGCGCGCGACTATCCCGGGTTGTATGCCGCGCTGGGCGTGCACTCCGGCATTGCGGCCGGACGCGCGCACGACGCCGTATCGGCCATGCGCATCATGGCGTCGGGACCGGATACGCTGCCGCCGGACCTGCTGTCGCCGACCGAGCTCGGTGCACTGCAACTGCCGCGCATCGTGTTCCACGGCGACGCGGACACCACCGTGCATCCGTCGAATGCCGATGCGCTGTATGCCGCATCGGGTCAGTCAGGCAACGATCAGGCGAGGGAGCACACGACGTCCGAAGCCACGCCTGCAAGCGAAGGGCAACGCGGCTACACCCGTTCCGCCCTGTTTGGTTCGTCAGGAGTGAGCCAGGGCGAGCGCTGGATCATTCACGGCGCCGGCCACGCATGGACCGGAGGCGACGGTACGCAGCCTCATACCGATGCGGCTGGACCGGATGCATCGAGGCAGATGATGCGGTTCTTCCTGCAGCATCACCTGAACTCGAAGATTTCGTAGCGGATGTTGCCGGCCGGGATGCCGCGTTCGCGCATCCGGGTCCGGACTGTCTGCAACAGGCCTTTCGGACCGCAGAAACTGATATCGATGGTCTCCGGCCGATTTGCGCGCAGGAGCGCATCGAGTGCATAACCGAACTCCGGGTCGGCGCCACCCCCCTTGATGGGGAAGAATGCTGCGCCGCGTTCCGACGCTTGCCCGCGCAAGCTGTCCACATCGGGGAAATCGCGGCCTGGGCTGCAGAAGTAGAACAGGCTGACGCGGTCGAAGTGCTTGCCGCCTGCATCGGTCAGCCACGCAACAAAGGGTGAAATGCCGACGCCACCGCCGATCCAGATTTCGCAGCGCGAGTCGGGCAGGCGCTCGAAGCGTCCGAATGGCGCATACAGGTCGGCGTGCATGCCTGTCCTTGCCTGCGTGACCAGTCGCTGCGTGTAGTCACCCAGGGCCCGGATGACGAACTGGATCCGCCCGTCCTGCCGGCTACCGGAGGCGATGGTGAAGGGATGCGGTTCGCGCAGTCCGTCCTCGCTGAGCGACAGGAATGCGAATTGCCCGGCCTCGAACCGGATCGGTTGCCCGAGCGGTCGCAGATCGAGCTGCACGGCCGCAGGGCCGTGCTCGACTGCGACGATTTCATACGCCGCATGACGCGACATCAGCGGATACAAAAGAAGTTTGTAGGCCGCAGCGGCCAGGCCCAGGCCGCACAGCCCCGCAAGCCAGACACCGGCCGGGCTGGCCAGGACGATCGGCGACTTGATGCTGACGGCGTGAAATACGACAACCAGCAGTGCCGGCCCGGCCAGCTTGTGCCACCACCGCCAGACGCTGTAAGGAATGTTCCGGTTCAGTGCCAGAAGGACCAGCAGCATCAGTGCGACGAAACCCGACTGTCGGGCAAGCCTTGCGATGGCCGGGTCGAGTGCGAAAACGGCCGCCTTCGTCCAGTTGTCGCCGTCGGCCTTGAACATGAGGTGAGCCGAAGCAAAAACCAGCGCCCAGATGCCCAGCCACTTGTGCGTGCGATAGGCGCGATCCAGCCCGCCGAATGCTGTTTCGACCCAATGCCACCGTGCGCCAAGTATCGCCGCACTGGCCATCAGCGCCAGCGCGGTGACGCCGCTGCCCAGACTGAACGCGCCGAGCGTCAGCCGGCTGTCTGCGGGCAGTTCGAGCGTCACGAGAAGGAAGCTGACAGCTGCCAGGATGAAGATCAGGGCCCGGCTGTCGGGGATCATGGTTTTACGTTCTCAGGAATGGGTGAACGAAAGCGCGCCCGGTGTGCCTGGCCGACGCAGCGAGACCGCAAGATGCAGGATGCATCATGCGGCCGCGGTTGGCAGACGTCTGCTCGGTGACGTACATAGCTTGTGTGTGTCAGCAGACAGACAAGATCTTTTCGACTGCGTAACGTGCAATGGACGGACTGCACACGTCCGCGTCCGTCCATGCAGCGACCGCTCCGGCCGCGCCTGCGACGTGACGGCGAATCACGAAAAGAGGACAACCATGAACACACTCCGTACCCATGCGCTGGCGCTTGCCATCGGCCTTGCCTTCAGCACGGGCGTCATCGCCGAAACGATGACCAAGGCCGAGCAGAAGGCTGCCAAGGCGCAGATCACATCTGACTACAAGGCAGCCAAGAAGGCCTGTGATTCGCTGTCCGGCAATGCCGAAGACATCTGCGAGGCGGAAGCGAAGGGCGCTGAAAAGGTCGCCAAGGCCACTCTGGAAGCGAAACGTGCGCCATCCACTACGGCGGACTACAACGTGCGTGTGGCGCGTGCCGATGCGGCCTACATGGTCTCGAAGGAACGTTGCGATGACCTCGCCGGCAACCCGAAGGACGTCTGCGTCGAAGAGGCCAAGGCCGCGCGCACAAGCGCCAAGGCCGATGCGACGGCACAGCTGAAGATGTCGGAAAGCAACGCCGCAGCAGGCGAAGCAACGAGTGATGCGCGCGTGAAGGCGGCGGAACAGAACGCCGAGACGCGCAAGGAAGCGAAGGAAGACAAGGTCGACGCGCGCTATGACGTCGAGCAGGAAAAATGCGACAGCCTGGCGGGCGACGCGAAGGATCGTTGCATCGATGCGGCAAAGATGCGCGCCGGCAAGTAAGCCGGTCGCGCACGCAGTACCTCGCGGCCAACCGGCCGCGATACCCGGATACGAGGTCACACCATGAATACGAAATCGAATGTTGCAAGGATCGCCCTCTGTGCTGCACTGCTCGTCGGCCTGAGCGCCTGCTCGGGCATGTCGGCGCGTGATCGCAACACCGCCATCGGCGCAGGTGCGGGTGCGGTCGGCGGTGCGGTGCTGACCGGTGGCAGCGCGGTCGGCACGGTCGGCGGAGCCGCAGTGGGTGGCCTGATCGGCCGCGAAATCAAGAAGTAAGCTGGCCATCGAGCTTTGGCCGGTTGCAGGGGCATGCGGCGTGACCCGAAGGAAAGCGCCGCATGACCGCTGGCAGGTATGCAGTTGAACGACGGAGTGGTCAATGAACAAGAATGCGCAAAAGCTGGGTGCGGTGATGGTTGCCGGTCTGTTCCTTGCAGTGTTGTCGGGCTGTCAGAAGGAAGGTCCGGCCGAAACCGCTGGCAAGAAACTGGACGCCGCGGTCGGCAATACCTCGGACGCGATCGGTGACGCAACCGAAAAGGCGGGCGACAAGCTCGAACAAGCCGGCGACAGCATCAAGGATGCGACGCGGAACGACAACAAGTAATCAGGCATTGAGGCGGGATGCCGGCCGCGATACTTCCACCGGCCGCACACTCGTTTCAGTCCGCTGAAGGGCGACATTGCGGCGGATACGTTCGCTGCCGAACAGACGCTGTTTGCCGCGCGGCACACAGTTTTCATTGGCGGTGGAACCCAACCGGCAGGACGGTCAGACCCCGGCGATTCCATCCGATTTTCAACATGATGGCGGGTTTCCGGGCTGCGGCCCGCCCGCTGACTGCGCTTTTCCAAAGGAGGCAAGATGAATACGGATTTCAACGGTGGTGAGGCAGGCATCCAGGGCAAGAAGGATGTGCTGGTGAGTGATGTGAAAACGGTGGTCGGCGACGCCGATGCCTTGGTCAAACAGGTGATCGACAGCACGGCGAGCGAAATTTCTGCGGCGCGTACGAAGATCGAAACGCGCCTGTCCGATGCCCGTGCCGGCCTGGATCGCGCTGCGCATGCGGTGTCGGACAAGGTGCACCGCGCAGCAGACAACACGCGGGTGTATGTCAGCGAAAACCCGTGGAAGGCGATCGGCGTGGCCGCGGCGGCCGGGCTGCTGGTGGCGCTTCTGATGCGTCGCCGCTGAGCATTGTTGTCACGTGGAACGGATGCAGGCGACCTGCCTGCAACGTTCGGGTTGAAACTGCAAACCGAAAGGACACGAAATGAACTGGGATATCGCCGAAGGCAACTGGAAACAATTCAAGGGCAAGGTCAAGTCGCAATGGGGCAAGCTGACCGACGATCAGCTTGACGTGATTGCCGGCAAGCGCATCGAACTGGCGGGCCGGATCCAGGAAGCGTATGGCATTACGAAGGACGAGGCGGAAAGTCAGATCGAACAGTTTGAAAAGCTGAACGAAGACAGCATCCGAACTCCCGACAGGCTGCCTTGAAGCGTGTTTGCCCGCGCTGCGCGTCGACGGTCTGCCGCATCCGGCGACGGTTCGTCGACCGCCTGATCAGTCGCTTCGTATCGGTACAGCGCTTCCGCTGCGACTCGATCCATTGTGTGTGGGAAGGCAACTTTCGGGTCGCGATGGAACTGCCCCGTGTCGATGCAAAGGCGGGTGAATGATTCCGGACCGGACTGCTGACCCGCATCTGGCAGGCACTCCGTTTTCGCGGAGAGATGATCATGAATGAAATACGACACACCATCCTTTTGTTCGAACCTGATGCGGTGCGAGCCGGCCGGATCCGGCTCGTGCTGGCAGGGCCGGTTACCTCATGCCTTCGCGTCGAATGGGTCACAACGCTGCCGGATGCGCTGCGGTGCCTTCGCCGGGATGAAATCGAGGTGGTGCTGCTCGACACCGAGCTATGTGAGGGCGAAGGCATCGACACACTCAGACGGATACGGCAAGTGAAGCCGAGTGTGCTGGTGTTGCTGATGTCCGAGCCCGGTGATGAACCCATGCCGGACAGAGCCGGCTTCGGCGACGCCGCGCGCGGATACCCCGGTCCGAGCAACGACACGGCACCCGGGCTTTCGGGTTCGACGTCGCTGTTGGACACATTGCGCCGTGGAGTCGAGGCGGAAAGACTGCAACGCCTGAGCGCCGACGTGGCGCTGACGTCCTGATTCTGTACGCCAGCGCACCGACGCACAACTATGGCGCGCGCATGCTGATGATGTTCCGGTCGGCGGTTTCGCATGGCCGGACATTTCCTGACAGACAGGGTCGCCAGCCGCTGGTTTCGTTCATCGAACGCGAGCGTGCGACGCCTTGCCGAGCGACGTCAGGCGCTCGTACAGCCGTTTCCAAAGGAGTTTTTCATGCATGACATCAAACGATATCTGTCGGCCGCCTTTCTGGCCGTTGCACTTGCCGGCGCTGTAGGCTGCGCCGCCACCTCCAAGCAGGAAGGCACCGGCGAGTATGTGGACGACAGTGTCATCACCACGAAGGTGAAGGCAGCCATCCTGAACGAAGCGACGCTCAAGGTCGCCGAGATCAATGTCGAAACCTTCAAGGGCGTGGTCCAGCTCAGCGGTTTCGTCAATTCGGCAGCCGACATCACGAAAGCGGTTGAAGTGGCGCGCAGCGTGGGTGGCGTCAAGTCGGTCAAGAACGACATGCGCCTGAAGTAAGACGCAGCGGTCTGTAGCCCACGACGGCCCTTGCGTACCTGGTTCGCAAGGGCCTTGCCACGTGTGCAGTGCGCGCAGCGTCAGATACGGATTGCGCCGCGTGTCCTGACCTTGCCGGTCGCCTTGTCGAGCAGCGCCTTCACCTCTTCCAGCGTCGGCAGCAGTGCCTTGAATTCGGGTGCCTGGAAGTACAGATTGACGCGGTGGTTGCCCAATGGCTCGAGCGCGTCACAGGACACGAAGTGCTGCGTGCCTTCGCGCGCGTCGGTGCGCTCGTCGATGAGGTCGAATTCGCCGGTTTCGCAATAGGCGTCGCCGACCCGGGTCGATGAATAGTAAGCCGGGTCGTCCTTCATGATGAGGGCGGTCCAGGCGCTGAGCTGCGCCGGTGTCACCCGCTCGCCGAAGGTTTCGATCGTCAGCTGCAGACCCATGCGGTCACCGCTGCGCCCGGCGAGAAAAGTGCAGATTTCGGTGTGGGTATCGACCGGCGCATCGGCCTGGCCCTTGTAGAGATCCAGTACGTCGGTGGCTGGCAGACGCACGATGCCGAAGCCGACTTCGGCGAGATCAGCGGTATCGACGAGGTCGCACGGTGTCTGACCGGCTTCGCTCGCCGATGCGGTCTGGCAGCACGCGACCACAATGATCGCCAGGCCGTATCGGCGTACCGACGTCACATTCGAAGTCATGTTCCGTCCTCCCGGAGCACCAGAGTAGGGCGACGCTGATGTCCGTCTGCATGTCGGGTCGCGCTGCCGTCGCGTGCCCATGAAAGTGCAGGGCAACGCAACAACATCGTACATCCATTGTGCGCACGGCTGCGCGCCCGGGTACCTGAAGCTCAGTCGAGCGCCAGCACGATGTTGCCGACCACTTGCCCCTGTTCGATCCGCGTGTGCGCGTCGGCGATCTGCGCCAGAGGCATGCGTTCGGCGATGTGGTGTCTCACCCGGCCGGTCGCCAGCAGCCGGGTCAGGGTGTCGATCACCGCGCGCCGCTCGGCCTCGTCCAGCGTGTAGACGAGAATCACGCGCAGCGTGATGTTGCGCGCCGCCAAAGCGAAGAACGGCAGCGCGAACTGCGGCGTTCCACTGCCATATATGATCCATTCGCCGCCCGGGCGCACCAGTCCGATGTCCATGACGGCGTTGGCGGCCACGTCGACTTCGACGATGCGGTCTACGCCTTGGCCACCCGTGGCGGCGGCCACCTGCGCAGCGACGTCTTCGGTGCGATAGTCGATGACCCGGTCGGCACCGGCGTCGCGCGCAAGTTCGGCCTTGGCCGCGTTGCTGACGGTCGTGATGACCTGCCGTGCGCCGAGCAGCTTTGCAAACTGCACGGCATAGCGACCGACCGCGCCCGCACCGCCCGCCACAAGTACCGATTTGCCTGCCACGCCGCCGTGCGTCAACAGGGCGTGCAGCGCGGTCGTTGCCGGAATGCCAAGGCAGGCGCCCGCTTCGCCGCTGATCGAGTCAGCCAGTGCGACTGCCTGTGCCTGCGGCAGCGTGATGAACTGCGCCGCGGTGCCGCAGGCGCGACCCCATGCCGCGTTCCACAGCCACACCCGCTCGCCGATGCGCGAAGCACTGACGCCCGGCCCGACCGCGTCGACGATGCCCATGCCGTCACTGTGCGGAATGATGCGCGGGAAGGGCATGCCGCCGGCACGCAGGCCGGCGCGCGCCTTCACGTCGGACGGATTCACGCCGGACCACTGCAGCCTGACCCGCAGCTCGCCCGCGCCCGGGACCGGATCGGGCAGCTCGGCCACCTGCAGCACCTGCCGGGCCGGGCCGGTCTGGTCGTAGAAGGCTGCGCGCATGGGAAATGTCCGGTCGGGTGCCGGCGCGTCAGTGACGCTTGCCTGTCAGGTAGGGGAATTCGATGTCCGAGCTGCCGCCGTCGATGAGATCGGCAAGCAGGCGTGCCGAGCCGCAGGCCAGCGTCCAGCCGAGCGAGCCGTGGCCGGTGTTGTACCAGAGACCCGGTATGCGGCTGCGGCCGATCAGCGGCACATTGCCCGGCGTGCACGGGCGCAGTCCGGCCCATGCCTGCGCTGCGTCGATATCGCCGGCATCCGGGCACAGCGTGCGGGTCAGACCGGTCAACAGACGCACCCTTTCGTCGTCCACGGTGACCGTGTGACCGCCCAGCTCGGCCAGACCGGCCACGCGGATGGTGTCGCCAAGGCGTGACATCACGATGCGGTGCTCCTCATCGGTGATGCTGACGCGTGGCGCATTCGGACCGGCCGGAAAGGTGATCGAATAGCCCTTGATCGGATACAGCGCCGGGCGCGGGCCGTGCTGTTCGACCAGCGCGCGGGTGTGCGTGCCCAGCGAACACACGATCTGGTCCGCGCACAGCAGCCCGCGTACGCCGCGCGCGTCGCGGACAGCCACGCCGCGCACCCTGCCTTCGTGCATGTCCAGGCTGTCTGCCGTGGTTTCGTAGTGGAAAGCGACACCGGCGTCGGCACAGCACTGCGCCAATGCACGGGTGAAGGCGCAGGCGTCGCCCGATTCGTCGTTCGGCGCGAACAGGCCGCCGATCAGGTTGCGCGTGCTCGATGCGAGTGCGGGCTCGATGTCGATGCAGCCCGCGGCATCGCAGACATCGATCCGGATGCCGTGCCTGTGCAGGATGCGCGCGCGCTGCTGCGCCCGGGCCAGTTCCTTGCGGTTGAAGAACACATGCAGGATGCCGCTTTCGGTGTGCGCATAGTCCAGCTGCAGGGTGCGTCGCAGCAGGCCGAGTTCGACCTGGCTGCGGATGGCCAGCTGCGCCAGTGCATCGGTGTTGGCCCGCACGCGCCCCGGGCGGCATTGCAGCAGGAACGCAGCCATCCATCGCCACTGGCGATGATTGACGGTCGGCGAGAAGCGCACCGGCGCGGTCGAGCGGCCCATGCCGCGCAGCCCGATGCCGGGCGCCTGCGGGGTAGCCCAGGGGCCGGCGTGGCTGACCGAAATCTGCCCACCGTTGGCGAAACTGGTTTCCATGGCCGGCTGGCTCTGACGGTCGACCACTGTGACGGAATGACCCGCCTGGCGCAGGTACCAGGCGGTAGTAATGCCGACGACGCCGGCACCTAGAACAAGTATATGCATGCGGATCTGGTTTTCGAGGACACCGTCAGGACTGCTGTTGCAGGCTGCAGGTTCCTTGTGTAAGCACCGTCGCGGGGCCGGAAATACGATCGAAACCGCAGTCGGCGTGAAATCGTGCGAGGCGTTTCATGGTGCTGTGCACGATAATCGATTTTCTGACCCTACGGAGCCGTACCCCATGTCCCGCATCACCCTCAGCCAGTTCCTGATCCAGCAACAGCGCGACGGCGAGCGCATCAGCGCCGAGTTGCGCTTTCTGGTCGAGGTGGTGGCGCGCGCCGTCAAGGCGATCGGCAACGCGGTGGGCAAGGGCGGGCTCACCAACTCGCTCGGTGAAGCGGGCGGCGAGAATGTGCAGGGCGAGGTACAGAAGAAGCTCGACGTGATCGCCAACGAAATCCTGCTCGAAGCGAACGAGTGGGGCGGTCACCTGGCAGCGATGGCGTCGGAGGAAATGGACGCGCCGCACCAGATCCCGAACCGCTACCCGAAAGGTGAGTACCTGCTGCTGTTCGATCCGCTCGATGGTTCGTCGAACATCGATGTGAACATTTCGACCGGCACCATCTTTTCGGTGCTGCGCTGCCCGGATTTCGCCAACGGCGGTGCCGCACCCGTGGATGAAAGCGCCTTCCTGCAGCCCGGTACCCGCCAACTCGTGGCCGGCTACGCGGTGTACGGATCGGCTACCCAGCTGGTGCTGACGCTGGGCGAGGGCGTGCATGCCTTCACGCTGGACCGCGAAACCGGCAGTTTTGTCAGGACCACCGCCAACATGCGAATTCCGGACGACACCAGGGAGTACGCGATCAACGCATCGAATGCGCGGTCGTGGGAAGCACCGGTGAAGCGCTACATCGACGAACTGACCGCCGGCAAGACCGGCGTGCGGGGCATGGACTTCAATATGCGCTGGGTCGGGTCGATGGTGGCCGACGTGCATCGGATTCTGACCCGTGGTGGCATTTTCCTGTACCCGAAGGACACGAAGGACCCGACCAAGCCGGGCAAGCTGCGCCTGATGTACGAAGCGAATCCGATGGCCATGCTGATCGAGCAGGCTGGCGGCGCGGCGACGACCGGCTACCAGCGCATCCTGGACGTGCAGCCGGAAAAACTGCACCAGCGCGTGCCGGTCATCCTGGGTTCGAAGAACGAGGTCGAGCGCGTGCTGGGTTATCACTCGGCCTGAATGCGGCCTGGATGGCAGCCTGGCCGTGCCCGGCGGCAAGCCGCTTGAGCATGCCGGCGGCCGCGACGCGGCCGCTCGCCATGCTGGCGGTGAGCAGATAGCCGCCGGTCGGCGCTTCCCAGTCGAGCATTTCGCCGGCACAGAACACCCCGGGCAGCGCCTTGAGCATCAGGTCGGCGTCGAGCGACTCCAGCGTCACGCCGCCCGCGGTGCTGATGGCTTCGGCCACCGGCCGGGTGGCGGTCAGGCGCAGCGGAAGGGCTTTGACGGTTGCCGCGATGCGCGCCGGATCGCTCAGTGCCGCCTTGTCGAGTACCTCGAACAACAGCCCGGCTTTCGCCCCGTTGATGCCCAGTCGTCCGGCCAGATGCGACGACAGCGAGCGCGCGCCGCGCGGGTGGGCGACTTCGGCGAGCACGCGCGCCGGCTCGTGCGCCGGCAGCAGATCGAGTGCAATATCGACAAAGCCGTCGGCCTCCAGCCGCTCGCGCAGCACGGCAGACAACGCATAGATCAGGCTGCCTTCGAGACCGCTGGCGCTGACCAGGCATTCTCCGCTGCGCGAGATCGTCCGGCCATTCCTGTCGGTGAAGCCGATACGCACATTTTTCAGCGGCACGCCCGCATGCCGCTCTGCAAAATGGCTGCTCCATGCAAGGTCGAAGCCGCAGTTGGCCGCGCGCAGCGGCGACACCGCGACGCCACGGCTTTCGAGCAACGTGGTCCAGCTGCCATCCGAACCCAGTTGCGGCCAGCTGGCGCCACCCAGCGCGAGCAGCGTGACAGCGGCCGGTCGCGCGACATCACCGTCCGGCGTGCGAAAACACAGCCGGCCGTCGGCGTCCCAGCCGGTCCAGCGGTGATGCATATGGAAGCGCACGCCGGCCGTGCGCAGACGTGTCAGCCAGGCGCGCAGCAGCGGCGCGGCCTTCAGGTCGCGCGGAAAGACGCGGCCGGATGAGCCGATGAAGGTGTCAATGCCCAGTCCGTGCGACCAGGCGCGCAAGGCACCGGCGTCGCAGCCTTCCAGCCAGCGCGCGACGTCGTCGCTGCGCTCGCGGAAGCGTTCGATGAACTGCGATGGGGCTTCGCTGTGCGTGAGGTTGAGCCCGCCCTTGCCGGCCAGCAGGAACTTGCGACCGACCGAAGCCTTGCCGTCGAACAGGTCGACCCGGATGCCGGCGCCCGACAGCACTTCGGCGGCCATCAGGCCGGCCGGACCCCCGCCCACGATGGCGACATCCAGCGCCGGCGGCAGACTGGCGTGCATCAGTTGGCTGACTGGATCAGGCGCATCTCGCTGCTGTCGGCGCGCAGCTTGTAGGGACTGGGTGGCACGACCGGTTCGGGCGGTGCCGCGAGGCGCTTGAGCGCTTCGTAGCGATCGCTCACACGCGGCACATAGGCCCGCGTTTCCGCGTAGGGCGGCATGCCGCCGTGCCGGCGGACCGCACCGGCACCGGCGTTATAGGCAGACAGTGCCAGTTCGACGTCACCGAAATCATCAAGCAGGTCGCGCAGGTGGCGTGCGCTCGCACGAAGGTTGTCGACCGGCTTCAGGGCGTCGGTCACGCCATAGGCCCGCGCCGTCGCCGGCATCATCTGAGCCAGACCGAGCGCGCCCTTGGGTGACACGGCGTGCGGGTTGTAGGCAGATTCCGCCTGCACGACGGCATGCAGCAGTTCCGGGTCGATGCCGCCCGCCACCGCCGCCTGTTCGATCTGCGCGGCGAATGGCAACCCGCTCAATGCCTGCCGCCTGGCTTCCCGCTGTTCCACTTCGCTGACCCGCAACAGTTCCGGCTGAAGCAGCCGGTAGGTCGTTCCATCGCCCAGCCTGAGCTGATACTCCGAGCCATTCGCATGCGTGAGCAGCGGCAGACCGGCAAGCAGCAGCACGAACATCCGGCGCATCATGACCGGATGCCTCTGGCCGCAATGTAGCGTGCAAGCAGCACGGCGAGAACGATGCCGACGCCGTTCGCAAGCAGGTCAGCCAGCTCGGCTTCGCGGCCGGGCAGCGCCAGTTGACGCCATTCATCGTACAGCGCGATCGCGAATGCGAAGACGGCGCAGCTGTAGAGCCAGCGCTGGCCGAGCGCGAGCCAGAGTGAAAATGCGATGGTGCCGAAAGTGGCCATGTGGGCGAGCTTGTCCCATGGGCTGGGAATCAGCCCGACCGCGAGTTCGGTCTCGCCCAGTCTGATCAGACTGGCAATCATCAGGGTGGCAACCCCCATCGCAAGCCACTGGATGACCGGCGTTCGCTTCACTGCTTCAGTACGCATTGCGGTCCTTGAACACCACCGCGACGGTTTTGACGATGATCCACAGGTCAAGGCCGATCGACCAGTTGCGCAGGTATTCCAGGTCGAACTCGATGCGCTTCTGCATCTTGTCCACCGTTTCGGTTTCGCCGCGATAGCCATTGACCTGCGCCCAGCCGGTGATGCCCGGCTTGACCTTGTGGCGGACCATATAGCCCTTGATCAGCTTGCGATAGGTTTCGTTGTGCGCCACGGCGTGCGGACGCGGCCCGACGATGCTCATCCGCCCCTGCACCACATTGATGAACTGGGGCAGTTCGTCGAGTGAGGTGCGGCGCAGGAAGCCGCCGAATTGCGTGATGCGCTGATCGTTTCGCGTCGCCTGCTTCACCACTGCACCGTCGTCCTGCACCGTCATCGAGCGAAACTTGTAGACGACGATTTCACGGCCGTCGAGACCGTAGCGGCGCTGCCGGAACAGCACCGGGCCAGGGGAAGTCATCTTCACGCCGATGGCAATGCCCAGAAGCAGAGGCGAGATCAGAACCAGAATCAGACACGAAAGCAGCATGTCGCTGCCGCGCTTGACCAGACCGTTGATTCCGGTGAATGGCGTGTCGCACACGGCTACCACCGGCACGCCGGCAACGTAGTCCATGCGGCCCTGGATCAGGTCGGTCAGGAAAATGTCCGGTGCGAAGAACACGCTGGCCGTGGTGTCCTTCAGATCGTCGAGCAACGCGAGGATGCGCGGCTGGCTGGCCATCGGCAACGCCAGATAGATCTGGTCGATGCGATGGGCCTTCACATAGGCGGCGAGCTCGCTGAGCCGCCCGAGCAGAGCATGACCGTTGAGCTGGGTGATGCGCTCCGGCGAACGGTCATCGAAGTAGCCGAGGCAATGGATGCCGAGGAAGGGGTTGAAGGCAAACTGTTCAGCCAGTTGCACGCCGATGTCGTTGCAGCCGACGATGATGACCCGCGTCTGGTTTTCCACCTGCGCGGCGGACCTTTTCAGATAGGCGCGTGCGGTGAAGTGGGCCACCAGCTGGGTCGCCGGCGCGGCCACGAGCCACGCGACCACGACGTCGATCGGAAAATTTTCGATGTACTGGCTCGCGTAGCCGAAAAACAGCAGGATGAACGCGATCAGCATCCAGTTGATGACGCACTGCCGGACCACACGACGCGGCCTCATGCTGAGCAGCGACGAGCCCGGAAACGACAGCGAAAACACCACCAGCGACAGCACGACATAGCGCGCGTCGACCGTGTCGCCGAAGTACAGGGCGCATGCGATCAGCGAAAGGATGAGCGACAGCGGGTCGAGGAACATCTCGACCATTCCGGGAAGACTTAGCGGTGCCCGCAATACGGAAGTGTTACGCTCAAACTTGGCGAGCATTGAGATTGAAACCGATGAGTTCAAGCTGGGAGGGTCTTTGGGAGGTGCGTCGCCGTAGAATAGCGGACTGCAGTTGTTAAATTTTTACGATTTGCGCGTCGGCAAGGAAAGCGTCACAGTCTGCAGCCATACTATTTTAGTGCAATGAACAATAACCTTTCGCTCCTTCCGCGCTCGCTGCAGTGCCTGCTGATGTTGACCTTCCCGCTGTGTGCGTTCGCAGGGGAAGGTGACGTATTCAGCCTCGTGACGTCCGGTGCCTGGCAGTACCAGGACAACGTGTTCTATCTGCCCGACGGGCTCGAGCCAACCTCTTTCGGTCCGAACACGCCGCGCGGCGATCACAGCTGGACCGCCACCCTCGGTTTTACCGCCGACAAGATGATCGGACGCCAGCGACTGACCGCGAGCGCCTCGCAGTCGGCCGTGCGCTACAACGATCTGACGCTGCTCGACTACGAAGGGCAGAACATCGCCGCCGGCTGGCAGATGCAGCTCGGCAATGACTTCTCGGGCAACCTGCGCTACACCAACCGCAAATCCCTCGGTGGCTTCGGCGACTTCCGTTCAACCGAGCTCACCAAGAACATCATCGATGCGGAAACACTGCGTTTCGACGGCGCGTACAAGATCGACGCGTACTGGTCGCTGTTTGGCGGCGTGAGCAAGGATTCGTGGCGCAACAGCACGGAAATCAGGCGCCGCAACGATCTCGACATCGAGCGCATGGAAGCGGGTGTGCGCTACACCACGCGCGGAGGCACGGCATTCGAGCTGCTTGGCCGGCGCAGCGACGGCGACTACCCGCAGCGCCTGCCCATCCTGAACCAGACCAATTCGTACAAGCAAAAGGACATCGAGGCGCGCGTGCGCTGGCAGCCGGTCGGTCACTCGCGGCTGTCGGGGGCCATCGGCCAGTCGAAGCGGGAGCACGAGAACGTGCCTCAACGTGACTATGACGATGTCTATGGCCGGCTCGGCTGGGAATGGCAGCCGACCGGGCACACTGCGGTCAATTTTCAGGCCGAGCGCCAGATCAGCTCGCTGGACGACAACTTTTCCAGCTATTTCCGCACCACCACCTACTCCATCGCGCCGGTCTGGCAGGCCACCGGCAAGATCCGCGTTGATGGCCGGGCGCAGTGGATTGCCCGCCAGGGCGAGGGCGATACCTTCTTCACGGCGCTCGGCGCGATCGGGCCGTCGCGTCAGGAAGACCTGACCACCTACAGTGTGGGCGCGACCTGGGCGATCGAGCGCAATCTGTCGGCCAATGTCGAGGTGCGTCGCGACGAACGCGAGTCGAACAACCAGTTCTTCCAGTACCGCGTGCGCAGCGTGTCCGCGTCGCTTCAGTACGTATTCTGAACACCCTTCAGTAGCGAAGCAGCGCGCGGGCGTCCCAGCCCCGGGCGACGAGCCGGGCCGCGCCGCCGAGGTCGGGCAGGTCGATCAGGAAGCGGAAACCCTTGATGTCGCCGCCCGCCCGGGCGATCAGTTCGCCGCAGGCCAGCGCCGTGCCGCCGGTGGCGATCAGGTCATCAATCACCAGTACCCGGGCGCCCGGCAGCACGGCGCCGACCTGCATTTCCAGCCGGTCGCTGCCATATTCCAGCGCGTAATCGATGCCATGGTTCGGGCCGGGAAGCTTTCCCGGTTTGCGTACCGGCAGCAGGCCGCAACCGAGCCGTTGCGCCACGGCGCCGCCAAGCAGGAATCCCCGCGCTTCAATGGCGGCGACCAGATCGATGCTGTGCGGCGCGATGCCTTCGGCAAGCGCCTCGAGTGCCAGCGAGAAGCCGTGCGCGTCGGCCAGCAGCGGCATTACGTCCCGAAACAGAATGCCGGGCGAGGGGAAATCGGGAATGGTCCGGATCAGCGCCTGCAGTTGGCGTGCGTCGTCGGTATTCATCGGATCGGGTCCTTTGCCGGTGGCAGATCGAGGCGGGCGCGGCGTTCGTCGCGCGGCAATGCGGCCAGTTCGCGCAAGGTCGCCCAGACCGCCGGCAGGTCGGGCGACGCGTCGATCAACCGCGTGAAGGCCGGTTTGGCCGCGCTGTACAAGCCGATCGAGGCGAGCGTGGCGTTGTTGATGTCCTGTGCGAACCATCGGTCATAGCCGCGAAAGCCACCCCAGTCTCGTTCGCGCACGCGGGCGTATTCATCGCCGAGTGCGTCGATCAGGCGGGCCTTTTCCTGCCGTTTTTCGGCGTCGCTCGACGATGATCGATAGACCTCATCCAGTGCGTCACGGTACTTCAATACCAGCGCGGAAAAATCGGCGCGGATGCGCTGGTTGCGTTCGAAACCGGCGCGCAGCGCCTCCTTGCCCGGCCGCATCAGCCAGCGCCGGACGCCTTCTTCTTCCACTGCGCTGGCAAAGGATTCGTTGAATTCGGTGTCGTCGCGCACATAGACGATCTGGTGCGACAGTTCATGCACGATGAGCCGCACCAGTTCTGTTTCCGGGTAATGCATGAAGGTGTTCAGCAGCGGATCGTCGAACCAGCCGAGTGTCGAGTAGGCCGGCACGCCGCCGACATGTACATCGAGGCCTTCAGCGCGGCGTGCTTCGGCGTAGGCCCGCGCGTCGGCTTCGCTGAAGAAGCCCCGGTAGCTGACGCAGCCCGCGATGGGGAAGCAGGACTGGGCCGGCTCGACCGACAGCGGATCGGCCGCGAACACGTTCCACACGACGTAGGGTCGCCCCAGATCGGCGTAGCGACGGTAGCTGCCGTTGTCCGGCAGGGCCATCTCGCGGCTGGCCCAGTCACGGATTTCGGCCGCCAGCGCAAGCCTTTCGCGCAAGGTGTGCGGCGTCGCAGGGTCGGCGCCGACCTGTCCGACCGGTCTGGCCAGGCGCCACAGTTCGAACTGTCCGCTGGCCGCCTGCCAGTAGTAATGCGGCGAAAAGCTGCCGTTGCAGCCGACGATCAGGGGCGTCAGGCACAGCAGCAACAGGCGACGCAACGTTGCCTCAGGCCGCGCCACGGTCGCCGGCGAACGGATCTGCGTAGGCGGGCACCGGGGCCGGCGTGGTGTCGGCCGGGCTCACGTCGAGGCTGACCGGTATCCAGCCGCGTACGCTGTTGATGAACCATATCTGTTGCGCCCGGGCAAGATCGGCGTGCGTGAGCACTTGTTCGCGCAGCACGCCGCTGTCCACCAGGTCGCGCCTGAGCGTGCCATCGAGCAGACCGCTGGCAACCGGCGGGGTCAGCTGTTCGCCGTCGATATCGAGCACAAGATTGCCGCGCGTGAATTCGGTCAGTTCGCCGGCGTCGTTCCACAGCAGCACATCGAACGCGGAACCGACGCAGTGCGAGAAGTGGGCGTCATAGACCGAGCGACGGGTTGTCTTGTGATACAGGAAAGGTTCGGCGCGCGACACCGGTTCAACGGCCAGGCGTACGCTGCATGCGAGCGTGCCGGTGCTGCCGGCGACCGTGCTGTCGAGCCGCACCGTGCCATCGGCGCCATACAGCAGACGCACGCGGAAGCGGCCTTTCGGGTGGCGACGGGCGTGGGCTTCGAGTGCGGCACGCGCCGCATCGGGGGCGTCGAAGCCGAAGAAGCGGGCCGACGCGTCGAGCCGTGAAAGATGTCGTTCGAGCAGCGCGTACTGGCCATCTTCAAGCAGCAAGGTTTCGAGCAGATCGAAATTGCGGGCGGCACGGGACAGGAAACGGCTCTTGGTGCGCACTTCCTCGTACTCGTCGGCCGCCACCGAATCCCACGTGATGCCGCCGCCCAGACCGCAGCGCATCCGGCCGCTGGCAACGTCCAGCGTGACGGTGCGGATCGCGACGTTGAACTGTGCGCCGCCGCCCGGTGCGATATGACCGATGGCGCCGCAATAGACCTCGCGCGGCGTGGTTTCCAGATCCGAAATGATGTCCATCGCCTTGAGCTTGGGCGCACCGGTGATCGAACCGCACGGAAACAGGGCGGCAAACACATCCTCTATCGTCACTTCAGGGCGCGTGCGCGCGGTGATGGTCGAGGTCATCTGCAGCACGGTCGGGTAATTTTCGATCGAGAACAGGTGCGGCACCTGCACGCCGCCCGGCATCGACAGCCGCGACAGGTCGTTGCGCAGCAGGTCCACGATCATCAGGTTTTCGGCGCGGTTCTTTTCCGAATCGCGCAGCCAGCGCGCCAGTTCTGCATCCTCGCGCGGCAGCTGGCCACGGCGCGCCGTGCCTTTCATCGGTCGCGTCGTGAGCACACCGTCCTGCCAGGAAAAGAACAGCTCGGGCGAGGCGGACAGGATACGGTGGCTGCCGATGTCGGCATAGGCGCAGAAGTCTGCCTGCTGGGCGACCCGCAGGCGCTCGTAAAAAGCTTGCGCATCGCCTTCGAACGACGCCAGCGCGCGGATGGTGTAGTTCATCTGGTACGCGTCACCGCGCCGGATCGCGGCATGGATGGCCTCGATGCACTGTTCATAGCGCTCGCGCGGGGTGTCCAGCGTCCACTCGGACACCGAAAAGGCGCCCGGCGCATGCGGCGGGGCGTCAAGCGGCGCCTCGTGCAGGCCGAACCACACCAGCGGCAATGTATTGCCCGCCAGAACGCGGGCGGCGCGGTCGAACGCCGGCGCCGCTTCGTAAGCCACGAAACCGGTCGCATGCAGACCGTCGCGCGCAGCCTGCGCGACCCGCTGCAGTGCCGGCCTGACTTCAGCGGCCGTTTCAGCCCGCACGATTTCCACCGGTGGGCCAAACACCAGACGCCGGGGCAGCCGGCTGGGCGACGCGAAATCCAGTATGAAGTTCATGGGGCGGCGGGTGTGCTCGGGTGGTTCAAGGTCGGCCGTATCAGATGATGTGGGGTGCGATGTATAGCGCGACGACCCGCTTGCCGATCAAGGTGACCGACCCTTGCCGGCGTCGTGTGCCGTCATCGCTGTATTCGAAGCCATAGGTACGCTGGATGCGCATCTGTCCGTTGTCGTCGCGTGCCAGCCAGGCCTTGCGGATGGCCACCGTGTCGTCGAGCAGCTGCACGCCATCAGCGTGGCAGGCTGCCCGGCTCGCCTCCATGCCGATTTCGCGAGCGCTGAGGCTGTCCAGCCACAACCATATCAAGCCTCCGATGACCAGCAGTGCGCTGAGTTCAAAAACAGGCATGGTGGCTCAGGCCCGCAGTGCGGGCTGGCGCGCGACGTAGCGCGCGAGTTTGTCGTCGGCTCGCTGCGACAGCCGGGTGGCCAGCTGTTCGGGTGTCAGTCCCGGGTAAAGCCGGCTCAGAACCAGCAACATGCACAACAGCACGTCTGCGGCTTCGGCGATGGCGGCTTCAGGCTCCAGCGTCTTGTGCGGCTTGAAACCGCGCTCGACCAGCACAGCCTCGGCCAGTTCTCCGCATTCTTCGGTAAGTTTGCACAGCAGCATCAGCGGATCCATGCGTTCATGGGCCGCGAAAACCTGCAGGGCGCTGAGAAATGATTCGGCTGGAATGGACATGGTGAAACCGGATGCAGGGTCAGCGCCGATTCTAGCCTGTGCGGCCACACCCGCCACACCCGCCAGACAGCGCACCCACCAGGATGGAAAGACAACAGGTGAGCGCGCGTCCGGACTTGAAACATTCTGCAAACGCGCATCCGGAGTCCGCTCCATTACGGAAACATTTCACGCAATGGCGCCGTAACACTGCGCGGGTACTGTTAATGCTTGAGGACTTGGGCTATCTTGGCAATCGACCTAAGTGTCACAAATCCGCAACAAATTTTTCGGGGACAACATGTCACACCACGCAGGTCGAGCACTCGTTCTTTCCATCCTGGCGACGGCAATGCTGGCGGCGTGCGGCGGAGAGAGCGGTGACAAGAAGGTCGCGACACAGGTCGCAGTCAAGGTGAACGGCGGTGAAGTGTCGGTGCATCAGATCAACCAGGTCATGCAGCGCACCAATGTGAGCAGCCCCGAACAGGCGAAGGCCGCGAGCCGTCAGGTGCTGGAACGACTGATCGACCAGGAATTGCTCGTGCAGCAGGCGATCGACAAGAAGCTCGACCGCGACCCGAAAACCCTGCAGGCGATCGAAGCGGCCAAGCGCGAGGTGCTTTCCCGCGCCTACCTGGAACAGGTTTCGGCGGTTGCGCCCAAGCCGACCGAGTCCGATATCAGCACTTACTACGCCGAACATCCCGAACTGTTTTCCGAACGTCGCATCTTCAGCCTGCGCGAACTTGCGATCCAGGCCGGCCCGGAATTCATGCCGAAGCTGCAGGGGTACATGGCGGAACCGCGCAACATGCAACAGGTTGCAGAATGGTTGCGGTCGGAGAACGTGCGCTTCACGGCCAACGCAGTGACCAAGCCGGCCGAGCAGTTGCCGCTGGAAATGGTCAAGAACATACACAAGCTCAAGGATGGTCAGGTCGGCATCATCCGCTCCGGCAACACGATACTGCTGCTTGAAGTGGCGGCTTCGCGCAGCGTGCCGGTCGACGAGAAGGGCGCCCAGCCGGTGATCGAACAGTTCCTGCTCAATCAGCGCAAGACCGAACTGGCGAAGGCCGAGGTCAAGAAGCTGCGTGACACGGGCAAGATCGAATACCTCGGTGAATTCAGCGCGCCAGCCGATGAGCCGGCGACAGCCACTGCGCCGGTATCGACGACCGAAGCGCCTCCGGCTGCGTCGCCGGATGCCGGCACCGCGGTTGACAAGGGCCTGTCGGGCCTCAAGTAGGACGCCCGGCCGCGCTTTCCGGCCCTCTTCCAGAGGGCTTCAGTCACCTTCATCACCTGGATATGTCCACCATGACGAAGTTTTTGCGCCTGCTGTGTGCACTCTGGTTCAGCGCACTCCTGCTGCCGATGGCCCATGCGGTCGATGCCCGTGAATATGCACTCGGTTCCGGCGACGTGGTTCGCGTGACCGTGTTCCAGAATCCCGATCTCACCGTCGAAACGCGGGTAACCGAGAACGGGAGCATCACCTATCCGCTGATCGGGGCGGTCAACGTCGGCGGCCTCACGCTGCCGGCGACCGAAAAGCTGATCGCGGACAAGCTGCGTGAAGGCGGCTTCGTGTTGAAGCCTCAGGTTAATGTGCTGGTGCTTCAGATACGCGGAAACCAGGTTTCGGTACTCGGGCAGGTGAATCGCCCGGGCCGCTACCCGATCGAGATCGCCGGCACGACAGTGACCGACATCCTGGCCATTGCCGGCGGTGCGTCAGTCAATGGTGCAGACGTCGTGACGCTGGTCGGTACGCGCAACGGTCAGCCGTTCCGCATGGAAGTCGATGTCCCGTCGCTGTTCCAGCCGGATGGCATGAAGTCGGACATCGCGGTGCAGGGCGGAGACATGCTGTATGTGCATCGTGCGCCCGTGTTCTACATCTACGGCGAGGTGAATCGCCCGGGGGCGTATCGCCTGGAGCGCGGCATGTCGGTCATGCAGGCACTCGCCCAGGGTGGCGGCATCACGCTGCGCGGCACCGACAAGCGGATCCGGTTGCATCGCCGCAACGCTTCGGGCCAGGTTGATACGATGGAACCCGAAATGGCGTTGCCACTGCTGAGTGATGATGTCGTGTATGTGCGCGAAAGCCTTTTCTGATCGGATGAATTCATGACTTTCCAGCAGTTTCTTCTGATTCTTCGCGCACGTTGGCTGGTCGGGCTCGCCGTGCTTTTCGTGGTTGTTGCAACCACCGTGGCGGTGAGTCTCGTACTGCCCAAACAGTACGAATCGGCAGCGTCTGTGCTGATCGATGTCAAGTCGCCGGATCCGATTCTCGGCGTCACGCTGCCGGGCCTGGTGTCGCCAGGTTACATGGCGACACAGATCGACATCGTGACCTCGGACCGCGTCGCTCAGCGCGTCGTGCGGGTGCTCGGTTTCGAAAAGAGTGCGCAGGCGGTCGAGCAGTGGCGCGAGGCGACCGATGGCAGAGGCTCGATCGATGCCTACTTCGCCGAATTGCTTAAAAAGAAGCTTGATGTGCGTCCGTCGCGCGAATCGAATGTGTTGTCGATCGCGTTTTCCGGCCAGGATCCCGCGTTCTCCGCTGCCGTGGCAAACGCCTTTGCCCAGGCCTACATAGATACCAATCTCGAACTGAAGATCGAGCCGGCCAAGCAGTACGCCGCCTGGTTCTCCGGCCAGTCGAAGTCGTTGCGCGAAGAGCTTGAAAAGGCGCAGACCAAGCTGTCGGAGTTCCAGAAGGAAAGCGGTATCGTTAATACCGACGAGCGGCTCGATATCGAAAATGCCCGTCTCGCCGAGCTGTCGAGCCAGTACACCGCGATCCAGGCGCAGCGCAGCGACAGTGCGTCGCGTCAGGCACAGGTCAGTCAGTCGCAGATCGAGACGCTGCCGGAAGTGCAGCAGAATTCGCTCATCATCGGGCTCAAGTCGGAGCTGGCACGCGGCGAGGCCCGGATGACCGACGCCAGCCAGCGCTTCGGCCGCAATCATCCGGAGTACCAGCGCGCCCAGGGCGAGGTCGATTCGCTGCGCGCCAAGCTCGATGCGGAAATGAAGAAGGTCGCCAGCACGCTGGGCACCAGCAACCGGGTCAATGTGCAACGTGAAGCCGAGGTCAAGGCATCCCTGGCGGCGCAGAAAGACAAGGTTCTGGAACTGAAGAAGCAACGTGATGACCTGGCGGTCCTCCAGCGTGAGGTCGAAAGCGCGCAGCGCGCCTACGACGCAGTGGCGCAGCGTTTCACGCAGACCAGCCTGGAAAGCCAGACCACGCAGACCAATATCGTTGTGCTGACGCCGGCCTCGCCGCCGCTGGAACATTCCAGCCCGAACCTGCTGCTCAACACGCTGGTCGCCGTGTTCCTCGGTGTGCTGCTCGCCGTGGGTACCGTACTGCTGCTCGAACTGCTCGACCAGCGCATCCGCGGTGATGATGATCTGCAGCAGCTTCTCGGGGTGCCCGTACTGGGTCTGATTTCGACCGCCAAATTCGGCAAGGGTGCCAAGCGCGCCCGCGCAGCCGCAGCCTGAAGGACACTCTGGAATGAATGCATCCACTTCGCTCGACACCGGCTCCGGCCGGGCCATCGGCGCCATCCTCATCGACGCCGGGCGGCTCAGCCCGGACGGTGCCGAACGCATCCTGCGCGCTCAGCGCGACGGTGGTCTGCGCTTTGGCGACGCGGCGATCTCGCTCGGTCTGCTGAAGGAATCGGACATCCAGTTTGCGTTGTCGCGTCAGTTCGATTACCCCTTCCTGCAATCTGGCGAAAGCAGTGTCAGCGACGAGGTCGTCGCGGCTTATCGTCCCTTCACGCACCAGGTTGAAGAATTGCGCGCGCTGCGCAGCCAGCTGATGCTGCGCTGGTTCGATGCCGAAGCCGAGCGAAAGACGCTGGCCATCGTCAGCCCGGAACGTGGCGAAGGGCGCAGCTTCATCGCCGCCAATCTGGCTGTCGTTTTTTCGCAGTTGGGCGAGCGAACGCTGCTGATCGATGCCGACATGCGCAATCCGCGCCAGCACACGATGTTTTCCGTCAGCAATCGGCTCGGCCTGTCGGAAACGCTGGCCGGACGCGGTGGCCCGGAAGCCGTGCAACGCGTCCCGGCGCTGCTTGACCTGTGCGTCATGCCGGCGGGCGCCGTGCCGCCGAACCCGCAGGAGTTGCTGTCGCGACCGATGTTCAGCCAGCTGCTTGCCCAGCTGGCGAAGGATTTCGACGTGATCCTGATCGATACGCCGGCGGGCGCCGAATACGCCGACGCACAGACCATCGCCGTGCGAGCCAGTGGCGCGCTGATGGTGGCACGCAAGAACGTGAGCCGTGCATCGCGCCTGCATCGCCTGGCCGACGAACTGGTCACCGCGAGTGCCACCGTCGTCGGCTCGGTGATGAACGAGCCCTGATGTTCCTGGTCAAAGAGGTCTTTCGCTTGTGAATCTTCCGTCCATGTCTTCCCAGTCTTCGATGCGGCTCGGTCTGCATGCCCTGTCCGCAGGATGGGCGCCATTCTGGATCGTCATTGCGGGTATGGCGGCCATGTTCGGGCCGAGCTTCCACGACCTTTTCAACGGAATCTGGGCCACCGACGAGAACGCGCACGGTCCGATCGTGCTCGCTGTTTCGCTGTGGTTGCTATATACCAAGTGGAACGAAATCGCCGACAGCATCGAGTACACACCGGCGCCCGGGCTGGGTTGGCCGGTGCTGGTGTTTGCGTTGCTGCTGTACGCGCTGGGACGCTCGCAGGACATCCTGATCTTCGAAATCGGCTCGCTGATTCCGCTGCTGGCCGGCCTGCTGCTGGTGTTTTTCGGCAAGTCGACGCTGCTCCGGCTGTGGTTTCCGCTGTTTTTCATGCTGTTCATGATTCCGTTGCCCGGTGTGCTGGTCGACACCATCACCCAGCCGATGAAGATGGGCGTGTCGTGGGCGGCCGAACATCTGCTGTACGCCCTGGGTTACCCGATCGCACGTACCGGCGTCATCCTCGTCATCGGCCAGTACCAATTGCTGGTGGCGGACGCCTGCGCCGGCCTGCATTCGCTGTTCACGCTTGAAGCGCTCGGCCTGCTTTACCTCAATCTGGTGAAGCACGATTCGCTGAGCCGCAACATCACGCTGGCCATCCTGATCGTGCCGATCTCGTTCTGCGCCAACGTCATCCGGGTCATCGTTCTGACGCTGATCACTTACCACTTCGGCGACGAAGCGGGCCAGGGCTTCCTGCATGGCTTTGCCGGCATGGTGCTGTTCATCAGCGCGCTCGTCCTGATCATCGGCGTTGATTCAATGCTGCGCTTCGGCGTACGGGTGGCCGAACCCCGCCCGAGCTGAGCCCGGGCGGGCGGCGTTCATGAGCACCACAGATACCGACCTCGGATTCATGAACGAAGCACTCGCGCTCGCGCGCGAGGCCGGCGCGCTGGGTGAGGTGCCGGTCGGTGCAGTCGTCGTGTGCGACGGTGAAATCGTCGGCCGCGGCTACAACCGGCCCATCATGGCGAACGACCCGACGGCGCATGCCGAAGTGATGGCGTTGCGCGCAGCCGGCCAGGCCCTCGGCAATTACCGCATGCCTGGCTGCACGCTGTATGTGACGCTCGAACCCTGTGCCATGTGCAGCGGCGCGATCCAGCATGCGCGCATCGCGCGCGTAGTGTTCGGGGCGCGCGATCCCAAGACCGGTGCCTGCGGCAGCGTGACCGATCTGTTTGCCGAAGCGCGTCTGAATCACCACGCGACGGTCGAATCCGGTCTGCTCGAAGCGGAATGCGGCCGTGTGTTGAGCGATTTTTTTGCCGCCCGCCGCCGTCGCACCGATACCGCCTGATGCGCCTGGCGCTCGACATCCCCACCCAGTGGATGCAGCTGTACGACGATAGCGATGTGCTGATCCGTCGCTACCGTGTATCCACCGCGCGCAACGGCAGCGGGGAGAAGCGCGGCAGCTATTGCACACCGCGCGGACGCCACGTCATCCGCGCGCGCATCGGTGGCGATGTGCCTGTCAACACGGTGTTCGGGCGGCGCCGCCCGACCGGCGAAGTCTGGTCGCCCGAGCTCGCGGCCAGTCAGCCCGGCCGGGACTGGATACTGACCCGCATCCTGTGGCTGTCCGGTTGCGAGCCGGGCTTCAACCGCCTGGGCGAGGTCGACACGATGCGCCGCTTCATCTACCTGCACGGCAGTCCGGACACGGCCGAGATGGGGGTGCCCGGGTCGATAGGTTGCGTGCGCATGCGCAACCGCGACATCATCGAACTGTTCGAACTGGTGCCGACCGGATCGGCGGTGGAAATCCGCGATTGAGCGCGCTGACTGTCGTTGTCGGGGGCTGGGCAACGCTCGAGCCGGCGCTCAGGACGGTGCGCGAGGCGGTGTTCATCGTCGAACAGGGCATCCCGGACGAGCTGGAGTGGGACGCCGACGACGCGATCAGCCGGCATGCACTGGCGTGCGTCGATGGCGCGCCGGTGGCCTGCGGACGTCTGCTGCCGGACGGACATATCGGTCGCATGGCGGTACAGGCGGCCTGGCGAGGGCAGGGAATCGGCCGCGCCATTCTCGATGCGCTGATCGACTCGGCGCAACAGGGCGGCATGCCCTTGCTGCAGTTGCACGCCCAGATACATGCCACCGGCTTCTACGAAAAGGCCGGATTCACCGCCGAGGGGCCGACGTTCGACGAAGTCGGCATCGAGCATCAGCGGATGGTGCGCACCCTCGCAAGTTGAGGCAGGATTTCACTCTCCAGCGGCTTGACGATGAAATCCGCGACCCGCGGGTAGCCCATCGCGCGTTCACGTTCGTGGTCGAGCGGTGACGAGCTGAGCATGCAGATGCGCGCGTCGCCCTTGTGTTCGTCGGGCAGCAGATGAAAGCGGTCGAGAAATTCGAAACCGTCCATGCGCGGCATGTTGATGTCGAGCAGCACGAGATCGACATCGTGGCGTGGGTTGTCGGCAAACCACACGAGCGCCTTCTCCGCCCATTCGAATACCTCCAGGCGCAACGCAAGACCGGAACGTTCCAGCAGCAGGCCGTGGAAGAAATTGTCGGCTTCGCTGTCGTCGATCAACATGATGGTACGCAGCAATGGCTTGGTCATGCGGCGGCCATCCGTGGCGGCGTGGTCGGCAGGCAGGCCGACAGTGGCAACGCGAGCACGAAACAGCTGCCGCGGCCTTCTTCCGACTGCACATACAGTCGCGCCCCGTGCATGTCGGCAATGCGCCGGCTCAAAGCAAGGCCAAGACCGGTGCCTTCGTATTCCGAGCGCGCGTGCAGACGCTGGAACACGCCGAAAATCTTCTCGTGAAAATCATGGGCGATGCCGATGCCGTTGTCGATCACCTGGATGCGCAGCTCATGTTCATCCGATTCGGAGCGGATGCGGATGACCGGCGCCACGTCCGGCCGCTTGAACTTCAGCGCATTGCTGACCAGATTCTGCAGCAGCAGGCCCAGCAGGGTACGGTCGCCCTGCACCGCCGGCAGCGGTGCCACGTGCAGCGTGGCACCGGCCTTTTCGATCGCATCGGACAGTACCTGCCGGGTGTCTTCGAGGCTTTCATTCAGGTCCACGCGGTCAAGCCGCGCTTCGCTGTTGTCGATGCGTACGAAGGAAAGCAGGTCATTGACCAGCGTGCGCAGGCGCTCGCCGCCGCGCAGTATGAAATCGATGTAACGGTCGATGCGTTCGCTGTCCGCCTCATGGCGGTCGCGCGCCAGCAGCTTGGCGAAGTTGAGGATGGAGTTGATCGGCTCGCGCAGGTCGTGCGAGGCGACATGCACGAACTGCTGCAGCCCCATGTTGCTGCGCTCGAGTTCGTCCAGCGTCCGGCGCAGGTGTTCTTCAGCTTCGAGCCGGGCCGTGATGTCTTCACCCATGCCGAGCAGACCAATGCCGATGCCGCGTTCATCGACCAGGCGCGTGGTGTGCCATGCCACCGTACGGAATTGTCCGTCCGACGTCATCACCCGGCCATGGAAACGACGCGAACTGTCGCTTCCGGCGTCGATCAGGCCGGTGAAGAATTCACGGGCTGCAGCGCGTTCCTGCGCCGGGAAGCACAGGTCGAACCAGTCCTCGCCGCGCAGCGACCCGCTCGGCCGGCGCAAAACCTCGCCCGTGCGGCAGTTGGCGCGTTCGATCCGGCCTGCCGCGTCGGTCACCACCATCATGTTGCCGGCGACGTCGAAATACAGTTCCGCCCGGTCGCGTGCCTGCTGCAGTTCGCGCGTGCGCAGCGCAACCAGCGTCTGCATTTCCTCGTTGAAGCGCTGCAGTTGCTGCTCGAACAGCGACTGGCGCGCGGTGGCTTCCTGTAGCGCAATCACCTTGTCTCGCAACCTGATCTGAGCGACGACCTGACGCGCCAGTGCAGCAAGCGCCTCGCGCTGGGCGTCATTGAGCTGGCGCGGCACGATGTCCAGCACGCACAGTGCGCCGATGCGCTCGCCCGTGCCGATGTCGAGCGGTGCGCCTGCGTAGAAGCGCATACCCATGGGGCCGGTCACCAGCGGGTTATCGTGAAAGCGCTCGTCGCAGCGGGCATCGCCCACCATCATCACGTCTGACTGAAGGATGCTGTGGGCGCAGAACGCGATGTCGCGGGGTGTTTCCGGCGCATCGATCCCGATGCGCGACTTGAACCACTGCCGGTCATGGTCCACCAGGCTGATTGCCGCCATCGGCGTACCGCAGATCATCGACGCAAGACGTGTCAGGTCGTCGAACGACAGCTCGGCAGGCGTGTCGAGCAGCGCGGTATCGTTCAGCGCAGCCAGTCGTTGGATTTCTCCGGAGGGCAGGGGTGCGGCGATCATTTGACGGGGGTTGAAAGCGGAGACGTGGCCGCAACAATCTGCTTTTTCGACATATTAGAGACAAAACTTGATCGCACACGTACGAAAAAGGGGCTGCCGGCCTTCAATGCTGAAGAGTGAAACGCGATGCGCCCTGGTATCGGCCTCTGCTGCCGTAGCGACGCTCTTCGACAGACAGGTATCTTTCGGTCAGCTGCAGCACGGTACCTGCTCGGGTGCCGTACTCATCACCGTTGATGAAAACCGGCGACAACCGGCGTTCCCACTCGATGCCGACGCCAGTGTCCGGCAGGTCGGCGTCGTCCGCCGGCGTGTCGTCGGCAAGGAGGGCGAAGGCCGGTTCGGTGAGGGCATCGAAGGCCGGTGCCTGGGCAGCTTCCGGCCTGCCCAGCATCCGTGAAAGGCCGTCGAGCGCCCGTACGAGCTTGGGCCACGGTGTGCCCGGAAGGTGATTGGATACGGCGTGCAGGCCAGGTTCAAGCGGGCGCACGCTGACCTTGCCGTCGCCCGGATGACCGATCCATATCAGCGAGTTGCCGTCGCACAGCAGCAGATTGAAGCCGTTGTAGTCGCCGCCGTCGCGACGCAGCGCGTTCGCGTAATCGTGCCCACTGGCGTGCCCGCTCAGGAAACCGGACACCAGCAGGCCGCGCGAGCGGGCGTCCGGGCGCTGCGCGGACGGATCGCGGAAATTGGTCAGCGCAGCAAAGCGGCCGCCGCGGGTGACACCCATCCAGGTGCCACCGGATTGCAGATCGCGCCCGGCCAGCACCGTCGGCGCATCCGGCCAGAACGCCAGCGGTGCCGTCGGGCGGCGATGAAATTCGTCGCGATTCGCGATGACCAGCAGCGGCATGTCGGGCCGCACCCGCCAGCCGAGCGCGATCAGGCACATGACAGGGCTTTCCGGCCACTCATCCGGGCGCGCGGAAACGTTCCATGTGGCGCCGGCTGCCTTCGGCCAGCAGTTCGTACAGGCCATGGCGGAACGCGTGGCTGCCCAGTTCGATCTCGAATTCGTACTGGTCGCTGACACCTTCGTAGCTTTCCATCCAGGTCGACGGGTCGTCGAGCCGGCGCCGCACCCGGCCGGCGATGCCGGTCGCCGCGTGCAGCGAGGCCTGCATGGTGGCCAGCGCCGCCAGCAGTTCGGCCTCGCGCCCGGCATCAATGCGGTAATACACGAAGTAGTCGATGCGCACGGCCATCACTCGCCCAGCGTGTAAGGCAGGGGCAGCAGCGTCAGAGCGGCGCCATTCGGGCTGGCCAGCTTCACGGGGCCGGCGGTCGTGCTCGACATCTGGATCACGGCCAGCAGCTCGCAGCCGCCCTCCGGATGGGCGACCGCATCGACCACTTCGCCGCAGGCCTGATCGTTGGTGTCGGTGCCATACACCGGCGTACCTGCCAGCGGCGGCGGGCAGTCGGCCTGCGCGCGGTACATGCGCCGCTTGAGCTTGCCCAGATACTGGGTGCGGGCGACGATTTCCTGCCCCGGATAGCAGCCCTTCTTGAAATTCACGCCGCCGGTCAGCTCGAAATTCACCATCTGCGGCACGAAAGACTCCTGTGTTTCAGGCCACACGCTGACCAATCCGTCGCGAATGTCGAAGCGCCGCCAGACCGGGGTGCCGGCGGGCATTGCATGGGCCGAAAGCGCGCTCCACAGCGGCGCAAGGCGTTCCGCCGGCAGCACGATTTCGAATCTGTCTTCGGCCAGTTTCAGTACCGTCACGTCGTCAGTGACCGCCGTGGCCATGAGTTGCGCAGGCACCGTCAGACCGGCTGCACCCAGCGCAGCGACGGCGTTGCCGCCCGCCAGACCAAGCGCCGGGCGCGCCGCGCTGTTGTCCGAAAGCGTCACTTTCGAGCGCAGCACATACATCGACAGCTTCTTGCGCATCGCTTCAGCCAGCGCCGTCGGCAACTGCACGACAACGGCACTGCCCTCGCGCCAGATCGTGAAGGCGGCCAGCAGGCGACCTTTCGGGCTGCAGAAGCCGGCGTAACGCAGGGCGTCGGCCGGCAGCCCCTTGACGTCCTGCGTCAACAGGTTGTGCAGGAAGGTCGCCGCGTCTTCGCCGTCGGCATGCAGACGCGACAGATGACTCAGCGGAACGAGTACGGCGCCATCATGCGCCGCGCGCATTTCGGCGGCGGCATCGAGCATGGCCGGGAACTGGCCATCTGCGGCAACAGTGCCGGCCGGGAGAAGATCGTTGAATGTCATGGTTGGCAAAGACTGGAGTCAGGCGGTTGACGCTGAGGGTCGGCGACACGTCATAGAGGTTAACATATGCGACCCGGCGTGCTGCGCCGCCCGCCATCCGCCTTTCTGCATGCTCCGTGTTCTCGTCCGTCTCTTCGTGCTCGCGCTGGTCACAGCGCTTGCCGTTGCCGCTGCACTGGCCTGGTACGCCCAGCGTCCGCTGATCTGGGAGGGCGAAGCCGTCGAATTCACGCTGCGCCCCGGAACGGCCCTGCGTCAGGCGACCCGTCAGATCGCTGCGGCCGGTGTGCCGGTCGAGCCGGCATTGATGGGTCTCATCGGCCGCTTTGCCGTCGACGGTACGAAGCTGCAGGCCGGCAGCTATGCCTTCCGCAGCGGGCTGACGCCGGTCGAGCTGCTCGAAATGATGACGCGCGGCGACGTGACGCTGCGCGAAGTGCGGCTGATCGAAGGCTGGACCTGGCGCCAGGCCCGCGCGGCGCTGGCGGCGCATCCGGATCTGCTGCAGGAAGCCGCTGCGCTGGATGACGCGCAACTGCTCGCCCGCATCGGCAGCGATGCGACATTCGCCGAAGGCTGGTTTTTCCCCGACACCTATCTGTTTGCCAGGGGCGACAGTGATCTTGCGGTGCTCAGACGCGCGCATCACGCGATGCAGGCCCAGCTTGCGCAGGCGTGGGAAAAGCGCCCGGCCGATCTCCCATATCGCTCGCCGCAGGACGCGCTGATCATGGCGTCCATCATCGAAAAGGAAACCGGCACCGCAGCCGACCGGCCGATGATCGCGTCGGTATTCGTCAATCGCCTGCGTGTCGGCATGCCGCTGCAGACCGATCCGACCGTGATCTATGGTCTGGGCGAGCGCTTTGATGGCAATCTCACGCGTGCCCATCTGCGTTCCGACACGCCGTACAACACCTACACCCGGGGCGGCCTGCCTCCTACGCCGATCGCGCTGCCCGGTCGGGCGGCGATCGATGCCGCCCTCAATCCGGCGCCCAGCCCCTACTATTACTTCGTGGCGCGCGGCGATGGCAGCAGCGAGTTCTCGCGCACGCTGGCCGAACACAACCGCGCCGTCGACCGCTATCAGCGTCGGCCGGCGAGGAGTGAACGCAAATGAACCCCTTGAGCGATGAACGAAAACACGATGAACGCAGGCAAGACCGCCATGCATGAGCAGTCATACCGTTTCATCACTTTCGAAGGCATGGATGGCGCCGGCAAGAGCACCCAGATCGCCCACGCCGCAGACTGGTTGCGCGCGCGCGGCGACACCGTGCTGCTGACGCGCGAGCCGGGCGGTACGCCACTGGGCGAATCGCTGCGCGCATTGCTGCTGCACGAAGCCATGCATGCCGATACCGAGGCGCTGCTGATGTTCGCCGCCCGGCGCGAGCATCTGGCGCAGGTGATCGAACCGGCGCTGGCGCGCGGCGACTGGGTGCTGTGCGACCGCTACACCGACGCCAGCTTCGCCTATCAGGGCGGCGGTCGCGGCATCGACACGGCACGGCTGGGTGTGCTGGAGCAGTGGGTGCAGCGCGGTCTGCAGCCAGGCCTGACGCTGCTGTTCGATCTGCCATGCGAAGTGGCGGCGCAACGACTGGCCGCGAGTGGTGGCGACCCGGATCGATTCGAGCGCGAGCAGGCCGATTTTTTCAACCGTGTACGGGCGGCCTATCTCGGGCGGGCTTCCGCCGACCCGGTGCGCATGCGGGTCATCGACGCGTCAGTGCGCCCGGGCCTTGTCTCGAATCGACTCGAAGAAATTCTCTCAAGCTACTGTAATTGAATGATTCATGATTGGTTGAAGCCGCAGTGGAATCAGTTGCTCGCCGGGGCGGATCGCATGCCGCACGCGCTGCTGCTGGCCGGTCCGTCCGGTGTCGGCAAGCGCGAATTTGCCGAGGCGCTGGCCGCACGCATGCTGTGCGAACGTGCCCGCGGCACTGAAGCCGCCTGCGGCGTGTGCGCGTCCTGCGTGCTGATCACGACGGACAATCATCCCGACCTGCTGACGGTACGCCCGGAAGCGCTCGACGACGACGCCGGCGAGGCCGATGACGCAGAGGACGGCGAAGGTGGCAAGGCGAAGTCGAAACTGATCCGAATCGCGCAGGTGCGCGCCGTCATCGAACGGCTCGCCGTGGGATCGCATCAGGGCGGCTACCGCGTGGTGCTGCTGTATCCGGCCGAAGCCATGCTGTCCGAGTCCGCCAATTCTCTTCTGAAGGTACTCGAAGAGCCGCCGGTAAATACTTTGTTTTTATTGATTTCAGATCGGCCAAGAAATTTGTTGCCGACGATACGCAGCCGCACCCGGCTGCTGCCCTTCCATCTGCCGCCGATCGAACAGTCGATGGCCTGGCTCAAGGCTCGGGGTGTCGCGCAGGTGGCCGATGCGCTGGCGCTGTGCGCCGGGGCGCCGCTGCATGCACGCGATCTGGCGGCATCAAAAGACGCTCAGATTCAGAGCCAGTTTGTCGATGATGTATCAAGGCACGCAATCGATGCACCGCTGGAAGTCGCCGCGCGCTGGGCCGGCTGGCTGCAGGGTCGCAAGAAGGGCGAACCCGGGCTGACCGACCTGCCGACGCTGGTGACCTGGCTGCAGCGCTGGATGGCCGATCTGGTCATGCAATCGACAGCCGGTGCGCCGCGTGTGTTCGTGGCGCGCCAGCCGGCGTTGCAAGCGCTTGCACAACGCAGCGATGTCGCGACCGTGCTGCGTGGGTACAATGAATTGCTGAAAGTACGGGCGCTGGCGCATCACCCGCTGAATGCGCGCCTTTTTGTGGAAGACATGCTGCTGCGTTACGCCAGGCTGTTCCGGGCGCCACGCTGAGCGAATGACTTGATGTACTTGATGTCGGCCGACCCCAGGACAACAGGAATGAGCGAACCGCAGGTCACGTCGGGCAACCGCCGCAGCGTTCTGTCACTCGCCGTCAGCTCGAAATCGGTGCTGTACGCCGCCTACATGCCTTTCCTCAAGGGCGGCGGTATCTTTCTACCGACCAACCGCGTCTACAAGATCGGCGACGAGGTGTTCCTGCTGCTCCAGTTGATGGACGATCCGGCCAAGTTGCCGATCCAGGGCACCGTCGCGTGGGTGACGCCGCCGGACGCGCAGGGCGGCAAGCAGCAAGGCATCGGCCTGCGCTTCGGTGAAGACGACAGCAGCAAGGCGGCCCGCGCCAAGATCGAATCGGTCATCGGCACCCATCTGGCGTCCAGCCGGCAGACCCATACGCTTTGACCGGGTGGCCCCGGGCGTGATCCGGGCCACCCCAACCCACACGTTTAATCCGGTTCTTCAATGTTCATCGATTCACACTGCCACATCGACTTTCCCGACCTGGCCGTCCGCGAGGACGAACTGCTTGCCAACATGCGGGCGCAGCAGGTGAGTCACGCGCTGTGCGTGTCGGTCAATATCGAACAGTGGCCGCGCGTCACGGCCATGGCCGACCGGCACGACAATGTGTACGCATCACTTGGCGTGCACCCGGACTATGAAGACGTGACCGAACCGGATGTCGCGCAACTGGTGAAGCTGTCCGACCATCCGCGCGTGGTGGCGATCGGTGAAACCGGGCTGGATTACTTCCGCCTGACCGGCGACCTCGAATGGCAGCGCGCCCGCTTCCGCACCCACATCCGTGCTGCACGCGAATGCGGCAAGCCGCTCATCATCCACACCCGATCGGCGGCCGAAGACACGCTGGCCATCATGCGCGAGGAAAAGGCGCACGAAGTCGGCGGCGTCATGCACTGTTTCACCGAATCGCTGGACATGGCCGAAGCGGCGATCGACATGGGTTTCTGCATTTCCTTTTCCGGCATCATCACGTTCAAGAACGCGCAGTCGCTGCGCGATGTGGCCAGGGCCATTCCGGCGCGCGCCATGCTGATCGAAACCGATTCGCCCTACCTTGCGCCGGTGCCCTATCGCGGCAAGATGAACGAGCCCGCCTTCGTGCCGCATGTGGCTGCCGAACTGGCGCGCGTGCGCGACCTGTCGCTCGACGACGTCGCCCGCATCACGAGCGACAATTTCTTCCGCGTGTTCGGCGACGCTGCCCGACTGGCGGGCCGCATCGGAGTGGCGGCATGAAGACCCTGCGCATTCTGGTGCTGAGCACCTGCCTCGCTGCGACCAGCGGCGTGCTGGGCGCGGCCTACGACGACCTGATCAATGCCGCGAATCTGGGCGACGCGCGCACCGTGGCCGCCTTCGTCGATCGCGGGCTGGACGTGAATTCGGTCGATCCGCGCGGCGAAACGCTGCTGATCATCGCGTCGCGTGCCGGTCACCTCGATCTGGTCAAGGCCTTGCTCGATCGCCGCGCCAGGCTTGAAGCGGTCAATGCGGTCGGCGAAACCGCATTGGCGGTGGCGGCCTACAACGGTCACGCCGAAGTGGTCGACCTGCTGCTGGCCAAAGGCGCCGACCCGGTCAACACGCAGGGCTGGTCGGCACTGCATTACGCTGCCATGCAGGGGCACAGCGCGCCGCTGAAGGCGCTGATCGCGCGCGGCGCACCGGTTGATGCGCTGGCACCGAATGGCGCGACCGCACTGATGCTGGCCGCGCGCAGCAACAACATCGACACGGTTCAGGTGCTGCTGGCGGCGCGTGCCGACGCCCGGGTACGCGGGCGCGATGGCGAAACAGCGGTCGACTGGGCACTGAAAGCCGGCAATACCGACGCCGCGGCGCTGATCCGCAAGTCGATGGGGAAGTAATGGACGACGAACGCCAGCTGCCGTCGCATTCGCCGCTCGGGCACAGCACCGACTATCCGGATCGCTACGACGCCGGCCTGCTGTTTCCAATGCAGCGCATCGCCTCACGCCAGTCGCTCGGTCTGTTGCAGGGGCAGCCGCTGCCGTTCTCCGGCATCGATCGCTGGCATGCGTGGGAAATATCCTGGCTGGACCCGCACGGCAAGCCGCAGGTGGCGATCGGCCGCTTCGACATTCCGGCCGACAGCCTGTGCATGGTCGAATCGAAATCGCTGAAGCTCTACCTGAACAGCTACAACAATGAGCGCATGGTGTCGCGCGAAGCGGTGCGTGCGCTGATCGAAACCGATCTGTCAGCCGCTTGCCAGTCGGGCGTGATGGTCGAACTGTATGCGCTCGACGCACTGCCGGCGCTGGTCGGAACGCACGGGGTCGCACTCGCGGGCGACTCGATCGATGCGCCTGAGTTGCATTTCGACTGCTACCTGCCGGATGCCTCATTGCTTTCGGCGAGCGGTGATCCGGTCGAAGAGTGCCTGCGCTCCGATCTGCTGAAAACCAACTGCCCGGTCACGCTGCAGCCGGACTGGGCGACGCTGCGGGTGCATTACCGTGGTCCGCGCATCGATCGCGAAGGCCTGCTGCGCTACGTCGTGTCCTTCCGCAATCACGCCGATTTCCACGAACACTGCGTCGAGCGCATCTATATCGATCTGCTGCAGCGCTGCCGGCCGGAGCGTCTGACGGTGAACGCTTTCTACACACGGCGTGGCGGGCTGGACATCAACCCCTGGCGCAGCAATTTCGAACAGCCGGACGCGTGCTTCGTCAAACTTGCCCGTCAGTGAGCCGGTCGCGCAGCGCGCTGACCGCGGCGCGAAACTCGGGTGCGCCGCCGTAACTGGGGTGACGCGCCGGCAGGGCTTCGATGCCCATGTCGGCCAGACTGGCCTGGCAGATGCGGCCAATCGCCATGCGCGGCACACCCGGGAAGAGCGCGAGGAACTGTTCCAGCAGCGGCCGCAGCGCGCGCCGCTCGGTCACGCTGGGCGCGCGGTTGGTGAGCGGCTGACCCGGCAGGTGAGGGTGATAGGCGACTGCATTCCACAGCACGAAGTCGCGCGCCTGCCAGTTCTGGTCGCGCATCGCGCCCCACACGATGCTGGCGGTACGCTCGAGCATGCCGTCGCGGTTCTTCAGCTGCGGCAGCTCGCGGCTGGTGCGCCGGAAACCGCCGTCGAAGTATTCATTGCCATGGCCGCCGGCACAGCGCGCCAGCACGTCGCGTTCGCTGGTCATCGCCATGCCGGAGAATTTGGCGCCGCTGTAGCTGGGCGCTTCCGCAATCAACAGCACGCGGGCGCGGCCCAGCCGGGCGGCCAGGTAGCGAAACAGATGGTCGGCGCGGATCTGCGGCGCGTCCGGCGATTGGTCATGCACGAGGTCGTGGTCGCCCCACGGGTTGAACATCGTGCCCGGGTCTGGAATCAGCCGGCCGGCCGCCACGGCGGTCACGAAATTGTCGAGATCGTTTGCGGACATCGAAGGTCTCACAGGCCGGACACGAAAGGCGCGCATTGTGCATGACAAGAACCCACGCAGAAGAATCGAAAGCAGAGAGCACCCGATGAAAGCTGACCTGATGTTTGCCGCGCGCATGGCGCTGCGCGATTTCCGTGCCGGCGAGCTGCGCATCCTGCTGGTGGCGCTGCTGCTGGCGGTTGCCGCGCTGACTTCAGTGTCCTTCTTCACCGATCGCGTATCGCGTTCGGTGGTCAGCGAAGCAAACCAGCTGCTCGGCGGCGACCTGCTGGTCGCCGCGCGCGACCCGGTGCCTGACGCCTATGCCGACGAGGCGCGCTCACGCGGCCTGCGCGCTGCCAGAAGCTGGAGTTTCACCAGCATGGCGTCGAGCGCCGACGGCGCCCAGCTGGTCGGCGTCAAGGTGGTGTCCGACGGTTATCCGCTGCGCGGCAAGCTGCGCACTGCGCCGGCGCTCAATGCGCCGGACGCGGAAACCCGTTCGCTGCCCGCTCCCGGCACCGTGTGGCTGGATGAACGCGCAACCAGCGCACTGGGCGTGCGCACCGGCGACACCCTCACGTTGGGTCAGCTCACGCTGCAGGTGGCGGCCGTGCTCACGTTCGAGTCCGACCGCGGGGCCAGTTTCTTTTCCATCGTGCCGCGGCTCATGCTCAACGCGGCCGATCTGCCGGCGAGCGGACTGATCCAGCCGGGCAGCCGCATCAGTTACCGGCTGCACCTGGCGGGCGAAGATGCCGCGGTGCGCAGCTATGCGTCATGGCTCAAGTCAAAGCTGACGGCAGGCGAAAAGATCGAAACCGTCGATGAAGCCCAGCCCGAGGTACGCGGGGCGCTCGACCGGGCGCAGAAATTCCTGCGTCTGGCCGCCATGCTGGCCGTGGTGTTCGCCGCGGTGGCCGTCGGCCTGTCGGCGCGCCGCTACATGCAGCGGCATCTGGATGGCTGCGCCGTTATGCGCTGCCTGGGCGCGACGCAGGCGCGGCTGACGCGCTTGTTCCTGATCGAATTCGCGCTGGTCGGCATCGTGGCCTGCGCAGCCGGGTGCGCTGTCGGCTACGTGACGCAGTTCGGGGTCGAGGCGCTGCTGGCGGGGCTTTTCGCCACCCGGCTGCCGCAGCCGGGACCGCTGCCTCTGGTGTATGGCTTCGCGGTCGGCATGACGCTGATGCTGGGTTTCGTCTGGCCGCAGCTGCTGCGCCTGCGTCGTGTGTCAACGCTGCGCGTGCTGCGCCGCGAATGGGACGAAACCGACCGCATTTCGTGGGGCGCCTATGGCTTCGGTCTGGCCTGCCTGTCGGCGCTGATCGTGCTGATGGCGGGTGATCTGACGCTGGGTCTGGTCGTCGTCGGGGGGTTCGTGCTCGCCTGCGGTGTCTATGCCGCGGTGGCCTGGCTGGCGCTGGCCGCGGTGGCGCGGCTGCGTGGCGGCACGGCTGGCGGCTGGCGCTACGGTCTGGCCAGCCTGACCCGGCGACGTGCCGCATCGGTGATGCAGATCGCCGCGCTCGGGCTGGGTTTGACGGCAGTGCTGCTGCTGGTGATCGTGCGCGGCGACCTGCTCGATGCGTGGCATAACCGCCTGCCCGCAGACGCGCCGAACCGCTTCATCCTGAATATCCAGCCTGATCAGCTGGGCGCGGTACGCGAGGAATTCGCGCGCGCCGGCCTGACACCGCCGGAACTGCTGCCGATGGCGCGTGCCCGGCTGGCCGCCATCAACGGCAAGCCGGCGTCGCCCGACAACTACGACTCGATGCGCGCCCAGCGGCTGGTCGAGCGTGAATTCAATTTGTCCTGGTCGGACAGCTTCCAGGTCGGCAACCGCATCGTCGATGGCGCATGGCGGGCCGATCAGCCGGGTTTTTCGGTTGAAGCCGGGCTGGCGAAGGAACTGGGGCTGCGCGTCGGCGACCGGCTGGCGTTCGAGATCGCCGGCCAGCGGGTCGAATCGACGATACACAGCCTGCGAGAGCTGGCCTGGGACTCGATGAACGTGAATTTCTTTGTCGTTGCTTCGCCCGGCGTGCTCGAGGACTTTCCGGCCAGCTACATCACGTCCTTCCACCTGCCGGCTGCCTCGGCCGCCTTCACGAACGAACTCGTGGCACGCTTCCCGAACCTGACCGCGATCGACGTCGATGCCGTGGTGCGCCAGTTCCGCGCGCTGATGGACCAGCTGTCGGCGGCGGTCAGCGTGGTGTTCGGCTTTGCGCTGCTGGCTGGCGTGGTCGTGCTGTTTGCGGCCATCGAGGCGACGCATGACGAACGCCGCTTCGAACTGGCGGTGCTGCGTACGCTGGGTGCGCGCAACCGTCAGCTCCGGGCATCGCTGCTGACCGAATTCGCGCTGCTCGGCGCACTGGCCGGCATGCTGGCTGCCGCCGGTGCGGTGGCGATGACGATGGTGCTGGCGCGCGAAGCCTTCCAGTTGCCCTATGTGCCATCCATCATCCAGCCGCTGGGCGGCATGCTGTTCAGTACGCTGGCCGTGGTCGGGGCCGGCATGCTGGGCCTGCGCGCGGCGCTTCGTGCGCCGGCGCTGGCCAGCCTGCGCGCTGCCTGACGCCGGTCAAAGCCACAGCGGCGCCACGAAAGCGAAGAACGCGCCGATCGCGTACAGCGCAACCGATGCGGCGTACACGCCGGCCGACAGCCTGCGCGCCCGCTGACAGGTGCGTGCGGCCACCGGGTCAGCCGGGCAGGGCAGCGAGCGGGCGCGCCACTGCGCAACGCCCGCAAGCAGCAGCGCCAGCGCCGCCCCGCCGAATACCACGGCCTTGTGTTCCGACAGCCAGATGAGCTGCGGTACATGACTGGTCAGCGTGACCAGGCTGGCACCGGCGCCCAGCGTCACCAGCAGCGCCGGCAGCGCACAGCACACCAGGGTCGAGCTGCTGGTCAGCAGCGACAGCCAGCTCGCGCCCAATGTGGCGCGAAGACTTTCAGCCGGCCCCATGTCAGCGCGCCTTCAGTCCGGCGCGCAGGTTGTCCAGCGTGTCGGGCACGCGTTCGATGCTTTTCACCAGATAGCCGGCGTCGGTGATCTGCTTGCGCAGCAGGTCGTCGGCGATGTCCTGCCCGTCCTTGAGACTCAGCGCGACGATCTTGTGCTCCAGACTGACCAGTACGTCATCGGTTGCCGCGTTGGAGCGCAGCTTTTTCTCGATGGCCGAGCCGCAGAAGGCGCAGACCAGTCCGTCGACCTGCATCCGGATGGTCTGGGCCGCCCAGGTCTGGCCGACGGACAGGGCGCACAGCGATAAGGCAGCAGCGAAGGTACGAATATTCATTTGATATCTCCTTGAATTCAAAACAGAAGCATGACGTTTACGAAGCCGTCGCCACGATGCTGGCTGTTGACGCTGACACCGACATCCACCCACCAGCGGCGCTGGAACAGCCGCACCAGCGGGGTGATCTGGGTGGCGTCCGACAGGGTGCTGCGCCGTTCGGCCTGCAGGCCGAACCACAGTGCGATGTCTTCGTAGTCGGCGGCATAGGGCGCCCACAGTGCCTGGGCGGTGGTGACCGCCTGGGTCTGGCTGCCGGCGTGGTACAGGTGGGTGGACAGCCGGGTGTAGATGCGCCGGGTTTCGTAGTCCATCCAGAAACCGCCATGGACGCCGCTGCGACTGCCGCTGTCGGTGCCACCTTCGTCGTAGGCGCTGCCGCGTGCGGCGAGCGGTCCGCCATATATATATGCATTGGCGATGCCGTCCCGGCCGTAGTGGCGATGCACCAGCCAGTTGGCCTGCAGCGTCGTGTAGCGGCGCTCGATGCTTTCGTCGTCCGACAGGTAGCGTGACTGGCCGGCAGCGACCGACAGGTCGGCGCGGAAACCGTGTGCCACTTCGGCCATCTGCGCGTCGGGTGATGCGGTGAACATGAACATCGTGATGTCGCGCGGAATGAAGAATCCCGCGTGCGCCTGGCTGGCGAGCGCACTGAGCGCAAGGGCGGCCAGCGTGCGCGAGCGGAAGTCGCGCGCGGGCGAACCCGATGGATCGAGCATGATGAACTCCTGAACGTTGAACAACGGCTGCGACGCACAGGCGTCGCGATCGGCGTGTTCAGCCGTGTCTGGGCGGACGTTCGGGCGGCAGGGGAGTATGGGATGGCCGGTCAGTGAAAGTATGGGTGCTGACCATATCGATGCCTGCCGTTGCGTGTGCCGTCCCGGTCACCGGCAGCGCGATCGCATGCGCGGCAGCGCATTGAGCACCATTCGGGCAATCGTCGATCGCGTCGGCCGCTTCGTGGCAGTCATGACTGGCCTGGCTGTCGGACATGGCGCCATCCATGGCCGCATCGATATGCATGTCACCCGGCATTGCCGGGCCGGCGAGCGCACAGCGAACCTGACACTGCAGGGCGAACGCCTGCAGCGGCAGCGCACCGACCAGGAGCAGCAGGACATAGGTCCGCAGCCACGGTCGCAACAGGTTGGAGCACGCATTCATCAGCGCGAAATCAGCACGGCAACGTGGATGAAGACAGGCCACGCCTGTGACGGTTCAACCGTGGTGCGGCGTGTCGCTGCGTCAGACCACCTGCGGCCAGTGCAGGTCGCCGCACAGCACGCGCAGTTCGTCGTCCCAGTCGCGGTAGGCGACCGACACGGTCACGCACAGGACGCCGGATGAAATCGACAGATAGGGACGCGTCACCTGCACCTTGCCCAGATTATCGACGGCGCGCCGGAAATAGGGCCGGCGCGACCAGCGTGCGTGGCGGTTGATCGACAGCGCGCGGTACTGGCTTTCTTCCGGGCCGGCGGAATCGACCGGACGCACATTGCGGCCGACCTGACGGCCCTGGTCGTCGAGCAGAAAGCAGCAATCGGCGCGTTCGAGCTGCAGGAAGGCGTGGCAGGCCTCGTGCATCGGCACACCTTCTTCGAGCAGCACGGCGCAACCGCCCATGGCGTGGATGTAGGGGCCGATCAGTTCGCGGTAACGCTGCGCACCGTTGCCGCGCGTGGTGTTGAAGCGGTCCCACAGCGCATTGATCACCGGACTGACTTCGCGCGTATCGACCGGCGCGGCGGCTGGCATGGCGAAATAGAAGCCCTGTACGAAATCGATGTCGGAATCGAACGCGGCCAGCGCCTGCGCTTCGGTCTCGACGCCCTCAAGCAGCACCAGCGAGCCGGCTTCGTGGATCAGGCTGACGATCTGCGGCAGCAGGCGGCGGGCCGACGGGTCTTCCACCGACTTGATCGCGAAGGACCGGTCGAGCTTGACGATTTCGGGTTGCAGCGACCAGATGCGGTCGAAGTTCGAGTGGCCGGCACCGAAGTCGTCGAGCGCAATCATGCAGCCCATCTCGCGCAGGTATTCGACCGTGCGGGCAAAGCCTGCGTGTTCAGACACGGCTTGTTCCATGACTTCGACGACGATGCGGCGTGCATCGATGTTCGGGTGTTCGCACAGTTCGGGCAGGAAGTCGGACAGGTCGCTGTCCGGGCCGCGCCGGAACACTTCCGGATGGATGTTCAGGAACAGCCAGCCGCCGTGCGTATCGTGGGCTGAATGGTTATTCACATGCAGATAGCGACACAACTGGTCGAGGTAGCGCAGGTCTTCATAGCCCGAGGTGCTGGCGAGGACCCGTCCCGGTGCGACCGGGTTGAGGTCGGCGTCGGCCGCGCGCAACAGGCCTTCGTGACCGATGGCGCGACAGTGCGACAGGCTGAAGATGGGCTGGAAGTGACTGGTCAGCTTCAAACCCTTGTATCGCGCCGACACGCCACTGGCGCTGTGGACGATGTCGGCACCGCGGGACGTTTCGGCCTCCGCTACCACTGCTGATGTTGCTTGGGGCATGAAGGACGCTCGAATAGACTGGTTAGTGGGTTCTAACGGCAGTGCACGCGGCACTCTTGAACGCCGGTCGCGCTGTCGGGATCGGCGCCCGCTGCTATCCTGCGCGTCGTTCATCCTTCGCTCGCCGCCCGCCCACGTGTCCGAAGTCCCCCGTTTTCCGCATTCCGCAAGGCGCTCAGGCCGCCGTGCGGCAGTTCCATGAATCCGGCCCTGCAACAGATCCTGCTGGCGGCGCCGCTGTTCGTGCTGGTGTTCGTCGGCTACGCCATCATGAGATGGGGCGGCTGGAACAAGGCCGGCGCCGATGCGCTGGCGAAATTCGTGTTCACGATTGCACTGCCGGCGATGCTGTTTCGCCTGATGAGTGGCTTTGCCGGCCTGCCGCCCGTCGATGCGCGCCTGCTGATCGCTTTCTTCGGTGCCTGCCTGATCGTGTTCGTGATCGGCCGCCTCGTGTCGGCGCGGCTGTTCAGTCTCGACGGCGTGTCGCAGTCGCTGTTTGCGCTGGGAGGCGTGTTTTCCAACAATGTGCTGCTGGGCTTGCCGCTGACGCACACGCTGCTCGGCGAGTCGGCCATGCCGTCGGCGGCGCTTGTGGTGGTGTTCAACGCCCTGATCCTGTGGACCCTGGTCACCGTATCGGTAGAGTGGGCGCGCCACGGTGCGCTGACCCTGGCTGGATTCGGCAAGACGGCGCGCGGTGTGCTGACCAACCCGCTGGTGGCCGCGATTCTCGCCGGCACGCTGTTCGGTTTGAGCGGACTGACGCTGCCCGGGCTGATCGATGAGCCGCTGAAACTACTGGCTGACGCCGCGCTGCCGCTGTCGCTGATTGCGCTTGGCATGGGGCTGGCTGAATTCGGCGTGCGCTCGCACTGGCGACAGAGCGCGTCGATCAGCGTGCTCAAGCTGGGCCTGCATCCGTTGATTGTCTGGGCGCTGGCCGTCGCGCTGGGCCTGCCCGAAACCGAAACGCGCACCGTCGTGCTGCTCGCCTCGCTGTCGGTCGGCGCCAACGTCTATCTGATGTCGCGCCAGTTCCAGGTCATGCAGGGCCCGGTGGCCGGCAGCCTGCTGATGTCGACCGCGCTCGCCGCGGTGACGACGCCGCTGATGCTCGCGCTGGTCAGCCGATAGTCTTCGAGCCGTTTCCTGCCGGCCGTCGTCGGAGTTTGCCCTGCGACCGCGGGATTTTTTGCTGTGTGTTCGGGTCTGTGTCCTTAGCAGCCACTGGTGACCGACACGACATGACAGACTTGTTTTCCGACCCTCACTTTGCCGACGCCACCGGCGGCGTCGGCGATTTTCCGGCGACCGTCGCCGCGGCGCTGGCGCGCATTGATGCGATCCAGCCCCTGACGTACGCCCGTACGCGCAACCATATCGATGGCGCGGTGAGCCGCGTGTCACCCTACCTGACACACGGCTTCGTCGATGTGCCGCAGGTAATCGAGCGTTTGTCGCAGCGCTGTGTGCTGGCGCCGGAAGACAAGATCGTGTTCGAACTCGCGTGGCGCGAGTATTTCCATCACCTGTGGCGGCATTGGGGCGACGATATTTTCGAGTCGCGCCGCCCGCCGCCTGCTGCGCAGTACGCGCCGGCCATGCCGCAGGATGTCGTCCAGGGGCGCACCGGTGTGCCGGTGATCGATCAGGCGGTGCGTACGCTGTATCACACGGGCTATCTGCACAACCACGCGCGGATGTGGCTGGCCAGTTATGTCGTGCATCTGCGCAAGACCGACTGGCGCGCCGGGGCGATGTGGATGTATCGCCATCTGCTCGATGGCGATCTGGCCTCCAACACGCTGTCCTGGCAGTGGGTGGCCGGCACGCTGACCGGCAAGCCCTATCTGTTCAACGCGGAAAACGTCGAGCGCTACGCACCGCAGTGGGCCAGTCGCGATACGGTGCTTGATGCCGGATACGACATCCTCGACCAGCATGCCCGGCACGGCGGCGATTGTGGCCCGCACAGTCTGCGTGCCGAAGCGATCGACGAGCCGCCGGTCGGTGCCGTGCTGGATCCCGACAACTGGTCGATGCCGCAGGATGAAGAAGTGTGGCTGATGCACCCGTGGTCGCTCGGCTGTCCCCCGCAGGGACGGGTGATCGGCTGGATCGAGCCGTCGTTCCACGAGCGCTTCGCGTGGAACGAGGGGCGCTGGCAGTTCGTGCTGGCCCGCATGCGCGAGGCCTGCGACGGCATCGTCGTCGGCGACGCGAAGACCCTGCATCGGCAGCTCGGCGGTGTGCGCCTGATGACCATGCAGACGCACAACCCGGGCTATCGTGAGGCGATCGCCGAAGCGGGCATGCTGGCTGAACCGGTGGCACGGCAGTTCGACGACCCGCCGCGTGCCATGCCGTCGTTTACGCGCTTCTGGCAAAGCGTGGCGCCCAAAGCCGAGGTGGGTCGGCCCTGGCACCGCTGACGCCTGTGACTACCGTTCTGAATCCGCTGGCGCGCGCGCCGGCCCGGGTGCTGGGTCTGGCCGGACTGATCCCGTTCGTCGGCCTGACCGTCGCGATGTATGTCGACGCTGCGCCGCGCGGCTGGGTGGCGCTCGCCCAGCTGGCCTACGCGGCCACCATCGTCAGCTTCATCGGTGCGCTGCACTGGGGGCTTGCGATGCGCGACCCCACGCTCGACCGCACCGCGCTCTGGCAGGCGCTCGGCTGGGGCGTGCTGCCCTCGCTGCTGGCGTGGCTGGCGCTGCTTGTACCGCTGGGTACCGGCTTCTGGCTGCTGTGCGCGGCGGTGCCCGCCTGCTGGTGGATGGACGTGCGACTCGCGCGCGCGCTGACGCTCGAACCCTGGTACCTGCAGCTGCGCACGCTGCTCAGCGTCATCGTCACGATCTGCCTCGCCGCGTCGGCGCTGGCACTGCCCTGAACCGGCAATGCAGGTCGTCTGGTTCAAGCGCGACCTGCGCATCACCGATCACGCGCCGCTGCGCGCGGCGGCGCTGGCCGGCCCGGTGCTCGCCCTGTATGTCTATGAAGATGAACTGCTGGGAGCACCCGACGCTGACGCCCGCCATCTCGGATTCCTGAATGAGGCACTCGACGATCTTGACGCGGCGCTCGAGGGCATCGGCCTGCGTCTGCTTCGATTGCGCGGGGCGCTGCCTGATGTGTTCGATGCGCTGCATCGCCGGCAGCGCATCGATGGCCTGTGGAGCCATGAAGAAACCGGCAATGCGTCAAGCTTTGCCAGAGACCGTGCAGTGGCCGCGTGGTGCCGCGGGCAGGGCGTGGCGTGGCGCGAGTTTCCGAATGGTGCGGTAGTCAGGCGTCTGCGCGATCGCGACGAGTGGTCCGGGCACTGGATGTCGGTCATGCGCCCGGCACCGGCCGGCCCGCCGCCGCGCATCACGCCGGCGCGGGTGGTCGGCATGGTGAGCGTGGTGCCGCCGGATGGCGCGGCGATCGGTTTGCTGACGCGCGATATCGAAAGGCGTCAGCGTGCGGGCAGGGCGCTGGCGCTGAACGAACTCGACCGGTTTCTCGATGAGCGCGTGCTGCGCTACCGGCGCGGCATGTCCAGCCCGCTGTCGGCCGGCGACGATTGTTCGCGCCTGTCGCCGCATCTGGCCCTGGGCATCGTGTCGCTGCGCGAGGTGGTGCATGCGGTGTGGCGTGCGCGTTCCAACTGCCTGGCGCGTGCACACGTTCCGCAGGGGGCGGCGGCGCTGGCCGGGCTCAAGTCATTCGAAAGCCGGCTGCACTGGCACTGTCACTTCATCCAGAAGCTGGAGTCTGAGCCGGACATCGAAACCCGCCCGGTGAATCGTCTTTACGAAGGGCTGCGCGAGACCGACTTTTCGGTGTCGCGCCACGCTGCCTGGTGTCGCGGCGAAACCGGTTACCCCTTCATTGATGCGTGCATGCGCTCGCTCGATGCGACCGGCTGGATCAATTTCCGCATGCGCGCGATGCTGATCGCGTTTTCGTCCTATCAGCTCTGGAACCACTGGCGGGAGCCGGCGTTGCATCTGGCGCGCCTGTTCACCGACTACGAACCCGGCATTCATTACCCGCAGGTGCAGATGCAGTCCGGCGTGACCGGCATCAACACCCTGCGCATCTACAACCCGGTCAAGCAGCAGATCGATCAGGACCCGAAAGGCATTTTTGTGCGCCGCTGGTTGCCCGAACTGGCGCGCGTGCCGCTCGAATTTCTGGCCGAACCCTGGCGCATGACAGCAAACGAGCAGATGCGGGCCGGGTGCCTGATCGGTCACGACTATCCGGCGCCGGTGGTCGAGCACCTCGCTGCTGCCCGCGCGGCGCGCGACGCGGTGTGGGCGGTTCGCCGCCTGCCGGAAGCGGGTGCCGAGGCGCGTCGCGTCTTCGTGCAGCACGGCAGCCGAAACCCCGACAGAGAAGGCGTGAAGCGGCGTCGAAAGGCGAAGGCCGATGACGGCGGTCAGATGGGCTTCGGGTTCTAGGGCGAGTCACGCGCGGGCGTCAGCGTCCTCGCTAAGCGTCGCCCAGCGCCTGCTGCAGATCCGCGATCAGGTCATCGGCGTCTTCGATGCCGATGGACAGCCGCAGCATCGCGTCCGGAATGCCGCGTCGTGCGCGCTCTTGCGGCGTAAGGCCGTGATGGGTGGTGGTGCAGGGCTGGGTGACCAGGCTTTCGACGCCGCCCAGGCTGGGCGCCAGCCTGATCAGGCGCAGGCGGTCGGCGACGCGGGTGGCTTCGCCGCCGTCGCCGCGCACCACGATGCTCAGCATGCCGCCGAAGCCGTCCATCTGCGCCTTTGCAAGCAGGTGGCCGGGCGCGTCCGGCAGGCCGGGGTAGTGCACGCGAGCGATCTTCGGGTGACGCGCCATGGCCTCGGCCACCGCCTGCGCATTGGCGTTGTGCTGACGCACGCGCACGACCAGCGTACGCAGGCTGCGCGACAGCAGCGCGGCGGTTTCCGGCGCCGGCACGGTGCCGAGATTCTTGCGCCAGGCCCACACCGGTTCGAGCAGCGCCTTGCTGCCCATCAGCGCGCCAGCGGTGAGATCGCTGTGACCGCCCAGATATTTGGTCGCGCTGTGCATGACGAGGTCTGCACCCAGTTCCAGCGGACGCTGGTTCACCGGCGAGGCGAAGGTGTTGTCGATGGCGGCCAGCGCGCCGTGCGCATGCGCCTTGCTGGCCATGGCGCGGATATCGACGATGTCCAGCGTCGGATTGGTCGGCGTTTCGAAGAACACCAGCTTCACGCCATCGGCCAGCAGGGCGTCCAGCTTGTCCGGTTCGTTGCCGAGTATGCAATGCGTGCGCAGCCCGAGGCCGGGAAGTTGCTGCTCCAGCAGTTCCAGCGTGCCGCCGTAGGCGTCACCGACGCAGACGATGCCCGCGCGGCCGTGTGTCAGGAACAGCGCGCTCAGCGCCGCCATGCCGGATGAAAACACCCACGCGGCCTCGGCCGATTCCAGGCCTGCGAGGGTCTCTTCGAGCGCGTAGATCGTCGGGTTCAGCCCGTAACGCGTATACAGCCCGCCGCGCGTGCGGCCGTCGATCACGTCGAGCAGGTCGGCCGTCGAATCGAACCCGAAGGTGGTGGTGTTGTAGATCGGCGGGTAGGGGCTGCCGTAGGCGTCGTCGGCGGTGTGGCCGTGGATCGCGCGGGTGGCGAGGCGTGCGTTCTTGTCGCTGGGCATGGGTGGCGGTGCTTGCAGGGTGATGTACCAAGAATACGCCGCCAACGCCGGGGGCGTCGCCCCCGGGGTTTCGCCGGATCAGCACTCGGGGCCGACGCCGTTCGCCAGGCTCGACTCGGGCACGACCTTGCGACCAGCCTTCTCGGTGGCGAGGTGCGGACGAATGCGTGCGTACAGCACGCCCATCTTCACTTCTCGCCAGACGTAGTGAAGCTTGCCTGCGGGCGTGTCGATAGACGAGCTATCGGTAGTCCCGGAAATCGTTGGCAGTGCGTGCTTTCCGGGAGGAACTTCGACGAAGAAACAGGTCCTGGTGTCATGTCAGTAGCGTACAGAAGAGTTCTCCGCAGTCGGTCCAGTCGTGTCCTGCGCGTTCGGATTCTTCTCATCGCGGCGATCAACCGTTACCGACTCACCCATGCGCACCGGAAGATCGTTCGGGTAGTTGTACCCCGTGCCCTTGTTGTGGTCGATGATGGCGCCGATACCACCGCCGAGGATGATGTTGCCCCACATGCCGCCGGCCGAACGGGAGATCGCGCGCAGGAATCCGTCGCTCATGCCTTCCTTCTTGCATTCCACATTGAGGTCTTCGGCCGAGCGGCGAACCATGACGTTGCCGGGTGCCGTGGCGGTCCAGCTGCCCTTGTCGTTCTTCAGCGTGCACCGGGTCTGTTCGACCCTGTCGCCGTTCGAGGTGAGCGTATTGAGTGTGACGGACTGCATTTCATTGGATGTGATCGTGGCGCAGCCACCGAACAGCAATGTGCTCAGAAGCAGCGCGGGGAGGGACGTCTTCAAGGGGGAATCCTCATGATGAAGTGCCCCGCCGGTTGTGAAATACGACTTTAGTTATATGCAAAAAGAATTGAATCTTGCGGGGCGCGCGGACTATAGACGTTGAATCGCAATGTCATCGACTGATGACAAAAATTCACGATTGAAAGACTGCGGTCCGCACCGTGTGCGGACAGGCCTGAAGGGGTGGAAAGAGGGGGCGGGAGCGGCGATCAGCCCAGGCAGAAGAACTCGACCACGTCGCTCGCCGCGCTGCGCGGCGAGCCGAAGGCCAGCCAGCCGTGGCCGTCGATGATCACTTCTTCGCGGGTGAGCGCGAATTCCTGCCGGCCTTCGATGGTGACGAAGGTGCCGTTGCTCGAGCGGTCGGTCAGCACGAATCGGTCGCGCCGGAATTCGAGGTCGCAGTGCTGGCGCGAAGCGCGCGCGTCCTTGATGCCGATGTCGACATCGATGTCGCGCCCCATGCGCAGCCGCGGATGTTCATCGCCGAGCAGCCAGACGCGGCCGCCGTGATAGACACGCATTTCGACCCGGCCGCTGCTCATCGTCAGACCGCCGATGTGGGTGACGTGGTCGGAATGTTCGCAGCGCAGTTCGCACAGTTCGACCGAGCGTGCGACACCCTTGACCACGCGCGGCGGCATCGGGCGGATCTTCGGCTGCCAGTGTTCGCTCAGCCGCACCGCGGCTTCGGTCGACACGATGGCACGGCCGTGGCTGGCCAGCTCCGACAGTCGCGCTGCGATGTTCACCGACTCGCCAAAGATGTCGTTGCCCGACTCGACCACCGGACCGAAGTGGAAGCCGGTGCGCACGCCAAGTGAAAAGTGCTTGGCGAGCGGCAGACCGTCGATGTCGCGATGGATGGCCAGCGTGGTTTCAGCCGCGTGGTCGCAGGCCCGGAACACCGCCAGCAGGCCGTCGCCGGTCATCTTGATCACGGTGCCCGAACTGCCGATCACCGAATCGCACATGGTGCGCAGACAGCGGTCGATCAGCGCAAACGCTGCGGTGTCGCCCATTCGTTCGTAGAGCTGCGTGCTGCCGACCAGATCGGCAAACAGCACGGCACATTCACGGGTACGGGGCGGACTGGTCGGCATGTCGGATCAGAAAAAACGTTGTCGCACCGCATCCGGCAAGGCCATGCCGGTGGCGTGGGCACGCGCCAGCAGTTCCCAGTAATAACGGTAGGATGCACGATCGTGCAGCGTGTCGCGGTGGCGTGTCGGGCCCCAGCTGGCATCCTGCGCCGCACACAGGATGTCTATGGCGTCTTCGACTTCGCTGAAATCCGGTCGCATGGCGCTCAGGATAGGCTCGATCTGGTTCGGATGGATGCTCCACATCCGCATGAAGCCGAAATCGTGGCGCGCCCGTTCGGCGTCGCGCCGGATGTATTCGATGTCGCGGATTTCGGTGGTGACGTTGTGCGTAGGCACCACGCCGCACCCATGCGCCGCAGCAGCGATTTCGCACTTGGCCCGCACGATGATCGGGTGTTCGAACTGCTTCGGGCTCTTCATCGCGTCGCCCGGCAGTGCGCCATGATGGGCGCTGACGAAATCCATCAGCCCGAGATCGAGCGATTCGACGCGGTCGAGGCGTGCGATGTCCCACACCTCGCGCAGCGCACCGTGGCTTTCGATCAGCACATGCACCGGAATGTCGCGCTTCACCCCGGCCAGTGTTTCGCAGGTGCGCAGCCAGTCGAGCTGCGTACGCACATCGTCGGCGGAGCGCGCCTTGGGCAAGGTGATGAAAGCGAGGCGGTCGCCGGCTTCGCCGACCAGAACATCCATGTCGGCTTTCCACTGCGCATGCGTGACATCGTGGATGCGCACGCCGATTCGCCCGTACAGATTGTCGGCATCATTGATGATGGACGCGCACAGCAGGCGGTGTGCATCTTCGTTGCCGGCGGCGGCACCGTCTTCGCAGTCGCAGGTGAGGTCGAACACCGGGCCCCGTTCGCCCTGCAGCGCGAGCGCCTTGCGCATCAGCTTTTCCGAGCCGGCGTAGTGGTCGACGGCCGGGAGGATGGGGAAAGCCCGCTCGCCCTGATAGAGAACGTTGCGTGGATGAACCGGCGCGGCTGGAGTCATGCGGGATGTCCGGGCAACAAAAAAGCGGCCACGTTACCGGGCCGCTTCTTCTGTTTCAAGCTTGACGGATCAGAGCAGGTCGGCGACGCCGGCGCGCTCCTCTTCCAGTTCGGCCAGTGTCTTGGCCACATAGGGCTTCGAGAACTCGTCGATTTCCAGGCCCTTGACGATGCTGTACTCGCCATTGGCGCAGATGCACGGGAAGCCGAAGATCAGGCCTTCCGGAATGCCGTACGAACCATCCGACGGCACACCCATCGTTACCCAGTCACCATCCGAACCCAGATGCCAGTTGCGCATGTGGTCGATGGCCGCATTGGCGGCCGAGGCAGCCGACGACAGGCCGCGCGCCTCGATGATGGCGGCGCCGCGCTTGCCGACGGTCGGCAGGAAGGTCTTGGCATTCCACTCCTGATCGTTCACCAGCTGGGCCACGCTGTCGCCGTTCGACGTGGCGAAACGGTAGTCGGCGTACATCGTCGGGCTGTGGTTGCCCCACACGGCCATCTTGCGGAAAGACGCCACCGGCCGGTTCAGCCTGGTCGCCAACTGCGACAGCGCGCGGTTGTGGTCCAGACGCAGCATGGCGGTGAAATTCTTCGCCGGTACGCGGCCGCCGGACTTGGCAGCCGTCTTCAGGGCGATGTAGGCGTTGGTGTTGCAGGGGTTGCCGACGACCAGGATCTTGCAGGTCGGGGCAGCGTGCGCGCCGATTGCAGCACCTTGCACGGTGAAGATCTTTGCATTCTCGGTCAGCAGGTCCTTGCGTTCCATGCCGGGGCCGCGCGGGCGTGCGCCGACGAGCAGCGCGAAATCGGCGTCCTTGAACGCGACGTTCGGGTCGTCGGTGGCGACCATGCCGGCGAGCAGCGGAAACGCGCAGTCGTCCAGTTCCATCATCACGCCGGTCAGCGCCTTCTGGGCCTGCGGCAGGTCGAGCAGTTGAAGGATGACCGGCTGGTCCTTGCCCAGCATTTCGCCGCTGGCAATACGGAACAGCAGGGCATAACCGATTTGACCGGCGGCGCCGGTCACCGCGACGCGGAGGGGCGTCTTTGACATGTGAGTCTCCTGGATGAGGATGGGAGTGGTGCGTAAAAGTGCGTTGTGCGCGGCAGGATTATGGCCGACCTGCAGTGTTTTGACACACAGCACAAAACAGACTTGTCGGAGCGAAACATGCCGGAGTTTCCCGGCGCCTGTCAGCACGGGAGCAATTTATATCATATATAAGACATGAGACAGCTTGTAGACGTGATGGGATTTCTGTGCTGAAATTGTTGCATGGCACAGGAATCCCCAACGTTCAGTCCGCTGTATCGCCAGATACGAGTGCTGCTGACCCAGGCGCTGCAGAGCGGCGAATGGCGTCCGGGTGAATCGATACCGAGCGAAACCGAACTGGCGCAGCGTTTCAGCGTGAGTCAGGGGACGGTGCGCAAGGCCATCGACGAGATGGCGGCGGACAACCTGCTGGTGCGCAAACAGGGCAAGGGCACCTTTGTTGCGACGCATCACGATCCGCGCGCCTTCTTCCGTTTTCTGCGTCTTGCTCCGATCAACGGCAGCATCGAAACATCGCAGAGCGTGCCGCTCGAATGCTGGCGGGCCCGCGCGGGCCAGGAGGTGGCCCGCACACTCAACGTCGAGGTGGGTTCGCAGATCATCATTGTGCGCCGTCTGCTCAAGTTCGCCGGCAAGCCGGTCGTGATAGACGAAATCTATCTGCGCGGAGACCTGTTCCCCGGGCTCAACCTTGATGTGCTCAAGGAACACCAGGGCTCCCTGTACTCCTTTTTCGAAACACGCTTTGGCGTACGCATGGTGCGCGCCGAAGAGCGCCTGCGCGCAGTACCGGCAGATCGCCAGAGCGCCGAATACCTCGAGGTGCAGGAAAACACGCCGCTGCTGTCGGTCGAGCGTGTCGCCTATACCTACGATGACGAACCGGTCGAATGGCGGCGTGGCCTGTGCTCCACCGCTGATCACTACTACCTGAACACCCTGAGTTAGCAGGGCCGGCGCAATCCAGTTTCCTGCCACACGATCATTCTAGGAGAGCGAGCCAGATGGCCAATACAGCCAGCAAGACCCGACCGAAACACCTGCAGCTGACTGCAATACGGCTGCCGATCCCGGGCATCGTGTCCATCCTGCACCGGGTCAGTGGTGCCGGGCTCTTTCTCTGTCTGCCGTTGTTGCTGTGGTTGTTCGCCGCCAGCCTCGGCTCGCCGGAAACCTTCGATACCTTCAGCGCGGTAGTGGGCCATCCGCTTGCGAAGCTCCTTCTACTGGGCCTGATGTGGGCCTATCTGCACCACTTCTGCGCCGGCATACGCTTCCTGCTGCTCGACATGCACCAGGGACTGGAACTGGCTGCCGCGCGCAAGAGTTCGGTTGCCGTGCTGGTCGTGAGCTTGACGCTTACCGTGATTCTGGGGGTGAAACTGTGGTGACTCGGGTTGTTGTCGGTGCCCATTACGGGCTGAAGGACTGGCTGGGCCAGCGCATCACTGCGGTCGTGATGGCGGTGTACACGCTGATTTTCGCGGTCGGCGTTCTTTTCATGGGCGAATTGAACTACGACAACTGGCGTGGTCTGTTCGCGGGTGGGTTCATGCGTTTCGCGACCTTCCTGTTCTTTGCGTCGCTGATGTACCACGCCTGGGTCGGCGTGCGCGACATCTACATGGACTACATCAAGCCCACCAGCGTGCGCCTCGTGCTGCATGCGGTGACCCTGCTGTTGCTGATCGGCTATCTGGGCTGGGCAGCGCAAGTTTTGTGGAGACTGTAAGTGAGCGTACCCATTCGCAAGTTTGATGCAGTCATTGTCGGTGCCGGTGGTGCAGGTCTGCGTGCCGCGATCCAGTTGTCGGAAGCCGGTCTGCGCACAGCAGTTCTGTCCAAGGTATTTCCGACCCGGTCACATACCGTTGCGGCACAGGGTGGTGTTGCAGCTTCCCTCGGCAATTCGGAAGAGGATCACTGGCACTGGCACATGTATGACACGATCAAGGGTTCCGACTGGCTCGGCGACCAGGATGCGATCGAATTCATGTGTCGCAAGGCGAACGAAGTCGTCATCGAGCTGGAACACTACGGTATGCCGTTCGACCGGACGGACAGCGGCAAGATCTATCAGCGCCCGTTTGGCGGTCACATGTCGAACTTCGGCGAAAAGCCGGTACGCCGCTCCTGTGCGGCCGCCGACCGCACCGGTCACGCGATGCTGCACGCGATGTATCAGCGAAACGTCAAGGCCAACACCCAGTTCTTCATCGAATGGATGGCGCTCGACCTTATCCGCGACGATGCGGGTGACGTGGTCGGTGTGACCGCGATGGAAATGGAGTCGGGCGAGGTCTACATCTTTCACGCCAAGGCGGTGCTGTTCGCCACGGGCGGCGCCGGCCGAATTTACTACAGCTCGACCAATGCCTTCATCAACACGGGCGATGGTGCAGGCATGGCGGCACGCGCCGGCGTGCCGCTGGAAGACATGGAGTTCTGGCAGTTCCACCCGACCGGGGTGGCCGGCGCCGGTGTGCTGATCACGGAAGGGGTGCGCGGTGAGGGCGGCATCCTGCGCAATGCCGATGGCGAGCGATTCATGGAGCGCTACGCGCCGAATGCCAAGGATCTGGCGTCGCGTGACGTGGTGTCACGCGCCATGGTGACCGAAATCAACGAAGGTCGCGGCTGTGGTCCGAACAAGGACCATGTGATGCTGGACATCACTCACCTCGACCCGGCGACCATCATGAAGCGCCTGCCGGGCATCCGCGAAATCGGCATCCAGTTTGCCGGTGTCGACGCGATCAAGGAACCGCTGCCGGTGGTGCCGACCTGTCATTACCAGATGGGTGGCATTCCGACCAATTACCACGGCGAAGTCGTCATGCCGAAGAACGGCAACCCGAGCGAGCCGGTGCCCGGCTTCTACGCAGCAGGAGAGTGTGCCTGCGCGTCGGTGCATGGTGCCAATCGCCTCGGCACGAATTCGTTGCTCGACCTGCTGGTGTTCGGCAAGTCTTCCGGCGAGTCGATGGTCGAATTCATCAAGACGCAACCGGCGGCGCACAAGCCCTTGCCCGCCAACGCGGCCGATTACTCGCTGTCGCGCCTGAACCGGCTTGAAACGCAGACCGGTGGCACCGCGGTCGGCGCGACCCGGCTGGCAATGCAGCGCACGATGCAGGCCCACTGCGGCGTGTTCCGCTTCAAGCACATGCTGGAAGAAGGTGTCAGCAAGATCACCGAGATCGAGCAGCAGGTTGCCAGCACCGAGATCAAGGACAAGTCCAAGGTATTCAATACCGCGCGTCTCGAAGCACTCGAGCTGGACAACCTGATCGAAGTCGCCAAGGCGACCATGGTGTCGGCCAATGCGCGTACCGAATCGCGCGGTGCCCACGTGCGTGACGACGCGATCGACAGCCCGGAGTTTCCGGACGGCCGCGATGACGCCAACTGGCTCAAGCACACGCTGTGGTACCGCGAAGGCAACAAGCTCGACTACAAGCCGGTGAACATGAAGCCGCTGACCGTTGACACCATCGCGCTGAAGAAGCGCGCTTACTGAGGATCACAGCATGACCGCCCGTACTGTCGAATTCAGTATTTACCGCTACGACCCGGACCGCGACGAAAAGCCCTACATGCAGTCGATCTCGCTCGAGCTCGACGGCACCGAACGCAAGCTGCTTGATGCGCTGACCAAACTCAAGGATGTGGACGACACGCTGTCGTTCCGCCGTTCGTGCCGCGAAGGCGTGTGCGGCTCGGACGCCATGAACATCAACGGCAAGAACGGTCTCGCCTGTCTGACCGACATGGATTCGATCGCTACGCCCATCGTGCTGCGCCCGCTGCCGGGCCTGCCGGTGGTACGCGACCTGATCGTCGACATGACCCAGTTCTTCAAGCAGTACCACTCGATCAAACCCTACCTGATCAATCCGGAGCACCCGCCCGAGCGCGAGCGCCTGCAGTCGCCGGAAGATCGCGAGGAGCTGAACGGCCTGTACGAGTGCATCCTGTGCGCGTGCTGCTCGACATCCTGCCCGTCCTTCTGGTGGAATCCGGACAAGTTCGTCGGTCCGGCCGGCCTGCTTGCCGCCTACCGCTTCATCGCCGATACGCGCGACCAGGCGACCAGCGAGAGGCTGGACAATCTTGAAGATCCGTACCGACTGTTCCGATGCCATACCATCATGAATTGCGTCGATGTATGCCCGAAGGGATTGAACCCGACGCGCGCCATCGGCAAGATCAAGGACATGATGGTCCGCCGGGCCGTCTGAGCATGGACAGCGCGAACGATCAGCAGGTCAGCCCCGGTCGACTGCTCTGGCATTGCCGACGCGGTTTGCTCGAGCTCGACCTGATCCTGCAGCGCTTCATCGAGCATCATCTTGAAAGCTTGACTACAGACCAGAGGGCAGAGTTGTTCGAACTGCTCCATTACGACGACATCACCTTGTTGGCGATTGTCAGCGGACGCGAGCAGTGCGAGGAGACGCGTCTGAAGGGGATGGTTGACCTGTTGCGTGCAGCGTGAGAGCGCAACGGAGTCGATCCGGGCCATTTTGAGGAAGTGAAGAGGTTAGACATGACAAATCAACGCACTGCTACGCTGACCATCGAAGGTCAGACCACCGAGTTCCCGATCATGAGCGGCGTCGCTGGCGCTGATGTGGTGGATATCCGTTCGATGTATGCCAAGACCGGCATGTTCACGTATGACACCGGTTACCTCTCCACCGCCAGTTGCAAGTCGACCATTACCTACATCGATGGCGACAAGGGCGAGCTGTGGTATCGCGGCTACCCGATCGAACAGCTGGCCGAGCACTGCGACTTCCTCGACGTGTGTTATCTGCTCAAGAACAGCGAGCTGCCCAACGTCGAAGAAAAGACCGAGTACGTCAATCAGATCAAGCGTCACACGCTGCTGCACGAACAGCTGGCCCGCTTCTATGCCGGCTTCCGCCGCGACGCCCACCCGATGGCCATCATGGCCGGCGTGGTCGGCGCGCTGTCCGCCTTCTACCATGACGGCATGGACATTTCCGATCAGGCGCATCGCGACATTTCGATCAACCGCCTGATCGCCAAGATGCCGACGATCGCCGCCATGGCCTACAAGTACTCGGTCGGCCAGCCCTTCATGTACCCGCGCAACGACCTGTGCTATGCCGGCAACTTCATGTACATGATGTTCGGCACACCGTGCGAGGAGTACAAGCCGAATCCGGTGCTGGTCAAGGCGCTCGACCGCATCTTCACGCTGCACGCCGATCACGAGCAGAACGCATCGACCTCGACTGTGCGTCTGGCCGGTTCGTCCGGCGCCAACCCGTACGCCGTCATCGCCGCTGGCATCGCCTGCCTGTGGGGCCCGGCGCATGGTGGTGCGAACGAAGCCTGCCTGCAGATGCTGGAAGAAATCGGTGATGTGTCGCGCGTGCCCGAATTCATTGCGCGCGCCAAGGACAAGAACGACAGCTTCAAGCTGATGGGCTTCGGACACCGCGTGTACAAGAACTTCGATCCGCGCGCCAAGTTGATGCGCCAGACCTGTCACGAAGTGCTCACCGAACTCGGCCTGCAGAACGACCGCCTGTTCAAGCTGGCGATGGAACTGGAACGCATCGCACTGGAAGACGAGTACTTCATCGAAAAGAAGCTGTACCCGAACGTCGACTTCTATTCGGGCATCGTGCAGAAGGCGCTCGGCATCCCGACTTCGATGTTCACCTGCATCTTCGCGCTGGCCCGCACGGTCGGCTGGATTACGCAGTGGAACGAAATGATCACCGATCCGGAATACAAGATCGGTCGTCCGCGCCAGCTCTACGTCGGCCCGGCACGACGCGACATCAAGCCCTGATCGGGGTTCGCAGCGCAACATACCCTGCGGTCATGCGGAGACCGCAGGGGAAACATAAGCAACCGCATGCAGCAGGCCTTCTCGAAGCCCACGAGACGCGAGGGTCCGGAGCACGACAGGTGCGCCTTGATCCGACCGCGTGGGCATCGCCATAACAAGCCCGGGCAACCCCGGGCGGGGGAGCGAGTCATGATGCAGATGTTGAGTCATTCCTACCTCTTCGGGGGCAATGCGCCCTTCGTCGAGGAGTTGTACGAGTCCTATCTTGCCAATCCGGGTTCCGTACCGGACGCCTGGCGCAGCTACTTCGAATCGCTTCAACATCTGCCAGGCGCCGCTGCCGATGTGGCGCATGCGCCGGTCGTCGCATCGTTTGCCGAACTGGCCAAGCGCGGTCCGACCCGCTCTGCTGGCCCGGCCGCCGACGACAAGCGTCAGGTCGGCGTGCTGCAGATGATCAATGCCTACCGCTTCCTCGGTAACCGCTGGGCACAGCTCGACCCGCTCAAGCGCGCCGAACGGCCAGATATTTCCGAACTGGAGCCGTCGCATTACGGCTTCACCGAAGCCGATCTTGGCGACGTATTCAGCACCGGCTCGTTCCGCTTCCCGCCGGATGACCGCGCCAGCCTGCGCGAAATTCTTGAAGCGGTGCGTCAGGTGTATTGCGGCAGCGTCGGGGCCGAATACATGTACATGACCGACATCGCCCACAAGCGCTGGATCCAGGCGCGGCTGGAACCGATGCGCGGCAACTACGGCTACTCGGTCGAGGACCGCAAGCGCTTCCTGGAACGCGTGACGGCGGCCGAAACGATGGAGCGCTACCTGCATACCAAGTATGTGGGCCAGAAGCGCTTCTCGCTCGAAGGCGGCGAATCGACCATCGTTGCCATGGACGAACTGGTGCGTGTGGCCGCCACCCAGGGCGCGCAGGAGATTGTCATCGGCATGGCGCATCGGGGCCGGCTGAACGTGCTGGTGAATACGCTGGGCAAGGCGCCGTCGATGCTGTTTTCGGAATTCGAGGGCAAGGCGGCGTCCGACCTGTCGGCCGGTGACGTCAAGTACCACATGGGTTTCTCGTCCGACGTGAATACGCCGTCCGGCCCGGTGCACCTGACGCTGGCGTTCAACCCGTCGCACCTGGAAATCGTCAATCCGGTGGTGGTCGGTTCGGTGTACGCCCGCCAGCGTCGCCGCGGTGACAAGAGCGGCACCCAGGTCATTCCGGTCATCCTGCACGGTGACGCGGCCGTGGCCGGCCAGGGCGTCAATCAGGAAATGCTGAATTTCTCGCAGACGCGCGGCTACGGCGTAGGCGGCACGGTGCACATCATCGTGAACAACCAGATCGGCTTCACCACCTCCGATCCGCGTGACTACCGTTCATCGCTGTATTGCACCGACATCTTCAAGATGGTCGAAGCGCCGATTTTCCACGTCAATGGCGACGACCCGGAGGCAGTCGCCTACGTGACGCGCATGGCGATGGAATTCCGCGCCGAATTCAAGAAGGATGTGGTGATCGACATCATCTGCTACCGCAAGCTCGGCCACAACGAGCAGGACGAGCCGATGGTGACCCAGCCGCTGATGTACAAGAAGATCACGGCGCACCCGGGTACGCGCAAGATATACGCCGACCGGCTCGTTTCGCAGGCGGTGATCGGCGAGCAGGAGCCGGAGCAGATGATCGCCGACTACCGCGCCGCGCTGGACGAAGGGCGGCTGGCGCAGGACCCGGTGCTGACCAATCATCAGCGCCGCTTCGCGGTGGACTGGACGCCGTTCCTGAAGCAGCCCTACACCGACGAGTGCGACACGCGCGTGCCGAAGGACGAACTTGCACGCCTCGGCAAGCGTCTGACTACCGTACCGGACGGTTTTGCGTTGCATTCGCGGGTGCAGAAGATCATCGACGATCGCGCTGCCATGGCGCAGGGCAGCCAGCCGGTCGACTGGGGCATGGGGGAGAACCTCGCCTACGCCACCCTGCTGGTAGAAGGTTATGGCGTGCGCGTATCCGGCGAAGACGTGGGCCGCGGCACCTTCTTCCACCGCCATGCCGTGCTGCACGACCAGAAGCGCGAAAAGTGGGACAGCGGCAACTACATGCCGCTGCAGCACCTGCAGGAAGACCAGGCGCCTTGCGTGGTGATCGACTCGGTGTTGTCGGAAGAAGCCGTGCTGGCTTTCGACTATGGCTACGCGACGACCGAACCGAACGAACTGGTTGTGTGGGAAGCGCAGTTCGGCGACTTCGCCAACGGTGCGCAGGTCGTGTTCGACCAGTTCATTGCATCGGGCGAAGCGAAGTGGGGTCGCCTGTGCGGGCTCGCGATGATGCTGCCGCACGGCTTCGAAGGTCAGGGTCCGGAGCATTCGTCGGCGCGTATCGAGCGCTACATGCAGCTGTCGGCTGAAAACAACTGGCAGGTGACGATTCCGAGCACGCCAGCGCAGATATTCCATCTGCTGCGTCGCCAGATGCTGCGCAAGGTGCGCAAGCCACTGGTCATCATCACGCCGAAGTCGCTGCTGCGTCACAAGGACGCCGTATCGTCGCTCGACGAACTGGCCAACGGCCGCTTCCAGCCGGTCATTCCGGAAGTCGATGCGCTGGACGACAAGAAGGTCGAGCGCATCATCATGTGCAGCGGCAAGATCTACTACGAACTTCTGGCGCATCGTCGTGCGAACGACATCAAGAACGTCGCCATCGTACGGCTTGAACAGCCCTATCCCTTCCCGTCGTCGGAGGTGACCGCGCAGGTCGCACGCTATCCGAAGGCGAAGGGCATCACCTGGGTACAGGAAGAGCCGCGCAACCAGGGTATGTGGTACTGGCTCATTTCGCGCCAGCACCTGGGCAAGGCAGTGGGCGACATGAAGCTGGAACTGGTATCTCGGCCGGCGGCGGCTTCGCCGGCGGTCGGCTATGCCGCCAAGCACCAGGCACAGCAGAAGGCGGTCATCGAAGCAGCGTTCGCAGGAGTGGGGCGCTAAAGACGCCCCCGACAGGGAGACAGGATCAAATGCTTATCGAAGTGAAGGTTCCGCAGCTGTCCGAATCGGTGGCCGAAGCCACCCTGGTCAGCTGGCACAAACAGGTGGGCGAAGCGGTCGCCCGTGATGAAAACCTGATCGACATCGAAACCGACAAGGTGGTGCTGGAAACCCCGGCGCCGGACGCTGGCGTACTGGTTGCCATCATCAAGCAGAACGGCGCCCTCGTTGCCAGCGGCGAGCTGATCGCGCAGATCGACACCGAAGGCAAGGCAGCTGCGGTGGCACCGGCTGCTGCGGCAGCGCCTGCGCCAGCTCCCGCCGCCGCCGTGGTGGCAACCGCCAGCGCGTCCTCGTCGGCGCCGGCCAGCCCGGCCGCACGCAAGATCATGGACGAACGTGGTCTGGCGGGCGGTGATGTGCAGGGCACCGGTCGCGGTGGCCGCATCACCAAGCCGGATGCCGTCGGTGCGGCAGTGCCCGCAGCCGCACCGGCACCCGCCGCGCCGCGCGCCGCTGCTGCGCCGGCACCGGCTGCCGCGGCACTGCCGCAGCCGCCGGTTCCGGTCCGGCTCGAAGAGCTGCTGGCCGACCGGCCGCAGCAGCGCGTGCCGATGTCGCGCCTGCGCGCCCGCGTCGCCGAGCGCCTGCTGCAGTCGCAGTCGCAGAACGCCATCCTGACCACGTTCAACGAAGTGAACATGCAGCCGGTCATGGAGCTGCGCAAGAAGTACGCCGAGAAGTTCGAGAAGACGCATGGCGTCAAGCTTGGCTTCATGTCGTTCTTCGTGAAGGCTGCGCTGCAGGCGCTGCGCAAGTTCCCGCTGCTGAACGCGTCGATCGACGGCAATGACATCGTCTATCACGGCTTCTTCGATATCGGCATCGCCGTCGGCAGCCCGCGTGGTCTGGTCGTGCCCATCCTGCGCGACGCCGACCAGATGAGCTTTGCCGACATCGAAATGAAGATCGCCGAATTCGGCCAGAAGGCCAAGGACGGCAAGCTGTCGATGGAAGAACTGACCGGCGGCACGTTCTCGATCTCCAACGGCGGCGTGTTCGGCTCGATGCTGTCGACGCCCATCATCAACCCGCCGCAGTCGGCCATCCTGGGCGTGCATGCGACCAAGGACCGGCCGGTGGCCGAAAACGGCCAGGTGGTGATCCGCCCGATCAACTATCTCGCCATGTCCTACGACCACCGCATCATCGACGGTCGCGAGGCGGTGCTCGGCTTGGTGACGATGAAGGAAGCGCTGGAAGATCCGGCCCGCCTGCTGTTTGACGTGTGAACCCGATTCAAGGCTAAAGATGCAGGATGCAAGTGGAGACCTCCCCTTGCATCCTGATACTTGAATCCAGGATCTGTTTTTTGCGGAGCAAATGTAGATGTCCAAAGAATTTGATGTCGTCGTGATCGGTGCCGGTCCCGGCGGATATGTCGCAGCGATTCGCGCCGCCCAGCTGGGCCTGAATGCTGCCTGTATCGAGTACAACAGTTACGCCGACCCCAAGGGCGAGGTGCGGCTCGGCGGTACCTGCCTGAACGTGGGCTGCATTCCGTCCAAGGCGCTGCTGCAGTCGTCGGAGCTGTTCGAGCAGGCCAACCACAGCTTCGTGATGCACGGCATTTCGGTCGAGTCGCCGCGCATGGACGTCGGCGTGATGATGAAGCGCAAGAACAACATCGTCGATCAACTGACCAGCGGCATCCGCGGCCTGTTCAAGAAGAACAAGGTGACGCTGCTGAGCGGTCTGGGCAGTTTCGCCGGCCGCGAGGATGAAAAATGGAAGATCGCCGTGACGCGCAACGGTGAGACCGAACACGTGATGGCGAAGCACGTCGTCGTGGCGACCGGCTCGCGTGCACGCCATCTGCCGGACATTCCGGTCGACAACGAGGTGATCTGCGACAACGAGGGCGCGCTGGCGTTTGACGGTGCGCCGAAGCGTCTGGGCGTCATCGGCGCCGGCGTGATCGGGCTGGAACTGGGCAGTGTATGGAAGCGGCTCGGCGCTGAGGTGACCATCCTCGAAGCCGCACCGGACTTTCTTTCGGCAGCCGATGCGGCCATCACCAAGGAAGCCTGGAAAACCTTCACCGCGAAGCAGAAGCTCGGCATCAAGCTCGGCGCGAAAATCGGCAAGGTCGAACGCACGGCCGACGGCGTGCGCGTCGAGTACGAATTGAAGGACGAGCAGAAGGTGCTTGAGTGCGACCGCCTGATCGTATCGGTCGGTCGCATCCCGAATACCGATGGCCTCAACGCTGACGCGGTGGGCCTGAAGGTGAGCGAACGCGGTTTCATCGAGGTCGATGAGCAGTGCCGCACCAACCTTGCCAACGTATGGGCGGTCGGTGACGTCGTGCCGGGCCCGATGCTGGCGCACAAGGGCATGGAAGAGGGCGTGATGGTGGCCGAATGCATCGCCGGCCAGAAGGGCCACGTCAATCACGACACCGTGCCCTGGGTCATCTACACCCATCCGGAAATCGCCTGGGTCGGCAAGACCGAGGCGCAGCTCAAGGCGGCCGGCATCGAATTCAAGGCGGGCCAGATTCCGTTTGCGGCGAATGGCCGCGCGCTGGGGCAGGGTGACACCACCGGTTTCGTGCGCATGTACGCCTGCGCCGAAACCGATCGCATCCTCGGCGTACACGTGATCGGCAACAACGCGTCAGAGCTGATCGCTGAAGCTGTGGTGGCGATGGAGTTCGGTGCCTGCTCGGAAGACATCGCACGCATCTGCCATGCCCACCCAACATTGTCGGAAGTCATGCACGAAGCGGCACTGGCCTGCGACAAGCGACCTTTGCATTTCTGACACCGGGCGATGTCGCACGAAATACTCCAGGTGCCCGAATGGGGCATGATGGACGCCTTCGAGGCGGCACTCAAAACGCACGGCTATCAGGCTGACGCGTCACAGCGCGCCGCCGCCGAGAGGCTGCAGCAGCTCTACACCGAACTGCTCGGCTTCAAGGCGGCGCGCCGCACCCAATTGCGCAAGCTGCTGTCACGCGCGCAACCGCCGCGTGGCGTCTATTTCTGGGGCGGCGTCGGTCGCGGCAAGAGTTTCCTGATGGATTGTTTCTTCGATGCCGTGCCCTATCGACGCAAGAGACGCGTGCATTTCCACGCCTTCATGCAGCAGGTGCATGCGGCGCTGAAGCAGCACAAGTCGGAAGCCGACCCGTTGGCAAAGGTGGCCGACGATCTGGCGAAGTCTGCCCGGCTGCTGTGTTTCGACGAATTCCACGTATCCGACATCGCCGACGCGATGATGCTCGGCCGGCTGGTCGAGGCACTGTTCGAGCGTGGCGTGGTGCTGGTCGCCACGTCCAACTATCCGCCCGACGGGCTGTACCCGAACGGGCTCCAGCGGCAGAACTTCCTGCCCACGATCGAGCTGCTGAAGAAGAAGCTCGAGGTGTTCGAACTCGATGCCGGCATCGATTACCGGCTGCGATCGCTCGAACGCATGGACATCTACATGGTGCCCAACGGCGCCGACGCCGACCGTCGGCTGGAAGAGGATTTCCGCGAGCTGTGCGGCGAGCCATCGTCCGACGGCACGCTGGACATTCTCGGTCGCACGTTGAAGACCCATGCCTGCTCGCTGGGCGCGGTGTGGTTCGACTTCCAGGAAATCTGCGGCGGCCCGCGCTCGCAGAACGACTACCTCGAACTGGCGCGGCGATTCCACTCTGTCGTTCTGTCCGATGTGCCGAAGATGAGTCGCGAAAAGTCCAACGAGGCGCGCCGTTTCACCTGGCTGGTCGACGTGCTGTATGACTTCCGGGTCAAGCTCATCCTGTCGGCCGAAGTCGAGGCGCATCTGCTTTACACCGACGGCCCGAATGCCAACGAATTCACCCGCACGGTCAGCCGCCTGATCGAAATGCGCACCCGTGAATACCTCGCGTCGCCGCACCGGGTGGATTTCGCCGGCGGAGCGCCCGCGACGGTCAGTTGAGCGTTTTTTGGCAGGTGTCTGTCCCTGTGATCCCTGATCCCCGAACAGGGTCCGCTCCTACGAAAGGCAAGCAGCGTCGCAGTGTTCGTAGGAGCCGTCCCACGGTCGGCCCTGCATGGCCGACCGGCTCCACGGGCGGCGAGCGGTGCTCGCCGAAACCCCCGCGCCGCCCCCGCAGGCGATTCCGGTCTCCGAACACGTAATGGCGCATGAGCAGCGCGCGCATCGCGGACGGGGTCCGCTCCTACGAAAGGCAGCGGTGTTCGCCGAAACTCTCTCAGACGCGAGACCCGGTGAAACGCGCTATGCGCTGCGCAGGTGCAGGGCGCGGGCGATCAGGATGGCGCTGACGGGCATCAGCACGGCGATGGCGACCACGGTGAGCAGCAGTGATGTGAGATCGCTGTAGTTCGCGGCGGTCACCACGGCACCGGTGGCCGGGTCTTTCACTTCGCGCGCCAGCGTGAAGATCTGGTTCAGATATTTGGTGCCGAGCTGGCTGGCCGACAGCGCCAGATTGGTGAAGGACGCCATCACCGCGAAGAAGGTCGCCTTCAGATGGGCCGGTGCCGAATTGGCGATCCAGGCAAGCATTGGAATCATCGAAATCTGACCCAGCGGCGATTCGAGCGCGGTGTCGATCACCGCGATGAAGCGCGCGTCGACGACACCGCCTGTCACGCTGGCGGTCCACTCGTGCAGGCCCATGCTCATGCCCAGCGTGGGCATCGACAGCACGAAGCTGGCCGCGGTCAGGAAGCCCACGACGTAAAGGATGGACCGCTCGGCCATGAAGCGGCGGAACAGGAACATGCCGATCAGCGTCAGCGAACTGGCGATCAGCGACAGCACCGAAAAGAAGGCCTGGTCGAAGCCCAGCACGTCGATCGACCACCAGGAAACGCCGGGCCCGGTGCCTGGCGTCGCGCGGAACATGAAGATGACCAGCGCGGTGCCGATCAGCGTGTTGCGTGCCGTCGTGTCCAGTTCGCGGGTGAGCTTCGCCATCAGGAAAGCGATGATGACGAACGAACCGACGAAGATGATTTCCTGGTTCCATTTCAGGTTCGACAGCCCCATCGTCAGCGTGAAGGCCACGAAGGCTGCGCTGCCGCCGATGATCCACCAGTTGGGTCGGGTGTTTCCGTCCGGATCGCGCAGCAGCGCGGCTGCTTCGGCGCGCGACAGACCGCGCGCCATGTGTGCCCGCATGTGACGCATCCTGAGCAACGCCGCAAAGGCGACGCCGGCCACCGATACCGCCGGAATGACCAGCGCCATCAGATAGATGTCGCGATACAGCAGCACCTTTTCGGCTTCCGGCAGCGCTTCGCTGCCGGAAAACAGATAGAGGTTCACCAGTGCCACCAGCACGCTGCCGCCGATGATGGCGACCCGGCCGAGGGTCTGCATCGTGGTGTGCATCAGCTTCAGGCGTTCGGGCGTGACCGGCGTGCCGTCTTCCTCGACATGCGGCACCGCCTCGACCGTCATCGCGTCGGCCACCGCGTCCTGCAGCACGTAGCCGATCGGGCTCAACAGCGCGCTCAGCACGAACCAGGTGTTGATCGGCAGGATGGCTGCCATCGCGTCGCGTTCGGCGATCAGTCCAGCCATGATCAGCAGGCTGGCGGCGATGATGCCGGCGCCCAGATAGATCAGCAGGCTCTTGTAGCGCCATACCAGATCGACCAGATGGCCCATCGGAATTTTCAGCGCCCACGGGATGCCGACCCAGAAGCCCAATGCGGCAAGAAACTCCGCCGACAGTCCGAGGTAATCCTTGACGAAGAAGGTGCCGACGATGCCGGTCAGGCCCTGGATGCCGGCCGCCATGTAGACCATCAACGGCGGCAGGTACGAGAGGCGCATGTCGCGCCCGAGCGACAGGATGTTGAGGTCAATCCAGTGCAGCAGTCGGGATGTCATGTCTGTAATTATCGTTATGGCCGTGCCTGAGACCGGCAAGGATAGGGGGAATTCCGCACCCGGCGTACTTTTGCGCGCACAAAACTCGGTATGCTGCGGCGTTGATATCCACGCCCCACCCGACGGAGTCCGACGTGCGCTTGTTTGGCCGCCATGATGCACACGAAGCGCCGCATCCGCTGCGCCAGATCAAGCTGTTTTCGACCTTGAGCCGGCGCGAAATGCCGGTGGTGCAGGCGCTGCGCCACGAGCGCAACTACCTCGCGGGCGAGGTGGTGTTCGACGAAGGTGATGACGGCGAGGCGATCTACGCCATCGTGTCCGGCGAAGTCGAAATTCTGCGTCATGACGGCGGGCGCCAGCAGCGTCTGGCGGTTCTGGCCGCCGGCGAGGTGTTCGGCGAACTGGCGCTGCTCGATCAGGCACCCCGCGCAGCGCAGGCCCGCGCCACGGCCGACTGCATGCTGGTCGTGTTTTTCCGCGCCGACTTCATGAACCTGCTGGAAACCCACCCGAAGATCGCGTCGAAGATTGCGCTGTCGCTGGCGCGTCATCTCGGCAGCCGGCTGCGCCAGGCCAATGCCGGGCAGCGGCAGGACGGTCATCTGTGAGCGCGCTGGCATGAGGCGGCTGCGACCATCCGGCGCCGGGCCGCTTGCCTGGTGCGGCATCCTGCTGGCCACCACGCTGGCGCTCTATCTGTTCCAGCAGGTGCTGTGGCTGGTGCTGCCCTTCCTGTTCGGGCTCATCGCCTACTACTTTCTCGCATATCCGATGCAGCGGCTGATGTTCGCCGGCCTGTCGCAGGAATCGGCTGCCAACATCACGGTGGGCGTGTTCGCGCTGCTGCTGGTCGGCGCCTTTGCGTTCATGCTGCCGCGTTTTGCCGCGCAGGCGGTCGGCGTGCAGGAAACCGGCATGCGCTATCTGCAGGGGGGGCTGCTGCTGCTCGACCAGACACTGCGTGCGCTGGAGCAACAGTCCCGTTTCATGCGCGATGCGCATGTGGCCGACGCCGTGTCGTCCTACATTGCGGTGGCCGGCGAGGGCTTTGCCCAGAACCGGTTGCCATCGCTGATGATGTCGGTCGCCGCCTGGCTGCCGTCCATGCTGCTCGCACCTTTCCTCGCCTATTTCTTCCTGCGTGATGGCCGCCGCTTCCAGCGCTTCCTGGCGCGCGCGGTACCCAACGCCTACTTCGAGCGCACGCTGCATCTGCTGTACGAGGTCGACCGCACGACGCGCGCTTACTTCCAGGGGCTGGTCAAGCTCACCGTGCTCGATGCAGTCTGTCTGGCGGCCGGGTTGTGGGTCATCGGACTGTCGTCGCCCCTGACGCTGGGCATCATCACGGCGGTGCTGGCGTGGATTCCGTTTGTCGGCTCGGTCATCGGCTGCGCGCTGGTGGTCATGGTGGCTGCAACCGATTTTCCCGGTTCGCCGTCGATCGCTTACGCATCGATCGGCCTGTTCATCCTGGTGCGCCTGCTCGACGACTTCATCTTCATGCCGCTGACCATCGGCCGCAGTCTGCGCATGCATCCGCTGATCACCGTGCTGATGATTTTCGTCGGCGGTGCGGTCGCCGGTGTGGCCGGTCTGCTGCTGGTGCTGCCGGTGCTCGGCGTCATCATGGTGGTCGGCGAAACGCTGAGCATCGTGGCATCCGACCCGCGCCTGCGCGCCCGCCATGCGCACGCCCGCCGCCTGCGCTGGCAGGCGGTCACGCGCGACCTCTGATTGCCCGGGCATCTTCCGCCTCCCGATGGCCCTTGCTAGTATGACGATCGGGTTGATGGAGGAGCGACATGAAAAGGTATGCAACCAGACCGATTGCCGCAGACGCCGCGACCGCCCCGGACTGTCCGGCTGAGGGTTCGGGGGTCGCGCAGCTCAAGCACCTGCTCGATGTGCCGGCCGAAGCCTGCTTCCTCGGCTTCGCGCTGACGCACAGCGGTACCGGCGACTATCTGTGCCGGTCACCCGATCGCGCGCACGCGGCGCTTTGCAGCTGGTCTTGCGCCCCCGACAAGGCGGTTTTCTTCCGCAACTGGTCCGACACGCTGCAGGCGGCAGCAGTCCGCCCCGAGGTCGACATCGTGCTCATCTTCGACATCGGTGACGCGCTGCTGGTGTTTCCGGCACGCTAGAGCCAGACGCAGCTGTAACGTCATCGCATCGTGTCGGCGCTCAGTGCGGTCTCATGTAGCCGTGCAGCCGTATCGTCGTGTCGCGCAGCCGCTGCGCCAGTGTGCGTGCCAGATTGGCGTAAAGCAGATTGGCAATCTGCGGATGCTGTATCTGCAACTGTTCGAGTGCGGTGCGTTCCAGCACCAGACATTCAACCGTCGTGTCGGCGATCGCATCTGCCGTGCGCGGCTGATTTTCGATCAGGCCCATTTCCCCGACCACCAGACCGGCGCTGAGGCAGGCGATGCGTATCCGCGGCGCGTCGGCGGCGCCGGCGCGCAGGATGCTGACACTGCCCGCCTGCAGCACATACATGGCATCGCTGGCGTCGCCGGCGTTGAACAGCACGTCTCCGCGCACGTAAAGCCCGCGCCGCATCAGGCGCTCCAGCGTGGCGGCCTGGTCCGCGCTCATGCCGGCGCACAGATCGAGATGACGCAGCGTCGTGGCCGAGTCGAGTCGGCGGGTTGCCATACCCGAGTCCAGCACCTGGTTTTCCGCCCATTCGAGCGCTGCGTCGGCGTTGGCGAACCATCGCTTGCGCGGCAGACCCTGCGCCAGGCCGCTGCTGGCAAGAAAGGTCGCCCGCGCACCGGCCGGATCGAGGCCGGCCAGTGCGAGCCGTGTGTGACGGATACGCAGCCGCGTCGCCATGCGCGACAGTACCTGCGCGGCCGACAGGTCGATGTCGATCAGGCGGGAACAATCGAGCACGATGAAGCGGGCGTCCGCCAGGCGCGTTTCGATGACTTCTTCGAGTTCCTCGGCAGTGCCGAAAAACAACAATCCTTCAAGCTCGACCAGTGCGTAGCGCGTCGATTGCGACGCCAGCCTGATCTGCTGCCAGGCCGGCCTGACCTGCAGGCTGGACGCGACCGAACCGTCGGCGACGCGTCGCACGATGCTTTTGCTGTGATCGCGTGCGAAGAGGAACATGGCGCCCACCAGTCCGGCCGACACCGCCTCCAGCAGACCGACGAACGCCGCCACCAGCGTGACCAGGGCGCTGACGGCCAGATTCGACATCAGACGCCGTTCCGGCAGCGATCGGCCGCGCAGGCAGTCACGTACCGCATCAACGCTCCAGCGATCGGCCACGCCGGCGGACAGCAGCACCAGACCGGCGCCGATGGTCGAGTGTGGAAGCATGGCCAGCATGTCGAGGCCGAACAGCCACAGCAATGCAATCAGCAGGGCGTAGCACAGCGCCGGAACCCGCGTCCGGCCGCCCGCCGAATAGGCCGCATTGGCGCGCGATACGGCACCCGCGGCCGGCAGGGCGCCGGCCGCGGCGAGGGCGAGATTGGCACCACCGATTGCAGCAAGTTCGCGCCGGGTGTCGTGCCGGCTGTGAGTCAGCGTGTCGAGCCGGTTGGCAGCAAACAGGGTTTCCAGTGCCGACACCAGCGCGATGGCCACGCATGAGCCACCGAGCACGCGAAGCCAGTCGCCCGGGCCGTGCAGCGCCAATGCATCGGGCAGGTGCAGCAGGTGGTCGAAGCTGAGCCGGGTGTCGGCCAGTGTGCCCAGTGTCAGGCCCATCGCCATGCCGCGTGAAGCCAGTGCGTGATGCAGCAATGCGCCGACACACAGCAGCACGGGCAGGAAAGGCCGCTCCGGCCAGCGTTGCTGCAGCACGAAGCCGGGCAGCACGATGACCGCCGCCACCAGCGCCGGGCCGGATGACAGGTGCCAGGTGCCGCCCTGCATGAAAACCAGCTTCAGCCCGCCGAGCAGCATCAGCAGCGCGACGCCGTTGAAGAACCCGGCCTGTACCGGATAGGGGATGTAGCGCACGAAGCGACCCCAGCCGGCGGCTGCGGTCGTCAGCTGCAGCAGGGCGGCGCCGGCGAGAGCCAGGCCCATCAGGATGAGTGCGCCGTCCTGATGCGGTATGCCGGGCAGCCAGTTGGCCTTGATCAGCGTATGTCCGATCAGGGCCGACACGATGAGCGCCAGCGCCGGTCGTGCGCCGTGTATCTGTCCGACCCGGCTGCCCAGTGACAGGGCGACCAGCGTGCCCAGCATGCCCGCGAGCATGGCCGCGAGAATGCCGCGTCCTTCCATCGCCAGACCCAGAGGCGCCATGGCGAGCAGGCCGTAGCTAAGTTCGTTCGGGATTGATCCGGCCGCAACGGTCACGCCCGCGCCGATTTCCTTTCGCCAGTTTCGGGGTCCGACCGGCTTTGATTCGTCAGGGACTGTGCTCGACGGCGGTGGCGTACTCATGTGAAGGATGCAGGTATTGTTGTTATGCGCCTGAGCGGGGTGGGCTCATGCCATCGGCTGCGATTCGGGTGAACAACCTCGCACCATCGCATCCGATTGTTTCAATTTTGCGTCAGGACGTCGCGCTGTTGCGATGCCCATGCGGACGACCGCTGACGTCAGTGAAAGTCCCGGCTGCGCGGCGTCAATGCGCCGAGCAGCGGCGAGCGGTCGACCAGCCGACGGGCGATCAGGTGGATCACCTCGCCTTCGCGCGACACCTGGCCGTAGATGCCGAGCAGTGTGGCGCCGAGCACTTCGCTGCGCTGCCTCTCCTGCAGGTCCTTGTGCACGATGATGTTGGCCAGCCCGGTTTCGTCTTCGACGGTGACGAACATGACGCCGCTGGCCGTACCGGGACGCTGGCGGCAGGTGACGATGCCGGCGGCGCGCGCCAGTGCGCGGTCGGGCAGGCGGCGCAGTTCGGCCGCAGTGATGAAGCGCTGCGCGGCGAGCTGGCTGCGCAGCAGCGCCAGTGGGTGGCGGCCCAGCGTGAAGCCCAGGCTGGCATAGTCGGCCACGATGTCCTCGCCTTCGCGCGGTGCGGCCAGCGCCAGTATCGTCTCGTTCACCGGCGCGTCGCGCAGCAGCGCGTCGGGCCGGCGCGCGGCGGCCTGCCAGTGCGCCTGGTGACGGTTGCCGGCCAGTGACTGCAGCGCGCCACCGCTGGCCAGACAACCGAGCTGCCGGCGGTCCAGCCGGGCGCGGCGGGTCAGGTCGTCGACATTCGACAACGGCGCCTGTGCGCGCGCCGCCACGATGCGCCGCACCGAGTCCTGCTCCATCCCCTTGATCATGCGCAGGCCCAGACGCACGCCCGGTAACGCGTTGTGCGTTTCTGCTTCGAGCACGCAGTCCCAGCCGCTGACCGATACATCGGCCGGCCTGATGTCGACACCGTGTGCACCCGCATCGGCGATCAGTTGCGCCGGCGCGTAGAAACCCATGGGCTGGCTGTTCAGCAGGCCGCACAGGAAGGCGGCCGGGTGGTGGCACTTGAGCCAGGAGGAGATGTACACCAGCAGCGCAAAGCTTGCGGCGTGCGATTCCGGGAAGCCATAACCGGAAAAACCTTCGATCTGGCGGTAGATCTGCTCGGCGAATTCCGGCGTGTAGCCGTTCTTCAGCAGGCCGTCGGTCAGCTTCTGCTGGAATTTTTCCATCGTGCCGCGCTGCCGCCAGGCCGCCATCGAACGGCGCATCTGGTCGGCTTCGCCGGCGGTGAAACCGGCAGCGACCATGGCCAGCTGCATCACCTGTTCCTGGAAGATGGGCACGCCCAAGGTGCGTTCGAGCACCGGGCGCAGCGCGTCCGACGGATAGTCGATGCGTTCCGGTGGCAGGTGGCGGCGCGCCAGATAGGGATGCACCATGCCGCCCTGTATCGGCCCCGGCCGCACGATGGCGACCTGGATCACCAGATCGTAGTAACGGCGCGGCCGCAGTCGCGGCAGCATGTTCATCTGCGCGCGCGACTCGACCTGGAACACGCCGGTCGACTCGCCGCGGCACAGCATGTCGTAGGTCGCCGGGTCTTCGGGCGGAATATCGGCCAGGGTGCGCGGGGCTTTTCCTGCCGCGGCCGGAACCCCGTCTTCAAACACTGCCAGTGCGTCAAGCGACTTGCGGATGGCGGTCAGCATGCCCAGCGCCAGCACGTCCACCTTCATCAGGCCGAGCGCTTCGAGGTCGTCCTTGTCCCACTGGATGACGCAGCGCCCGGCCATGCGTGCGTTTTCGATCGGCACCAGCCTTGAGAGCCGGCCGCGTGCGATGACGAAGCCGCCGACGTGCTGCGACAGGTGGCGCGGGGCGCCGATCAGTTCGTTCGACAGTTCGAGCAGCAACTGCACGCGCGGCGCTTCGGGCCGGAAGCCGGCTTCGAGCAGGCGGTCTTCGCGTACGCGGCCGCCGTCCCACCACATGTGGCCCTGCGTGAGCCGGTCGAGTGCATCGTCGGTGTAGCCGAGTGCGCGGCCGACATCGCGCAGCGCCGAGCGCGGCCGGTAGGTGGTCAGGCTGGCGGCCAGGGCGGCACGGTCGCGGCCGTACTTGCCATAGATGTACTGGATGACCTCTTCGCGCCGCTCGTGTTCGAAGTCGACGTCGATGTCCGGCGCCTCGTTGCGTTCGCGCGAAATGAAGCGGCCGAACAGCATGTTGGCGCGCCAAGGGTCGACTTCGGTCACGCCGATGCAGTAGCACACGGCCGAATTCGCGGCCGACCCGCGGCCCTGGCACAGGATGCCTTGCGCGCGGGCCCAGGCGACGATGTCGTAGACGGTCAGGAAGTAGGGCTCGTACCCCAGCTCGGCGATCAGCGCGAGTTCGACCTCGATCTGTTCGCGCATCTCCTGTGCCTTGCGCGCGAAGGTGGCGGCGTCCAGCGCAACGATGCCGCGGATCTGCGCACAGCGCTCGACGTAGCCGCGCTCGGTCAGCTCGCGCAGCCAGGAGGTCGTCGTGTGGCCGGGCGGCGCGATTTCCTCCGGGTATTCGTAGCGCAGTTCGTCGAGCGAGAACCGGCAGCATGCCGCCACCTTCAGGGTTTCGGCCCGCAGCGCTGCGGGGTAGATACCGGCCAGCTTGTGCGGCAGACGCAGGTGGCGCTCGCCGTTGGCGTACAGCGCGTAGCCACAGTCGGCCAGCGTGCGCCCGAGCCGTATCGCGGTCATCGTGTCCTGCAGGCGGCGGCGTTTGCGCACATGCATGTGCACGTCGCCGGCGGCGCACAGCGGCAGCCCGCTGGCGGCACCGATGGCCTGCAGCCGGTACAGCCGCGTGGCGTCGTCCGGACCGTGGTGCAGTTCGACGGCCAGCCAGGCACGTTCGGCGAAGCGCTGCTTGAGCCAGCCGGCGTGCGCCGACAGCGCAGCGTCCGTGTCGGGCAGCGCAGTGCCAGGCACCAGCAGCGCGATGCAGCCGGGCAGGCCGTCGTCGAGATCGGCGCAGCTCAGCTGGTAGCGGCCTTTCTCTGCCCGCATGCGACCGAGCGTGATCAGTTCCGACAGGTTGCCGTAACCGTCGCGGTCGCAGGCCAGCAGGACCAGCTTCGGCCCGTCGGCCAGTTGCACTTCGCAGCCGATGATCAGTTTCATCCGCGGTTCGGGCAGGTTGCGCCAGGCCAGGTGAGCGCGTGCGGCGCCGGCCAGCGAACATTCGTCGGTGATGGCCAGCGCCGCATAGCCCAGCCCCGCAGCGCGCGTCACCAGTTCGTCCGGGGCGGAGGCGCCGCGCAGGAAGGTGAAGTGGCTCAGGCAATGCAGTTCGGCGTATTCGACGGGTGGGGCTGGCATGGTGCATCGGCACGAATGAATGGACTGCACGGGATGCTGTGATTCTATACAGTAATCCGGGCGGAGCGAATCGCGCGCTGCGGCATCGGTCGGACTTCCGTCAGGCACCTTGATGGTGCATATCCGGGCGCTGTCAGTGCATGGCGAAGCGAGATGCAGCGCAAGCCGCAACAAGCGCCGGATACGTCTCCCCGGTGGTCGGTCGTGGCAACTTCCGCCTGCAAGCGGCGTGCTGCGAGGCTGTCTCCGACTCCGCCACCCGGTCATCCGGAGCAGCCATCTGCAAACTTGCCGGATATCCGTTGCGAACTGGACCGCTACTTGCTGAACACCGGTCAACGGTCTGGATTGCCGGCGCGTCAACCGTGTGAAAGAGGAAGTGTGTCGCGCGTCGATCGGGCCGCCCGTACCGGGAACTTAGAGGGCGTCGCGACATCGACTCATCAGGTGTTCCGGCGTTGCGCGGCACTGGCGTTCAATCGGATCAGAATGGTGATTGCGGTGTTTATCGAACTTTGCGTATGCGCTGCCGTAGACCAAGCTGAAAGCAGGGCGAACGATAGTGCGCCGCAGGCTGCGCGTGCCGGGCAACAGGTGTTTTGCAGGTCAACGGATTGTGGAGATCAACATGGACATCGTCAGTCATTTCGCCGCACGCTACGAACGCACGCGTGAGGAAGAACTTTCGCTGGAAGAGTATCTGGCGGAGTGCAAACGCGACCCGCTGAGCTACGCCAGCGCGGCCGAGCGCATGCTGAAGGCGATCGGCGAACCGCAGACGGTGGATACCCGCAACGATCCGCGGCTGTCGCGGCTGTTTGCCAACAAGGTGATCAAGATCTATCCGGCCTTCGCCGAGTTCTACGGCATGGAAGACGCGATCGAGCAGGTCGTGAGCTACTTCCGCCACGCCGCCCAGGGGCTGGAAGAGAAGAAGCAGATCCTCTATCTGCTGGGGCCGGTGGGTGGCGGCAAGTCGTCGATCGCCGAGCGGCTGAAGTCGCTGATGCAGGAAGTGCCGTTCTATGCGATCAAGGGTTCGCCGGTGAATGATTCGCCGCTCGGACTGTTCGATGCGACCGAAGACGCTGCCATCCTGGAGAAGGAATACGGCATCCCGCGCCGCTACCTCAATCGCATCCTGTCGCCCTGGGCGGTCAAGCGGCTGGAAGAATTCGGTGGCGACATCCGCAAGTTCCGCGTGGTCAAGCGTTACCCGTCGGTACTCAAGCAGGTCGGCATCGCCAAGACCGAGCCGGGCGACGAAAACAACCAGGACATTTCGAGCCTGGTCGGCAAGGTGGACATCCGCAAGCTGGAAACCTTCGCGCAGGACGATCCGGATGCCTACAGCTTTTCCGGCGGCCTGTGCCTGGCCAATCAGGGTCTGCTCGAATTCGTCGAAATGTTCAAGGCGCCGATCAAGGTGCTGCATCCGCTGCTGACCGCGACCCAGGAAGGCAACTTCAAGGGCACCGAAGGTTTCGGAGCCATCCCGTTCGACGGTGTGGTGCTGGCGCACTCGAACGAGAGCGAATGGAAAGCCTTCCGCAACAACAAGAACAACGAAGCCTTCCTCGACCGCATCTACATCGTCAAGGTGCCGTACTGCCTGCGCGTGTCCGAAGAGGTGAAGATCTACGAAAAGCTGCTGCGCGGCTCGTCGCTGGCCGAAGCCATCTGCGCCCCGGGCACGCTGAAGATGATGGCGCAGTTCGCCACGCTGACCCGCTTGAAGGAACCGGAAAATTCCAGCCTGTATTCCAAGATGCAGGTGTACGACGGCGAAAACCTGAAGGACACCGATCCGCGCGCCAAGAGCTATCAGGAATACCGCGACTACGCGGGCGTGGACGAAGGCATGAGCGGCGTATCCACGCGCTTCGCGTTCAAGATCATTTCCAAGGTGTTCAACTTCGATTCGACTGAGGTCGCCGCCAATCCGGTGCACCTGATGTACGTGCTCGAGCAGCAGATCGAACGCGAACAGTTTCCGCAGGATGTCGAGCAGAAGTACATTTCGTTCATCAAGGAACACCTGTCGCCGCGCTACGCCGAATTCATCGGCAAGGAAATCCAGACCGCCTACCTGGAAAGCTACAGCGAGTACGGCCAGAACATTTTCGACCGCTACGTCACCTACGCCGACTACTGGATTCAGGACAGCGAGTACCGCGACACTGACACCGGCGAGGTGTTCGACCGCGCGTCGCTGAACGCCGAGCTGGAAAAGATCGAAAAGCCGGCCGGCATCAGCAACCCGAAGGATTTCCGCAACGAAATCGTCAATTTCGTGTTGCGTGCGCGGGCCAACAACGGCGGCAAGAATCCGGTGTGGAGCAGTTACGAAAAGCTGCGCACGGTGATCGAGAAGAAGATGTTCTCCAACACCGAAGAACTGCTGCCGGTGATCAGCTTCAATGCCAAGGCGAGCGCCGACGACGCCAAGAAGCACGAAGACTTCGTCACCCGCATGGTGGACAAGGGCTACACCTCGAAGCAGGTCAGACTACTGTGCGAGTGGTACCTGCGTGTGCGCAAGAGCTCGTGAGGGCGCCAGCGCACAGGCAAGGACGTAGAAGTCGGATCGACTGACGGCTCGGAGAACACATCTTGCAGCAGATCATTGATCGACGGCTGGCCGGCAAGAACAAATCCATCGGCAACCGCGAACGCTTCCTGCGCCGCCACAAGGAGCAGATCCGCGAGGCGGTGCGCCGGGCCGTGGAAGGGCGCGGCATCCGCGACATCGCGCAGGGCGAGGACATCCACATCCCTCGGCGCGACATCAGCGAGCCGGTGTTCGGTCACGGCCAGGGCGGCAAGCGCGAAATGGTGCATCCGGGCAACAAGGACTTCGTGCGTGGCGACCGCATCGAGCGGCCCAAGGGCGGGCAGGGTGGCTCCGGGCAGGCCAGCGACGCCGGCGGCGGTGAGGACGACTTCGTTTTCCACCTGTCGAAGGAAGAGTTCATGCAGGTCTTCTTCGATGACCTCGCGCTGCCCAACCTGATCCGTACCACGCTGGCCGACACGCCGGAATACAAGACGCACCGTGCCGGCTTTTCCAGCGACGGCACACCGAACAACCTGCATGTCGTGCGCTCGATGCGCGGCGCCATCGGCCGGCGCATTGCGCTCGGCAGCGAATCGCGGCGCGAACTGCACCGGCTCGAAGACCTGCTGGTCGAATTGCGCGCCCAGCCGGTCAGCGCCGAGCGGCTGCACGAAATCGAACAACTTGAAACTGACATTGCGGCGCTGCGCGCTCGCATCGACCGCATTCCCTACCTCGACCCGATAGACCTGCGCTATCGCAGCCGGGTGCGCACGCCGGTGCCGACGGCCAAGGCGGTCATGTTCTGCGTGATGGACGTGTCCGGCTCGATGGACGAGGCGCGCAAGGACCTGGCCAAGCGCTTCTTCATCCTGCTCTATCTGTTCCTGACACGGCACTACGAAAAGATCGACATCGTGTTCATCCGCCATCACACACAGGCGCAGGAGGTGGACGAGCACGACTTCTTCCACGCCACCGAAACCGGCGGCACCGTGGTGTCGAGCGCGCTCGTGCTGATGGAAGAAATCATCCGCGCGCGCTATCCGCGCAACGAGTGGAACGTCTACGGCGCGCAGGCCAGCGACGGCGACAACTGGCACGACGACAGTCCGCGCTGCCGCCAGTTGCTGGAACACGGCATCCTGCCGCTGTGCCGTTACTTCGCCTACATCCAGGTGGTCGAACAGGAACAGAACCTGTGGCACGAGTACGCCTCGCTGGCCGAAGCGTCCGATACGTTCGCAATGCGCAAGGCGAGCGAGGTCGACCAGATCTACCCGGTGTTCCGCGACCTGTTCAGGAAGGAAGGGGCGGCAAAATGAGCGATACCTTCAATCGCCGGCATGTCGGTCAGGCGGCCACGCCCGACGAGTACGGCGGTCGCCGCCCGCGCCCGCCGCTGCGCGTGCCGCTGCCGCCCACTGATCGACCTGCGCAGACGCTGCCCGGTCCGAGCGACTGGACCTTCGACCTGATCGATCAGTATCACGCGGTAATCCGCGCGACCGCCGAGCGCTTCAGCCTCGACACTTATCCGAACCAGCTGGAAATCATCACCGCCGAACAGATGATGGACGCCTACGCGTCGGTCGGCATGCCGGTCAATTACCGGCACTGGAGCTACGGCAAGGAGTTCATCAGCACCGAAAAGAACTACCGGCGCGGCCAGATGGGGCTGGCCTACGAGATCGTCATCAACAGCAACCCTTGCATCAGCTATCTGATGGAAGAGAACACGATGGCCATGCAGGCCCTCGTGATCGCGCACGCCGCCTATGGGCACAACAGCTTCTTCAAGGGCAACTACCTGTTCCGCATGTGGACCGACGCGGGCTCGATCGTCGATTACCTTGTCTACGCAAAGAACTACGTCGCGGCCTGCGAGGAGCGGCACGGTGTCGATGCGGTCGAACTGCTGCTCGACAGCTGCCATGCGCTGATGAATTACGGCGTCGATCGCTACCGTCGCCCGGGCAAGCTGAGCCTGACCCAGGAACTGGAGCGCGCGAAAGACCGCGAGGCCTACGCGCAGCAGCAGGTGAATGAAATCTGGCGCACCCTGCCGCCGAAGTCGGGCAAGGACGCCGGAGAAAAGGAACAGGCGCGCTTTCCGGCCGATCCGCAGGAAAACCTGCTGTATTTCATCGAGAAGAACGCGCCGCTGCTCGAACCCTGGCAGCGCGAAATCGTGCGCATCGTGCGCAAGATTGCGCAGTATTTCTACCCGCAACGCCAGACCCAGGTGATGAACGAAGGCTGGGCGACGTTCTGGCACCACCACCTCCTGAACACGATGTACGACGACGGCTATCTCGAAGACGGCATCATGATCGAGTGGTTGAAGTCGCACACCAATGTGGTGTTCCAGCCGCCGGTCGATCACCCGGCCTACAGCGGCATGAATCCGTACGCGCTGGGTTTTGCGATGTACAGCGACATCAAGCGCATCTGCGAGGCGCCGACCGACGAAGACCGTTACTGGTTTCCGGACATCGCCGGCCGCGACTGGCTGGAAACGCTCGACCACGCGATGCGCAATTTCAAGGACGAAAGTTTCATCGGCCAGTATCTGTCGCCGCGTGTCATGCGCAATTTCCGGCTGTTTTCCATCGTTGACGACGAGGTGGATCCGACGCTGGAAGTGTCGGCCATCCATGACGAGGCGGGTTACCGCAGCCTGCGCGAAGCCATGTCGCGCCAGTACGATCTGGGCTCGCGCGAGCCGAACATCCAGGTGTGGTCGGTCAATCTGCGCGGCGACCGCTCGCTGATGCTGCGCCACACGCAGCACAACGAGCGCCCTTTGCACGACAACGCCTACGAAGTGCTCAAGCATGTAGCCCGGCTGTGGGGTTTTCCGGTGCATCTGGAAAGCGTCGGCAGCCTGGGCAATGTGTCGCGCCGCTGGACCGTGGACCCGAGCACGGCCTGACCCGGTTTTCGCTGCATCACAAGCTACGCGTCGATTCCGGTCTGGCGTTTCAGGTCTGCTCGCGCGGGCCTGCGCCCGGCCGGATCAGTGCCACCAGTTCGGGCAGGCGGCGCGCCGCGGCGATGCGCGCGTCCTCCTCGATCGCGCGGTAGAGCGCGAGCACCTGTTCGCCGGTTGCCGTGAGCCGGGCACCGCCGCCCGCCGCGCCGCCGCGCTGCTTGGTGACCAGCGGTTCGATGAAGTCCTTGTTCATGGCGTCGACCAGCGACCAGATGCGCTGGTAACTCATGCCGAGCCGGCGTCCGGTTTCAGCCAGTGAGCCCGTCGCGGCGATGCCCTGCAACACGTCTGCCTTGCCGGGGCCGATCGCGACCGCGTGCTTGATCTGCACGCGGAACCGCGTGCTGTGTTCGGCTGTGTCGGGCGCAGCGTTTGTGTTCATCGTTGATCGCGGTCCATCGCTGTCGATGGACGAACTTCAGTCAGAGTGATGCATGGAAGATCCTGCACGGCGTACGGTACTCGTTATACTCAGCGAACGATATCCATACGAATATATATCGAACCGTTCGGAGACGCGTCGCCCGTGAAACCTGTTCGCTTGATCCACCGAATCCTGCTGCTGTGCGTCGTTGCCTGGTCCGTCGCGTCGTTTGCGCGCGCGGCCGAACCGCCCACCGTGGCGGCGGCGTCCGATCTGAAGTTTGCCATCGAAGAGCTTGCGGTGCGCTTCGAGCGCGACACCGGCCACAAGCTGCGTCTCGTGTTCGGGTCGTCCGGCAACTTCTTCTCGCAGATCCGGCAGGGCGCACCGTTTCATCTATTCATGTCGGCGGACGAAGATTTCGTGTTCAAGCTCGCCGAACTGGGGCTTACGCAGGACCGCGGCCGACTATACGCTTACGGGCGGATCGGCTTGATGGTGCCGAAGGGCTCGCCTCTGAAGGCCGACGGCGAACTGAAGGATCTGGCGCTTGCACTGCGCGACGGGCGACTGAAGAAGTTCGCGATAGCCAACCCGGAACATGCGCCGTACGGTGCGCGCGCGAAAGAGGCGCTGCTGCATGCCGGGCTGTGGGCCGACATCGAACCGCGTCTGGTGCTGGGCGAAAACATCTCGCAGGCGGCCCAGTTCGCGACTTCCGGTTCGGCTCAGGGCGGGATCATCGCGTTGTCGCTGGCCATGGCGCCCCAGGTGGGCGGACTTGGAGATTTCGCGCTGATACCCGAAAGCTGGCATCGGAAACTGGCCCAGCGCATGGTGCTGCTGCGCGATGCGCCGCCCGCCGCCCGTGCCTTCTACCATTACGTGGCGACGCCGACCGCGCAGGACGTCATGCGTCGCTACGGTTTTGAAATGCCGAAGGAGTGACCATGCATCCATCACCGCGGCTGACGCCAGCCTGCTGGTCCGCAAACCGGGGCTGACATGGACTGGCAGGCCTTTTCGCTGTCGATCGAACTTGCAGCGGTGACGCTGCTGGTGCTGTTGCCATTCGGCGTACTGGCCGGGCGCTGGCTGGCGCGGACACGCTTTTACGGCAAGGCGTGGGTCGAAGCGTTCGTCGTGCTGCCGCTGGTGCTGCCGCCGACGGTGCTGGGTTACTACCTTCTGGTGTCGCTCGGCGCCGGCTCGCCGCTGGGGCGCTGGCTGCTCGACAGCTTCGATGTCAGGCTGACCTTCAACTTCGCCGGCCTGTTGATTGCATCGCTGGTATTCAACATTCCATTCATCGTGCAGCCGGTGCAGCGCGCATTCGAAGCGATACCCGGGAACCTCGCCGAAGCGGCGGCTGTTTGCGGGCTGAGCGGCTGGCAGACCTTCTGGCGCGTTGAACTGCCGCTGGCCTGGCCGGGCATCCTGTCGGCGATGGTGCTCACCTTTGTCCATACGCTGGGCGAATTCGGCGTGGTGCTGATGATGGGCGGCAGCATTCCGGGCGAAACCAAGACGGTGGCCATTTCCATCTATGACCGCGTACAGTCGTTTGACCTCGCCGGTGCCGACCGCATGGCGTTGCTGCTGCTGCTGTTGTCGCTCGGGGCGGTGGCGGCGTCGTTCTTCGCGTCGGCCAGACTGGTGGCCAGACGATGAGCGGCGGGGGCGATGCCCGGCGCGCCTTGCGCGTCGATATCGATCAGAGCGAACCGATGCCGCTGCGCGGCCGCTTCGAGTGCGCGGCCGGCGAACTGCTCGCACTGGTCGGACCATCGGGCGCTGGCAAGACGTCGATGCTGCGCGTACTGGCCGGGCTGATGCGCCCGCAGCGCGGCCTCATCGAGGTCGGCGGGCAGCTGTGGTGCGACAGTGATCAGGGCGTCTTCCTGCCGCCACAGCGTCGGCATGTCGGACTGGTGTTCCAGAACTACGCATTGATGCCGCATCTGAGCGCAGCCGACAACGTCGCACTGGCCATGCTGCATCTGCCGGCGGCCGAGCGCGACGCTCAGGCCCGGCGCTGGCTGGACCATGTACGCCTGTCCGGCGAGCAGCAACAGCGGCGGCCGGGCACGCTGTCGGGTGGCCAGCAGCAGCGTGTGGCGGTGGCGCGTGCGCTGGCCCGCGAACCGAAGCTGCTGCTGCTCGACGAACCGTTTTCAGCGGTCGACCAGATGAGCCGGCAGGGGCTGTACCGCTTGCTGGCCCAGTTGCGCAGCGACCTCGACATCCCGATCCTGCTGGTGACCCATGACCTGAACGAGGCGCGCCTGCTGGCCGACCGTCTGGTGGTGATGGATGCCGGCGCGGTACTGCAGGAGGGGCCGCCCGAGCACATCCACCGGGCGCCGCGCAATGCGCGTGTGGCTGATCTGGTGGGCATGCACAACCGTTTCCAGGGCGTCTGGGTGGGGCCGTCGGGTCGCGCCGGCTGGGGCTTGCTGAAGTGGGTGACCGAGTCTGGTGGCGAGGGGGAGGGCGAAGCCATGCTGCTCGAAGTGCGCGACAAGGGAAAGATCAAGCCGGGCCAGCCGGTGAACTGGGTCGTGCCGGGTGACGGCATCCTGCTCGGCGCCGATGGCAGCGGTCAGACACTGGACGCGCGGGTGAGCGACGCCCGCCATCTGGGCGAAATCACGCTCGCATCGCTCACGCTGGAGCGCAATCCGCAGATCAGTCTGCGCATCACGCTGGCCGGGCCGCAACGCCAGCGCATCGCCAACGGCGACCGGCTGGCCGTGCGTCTCGATTCAGCCCTGGTGCACGTGATGCCGCTGCACCCGCGTCCGCCTGCGGTGACGACGTAGCCCGCCGATCGATACGGTCGTGTGGAGCGCGTTACATTGCTTGACGGTCCAGCGCTCAAGTTCGCACCTCGCGTGCCGAAGCACTTGAATCCACTGTCCTTTCGATCATGCATGAAGATTTCGGACTTCAAGTGCCACCGCCCGGGCGTCCGGGCAAGCCGTTCTGTCGTGGGCAAGGTACACGACAGTTGCAGGTCGCCGACGGTGTCCGGTCGGCACGCCGCCCGGCTGTCGATACCCGCTCCTCGTGTCTGATTTCCAGCAAAGGCCGAACCTGCCTGGCGCAGTCGTGTCGCGGCAGACAGATCGCGTCACGCCCCTGCCGGGCAGGCTCTGCCGATTCATGGGCATGCCGCGTGTGATGCGCGCCGCGCGCGAGTTCTTCCGCGCCTACGACGTCGACGAAGCGACCGCCGCCCGCTTCAGGGCGCGCCAGATCGAGGCGCTCCTGCGCTACACGCCGATGGCGATGGTGATCAACGTGATCAACGCCGCCATCGTCTGCATGGCAACCTGGTCAGCGGCGTCGCACGTATTCCTCGTGACCTGGGCGGCGGTGATTTCGGCCATCGCTGCGTTCGGCCTTCACGGCTGGCTCAAGTCACAGTCTCGCCCGGCACGGCAGAGCGCGTCCAGGCGGGCGATACGACATGTCGTGGCCCAGGCCAGCGCGCTTTCGCTGGCCTGGGCCATGATGCCGATTGCGCTGTATGGCGTACCCGATCCGAATCTGCGTCTGTTCGTGGCCATGGTGACCTGCGGCATGCTCGGCGCCGGCGCCTTTGCGCTGTCGAGCGTTCCATTCGCAGCGACTGCATACGTGCTCATTCTCGGTGCGGGGGCGGCGATCGCAGTGGCGGTCGAGAACCACAGCCACGCAGGTGGCCTCGCGCTGATGCTCCTCATCTACTGCGTCATGGTCATCTTCAGCTCGTGGGCGGCAGCCCGCACACTTGGCGCACGCTTGACTGCCGAGGCGCGTGCAGATCGTCAGAACGAGGTGATCGGACTGTTGCTCCGCGACTTCGAAAATCATGCCAGCGACCTGTTGTGGGAACTTGATGCCAACTGGCGCTTCGTTCATGTGTCGCCACGGCTTGAAACAGCGTTATCCACGCTGGCTGACGATCTGCGAAGCACGCATGCAGCCATCACCCTGAAACCGATGGCAAGCGTGTCGAACGATATGCGTGCGGCCTGGCGTGTCGTCTATCGCACCTTTGCGCGCGGCGCGCCGTTTCGGGACCTGCTGCTCCCGCTCAGCAATGCATCGGGTTACCGGTGCTGGTCGCTCAGTGCGCGCCCGCTGCTCGATGATCATGGCCAGCTGACAGGTTGGCGCGGCGTGGCCGCGGACGTGACCGAGAATCAGACGATCAACCGACGTCTTGCGTGGCTGGCGCACAACGACGCCCTGACCGGCCTGGTCAACCGCAACCAGTTCCACGACGAACTGGCCGCTCACCTCGCGTCGCACCCGACAGCGATGCAGCCGTTAGCCGTGATCTGCCTCGATCTGGACGGGTTCAAGGATGTGAACGACACGCTGGGTCATGCATCGGGCGACCTGTTCCTGCAGGCGTTTGCGCAGCGGCTGCTGTTTTACACCCGACGCTCGGACACGGTGGCCCGGCTCGGTGGCGATGAATTTGCGATCCTGCTGCGCGGCGTCGCCGGTGCCGACACCGTGCGCATGCAGCTTGACCGGCTGCTCGAAGGGCTCAAGACCCCCTGTGATATCCACGAACAGCGCCTGACCGTGCGCACCAGCATCGGTGTGGCGCTTGCGCCGCACGATGGCACCGATGTCGATGTACTGCTCAAGCGTGCGGACCTTGCGCTGTATGCGGCCAAGCACGGCGGTGGCAGCCGATATTGTTTCTTCGACGGCTCGATGGCCGAGCTGGCGCAGCGCCGCAGCGACATCCAGAGCGCGCTGCAGGGCGCCGTGCAGCGCGGCGAAATGCGGCTTGTGTTTCAACCCCAGGTGTCTCTCGACACCTGGGTCGTCAGTGGCTTCGAAGCGCTGCTGCGCTGGCATCACCCGGAACGGGGCGACGTGTCACCCGCTGAATTCATTCCGATCGCCGAGGCGTGCGGCCTGATGCCGGTCATCGGTGAGTGGGTGCTGACCGAAGCCTGCCGGCAGGCCGCAGGCTGGCCGTCCGGGCTGCGCGTCTCGATCAATGTGTCGGCTGTGCAGCTCGGGCTGAGTCATTTCATCGATCAGGTACGCACGGCGACCGCGGGACTGGAACCGCATCGTGTCGAGCTCGAAATCACCGAATCGGTGCTGATGGACAATACGGAAGAGGCCGTCGCCACGCTCAACATCCTGCGCAGCGAAGGCTTTCTGATCGCGCTGGACGATTTCGGCACCGGATACTCGGCGCTCAGCTATATCCGCCGCTTCCCGTTCGACACGCTCAAGATCGATCGAAGTTTCGTGCGTGATCTGGCCAGCGACAGCGAGGCGCAGGTGCTGGTCGACACCATTCTCGCCATGTCGCGCGCCCTCAAGATGACGGCCGTCGCGGAGGGGGTCGAGAACGTCGACGAAGCCCGGCTGCTGCGCAGCCGAGGCTGCGCGCTGATGCAGGGCTTTCTGGTCAGCCGGCCGGTCGAAGGCGCAGAGGTGCTTCGCTTCATGTCATCGTGGAATCCGGAAGCGGTCGCTGCAAGAATGGACCGCGCCTGAGCGGTTCCGAAGGTCAGCCTGCCGGCTCGGGTTTGCGCGGCAGCAGCATGCGCGCGATCGCGCTGGCGGCGAGCCCCATCAGCAGGAAGCCGACGGCACCGACCAGCCAGATTGCCCACACGATGGCGCTCAGCCAGCCGGTCAGGTCGGGAATCTGCTGCAGCGACGCCTGTATTGTCGGCCCCCAGTCGAGCAGGGTTTGGCGCGCCGACTCCAGCCAGACTTCGGGCAGCCAGGGCGCCAGCCACACCGGCGGCTGCAGGCTCACCACCCAGCCCGGCCAGGTCGCCAACGTGTCGGCGCTCCAGCCCGGCCACGTGAGCACGGCGTCTGCCGTCCAGGTGAGCAAGGTCCAGAGGCCGAGCAGCAGCGCGGTGATGATCCAGATGATTGCGTAAGTCATGTTGTGTTCGTTTCCTTGGTGGTCAGGTGGTGCTGCGGATGCGGGGAACTTCCGCACCAGACGATCTCAACTCTCCTGTACCAGCTTCTTCAGCGCATAGAGTGCATCGAGTGCTTCGCGCGGGCTCAGGCTGTCGGGGTCGAGCGCGGCCAGCGCATCGACCGCGGCGTGAGTGGCCGGTTCCGGCGGTGGGGCAGCAGGGGCGAACAGGTCGGCCTGCGGGCCGGCGCTGATGCGGCTGGCTTCGAGCTGCTGCAGTGCGCGGCGCGCGTCGCGGATCACCGTGCCGGGCACCCCGGCGAGCGCCGCCACTTCAATGCCATATGACTGCGACGCCGGACCCTCTTCGATGGCATGCAGGAACACGATGCGCTTGCCGTGCTCGACCGCGTCCAGGTGCATGTTGGCGCAGCTCGGATGGCTCTGCGCGAGCTGCGTCAGTTCGAAGTAGTGGGTGGCGAACAGCGTCCAGCTGCGGTTGCGCGTCAGCAGATGGCGGGCGATGGACTGGGCGAGTGCGACGCCGTCGAAAGTCGAGGTGCCGCGGCCGATTTCGTCCATCAGCACCAGGCTGCGCTCGGTCGCGCCATGCAGGATGCCGGCCGCTTCGGTCATTTCGACCATGAAGGTCGAACGGCCGGAGGCCAGGTCGTCGGATGCCCCGATGCGGGTGTGGATCGCATCGAGCGGGCCGAGTCGCGCCGACTGCGCCGGCACCGGGCAGCCGCAGTGTGCCATCAGCGCGATCAGTGCGACCTGGCGCATATAGGTCGACTTGCCGCCCATGTTCGGGCCGGTGATCAGCAGCATGCGCCGCGCGTCATGCATGGCCGTGTCGTTGGCGATGAAGCTGTCGACCTGTTGTTCGACCACCGGGTGGCGCCCGCGCACGATCGTGATTTCGGGTTCGTCGACGAACTGCGGCCGGCAATAGTCGTGGCGCTGCGCCGCGCGCGCGAAGGCGAGCAGTCCGTCGAGCAGCGCCAGCGCACGGGCGATGTCGCCGAGTGCCGGCAGATCCGGGGCGAGTGCGTCCAGCAGTTGTTCGTACAGGTGCTTTTCGCGCGAGGTGGCGCGTTCGGCGGCCGACAGTGCGCGGTCCTCGAAGGTTTTCAGCTCCGGCGTGATGTAGCGCTCGGCGTTCTTCAGCGTCTGCCGGCGCCGGTAGTCGTCCGGGATGCGTTCGACATGGGCGTTCGTCACCTCTATATAGAAGCCGTGTACGCGGTTGTATTCGACCTTGAGGTTGGCGATGCCGGTGCGGCTGCGCTCGCGTGCTTCCAGTGCGAGCAGGAATTCGCCGCAGTTGTCCTGCAGGCCGCGCAGCTCGTCCAGTTCGGTGTCGAAGCCGGCGCGCATGACGCGGCCGTCGCGCAGTTGCGATGCCGGCTCGTCCATGATGGCGCGGGCGAGCAGGGCGGCGGCGTCAAGTGGCTGCGCCAGCGTGGCGCGCGCGTCATCGAGCAGGCCGCCATCCAGCGGCACGGCGGCGGCGATGTCGTCCAGGCGCGCCAGACTGTCGCGCAGGCTGGACAGATCGCGCGGCCGCGCGGTGCGCAGCGCGATGCGCGCGCCGATGCGCTCGATGTCGGCCAGCCCGCGCAGCGCGTCGTGCAACGAATCGGCGGTTGTGTCGGTTCGCAGTGCATCGACCGCCTGGTGCCGCGCCTCGGCCTGCGCGCGTTCGCGCAGCGGGTGGTGCAGGCAGCGGCGCAGCCAGCGCGACCCCATCGAGGTGGCGCAGCTGTCGAGCAGCGACAGCAGCGTGGGGGAGGTTTCGCCGCGCAGCGTTTCGGTCAGTTCGAGATTGCGGCGGGTGGCGGCGTCCATGCGCAGCCAGGCCGAATCGTGTTCGACGGCGAGTGTCGTCACGTGTGCCAGCGCGCGCTGCTGTGTCGCCTGCGCGTAGCTGAACAGCGCACCACAGGCGGCCAGCGCGATCGGCACCTCGACCACGTCGAAGGCGGCCAGATCGCGACTGCCGAAGTGTTCGCAGAGCAGGCGCGTGGCTTCGCCCGCGTCGAACTGCCAGGCGCTGCGCGACGTGACGGCCCAACTGCCGTCCGGTGCCGTGCCGCTGTCGGCCACCAGCAGTTCGGCCGGGCGCAGCCGGTCGAGCAGCGATGGCAGCACATTGGCGGCGACTTCGGTCAGTTTCAGTTCGCCGCTGGCCAGATTGAGCCATGCCACACCGGCCCGGGCGCGCTCGACATGCAGCGCCATCAGCAGCGAATCGGCGCGCTCGTCGAGCAGGCTGGCGTCGGTCAGCGTGCCCGGCGTGACGATGCGCGCAATCGCGCGCTCGACCGGTCCCTTGGACGTCGCAGGGTCGCCGATCTGTTCGACGATGACCACCGACTCGCCCATCTTCACCAGCCGCGCCAGGTACTGCTCGAGCGCGTGAAAGGGCACGCCCGCCATCGGAATCGGCTGGCCGGCCGACTGGCCGCGATGGGTCTGCGTGATGTCGAGCAGCCGCGCGGCGCGGATCGCGTCCTCGAAGAACAGCTCGTAGAAATCCCCCATCCGGTAGAACACCAGCAGATCGGGGTGCTGCCGCTTGAAGCCGAGATACTGCTGCATCATCGGTGTGTGCGACGGATCAATCTGGGGCAGGCCGTTCGATGAATTCATTTTTGACGTTCAGCCCGCTTTTGGAAAAAGCCGCACGCCCGGCAGCCCGTCGAAGTGCCGGTCGCACGTGATCAGGTCAGCCTTGTATTCGCGCGCCGTGGCATACACGATGGCATCGGCCGTGGCGAGCCGATGCGCGCGATGCAGGTCCGCCGCGAGCAGGGCGATGCGCGTGTCGAGCGGTGCGACGACGCATTTCTGCGTGTAGGCGATGACCTGGTCGGCCTTGTCGTCGCCGACTTCGCGCATCAGCCATTTCGACAGTTCAAGCTGCACGATGGTGGGGACGATGCACTGCGGGCGCTCCGGTAGTTCCTTGCCGATGATTTCGCCGAGGTCGCTGCCGATGAGCCACTCGATCCACGCCGAGGTATCGACCACGCACGCGGCGGCCGACATCAATAGCGGTCCTCGCGGTCGCGCGTGTCCTCGCTGGACGCGCCCCGCGCGATGCCGGCCAGCTGAGTCGCATCGGGTACCGGCATCAACAGCACGCCCTTGCCTTTCGGAATGAACACAAATTCCTGCCCGGCTTCCCATTGCTGCGCCTCGCGCACGGCCTTGGGGATGGAAATCTGGAATTTGCTGGACAGCATGGCAGTGCTTGTCATGGTCGTACCTGGCGCTGATCGATCGGGATCTGGTAAGAATACTCGTTCGCGACCGCTGCCGCCACGGGCGGCCCGCGGTCAGCTGCGCAGTGCGTCCGTCAGGTGCGGCTCGATCGCGGCCAGCAGGGCCGGGAAGATGCGCGGCGTGGAGGCGACCAGATTGCCGCTGTCCAGATAGCCGGTTTCACCGGTCAGATTGCCGACCAGACCGCCGGCTTCGGTCACCAGCAGGGCACCTCCAGCGATGTCCCACGGCGACAGGCCGATTTCGAAGAAGCCGTCGAACCGGCCGCAGGCAACATAGGCCAGGTCGAGCGCGGCAGCGCCCGGGCGGCGCAGGCCGGAGGTTTTTTCCATCAGGTCCTTGAACATGCCCAGATAGGCATCGACGTGATCCCACACGCGGTACGGAAAGCCGGTGCCGATCAGTGCTTCGCCCAGCTTGGCGCGGCGCGATACGCGGATGCGGCGGTCGTTCAGGAACGCGCCGCGGCCGCGGCTGGCAGTGAACAGCTCATTGCGCACCGGGTCAAACACGACGGCCGACTGCATCAGGCCCCGGTGCTCGAGCGCGATCGACACCGCGTACTGGGGCATGCCGTGGATGAAGTTGGTCGTGCCGTCGAGCGGATCGATGATCCAGCGGTACTCCGACTCTCCGGACGCGCCGCTCTCTTCGGCCAGGATGGCGTGGTCCGGATAGGCTTCGCGCAGGATGCCGATGATGGCATCTTCGGCCGCGCGGTCGACTTCGGTGACGAAGTCGTTCTGGCGCTTGCTGCTGACTTTCAGCAGGTCTACATCCTGGCTGGCGCGGGTGATGATCTGGCCTGCGCGGCGGGCGGCCTTGACGGCGGTGGTGAGCGTCGGATGCATGGGAGGTGTCTGTGCGCGGACCGTGCGGTCCGCAAGTCGGCGGGAAAGCCGAGCATTTTAGGGGCTGTTGCGATTTAATTCGAGGCCCGCACCGGAATTCACCTCTGACCCCACTCCCGATGGATACCCTTGTTCCCCCTTCCGATCGTCACGCCGCCCTTGACCGGGTGCGCGTGGTCATGTCGCATACCACCCATCCCGGCAATATCGGCGCCTGCGCGCGGGCGATGAAGGTGATGGGCCTGTCGCGGCTCTATCTGGTCAATCCGAAGCACTTTCCACACGACGAAGCGGTCGCGATGAGTTCCGGCGCGACCGATGTGCTGGACCGCGCAGTGGTGGTCGATACGATCGAAGCCGCGCTGGCCGGCACCGTTGCGCAGGCGGCGCTGACTGCGCGCCGGCGTGAAATGGCGCTGCCGGTGCGCGACGTCAGGTCGGCAGCGACTGAACTTGCGACGCTGCTGGCCGCCGGCGACGCCGAGGTGGCACTGGTGTTCGGTACTGAAAGTTCAGGGCTCACCAATGAAGAAGTGGCGATGTGCTCGCTGCCGGTCACCATTTCGACCAGCGACACCTACCGTTCGCTGAATGTGGCGGCGGCGGCCCAGATCATGTGCCACGAATTGCGCGTGGCCGTTGCCGCCACACCGGCTGCCGTCAGCGAAGCGCCGGTGCTGGCCAGCCACGAGGGGCTGGAAAGCCTGTACGCGCTGCTCGAACAGCTGATGCTCGACGCAGGCTTTCTCGACCGGGTCAATCCGGGCCGCGCGATGCCGCGTCTGCGCCGTCTGTTCGGTCGCACTCAGGTCGAGGCGGAAGAACTTCATTTGCTGATGGGCGCGCTGAAAGCAATCGGCGGCATTCCGAAGAAGCGCCCGGGGTCGAACGGATAGGTCGGTTGCAGTCGGCGCTGTTGCATCTACGGCAGTGGTTCCGCATGTGGCCACGTCGGACGATGGACGGACCCTGACGCAGGTGCACAAAAACCGACTAAAATCGTCGGGTTTCAACTGACCGCGAACGCCACCTGCGTTTCATAGGGAAAAAGGATGTTCCACCATCTGCGCGAAGACATTGCCAGCGTGCTCGCACGCGACCCCGCCGCACGTTCGTCATTCGAAGTCCTCACCTGCTACCCGGGCATCCATGCGCTGATCCTGCACCGCATGGCGCACGCCTGCTGGGGCGCAGGCCTGCACTGGCTGGGGCGCTTCATATCGCACATCGCCCGCGTGCTGACCGGCATCGAAATTCACCCGGGTGCGTCGATCGGCCGGCGCGTGTTCATCGATCACGGCATGGGTGTGGTGGTGGGTGAAACCGCGGTCATCGGTGACGATTGCACGATCTATCAAGGCGTGACGCTGGGCGGCACCTCTTTGTATCGCGGCGCCAAGCGTCACCCCACACTCGGTCGCGGCGTCGTGATCGGCGCCGGCGCCCAGGTGCTGGGCGGGTTTGAGGTCGGTGACGGCGCCAAGATCGGTTCCTGCGCAGTCGTCGTGAAGCCCGTTCCGGCCGGAGCGACCGCGGTGGGCAATCCGGCGCGCATCATCGAAGCCAGCGAGCCGGGTGCCGATGACGAGAAGAAGCGGCGCGCGGAACAAGCCGGCTTCACCGCCTACGGTGTCACCCGCGACATGGAAGACCCGATGGCCAAGGCGCTCACTGCGCTGGTCGATCACGCACTGGAGAACGACCGGCGGATCGCCTGCCTGATGGAAAAGCTGGAACGGGCAGGCGTCAAGCTCGACGACGAGGCGCGCGAGGAAATGGCGGATCACTCGCACGTCGATCTGGACAAGATCAGGCCTAATTGTTGACTGAACTTGTCGGGAATTATAAAGTCGACTGAATTGATCGGGAATTGGATTGTGTGTTCAATCGTGAGCCCAATCGTGCCTTCCCCGAGTCACTCCATCGAGGAGATCGCTTCATGAGATTGACGACCAAAGGCCGCTTCGCCGTCACCGCGATGCTGGATCTGGCACTTCGCCAGGACAATGGCCCGGTGACGCTGGCCGGCGTGGCCGAGCGCCAGCGCATCAGCCTGTCCTATCTCGAACAGCTGTTCGGCAAGCTGCGTCGCCAGGAACTGGTGGCCAGCGTACGCGGGCCGGGCGGTGGCTACTGCCTGGCGCGTGACGCGCGCAAAATTACGGTCGCCCAGATCATCACCGCGGTCGACGAACCGCTGGACGCCACGCAATGCGGCGGCAAGGAAAACTGTCTGGACGAACATCGCTGCATGACGCACGACCTGTGGTCGAGCCTGAGCCGGCGCATGTACGACTACCTCGATTCGGTGAATCTGCACGATCTGATGGTGCAGCAGCGCGACAAGACGACCCATCGCGTTGTGGTGCACGATCACGCGGTGCGCCCGGGTGTGTCCGAAATGGTGCGGGTGCAGCTCTGATCATGTTTGCACCGGTCTATCTCGATCACAACGCCAGCACGCCGCTCGCCGACGCAGTCCGCGAAGCGATGCTGCCCTGGCTGGGCGCGCGCTTCGGCAACGCGTCGAGCCGGCACGAATACGGCCGCGCTGCGCGCCGGGCGATCGATGAGGCACGGGCTCAGGTAGCGGCCGCCGTGAATGCGCATCCGACCGAGGTGGTGTTTACCAGCGGTGGCTCGGAAGCGAACAATCTGTTCATAAAGGGTGCCGCGGCGCGGCTCAAGCCAGGCGTGATCGCGATTTCGGCGATCGAGCACCCCTGTGTGCGCGAGCCGGCACGCCAGCTGGTGCGCCGCGGCTGGACGCTGCAGGAACTGCCGGTCGATGCGCAGGGCAGGGTGCAGGTCGACGGCTTCGATGGCCAGGCGGCGTTGGTATCGGTCATGCTCGCCAATAATGAAACAGGCGTGCTGCAGGACGTTTCGACGCTGGCAGCGCAGGTGCGCCGCGCCGGCGGCTGGCTGCATACCGATGCGGTGCAGGCGCTGGGCAAGATCGCCGTCGATTTCCGTGCGCTGGGCGTGTCGGCGATGACACTGTCAGCGCACAAGATCGGTGGCCCGCAGGGTGCGGGCGCGCTGATTCTGGACAAGCGGGTCGATATCGAGCCACTCATCGCCGGTGGCGGTCACGAACACGGCCTGCGTTCCGGCACCGAAAACATCGCGGCGATCGTCGGTTTCGGCCGTGCCTGCGAGTTGGCGATGACGCAGTCGACTGCACGACGCGAACAGCTCGACGCACAGCGCGAACGCCTCGAACGCTGCGTGCTGGCGCTCGGCGGCACGGTATTCGGAGCGCAGGCGCTGCGTCTGCCGAACACCTGCTACTTCGCGCTCGATCACATCGACGGCGAAACGCTGGTCGGCAAGCTCGACCGCGCAGGCTTCGCAGTGGCCAGTGGTTCGGCCTGCTCGAGCGCATCACCCGAGCCGTCGCGCACGCTGACCGCAATGGGCGTGCCGCCCGAACAGGCCCGTGGTGCGGTGCGCGTGAGCACCGGCGCGATGACGAAGATGCAGGATGTCGATGATTTTTGCAGCGCGCTCGCGCAGGTGGCGGATCAACTCCGCGGTCTGCGGGCGATGGCTGAAGCGTAATGAAGAACCCGAAGGAGCAACCTGAATGCTGAAATTTCCGATCTATCTCGACTACTCGGCGACGACGCCGGTCGACCCGCGCGTCGCGGCCAAGATGATTCCTTACCTGACCGAGCACTTCGGTAATCCGGCTTCGCGCAGCCACGCCTATGGCTGGGAAACCGAAGCGGCCGTGGAAGAAGCGCGCGATCAGGTCGCCCGTCTGGTGAATGCCGACCCGAAGGAAATTGTCTGGACTTCGGGTGCCACCGAATCGAACTACCTCGCCATCAAGGGCGCGGCGCATTTCTATTCCGGCAAGGGCAAGCACATCATCACGCTGCGCACCGAACACAAGGCGGTGCTCGATACCTTCCGCGAACTGGAACGCGAGGGCTTCGAAGCGACCTATCTCGATCCGCTGCCCAATGGCCTGATTGACATGGATGCGTTCAAGGCGGCGCTGCGCCCGGACACCGTGCTGGTATCCATCATGTTCGTGAACAACGAGATCGGTGTCATCCAGCCGATCGCCGAATTGGGTGAAATCTGCCGCGACAAGGGCATCATCTTCCACGTCGATGCAGCGCAGGCGACCGGCAAGGTGGTCATCGATCTCGACAAGCTGAAGGTCGACCTGATGTCGTTCTGCGCGCACAAGACCTACGGCCCCAAGGGCATCGGCGCGCTATACGTGCGGCGCAAGCCGCGCATCCGCCTCGAAGCGCAGATGCACGGCGGCGGTCACGAACGCGGCATGCGCTCGGGCACGTTGGCGACGCACCAGATCGTCGGCATGGGCGAAGCCTTCCGCATCGCGCGCGAAGAGATGGGCGCCGAGAACGAGCGCGTGCGCATGCTGCGCGACCGCCTGCTGAAGGGCCTGTCGGACATCGAGGCGACCTTCGTCAATGGCGATCTCGAAGCGCGCGTGCCGCACAACCTGAACATCAGTTTTGCCTATGTCGAAGGCGAGTCGCTGATCATGGCGATCAAGGACGTCGCCGTGTCGTCCGGCTCGGCCTGTACGTCGGCCAGTCTCGAGCCGTCCTACGTACTGCGCGCGCTGGGCCGCGAAGACGAACTGGCGCACAGCTCGATCCGCTTCTCGATCGGCCGCTTCACGACCGAAGAGGAAATCGATTTCACGATAGACCTGCTGCACCGCAAGATCGGCAAGTTGCGCGAGTTGTCGCCACTGTGGGAAATGGTGCAGGAAGGTGTTGATTTGAATAGCGTCCAGTGGGCCCACCACTGATTGCGCGTGCACGGCGACTGAAGGAGAACTGTTATGGCCTATAGCGAAAAACTGCTGGATCACTACGAAAACCCGCGCAATGTCGGCGCGTTCGGCAAGGACGACGAGGACGTCGGCACCGGCATGGTCGGTGCGCCGGCCTGTGGCGACGTGATGAAGCTGCAGATCAAGGTGGGTGCGGACGGCATCATCGAAGACGCGAAATTCAAGACCTACGGCTGCGGCTCGGCCATCGCATCGAGCTCGCTGGTGACCGAATGGGTCAAGGGCAAGACGCTCGACGAGGCGATGACCATCAAGAACACCGCTATCGCCGAAGAACTGGCCCTGCCGCCGGTCAAGATTCACTGCTCCATCCTCGCAGAAGACGCGATCAAGGCGGCGATCGACGACTACCGCAAGAAGCATGGCGGTGCAGCCGCGCCGGCTGAAGCGGCGTAAGGAGAGCGACATGGGAAGCGACATGGGGAGAACGACATGGGCGTGACACTGACCGAAAAAGCCGCCACACACGTGAGCAACTACATCGCCAAGCGCGGCCGCGGCGTCGGCCTGCGCCTGGGCGTGCGCACCAGCGGCTGTTCCGGCATGGCGTACAAGCTCGAATTCGCCGATGACACCACGCCTGAGGATCTGATTTTCGAAAGTTATGGCGTGAAGGTGCTTATCGACCCGAAAAGTCTGGCCTATCTCGAAGGCACAGAGCTCGATTTCGTGCGCGAAGGCCTGAACGAAGGGTTCAAGTTCAACAACCCCAACGTCAAGGACGAGTGCGGTTGCGGCGAAAGCTTCAATGTCTGAGCGGGCGATCGCCACGGACAAGCTCGAACGATGAATCCTGACGCTCCCGCACCCGGCCTGCCGGACGCCGAACTGTTCAGTCGCGACCACTTCGAGCTGTTCGCGTTGCCGCGCCGCTTCGTCATCGACGATCGCTCGCTCGAATCGCGTTACCACGAGCTGCAGTCGTCGGTGCACCCCGACCGCCATGCCAGCAGCCCGGAAGCCGAGCGGCGGCTGTCGATGCAGTGGTCGACACGCATCAACGAAGCCTACCGGCTGCTGCGCACGCCGCTGACCCGTGCGCGCTATCTGCTCGAACTGGATGGCGTGGACGTGGCGGCGGAAAACAACACCGCGATGCCGGCCGATTTCCTGATGCAGCAGATGGAATGGCGCGAAGCCCTCGACGAGGCGCGCGACGCCCGCGATGCCGGTGCGCTCGACGAACTGGCGCGCATGCTGCGGCACGCCCGGCGCGACGCGGAAGAGCTGCTGGTCCGGCAGCTGGATGCAGAACACGACACCGTCGGCGCCGCCGCGACGGTGCGCCGCATGATGTTCATCGCCCGACTGGCGGAAGACATTGCCGAAGCACACGAAACACTGGACAACTGATGGCCCTGCTGCAGATCGCCGAACCCGGCGAATCCACCGCGCCGCACCAGCACAGGCTGGCTGCTGGCATTGATCTCGGAACGACCAATTCACTGGTGGCCAGCGTGCGCAATGGCGTACCGCTGGTGCTGAACGACGAGCACGGCCGTGCGCTGTTGCCGTCCGTGGTGCGCTATCTGGCGGACGGAACGGCCGTGGTCGGCCACGCCGCGCGCGCCGCACAGGCGCAGGACCCGCGCAACACCATCGCCTCGGTCAAGCGCTTCATGGGACGTGGCGTTGCCGATGTGGCGCACGTCGAGTCGATGCCCTATGTATTCGAGGACGCGCCCGGCATGGTGCGGTTGCGTACCGCACAGGGTGCGAAAAGCCCGGTCGAAGTGTCGGCCGACATCCTGCGCGTGCTGCGCGAGCGGGCAGAAGCCAGCCTCGGCGGGCCGCTGACCGGCGCAGTGATCACCGTACCGGCGTATTTCGACGATGCGCAACGCCAGGCCACGAAGGACGCTGCGCGGCTGGCCGGCCTCGACGTGCTGCGCCTGCTGAACGAACCGACTGCCGCCGCGATCGCCTATGGCCTGGACAACGCGTCCGAAGGTATCTACGCGGTGTACGACCTGGGGGGCGGTACTTTCGATATTTCCATCCTTAAGCTGTCGCGCGGCGTATTCGAGGTGCTGGCCACCAGCGGCGACGCCGCACTCGGCGGCGATGATTTCGACCACCGCGTCTATTGCTGGCTCATCGAAGCGTCGCGCATCGGGCCGCCGAGTCTCGAAGACATGCGTTCGCTTTATATGGAAGCCCGGCGCGCAAAGGAAGCGCTCAGCGGCGCCGACGACGTGCATGTCGGACTCAAACTGTCGTCGGGCGACGAAATCGATGTGCGCCTCACGCGCGAAGCGTTCGCTGCCATGACGAAGACGCTGGTCGACAAGACGCTGGTGCCGACGCGCAAGGCGCTGCGCGACGCCGGCTTGTCGGTCGAGGACGTCAAGGGCGTGGTCATGGTGGGCGGCGCGACGCGCATGCCTCAGGTGCAGCGCGCCGTCGGTGAGTTTTTCGGCCAGGTGCCGCTGACCAATCTCGATCCGGACAAGGTTGTGGCCATTGGCGCCGCCATCCAGGCCAATGTGCTGGCGGGCAACCGTGCGGCCGGCGAAGACTGGCTGCTGCTCGACGTCATTCCGCTGTCGCTCGGTCTGGAAACAATGGGCGGCCTGGTCGAGAAGATCATTCCGCGCAATTCGACGATACCGACCGCGCGCGCGCAGGAATTCACCACCTACCGCGACGGCCAGACGGCGATGGCCGTCCATGTACTGCAGGGCGAGCGCGAACGCGTTACCGACTGCCGCTCGCTGGCCCGCTTCGAGTTGCGGGGCATTCCGCCGATGGTGGCCGGCGCAGCACGCATCCGCGTGTCGTTCCAGGTGGACGCCGATGGCCTGCTCGCCGTGTCTGCGCGCGAACTGGGCACTGGCATTGAAGCGCGCATCGAGGTCAAACCCAGTTATGGTCTGGGTGACGATGAGGTGGCGCGCATGCTGCGCGACGGCTTCGATCATGTGCAGGACGACATCGCGGCGCGCGCGCTGGCCGAACAGAAGGTGGACGCCACGCGCCTGATCGACGCCACGCAGACGGCGCTGGCTGCCGACGGCGATCTGCTCGACGGCGCCGAACGGGCTGCGGTCGATACGGCCGTCCGCGCGCTGGTCGAGGTCCTCGAGGGCGACGATACGGCGGCCCTGCGCGCTGCGGTCGAAGTGCTCGGTCGGGCCACCGACGAGTTCGCCGCCCGCCGCATGAACCGTGGCATCCAGCGTGCGCTGTCCGGGCGCAGCATCGAATCACTCTGATTGACGGAACACCGTGCAATGACCCAGATCGTCGTATTGCCCCATGTCGAGCTGTGCCCGGACGGAGCGGTGTTCGACGCCGAACCCGGCACCACCATCTGTGATGCACTGCTGGCCAACGGCATCGAAATCGAACACGCGTGCGAAAAGTCGTGCGCCTGCACGACCTGTCACGTCGTGGTGCGCGAAGGTTTCCGCAGTCTCGACCCGGCCGAAGACCTCGAAGAAGATCTGCTCGACAAGGCCTGGGGGCTGGAGCCGAATTCGCGCCTGTCCTGTCAGGCCGGGGTGGCCGGCGAGGCGCTGGTGATCGACATTCCCCGCTATACGATCAATATGGTCAGTGAAGGAAAGAGGTAAGCACCATGAAATGGACCGATACACTGGACATCGCGATTGCGCTGACCGATACGCACCCCGAAGTCGATCCGCGCAACGTCCGCTTTACCGACCTGATGCAGTGGGTGCTCGATCTGCCCGGCTTCGATGACGACCCGAAGCGCTGCGGCGAAAAGATCCTCGAAGCGATCCAGCTGGCCTGGATTGACGAAGCAGACTGAAACGCCGTGCCCTGACGCATCGGCGGGGCGGCCCGGCAGGTCGGTCGGGGCCGTATTTGCCTGCCGGTCGGCTTCAAGCTGCGGGACTTTTCCGGTAAACTAGGAATTTCCCGCTGCAGTGCAATAAATGACAAAGTATGTGTTCGTCACCGGCGGTGTGGTGTCCTCGCTAGGCAAGGGCATCGCAGCCGCGTCACTGGGCGCGATTCTCGAATCGCGGTCAATCCGTGTCACCCATCTGAAGCTTGACCCCTACATCAACGTCGATCCGGGCACGATGAGCCCGTTTCAGCACGGCGAGGTGTTCGTCACCGACGACGGGGCTGAAACCGATCTCGATCTGGGTCACTACGAACGCTTTACGCACGCCCGCATGGGCAAGCGCAACAACTTCACCACCGGCCAGATCTACGAGGCGGTGATCAAGAAGGAACGCCGCGGCGAGTATCTGGGCAAGACCGTGCAGGTCATCCCGCACATCACCGACGAAATAAAGCTCTACATCAAGCGCGGCGCCGAAGGTGCGGACGTCGCCATCATCGAGGTCGGCGGCACGGTCGGCGACATCGAATCGCTGCCATTCCTTGAAGCCATCCGCCAGATGGGCATCGAAGAAGGCCGTGGCAACACCTGCTTCATCCATCTGACGCTGGTGCCCTACATCGCGACGGCCGGCGAGCTGAAAACCAAGCCGACCCAGCACTCGGTCAAGGAATTGCGCGAGATCGGCATCCAGCCCGACGTGCTGCTGTGCCGCTCCGACCGCGTGGTGCCGGATGAAGAGCGCCGCAAGATCGCGCTGTTTACCAACGTGCTGCCCGAAGCCGTCATCTCGGTGGTCGACGCCGACAGCATCTACAAGATTCCGGCCATGCTGCATGACCAGATGCTGGACGAAATCGTCTGCCACAAGCTGAACATCCTGGCGCGCGCGGCCGACCTGAGCACCTGGAAGCGCATGATCGACGCACTGGAAAACCCGGAACGCGATGTCGACATCGCCTTCGTCGGCAAGTACGTCGACCTGACCGAATCCTACAAGTCGCTGTCCGAGGCGCTCATCCACGCAGGCATCCAGACACGCTCGCGCATCAACATCCACTACATCGATTCGGAAGCCGTCGAGCGCTCGACCGATGGAGGGCGCGCACTGCTCGATCCGATGGACGCCATCCTGGTGCCCGGCGGCTTCGGCCGGCGCGGCGTCGAAGGCAAGATCGGCGCCATCCGCTATGCGCGTGAAAACGGCGTGCCCTATCTGGGCATCTGTCTGGGCATGCAACTGGCGGTGGTCGAATACGCCCGCAATGTGGCCGGCCTGGCGGGCGCGCACAGCACCGAATTCGAGCGCGATACGCCGCATCCGGTGATCGGCCTGATCACCGAGTGGATGAGCGCCGAAGGCAAGCTGGAGCGGCGCGACGAGTCGTCGGACATCGGCGGCACGATGCGTCTTGGTGGCCAGACCTGTCATCTCGCAGCAGACAGCCTGGCGCGCGAAATCTACGGTGTTGAACAGATCATCGAGCGGCATCGCCACCGCTACGAAGTGAACAACCAGTATCTGGCACAGCTTGAAAAGGTCGGTCTGCGCGTGTCCGGCCGTTCGCTCGACACGGTCGATCCGCTGTGCGAAATGATCGAGCTGCCGGACCACCCGTGGTTCGTGGCCTGCCAGTTCCACCCGGAATTCACGTCCACGCCGCGCGCCGGACATCCGCTGTTTTCCGCCTTCGCCCGTGCCGCGCTCGCCCGTCAGGACGCGCGTGGCATGGTGAAGCGCTCAGCGCGCAAGGTGACTTCATGAAACTGTGCGGATTCGATGTCGGTCTCGACAAGCCCTTCTTCCTGATAGCCGGCCCGTGCGTGATCGAATCGCGCGACATGGCGTTCGATACCGCCGGCCAGCTGAAGGAAATTACTGCGCGTCTGGGCATTCCCTTCATCTACAAGTCGTCGTTCGACAAGGCCAACCGCAGCTCGGGTACCAGCTTTCGTGGCCCGGGCATGCAGAAGGGGCTGGAAATCCTGGCTGACGTGAAGCGCGAACTGGGTGTGCCGGTGCTGACCGACGTGCATACCGCCGAAGAGGCGCCGATCGTCGCGCAGTACGTCGATGTACTGCAGACGCCGGCCTTCCTGTGCCGCCAGACGGACTTCATCCACGCCTGCGCCGCTACCGGCAAGCCGGTGAACATCAAAAAGGGCCAGTTCCTCGCGCCGGGCGACATGAAGCATGTCGTCGCCAAGGCGAAGGAAGCCAACGGCGGCGCCGACACCATCATGGTGTGCGAGCGCGGCGCGTCCTTCGGCTACAACAATCTGGTGTCCGACATGCGTTCACTGGCCATCATGCGGGAAACCGCATGCCCGGTCGTGTTCGACGCCACCCACTCGGTGCAGCTGCCGGGCGGGCAGGGTGCATCATCCGGCGGTCAGCGCGAATTCGTGCCGGTGCTGGCGCGCGCCGCCGTGGCGGTCGGCATCGCCGGACTGTTCATGGAAAGCCATCCTGATCCGGCCAAGGCCATGTCCGATGGCCCGAACGCCTGGCCATTGCCGATGATGGCCGCGCTGCTCGAGCAGCTGCGCGACCTCGACGCGGTCACGAAGCGCCACGGCTTTCTCGAATCCGCGCTCGCCTGAGTGCGCGCCGATTATTCATAATCTGTCTTCTTACCCAGGAACCCAGCGACCATGAGTGCAATTGTCGATGTCGTCGCGCGCGAAATTCTAGATTCGCGCGGCAATCCCACCGTTGAAGCGGACGTGCTGCTGGAGTCCGGCATCATGGGCCGCGCCGCCGTGCCGTCCGGCGCGTCCACCGGTTCGCGCGAAGCGATCGAGCTGCGCGACGGCGACAAGGACCGCTATCTCGGCAAGGGCGTGCTGGCCGCGGTCGAGAACGTCAATACTGAAATTTCCGAAGCCATCATCGGTCTGGACGCCGAAGAACAGGCCTTCATCGACCGTACGCTGATCGAACTCGACGGCACCGAAAACAAGGGCCGGCTCGGCGCCAATGCCATGCTGGCGGTATCGATGGCGGTGGCCAAGGCGGCAGCCGAAGAAGCCGGTCTGCCGCTGTACCGCTACTTCGGCGGCTCCGGCAGCATGGCGATGCCGGTGCCGATGATGAACGTCATCAACGGTGGGGCGCACGCCAACAACAGCCTCGATTTCCAGGAATGCATGATCATGCCGGTCGGCGCATCGAGCTTCCGCGAGGCACTGCGCGCCGGCGCTGAAATCTTCCATGCGCTGAAGAAGCTGACCGACAAGAAGGGTTTCCCGACCACGGTCGGTGACGAGGGTGGTTTCGCGCCCAACGTCGGCAGCGCCGAAGAGGCGCTGAACATGATTCTCGACGCGGTCAGCGCGGCCGGCTACGAGCCGGGCACCGACATCGTGCTGGCGCTCGATTGCGCGGCGTCCGAGTTCTACAAGAACGGCAAATACCACCTCGAAGGCGCCGGCCTGACGATGGAGTCGGCCCAGCTGGTCGATTACCTCGCGACGCTGGCCGACAAGTACCCCATCGTCAGCATCGAAGACGGCATGGCGGAAAACGACTGGGACGGCTGGAAGCTGCTGACCGAACGTCTGGGCAGCCGCGTGCAGATCGTCGGCGACGACCTGTTCGTCACCAACACCAAGATCCTGAAGGAAGGCATTTCACGCGGCATCGCCAATTCCATCCTGATCAAGATCAACCAGATCGGCACGCTCACCGAAACCTTCGCGGCGGTCGAAATGGCCAAGCGCGCAAGCTACACCGCGGTGATTTCGCATCGTTCGGGCGAAACCGAAGACAGCACGATCGCCGACATCGCGGTCGGGCTGAACGCGATGCAGATCAAGACCGGTTCGCTGAGCCGCTCGGACCGCATCGCCAAGTACAACCAGCTGCTGCGCATCGAGGAAGATCTCGGTGACACGGCGTGGTACCCCGGCGCTTCCGCGTTCTACAACCTGCGCAAGTAACGATGACGCGCCATTGGCCTGCCTTGTTGCTGGTGGCGCTGATTGCGGGGCTGCAGTATCCGCTCTGGCTCGGCAAGGGCGGATGGCTGCAGGCCTGGGAAGCGGGCCGCGCGCTGGACGCCCAGCGCGACCTCAACACCCGGCTGGAAGCGCGCAATGCCGCGCTGGACGCCGACGTGAAGGATCTGAAAACCGGCTTCGACGCAGTCGAAGAGCGGGCGCGCGCCGAACTCGGGTTGATCAAGCCGGGCGAGGTATTCGTGCAGATTCCGAACGACAGACCCTGACCGTCATCACCCTTCGCGCCTGAGCGTGCGCAGGCCGCTGATGCGCGCGGCGAACCAGCCGCTGTCCAGCCTGTCCGTCCGTACATACTTGCCGCGCGTGCTCGGTGCGTGGATGAAGCGCCCCTCGCCGGCGTAGATGCCCATGTGCGAATGCGGCGTGCCGTTGGTGTTGAAGAACACCAGATCGCCGGGTGCCAATGCCCTGCGGTCAATCGGCCGAGCGATCTTCGCGATCTGGGCCGCGTTGTGCGGCAGGCGCACGCCGGCCACCTGTTCGTAGATCCAGCTCACCATGCCGCTGCAGTCCAGCCCGCTGTCCGGGTTGCGGCCGCCGAACTGGTAGTGGTTGCCGATCAGGCCGAGCGCGTAGATCACCGCGTCCTGGGCATGTGCGTCGTCGGCGAGCTGTATCCGGCCCGCCGGCGTCGGTCTTGCAGCGGGTTGTTCGGCCGGCGTGCCTGCCGGCGGCCGCGCAGCCCGCTCCGGCAGGCTGCCGCACGCGGCCAGCGCCAGCGACAGCAAAAGGGCCGGCGCGAGGGCAGCGGGCCTGCGACTACCGGCGCTCAATCTCGATCTGTCCGCTGATCGACACCGCCACACGCGACTCTCCGGCTTCGACCGGCATGTCGGCCATCGCTTCGGCAATGCCCGCCTTGCTGCGCATCAGCATCGGACGCGGCGGCGGCATGCCGCCCGTGTGATTGACGTTCATGTGGAGGATGCGCCACGACTTGCCGAGCGACTCCGCGACGATCTTCGCGCGCGCGTTGAAGGCGGCGATGCCGTCGGCGATGGCGTCGTTCTCGGCCTGCCGCGAAGCTTCTTCACTCGGTTCCAGCGTCAGCTGACCGACCGCAAGCTGGGTCTGCAGCTTGCCCAGCAGTTCGGAAATGGCGGCCTGATCCTTCGATTCAAGCAGCAGCTCCGAACGCATGCGCCAGCTTTCGATGCTGCGGCCGTTCTTGCCATAGACCGGGTAGGTCGAAGTATTGCCGCTGCGCACCTTCACACTCGGGTAAGGCTTGGTCGTGGCGATGGCCGACTGCATGACCGCATTGACCTTCTTCGCCAGCGCGCTCGGCGTGGCGTCACCCATTTCGATGTAGGCCTGGGCGCGGGCGAGGTCATTGGGGGCGAGGCGGGAGGCTTCGGCATTCAGGTCAACCACGATGCCGGCGCGCTGGACGGCGGTGTGGTCGGCGGCCTGGGCGACCGAAAGCGTGGCGGCAAGCAGCAGCCAGAACGAATGTTTCATGGAGGACTCCCGCAATGTGATCAGTGCGGGAGTATAACCAGCGCGCTGCAGGCGTCTGTCAGCGCTTGCGACGTACCGGCCGGTCTTCTTCGGTATCGACGCGGATCGGCTCGCCGAGGTTTTCGCAGTTTCCGGGTTGCTGACGTTCGTCGCCCATGGCTGACAGCAGCGCGGCGCCGATCAGTGCGAGGTAGGCCAGCACGGCCAGTCCGGCCGCTTCGCTGTTGAAGGCGACCATGATGGCGGGCAGGGCGTGCGCGCCGGTGAAATAGAAGGTGGTGCGTTCGGCCATGTCGATCTCCGCGAGTGACGTTCTCAGGGAATATCGACGCCAGTTGGCAGAACTGAAGTGTGATTCAGGGTCGACTGCGCCTATTCGCGCGGCACTTCCTTCAGCCCGGTCCGATAGTGCCGTGCCTTGTCGACGTACTGCGCAGAGCCGGACATGAGCGCCGCCACTTCATCGTCGCTCAGTTCGCGCACGATGCGACCGGGTGAGCCGACCACGAGCGAGCGGTCGGGAATGACGCGGCCCTCCGGAATCAGCGCATTGGCGCCGATCAGGCAGTTGCGGCCAACGACGGCGCGGTTCATGACCACCGCCTTGATGCCGATCAGCGACCCGTCACCGATGGTGCAGCCGTGCAACATGGCATGGTGACCGACCGTGACGTCGTCGCCGATGGTCAGCGGCACACCCTCGTCGATGTGGAGCACCGCTCCGTCCTGCACGTTGCTGCGTTCGCCCACGACGATGCGGTCGTTGTCGGCCCGGATGACGGCGCCGAACCACACGCTGCTGTCGGCCTTCAGCACGACCTCGCCGATCACGGTCGCGTTGGACGCGATCCATGTGGAAGGATGGATGTCGGGCTGCTGGTCGTCGATGCTGTAGATGCTCATGCTTGCTTTCGTTTTCCCGCCTGGGCGGTGAATCAGTTCCCGGAACGATCAGATACGTCGTGCCTGTCCAGACCCGGTTTGCGCATTACACTCGTGTTGCAATGCAAACAGGGCGCGATTGTAAGCGCAAGCGCACAGGGTCTTGCAAGCAGGGGGTAGTTTTGCCGCCGTGCCGGAGAGTGCAGATGAACGAAAGATTGGGCAGCTCGCTGGACGATTTCGAAGCCGGGCGCATCGACATGGACGCCCTGATCGCCACCTGGCGCCGCCTTGGCGTCGAAGACGCAAACCTGCCGGCGAAGTGGCGCGAAGTGCTCGACGGCCTGCTGATGCGGCTTGAATCCGCCCGGTTGTTTTCGCAGGACACTTGCTCGTTCAGCCGCAGCGAACTGCTCGCAACGATGCGCGAATGGCTCGCGCGGGCGCAAGCCCAGGTGCAGGCACAGCAGTGATGCGAGGCCGGGTGTGTTGTTGGGCATCGCTGCGCTCAGCCCAACCTACGGGTTGATGCGGGTCGGGTCGGTGGGCGGTTTGCGTGGGGTGTCGGTGAGGCGGGGTGTGACGCGTTGTTGTTGGGCATCGCTGCGCTCAGCCCAACCTACGGGTTGATGCGGGTCGGATCGGTGGGCGGTTTGCGTGGGGTGTCGGTGAGGCGCGTGTGGCGTGTTGTTGTTGGGCATCGCTGCGCTCAGCCCAACCTGCGGGTGGATGCGGGTCGGATCGGTGGGCGATTGCGTGGGGTGTCGGTGAGGCGCGTGTGGCGTGTTGTTGTTGGGCATCGCTGCGCTCAGCCCAACC
>NZ_JAUYRO010000087.1 GCF_030696805.1 Methyloversatilis sp. | reverse complement strand
TTGAGCCAGCTCGGCGTCGAAGGTGGTGGCGCCGGCCGGTCGGCCGGGCTGGACGGATCGCTTCTGCATGGACAGAAGCGTCGATTCGCAGCACAATTAAAACCACGTTATCTTTAACTCATTCATCAAAAGCTCACTGTTCTGCGCTTCTACAGAAATCCGCATTTGCGGGTTTCAACAAAGGCGCGAAATCACGGAACCGCCATCGTGTTTATGCCCAAATCCGCAGGTACGGCTTTGCGCTTTTGCGCTTCGGCGGATTCGTGCGGCCGGAGGGTGGCGCCATGACGGCACTCATCACCGAGGACGACCGCGCGCGCCTGCTGGCCCACGGCAAGGCCCGCGCCGCTGGCGAGGCCATCGACCCGGTGCCCGTGGTGCGGTTGTTCACGCCGGACGCGCATGTGACCTGGCTGCTGGCCGCGCTCGATCCTGCGGACGGCGATACGGCCTACGGCCTGATCGACCTCGGGCTGGGGATGCCAGAGCTGGGGACGGTGAAGCTGTCCGACCTGGCCGGCATCGTCGGGCCGCGCCAGCAGCCCGTGCTACGCGACCTCTATTTCCGCCCCACGCGCACGCTGTCGGAATACACCCGGCTGGCCGAGCGCGACGGAGCGATCCCGGACTGAATACGGCCTACTGTGACTTTTTCAGTCTGGCGTCATGCCGGGCAGGTCTCAATCGGGATTCTTGCGGCATACCCCGGCCAGTCTGATCGAAACAGTCATGATGCCTGGCTTGGGTTGCGGCAGGCTGGCCGATACGGCGTCCCACGGTCGGGGCGCTGCCACCGCCGCATTGAGACGGAAACCGCAACGCATCGGAGCCAATCGGTCTTGACAACCCCAGTCACCATTTTTACCCATGACGTTCTGACGATGGCGATGTAGCGCGTAGCCCAGCCGTGGCGGCGATTCCTGTTCCCAGGAGGTTGCGTCATGGCCGACCGCGCCGCCGAGCCTTGGTATCCGACTGCCGCGTATCTGTACGTGCTGCATCTGGACAGCCTTGCGCTCGCCTGGGAGTACCTGCGCAGGCACCCCGACTACCGGCTCGACTGGCTGCGCCATCGTCGTCGGTCGCAGGCGGCACAGGAAGCGGCGCAACGCTGGGGCTTGCGCCTGCTGGAAGACCCGGCCCTGGATGCGCGCGACGCGCATCCGGCCTGGCTGCCCGGCCACGCTGCGATGGTGCAGCTCTACCCGGATGAAGATCCGCCACCCGATGCCTCGATCTTCGCGTTCTGGCGCATCCCTGGCCATAAGCAACTGCTCCATGACGGCAAACGGCTGGCGCTGATCGCGCGCAGCCCAGGCCATTGCCTGCGCTTTGCGCTGGCCCCCGGCCTGGAAGACGGCATGGCTGTCGCCTATGCCCATCGCGGCGGCACTGCCGCGCCTGTGCGCGGTCATGTGCCCGGCGTGACCTTCGCCGCCACGCCCAGGCCAACACCGTCCGCGCTGCTGGAACTGCACACCTTGCAGGCGCTCGACGCGACCCTGGCGGGCGCGTCCTCGCGTGAGGTCGGCGAAGGCTTGTTCGGTGCCGACGCCGTGGCCGACTGGTACGCCGACGGCGGCTTGCGCTCCAAGGTGCGCCGCTTGGTGCGGCGTGGCGATGCGCTGATGCGCGGCGGCTATCGCCGCCTAGCACAGCTTGCGCCGCTTGAGAAGGGTCGTTTTGAAGGCGACGCAAAACGACCCTGAGCAAGTGGGCCGCGTTTTCTGAGCCTGCCTCCATCCGGTTGCGCTGTGTGGCCGGAGCTTTGAAAGCTATGGAGGTTCACACCATGCGTCCTGCTCCCTTGCGGCCTGCCGCCGCTGTCTCGACCGCTGCCGCGCAGCCCCAACGCTATCTCACCAACGACGAAGCCGCCGAGTACCTGCGCCTGTCGCCGCGCACGCTGGAAAAGCAGCGCGTGATCGGCGGCGGCCCGCGCTTTCGCAAGTTCGGCCGGCGGGTCATGTACGCCGTGGCCGACCTCGATGCCTGGGCCGCCGACCGCAGTTTCGAGACGACTTCCGATCCCGAGTACGCCGAGCACCACTCGGCCGACAGCCGTGCGCGCTGATCGGCGGCGCGTGGATGGCCTTCGCCATGTCCACACCCTTGCAGGAGCGCGAACAGCTCGACCTGTTTCGCGCGCTGCCGGGCGACATGGCGCCACGCGACAGCCAGGACTTGATGGCCTTTCCGTTCTTCTCGCTGGCGAAGTCCAAACGGGTCAAGCCCATCGACTTCCGGGCGGGCAACGTGACGATCCGCGTGGAAGGCACGCAGGAGCACGGCATCGCCACGATCTGGGATGCCGACATCCTGATCTGGGCCGCCAGCCAGATCGTGGAAGCGCGAGATGCGGATTTGCGCCCGTCGCGGCTGATGCAGGCCACGCCCTACGAGATCCTGCGCTTCATCGGGCGCGGGACGTCGCTGCGCGACTACCAGCGCCTCAAGGCTGCGCTGGATCGGCTGCAATCGACCACGGTGGCCACGTCCATCCGCGAGACGACCGGGCGGCGATTGCATCGGTTTTCCTGGATCAACGAGTGGAAGGAACTGGCCGATGCCAGCGGCACGCCGCTGGGCCTCGAACTGATCCTGCCGGACTGGTTCTTTGCCGGCGTGCGCGACGCCGCCCAGGTGCTGACCCACGACCCGGCGTATTTCCGGCTCACGGGCGGCATCGAGCGGTGGCTGTACCGCCTGGTGCGCAAGCACGGCGGGCGGCAGCCGGGCGGCTGGCAATTCGACTTCCAGCACCTGTACCGCAAATCGGGCAGCGTGGCGCGCTACTACGACTTCGCCGCCGACCTGCGGGCGCTGGTGGCGCGGCAAGCCTTGCCGGGCTACCTGTTGGGCATCGAGCACGCGTCCGGGATTTCCTCGCCGCTGCTGACCTTCCGGCCCGTGCCGCAAACGGCACGGGGATAACTTCGGGAGAGTCTGTGGATGGACTCGTGCTATCAGGCAACAGAGGTGTCGTGCTATCAGGCAACGAATCCTCGTGCTATCAGGCAACAAAAT
>NZ_JAUYRO010000073.1 GCF_030696805.1 Methyloversatilis sp. | reverse complement strand
CCTCGCAGCGCGCGTTCGGCCGCGTTGTTGTCGATCTCGATGCGCCCGTCGCCGGCGTAGCGCACCAGCGCCTGCCAGTGGTTGAGCGCGTACTGGATCGCCTCACCGATGCCGGACTTGCGCGGCACGCGTCGGCTCTGCGTGGTGAGCCAGTCGTGCAGGTCATCGAGCAGCGGGCGTGAGCGCATCTGGCGTGCGTCGCGCCTGACCGGCGGTGGCGCGCCGCGCACCGCGGCTTCGACCGCGTACAGGGCGCCGATACGCACCAGCGCCTCTTCGGCGATGGGCGAGTCGTGCGCGCGCACGAGATCAAAGAACTTGCGTCGCACATGCGCCCAGCAACCCGCTTCCTGCATCCGCCCGCCGGCGTACAGCGCATCGAAGCCTGCGAAGGCGTCCGCCTGCACGATGCCGCTGAAGTCGCGCAGGTGCTGCTGCGGGTGCGCACCGCGCCGGTCGGGCGAGTAGGCAAACCACACTGCAGGGGCTGCAGTGCCGGCCGCCGGCCTGTCGTCGCGCACATACACCCACAGCCGCCCGGTGCGCGTGCGCCCGCGACCCGGAGCAAGCACCGGCAAGGGCGTATCGTCGGCGTGGATCTTCTCGCCCGCTCTAACGTAGCGCGACAGCGCCTGCACCAGCGGGTCGAGCAGATCCGCCGAGCCGGCCACCCAGTCGGCAAGGGTGGAACGTTCCAGCCGCACGCCCTCGCGCGCGTAGACCGCACTTTGCCGGTACAGCGGCAGGTGGTCGCAGTATTTGGCGGTGAGCACGTGGGCGAGCAGCCCGGGGCCGGGCAACCCGCCCATGATCGGGCGGCCGGGGGCCGGCGCCTGCACGATGGTCTCGCACCGGCCGCAGGCGAATTTCGGGCGCACGTGGCGCACCACCCGGAAGCGGGCCGGGACGTACTCCAGCTCTTCGGACACGTCCTCGCCCAGGCGCTTCAGAGTGCCGCCGCACTGCGGGCAGCCGCTGCAGGTCGGGAGATGTTCCGTGCGGCTGCGCGGCAGGTGATCCGGGAGCCGGTTGCGGCCCGGGTGTCGCGGAGTAGATTCGATCGGGATGACGTCGGCGAGCGTGGCGAGATCGGCTGATGCGCCACGGGTCTCGCCGCCGCCCTGCTGCGCCGTACTCAACCCGAGATCAAGCTGGCCCGATAGCGCACCCAGCCGCTCCGAGCGGCGACCGAACTGCGCGTGCTTGAGCTTGGCCACCAGCAGTTTGAGCCGTTCAATCTCGGCCAGGCGAGCATCGAGCAGGTGCTTGAGCAGCGTCGGGTCGTCGGGCAGTGAGGCGACTTGCGCCGACAATTCGTCAGCGCTGGCTTCCGGGTTGGTGAAGGGTGTCGCGTCAAGCATGCAAGCGAGTTTACGCGATCAAGTATCGCGTGAACAGGGGGCATGCTCGCCCTGCGAACGACCCAGGCCAGGCGTCAGGCGGCCAGTTCCGGGGCTGTCCTGCGCGGGGTGCGCCAGTCGATCCCTTCGAGCAGCATCGACAGTTGGGCGGCACTCAGATGAACGCTACCGTCGGCGGCCTGCGGCCACACGAAACGGCCGCGCTCCAGTCGCTTGGCCAAGAGGCACATGCCGTCCCCGTCCCACCACAAGAGCTTCACCCGGTCACCGCGCCGGCCGCGGAAGATGAACAGGTGGCCGCTGAACGGGTCCGCCCCCAGACGCTGTTGCACCAAAGCGGCCAGCCCGTCGAAGCCGCGGCGCATGTCGGTGGCCCCCGCCGCCAGCCAGATGCGGGTGCCGGACGGAATCAGCATCGTGCCGCCAGCTGCGCGAGCACCTGCGCCAGCGTGTCGGCATCAGGCCGGCCTTCGATGTGCAGCCGCACCGTGCCGAACTCGATCGTCAGCGTGCCGCCGGGTGCTGGCGTGCGGATGGGTTCGACCGGTGCTGCAGAGCGGGCCGTTGCTCGGGCGCGGACCGACGCATCGATGTGCACCGGCAACAGCGCAGGCTCATCGTCCCCGAGCAGACCGTCCTGATACAGCTTGCGCCACAGAAAGACCTGGTTGGCGTTGATGTCGTGCTCGCGAGCCACACGCGATACCGACGCGCCGGGCGCAAAAGACGCTTCTACCACCGCGCGCTTGAACGCGACCGGATGACGCTTGTAGGGGCCGCGCTTGTATGCGCGTCCCGTTCGGGGATTTGTGTCCATGATCTCCTTTATGGACACAACATTGAGGTGCCCAAGTGCGGGCGATGATTACGCGCTGGATCAGGGAAGGGAAGACGGTGGCGGTCGGACGCTTACGATTGATCCAGTGAAGGCCATCCTGATCATGAACGAGTAGTCGCCGTCATGGCAGAAATTCCATCCATTCTCCCGGCTGCCAACACTCCTTTACCTTCGGTTCAAGGCGGTCATGAGGGGCATGGCGGAGCGCTGGCCAACACCGACAACGGGGTGTTTTCCCAAGCATTGAATCAGGCGATTGCTCAAAAGGCCAACAATCCCGAAGGCAACCACGGCGCTCACGGCGGGCAAGTTGCCGGGACGGCATCCAGCACGTCATCTGCCCATCCCAACCATTTCTCAATCGGACAAGG
>NZ_JAUYRO010000017.1 GCF_030696805.1 Methyloversatilis sp. | reverse complement strand
GTTCATGTATTCGAAATGATTATTTTCATGCAAATACAGTTTTTGATTAAAATTTCGAGCGTTATAATTGGGTTTCAACCGATCCTTTAAAATGGTTTCAAAGTCGTGTTTTCCTGTGAAAAAATCGGAAAGTTTAAGTTGAATGGAGTCAATACTAAACTTGAGAGTGGGTATTATTTGATTTTGCATGATAATATATCTACTCTCACCTAATACTTATATTTAACTAGGCTAATTTTGAATTAGACTCCATTAAAATCCAGAAAATAAATTTTCAAATATTTTTTTCAAAAGTTCCAACACCCCTAAACTTTACAACCCCTTTAATTTAATTTAATTTAATTTAATTTAATTTAAGTTTGAAGTTATCTTAGAATTGGGCCATATGAGAATATGGATGTTAGGGATGTGTTAGTCCTTGTTTTACTGGATATGGTTCTGCAATGAGAACCAAGCTATGCTAAATTTAAACATAGTAAAGGTCGCAATCCTTGTTTTTCTGGATATGGTTCTGCAATTTATCTGAAAAAGAAATTGGATTAAAAATGTTAAAAATGGGTCGCAATCCTTGTTTTTCTGGATATGGTTCTGCAATCCAGAATGGTCTGTAGCAGTAATGGCTGTAAGAGGTTCTTTCTGGTCGCAATCCTTGTTTTTCTGGATATGGTTCTGCAATTTGGAACGGTTTATGATTATCTTGATAGGGCGGTTTGTCGCAATCCTTGTTTTTCTGGATATGGTTCTGCAATATGGAGAGTGATTAAATATGAAATTCAGTAAAGTAGTCGCAATCCTTGTTTTTCTGGATATGGTTCTGCAATTCATTACCCTTCTTCCTCAGATATGGAGTATATGACTGTCGCAATCCTTGTTTTTCTGGATATGGTTCTGCAATAATGCAATATGTATTATATAACCGCCCAAGAAGACAAGTCGCAATCCTTGTTTTTCTGGATATGGTTCTGCAATTCAATAAACAAATAAACATCAATAGTAGAATGGCTAAACAAGTCGCAATCCTTGTTTTTCTGGATATGGTTCTGCAATTAAAAAA